>NZ_JCBCEO010000004.1:0-220315 GCF_059862345.1 Ezakiella massiliensis
ACCTCCTCTCTTTAAAATAAAAAAAGACGACAGAATTATTGCTTTCTATCGTCTACGGTTGTCTTATATTTATTTTTCTTCAAATTGATTTTATTGTATAGTTTAATAATTCTAATAATCCAATAACATATATACCTAATTTAGGTAATCCAAATGGACTAAATAAAAATGCTAATATTAGTGCTTCAATTACAATTTGCTTGTCTCCTTGAAAAATGCTAGCTATTCCAATTATAAAAATCAAAGTAGAAACTACGCTTAACAACGCAGTACTCAAACTTAATATGAAGGTTAAAAAAGCTATGAGCAAACTCAACACTAATCTTATCGGTAATAAAATTATTCTAATTATCCATCTCATACATACTCCTAAAAATTAAACTGGGATTCATAACAAACCCCAGTTTCATAATTAGCGTGTCCTTTAATATAATTTTGATCCTGCTGGAATATTATCATCCAACATTATTAAGTTAAGTTTTTCTTCTCCGTCATACTCACAAATTGCAGATATAATCATACCTTCTGAGTCGATTCCCATCATCTTACGAGGAGGAAGATTACAAATTGCAAGTAGTGTCTTTCCAATTAAGCTCTCTGCGCTGTAATATTCCTTAATACCAGATAAAATAACTCTTTCTTTTTCAGAACCATCATCTAATGTAAATTTCAATAGTTTTTTTGATTTTGGGACTTCTTCGCAGTTCTTAACTTTTACAACTCTAAAATCAGATTTTGAGAATGTATCAAAATCAACCATATCTTCAAATAATGGCTCTACTTTTACTTTTGAAAAGTCGATTTTTTCTGTCGTAAGTTTGTCGTAAGTTTCGTAAGTTTCTTTTGACGAATCCCTATTTTCTGCCTTTTCTAAGCCTATTGGCTTCATTGTTGGGAATAAAATTACGTCCCTGATTGAAACTTCGCCAGTTAAGAACATAATAAGTCTGTCGACACCGATACCAAGTCCGCCTGTTGGTGGGAGGCCAACTTCAATTGCGTTTAAGAAGTCTTCATCCATTGGATGAGCTTCGTCATCGCCAAGATTCTTGGCTTCCATTTGCGCTGTAAATCTGGCGCGTTGGTCGATTGGGTCGTTGAGTTCAGTAAAGGCGTTTGCAATTTCCTTGGTGGCCATAAATGCTTCAAACCTTTGTGTGTAGCGTGGGTCTGCTGGGTCGCGTTTGGCCAGTGGACTTACCTCTACTGGATGGTGGGTGACAAAGGTTGGTTGGATCATGTGGTCTTCGCAGAATTCTTCAAAGAATTCATTGATGATATTGCCCCTGTCCATCTTGGATGGTTCGAGTTCTAGGCCTTTTTCCTTGGCAATTGCAATTGCTTCTTCGTCTGTTTTTATTTCTTCAAAGTCGACGCCAGCATATTCTTTGATGGCTTCAACCATTGTAATTCTTCTCCATGGTGGAGTTACGTCAAGTTTTAGTCCATCGAATTCAAGTATTTGTGTGCCCAAAACATTTTGTGCAATGGTGGAGACCATATTTTCTGTGATGTCCATCATGTCCTTGTAATCTGCATAGGCAGCGTAGAGTTCGATAGCTGTGTACTCTGGGTTGTGGGTTTGGTCCATACCTTCGTTTCTAAACATCTTGCCCATTTCGTATACGCGGTCAAAACCACCGACAATCAATCTCTTTAGGTAGAGTTCGTTGGCAATTCTCAAATACATATCGATGTCAAGTGTGTTGTGGTGGGTGATAAATGGTCTTGCATTTGCACCACCTGCGATTGTATTTAGGGTTGGAGTTTCAACTTCTAGGAAGTCTCTATCGTCCAAATATTTTCTTATTTCTTTTAAGATTTTATTTCTCTTGATAAAGGTCTCTTTGATTTCTGGATTTACAATCAAATCCACATATCTTTGACGGTATCTGAGGTCTGGGTCCTTGAGGCCGTGGAATTTTTCCGGTAGGATTTGCAAGGATTTTGTCAAAATAACAAATTCTTCGCAGCGTACGGAAATTTCTCCCATCTTGGTCTTGAAAACTTCGCCCTTGATGCCGATGATGTCACCGATGTCAAGGAGTTTTACTTCTTCATAATCGTCTCCCAAATTGTTTTGGCTTACAAAGGATTGGATTGTCCCAGTTGAATCTAGGATGTCAAGGAAGGTAACCTTTCCGTGACCACGCTTGCCCATTACCCTGCCGGCGATTGATACGTATTTACCTTCATAGTCATCAAAATTATCTAAGATATCTTTGGCAAAGTGGGTCCTGTCGTAATTTGTAATTTCGTATGGATTTTTATCCATGTCTTTTAGTTTCTGTAATTTTTCCCGCCTCATCTGAAGCATTTCGTTTAATTCTTGTTCCATGATACCTCCTATGATTTTCTGATGCTTTTGATAGTGTATTTAATAATTCCGTCTGGAGCGTGAACTTCTACTATATCTTTTCTTCTCTTGCCAAGAAGGGCTGCTCCAAGTGGACTCTCGTTTGAAATTTTACCATTAAGCGGATCGCTTTCTGCTGAACCAACAATGGTGTAGATTTCTTCTTCGTCTTCGCCTTCTTCGATTATGGTTACCGTTGTACCAACATTTACTTTTTCGGTTGTGATTTCATGATCTTCTACTACAACAGCTTCTCTGATTAAATTTTCCAGCTTAACTATACGCTCTTCCAGTTGGGCTTGTTCGTTTTTGGCTTGGTCGTATTCAGCGTTTTCACTTAGGTCTCCAAAGCCAAGTGCAACTTTGATCCTGGCTGAAACTTCCTTGCGGCCAACTGTTTTTAATTCTTCGAGCTCTTCTTCAAGCTTGGTCAATCCATCTTTTGTTAAAAATACTTCTTTTTTAGTCATTTGTTCTAACCTCTTTTTCTATATTTTTAAAAAGTCTGTCTATAGTCTCGTTCATCTTGTCGATACTGTTAATCTCAGATAGACTTTTTCTTATCTTGGTTGCCTCTGGTCGATTGTTCAAATATTTTATCAAATGCTTTTTAAAATCGTTCAAAGCAACTCGTTCGGAAAAATCTTCCGTCATGTATTTAAAATGTTTCTTTATTATATCATATTTATCGTAATTAATCTTGTCCGGGGAAAAATAATTGTGAATATCTGCAAAAATAAAGGGGTTCCCAATAGCAAAACGTCCAATGGAAATGCCGTCAATATCATCCGACTCCAGTAGCTCTATCGCCCTTTCAAAGGAATCTATGTCGCCGTTTCCAATTACGGGAATATTGAGCTTGTCCCTGATTTCAAATATCTTTTCCCAATCGGCCTGGCCAGTATAGTGCATTTCACGAGTCCGCCCGTGGACGGTCAAGAAATCTGCGCCTGCATCTTCAATCCGCTGGGCGATTTCGATTGCATTGGATGAATTTCTTACCCCCAAACGCATCTTGGCAGAAACTGGCTTGTTGGAATATTTTTTGCAGGTCTTAATTATAGCCGCCAAGGTGTCCAGGTCATTTAATAATGCAGACCCGTCTTGATTTTTAAAAATCTTGGGCGCTGGGCAACCGAAGTTTAAATCAATCCAGAGAAAATCTTCCCTTGGGTTTAAATATCTCTCGATTGCGATTTGAAAGGCCTCTGGCTCGTGGCCAAAAAGTTGGATGCCAGTCCTGCCCACTGATTTTGAAATCTCAAGGGTCCTCTGGCTGTCATAATACAAGGCCTTGGCGCTTACCATTTCCGTTACCGCGTATGGGAGGCTGAGTTCAAAAGCGATTTTCCTAAAGGGAAAGTCAGTATATCCGGCCATGGGCGCCAGAAAAACTGGCAGCCTATCCCCTATGCTTAGCGTTCTTGTCATAGATCTTCCTTAGGCCCCATAGGGTCAGCTCGTCGTCGACTAAATCAATTACCTCAGTCTTTGAGGCGATGACCTTGGCCAAGCCTCCAGTTGCAATTACCTTAGCATCTATATTTTCTTCGGCCTTTAAGTGCTTAACTATATAATCAACCTGGCCAATAGCCCCGTACATAAGACCGGCCCTGATGGCGTCAACTGTATTTCTATTTAAAAAACTTTCCGGTACAGTAAGGTCAACTTTTGGCAGCTTGGCAGCCTTCATAAAAAGCGCCTCCGCACTTATGCCTATGCCCGGGCTTATAATGCCGCCCAGATAATTGGATTTTTCATCCACCACGCAATAGGTGGTCGCCGTTCCGAAGTCGATAATAATGAGCGGCGCACCATATTTGTCGATTCCACCAACTGCATTTACAATCCTGTCTGCCCCAACTTCTTTTGGGTCATCGTAGAGGACGTTGAGTCCAGTTTTTGTCCCTGGGCCAACTACAATCGGCTCAAGGCCTGTTAGCATTTTAACGGCCTCGATCATATTGTCAGTTACCATTGGCACAACTGAAGACAAAATCGCCCCTTGGATTTTCGTCACGTCCACGCCCCTAAGAGTAAAGATCTGGTCAATGAAAAGTGCAATCTCATCCACAGTTTTTTTACTATCAGATGAGATCCTGATGCTAACCTTTAGGTCATAGCCTTCGTATATTCCTAAAACTGTATTTGTGTTACCTATATCTATTGTTAAAATCATGATTGTTTTCTACTTAAAATTCCCCCTGTAATTAGTCCGGCAATAATTGCCTCAGGTATACCATTTAAAAATACCACTGAAATTATATAGTACAAGACACCCTTGCGGTCCATATTTTTGATGCCCATCATCTTATCTGAGTAGATTAAATAGATTGAGCCCATGACCATTGCCGTATGGCAAATTGTAGCTATAACTGCCGAGACGAAGCCCGGTGTAATTATATTTTCCTTTTTGATTGTCATAATCCAAATCATGACAATGAGCACGAGTGAGATTAATCCAATTACAATTCCCAGAGTCTTCCCATCTTTAAAAGCCTTTACAAGCGAGTAGATAATTTCGATTAGTAAAACTGAACTGATAATGCTGGTGATCCTAATCATTTGCTTGTGAGATTTTTCCTTCAAAGCCTTGTAAAGAAAATAAGCGATTAGTGGAAAAATTATCCTTGGTAGAACGCTTATGAGTGGGTTTTGAAAAGCAAAGCTCAAAACCGTTGGCTTGGTGTAGTTGGTCCAGAGGGAGTAAAGCCCAAAGGACAGGCCTAAAAATGTACCAACATAAGGTCCGTAAAGGATAGCCCCAATAATTACTGGGATGTGTAGGGTCGTTGCTCTAATTGGTCCAAATGGTATAAAACCTAACTGTGTCATTCCGAGAACCAAAATCCATGCTAAGAGGATTGCGGATACAACCAGTTTTTTTGTGTTATTCATAATTTAAACTCCTAAAATACTTCTAATTTTTCGTCTTCGAAGTCCTTGGGATCATAGTTCCCGCTGTAAATTGCTTCGAATTCATTCTTGTATACTGTTTCCTTGTCGATAAGGGCGCCTGCAAGTCTTTCAAGCGCATCGTCGTGGTCTCTCAAGATCTCCTTGGCCTTATCGTAACAATAATTAACTATGGCCCGCATTTCAGTGTCGATGTCTTTTAAAATTTCTTCGGAATACGCTTTGGTGTGACCAATAGTGTTTCCTATGAAGGATTGACCTTCGTCATCTGAATAATTGAGGGTCCCAATCTTTTGGCTCATGCCGTATTTTGCAACCATGGCATGGGCAATTTTTGTAACTCTTTCTATATCGTTTGAAGCGCCTGTTGAAATATCGTTTAGCTTCATATCTTCTGCAGCTCGTCCACCCAGGAGCATGATCATCATGTCAATCATCTTGGACCTGGTGTAAAAGCTGGTTTCTTCGTCAGGAACTGTATAGGTAAAGCCACCCGCATCTCCACGCGGTACAATTGTAACCATGTGAACAGGGTCGGTATGCTTCAAGGTCCGACCAATAATCGCGTGACCTGCTTCGTGATAAGAAACTAATTTCTTTTCTTCTTCAGTCACAACTGCCGATTTCTTTTCTGGTCCTGCCAATACCTTTACACTGGCCTCTTCTAACATATCTTTATTGATAGTCGTCCGCCCTAGTCTGGCAGATAAAAGAGCCGCTTCATTTATAAGATTTTCCAGGTCTGCAGGTGAAAAACCTGAAGTCCTCCTGGCTATATTATTTAAATCAACATCCTCACCCATGGGCTTGTCCTTGGAGTGGATTTTTAAAATTTCCTCCCGACCCCTTAGGTCTGGTAGACCGATTGTAATCTTGCGGTCAAATCTGCCCGGCCTTAAGAGTGCGTCGTCCAAAATATCTGGCCGGTTGGTTGCTGCCATTATAATAATGCTTTCGTTCTTTTCAAAACCGTCCATCTCAACTAGGAGCTGGTTCAAAGTTTGCTCGCGTTCATCATGGCCACCGCCAAGACCTGTCCCACGCTTCCTGCCCACTGCATCAATTTCGTCAATAAAAATTATGCAAGGGGCATTGGCCTTGGCCTCATTGAATAAATCGCGGACACGGCTGGCACCAACGCCGACAAACATTTCCAAAAACTCCGACCCACTTATGGTAAAGAATGGAACACCCGCTTCACCTGCAACAGCCCTTGAAATATAAGTCTTACCTGTTCCCGGTGGGCCGACTAACAAAACGCCCTTGGGAATCCTAGCTCCGACCTTGGCAAACTTGCCTGGGTTTTGTAAATAATCCACAACCTCATATAGCTCTGTCTTTTCTTCTTCCAGACCAGCCACGTCTTTAAAGGTAACTGGCTTAGAATTAGTTGGCTCAAATCTTTTGGCCCTTGACTTTGCAAATTGCTGGGCGTCTTTGTTTTGACTGCCAATCTGTTTGAAGATTAGATTAAAGATAAATATAAATCCAACCATCATTATAATATAGGGAACTATGGATGCCAGGAGTCCAGATTCTTGAACGCTGTGGGCATCGAAGACCGTATTTTTTGCATCGACTTGTGGACCTATATGTTTATTGTAAAAGTCCGCCTGCAAGGTTGCCGGTAAAATCGCCCCATAGGCCTTGTCCGCCTTGTCAGTCAAAGTTAATTTATCACCACTTATAGTTGCGACCTTGACCTGGCCCGCGTCCAAAAGTTCGCCTGCCTTGGTCAGCTCAATCTTCTCTTGGTTTTTGCCCATTAAAAGTGGCCAGAGGCTGGAGAGAATGAACACAGTCATTATTATTATAAAAAATGGCGATAGTCTTAATCTCCTCATATTTTATAAATCTCCTCCTTTAAGCTGGCTATATATGGGAGATTTCTATAGCTCTCCGCATAATCAAGTCCATAGCCAACTATGAAATCATTTGGCGCAATGAAGCCAACATAATCCAGCTGGACATCAGTTTTTCTTGCTTCTTTTTTATCCAAAAAGGTTGCAAACTTAACTGAATTTGCCCCACGCCTGGACAAATTGTCTTGCAAGTATTTTAAAGTGTAGCCAGTGTCTACAATGTCTTCGACTACAAGTACGTCCCTGCCTTCAACTGAAAAGTCCAGGTCTTTTAAAATCCTAACTTCACCAGTCGACTTAGAACTTGCCCCATAACTTGATAAGCTCATAAAATCAACCAATACTGGCAAATTAATTTGTCTGACTAGGTCTGCCATAAAGATAAAAGAGCCTTTTAAAATGCCGATTACCATTAAATCTTTATCCATAAAGTCGTGAGTAATTTCTGATCCCATTTCTTTTACTTTTTTTGAAATTTCTTCTTCAGTAAAGAGCATTTCTTTAATCGCCTTGTTCATAATACCTCCTTAAGTAAATTGTGTTTTTTGTATGGTCATCAGTGGCCACTCGTTTTGATAGCCACAGGTCTTGAACATATATAATTCCCGCCTCATCGCATGCAATGACCATGGAGTCACGCTTATACTTGGGAATTTTTTCATCTATTAATATTTCCTTGAGCTTTTTGGTCCGCCCACCCCTGGTCTCAAAAACATCTCCGGGCAAGCGTTTTCTAAATTTAATTTCTCCCTGGACTTTATCTCCATCGAGGGCAAGATTATCTTCGTCAAAATCTTTTGTCAGCTCGAATTTGCATTCGCAAGCATAGTCTTCATTCAAAGTGAAAATCAAATTATCATAGGATTTTATAATATAGATGCCAGAAAAACTGGTTCGCTTTTCGCCATCGCTAAAAATTATCTGGTCAATCTCCCTTAAATGATAAGAGTAGATGTCCTGCTGGTTGGGATTTAGTTTTTTTATTATGGCCATGTAAAGATCAGCCCGTGTATAAGGAAAAAGCTCTAGCATCTTTGAAATGGAAATGCTGATTGCATTATCACTAACATCCGCATCCTTCAAAAAATATCCAACCAGACCCTCTATCAAAAGCCTAGAGGCTTTTAAGTTTGCAATCGCAAGCTCTGCCCTGGCCTTAAAATCGGGCAAGATTTCCTCCAGCTGAGGAATTTTATTTATCCGCATGTCATTTCTGCTGACATCATCTATAAAATTGGTCTCATCAATGCAGTAGGGAATTTCATGGTCATCCAAATATTTTAAAATTTCGTCTTTGCTTATATTTAAAAGTGGCCTAAAAAATATCCCATCTCGGACTTTTATACCTGCAAGACCATTTAAACCAGCTCCTCTTTCAAAGTTCATAAGGACGGTTTCAATGTCGTCGTCCAAATGGTGGCCGGTTATAACTGTTGTCGTGCCGATTTCCTCGGCCAGTTTTTTTAGGTCTCCATATCTTTTGATGCGGCCAGCCTCTTCAGTGCCAAAGCCTTTCTCTTTTGCAGTTGTGGCAATATCTGTAGTCTCCAAATGAAGGATGATGTCATTGTCTGCACAGAGGCCTTTGACAAAGTTTTCGTCGTGGTCAGCACTTTCACGCAGCTGGTGGTTTAAATGATAGGCGTGAATTTCAAAATTAAAATCAGCCTGCAAGGCCTTTAAGACTTTTAAAACAAAAATAGAGTCAGGGCCACCCGACAGGGCAACCAAGACTTTCTTTTCATTTTTGAAGATCTCATCTTGACAAAAGCAAGTGAAATATTCTCCTATATTATTTTTTCGGTTTACCAGAACCTCTTCGTCTGGATGTTCTTTGATTAATGGATTGAATTTTTTCATTTGATTCCTTGACAAACTTAGACATTAGTTTTTCAAAGGCAGAGTCTTCGGGGCCCTTTTCAATAAATTTCGGTGCCGGTGGTTCCTCCAAGGCCTTCATAGAAAGTGCAATCTTGCCGTCTTCATTGCTGATAACCTTGGCCTTGACCAGGTCTCCAACCTTGACAAAGTCGTTTATATTTTCAACAAATTCATTTGACAGCTCAGATATGTGAACCAAGCCACTTTCATCGCCCTCCAAGTCTACAAAGCAACCGAAGTTTGAAACCCCGTTTACCTTACCCTCAATAATGTCTCCTACTTTTAATACCATAATTCCTCCCGTTTATCAGGCTTATTGTACAACATATGCCGTTAAAAGTCAATGAATCAAGGACTTTGCAAGACTTTTAAAATAAAAAAGACGACTAAAATTTAGCCGCCTAAAATTATTAATGATTTTGAATTTCATTATCACTTGGGAAATTTTTCCCAGCAGATAATTCATTTACAATAAAATCAATTTGTGACTTGGTCAAAGCCCCCTTGAAAACGCCAAGAGCCTGGCCATTTTTTGTGAAAACTGAATGAGGAACGGTCTTTACACTATAAGCCGCAACTATATCATAGCCTGAAGTCGCCTTAAAAACTGGGAGCTTCCAGCCATTTGCGTCGAATAGCCTCTTGACCTCAGATAAATCTTGGTCCAATGAAACTGCAATCACGTCCACGTCTGCCCTCTTGTTTGCCTCAGCCAAGTCTGACATTTCGCTTACGCAATATGAGCAAGAGCTTTGGAAAAAATTATAAATTTGAATCTTGTCCTTTATAAGTCTGCCAAGGCTTATATTATTTTCTGACCCGTCAATCATATCTACAGTAAACTTTGGCATGGTAGAACCGATTGCAAAATTGCTGGCAAAATTATATGAGCCTTCGCTAGGATTTATTAAATCTCCAGCAAGGGATATATAATTTTTATCTTTGCTATCATTGCCGTCATTTATAATAGGCTTTTGATCTTTGTTGTCATCTACAAGTAAGTCAATATTTTCTCCTGACCCAGTTGCCAGTAAAATTGCCCCAGTAGCTTCGTCCCAATCAACACCAAGGCCAATTAAACTGCCCAATTGTCTGAGCTGCAAATAATTGTTTTCATTTATCAGAACAGTTTCAATTTGCTTAGCTTGACCATTTAAAAGTAAATTAATATTGCCCTTTTGCCCAGTGATCTTGCCTCCCGTAAGTGGAGATAAATCTCCGGCGAGTTTTTGATAAGGGCTGCCAGTTATCACAATTACATTACCAGTTGCCTCGTCCCAGTCCACATTAAACTGTGAACCAGTTCCGTTTAAAAGGGCTGCCATGTCCCTTAATTTAACATAGTTTCTTTCATTTATAAGATAAGAACCGACCTTGACCTCTTGGCCGTTCAACAAAACCTTTTGAAAAGTCCTCTCGCCCGTCACATTTTCAGCAAAAATATTAGCCGAAAAAATTATTAAGCAAGCGATTAGAATAATAAATCTCTTTTTCATAAAATCCTCCTGCCCTAATTATACCATAGATAAAAAAACTTGCCAAGAAAAAAGCCCGATTAAAATCGAGCTAGTATCTAATCCTAAAAGTCTTGTGAGATTATCTCGCTATTTTTATGATAATTTCATATTCTATCGCTTAAATGCAAAATCTCCCATCAATAAACTATATTGTCTACTTTAGGGAGATTGTTAGTTTAACTACATTTGTCTAAAAATAGAAAATATCCTCAAATTTCTTTTCTAAAGCAATACAAAGTATCAAAGCTAACTTAGCGGTTGGGTTAAATTGACCGGTTTCTATTGAACTAATTGTATTTCTTGAAACGCCCACCTCGTCAGCTAACTGCTGTTGTGAATAGCCTTTCTCTTTTCTAACTTCCTTCAAATAATTTTTGAGAACTAGTTTATCATCCATGATTTATCACTACTTCAATGTTATAAGGTTAGCTGCAAATAAGGCAATCCCTATGATTGACATAAGCATGCCCATTAACAGCTGCTTTTTTTCTTTCAATTTTGCATATTTTACAAGTTCTTTAGTTGCTTCAATACTAAAATAAATACTTAGTATTCCATAATTATAGGAATTGAAGAAAAAGGCCTCAACTCCAAATAAAATGGCGGCAACAGCTAAACCAATTTGGCTAGAAACTTCGCCCGCTTTTTGTAAAATATCAACCATCATCTCATCGTTATGTTTATACTCCTCACGACTTCTTGCTAGAACTTCATCTCTGTTCATATTCATTCTCCTTTCTAATTTTTGCCAAGTTTACTTGGTATTTTTATTATAACATCTGCCAAGTAAACTTGTCAATAGTTTTGAATAAATATTTCAGCTTTTATATGATTTTCTTTAATACTTCCTTTGAACCCATCTTTATCCCTAATAAAATCGAGCTAATACCTAATCCTAAAAGTCTTATAAAAGTTTTTCCTTAAAACTATAAATTTCTTAAATAAATATTGTGGAGAGCCTTTGCATTTGCAAGGCTCTCCGTATTTTAGTATAATATGTTTACACAATTATAAATTTTTTTACACTTGAAGAATAACAAAGAACCTATATAGTTTTTAGCAAAAAGGAGTGATTTATTTTGCATCTACTTAATCATTTTAAAAACGATTCCAAAAGAAGTTTTAAGGATTGCTTAAGACTAATAATGTTTATATTTATTAACCACTATACTCTGTTCCTCTCCGTTTTTTGGTATGAACTTAATTTTAACCCTTATAATAAAGAAATATCCTGGTATTATGATGGTATGGAGGGCATTTGTAATTGGATCTTTTACTTCCAATTTTTAATTTATTTTCCAGGTTTTTTTGATCTCATAATTTTAAATCTTCTCTTCTATAAGACCTATATTCCAAACGGATATTTCGTCATTCATTGCATTATCTTGTTTTTTTCTCATTATTTATATTTCACAAAAGGTCTCGGCTGGCCCAATGATATTCAAATATATTTATTCACCGCCTATTTGTTTGAGTTCCTTATTTTCACTTATTTTAAAAACAAATCTTATCGACAAAAATTACAAATACAATTTGATAATGAATCACAAGCAAATCCTTGGACATAATCAGAAAGTCTTTTTTAGCTTAAGAAAAAAGCCCGATTAAAATCGAGCTAGTATCTAATCCTAAAAGTCTTGTGGAATTTTCTCCTTAAAACTATAAAGGCCAAGAGGGTTAGAATAAATATTCCCCCAACTGGATAAATAACCTTGGCCATATCCATTGAAGACATAAAGGATATACCAATGATTGTCATCATAATTCCTTGAATTGCCTTGTAAACAGGGCTCTTGTTTGACAGATCCGAGCTATAGGGGCAGAGTACATAATATATAATTATCTCCATAAGCTCCCTAGTTAACAGAATCATCGCATAGACAGCAAGGGTTAAGGGGATTTGTTTGAAATCAAAATCAACCTTATTTATCAGTCCAATCAAGCCAACAAAGACTATGGCCAGCAAGAAATTTGGTAAAACCATCTTGGCAATATATCTTATCCTTCTGGAGATGGATTTTTTTATGGCCTCACTATCATAAAGATTGTGGTACATAAGCGGCATATCAATATTTCTAAAGCACATCTGCAAATAAGTCCCTGCCATTGCAGAGGACAGAACCATTACAATGCCAAAGGTCTGCAGGCCGGCAAAGCCCTTGTTGCCAGCAGATATCCCCAGTTTAAAAAGTATGATATAAACCAAGGCTGTAAAAATCATTCCATTGGTCTTGGAGAAAAATTGTTTCTTTAAAATATCTTTAAACCTTGTCTCAAAGGCCTTTTCAATGTAAGCTTGTGAAGGCAGGTCCACATTTTCCTCTAAAAATTTAATATTGTCCTCAGTACTTATGCCAGCGAGCTCTCTGTAGTCTTCACTCATACTATTGGTGATTACAAAGCCAACCGAAAAAATATTGGACGAGCCTATCAGGGTTTTTATTTGGTTGTAGGATTTAAATTTGTAAAAGTAAATTATCCCTGCAAGTGAAATTATTAAAGATGCAAGAGACAAAATGTAATAAAAATTATTGGTCAGCTTAATTTCCAGTTTAAAATATACCAGCAAAAAGGCTAATACATAAAGGATAAACTTGTAAATCGTCCTTATCAACTTTTTTATCAATTTATCATGCTTTAAAAGATAGGATATATTTATTAGGTTTGAAATATAAGAGCAGGCCGTCATAAAAATAAAAATGCAAATGGCGACCAGGTAATTTTTAAAAATCAAATAAGAGATTATAAGGTGAACCAGGTTTTCCATTATAATGCCTTCTCTAATCTTTTGCCTATAAAAAATCCTTGGATCTACACCCATTATTCCCATAAACATATAGGCGTTTTTTGCATCAGACAAGAATGAAGGATTTGCAAAAGCCTGGGTCAGGCAAAAGATTATCAGATAAACAAGGACCCTCAGATCATACATAAAACTTATATCATTTACGCCCAAGAATTTATTTATCCCAACTACGATTACATAATAGGGCATTATCATCCTTAAAAATAAGGAAAAGGCAAAATGGATTAACGCTCCCAGGAAACTTAGCTTTGACTTTAAATTTTCCTTGGCAATTAACTTCTTAAAGCCCAGGTGTTTGAGGCCAGGAATCCTAGAAAGTATATACAAAAAAGCATTGAAATTTATAATGGACATTAATTTTGAAAATTTTATAGCCATTAGATCACTTCCATTAAATACTTTTCAAATTCAATTGGAGAATTGAAATCATTCCTGCACTTGTTTAAAAGACCGTCTTTTAAAATTGCCACTTCGTCGCTAACATCAGTTGCCAGCTGGACAATATGAGTCGACATTATAATAATATGGTCGTTTTTCATGGCAATCATCATCTCTTTTATATCGTGGCTAACGATTATATCAAGTGAGCTCAGTGGCTCGTCAAGTAAGATAATAAGCGGCTTTTTGATAAAGGCACACATCATTTGTATCTTGTTTTTCATACCAAAAGAATATTCTTTGATCAGCCTGTGCTTGTCTGCATCTTCAAAGTTAAATCTTACGAACAATTCATCTATATCAAAATCTTTTACCTTATTAAAATCCACAAAAGCCCTGATAAATTCATAGCCAGTTAAAAATTCTGGCAAGACTGGAGCTGCCGAAACCAGGTATACATCGTCATGGGCAATCGGTCGAAGCTTTCCATTTTCATCCACCAAAATTTCCCCACCATCAATTTTTTCTTGAAAGCTAATGCAGTTAAAGAGAGTTGTCTTGCCCGTCCCGTTCCTGCCGATTACACTGTATATAAAGCCCTTGTCAAAAGTGTAATCAATATCTTTAAGTACTTCCTTATCTCCAAAGGATTTTTTTAAATTTTTAACGATTAATTTCATAGATCCTCCTCATTTTTTGGACACCTTTTTATATGGCAGGCGTCACATAGCATTTGATTGCTGCAACCGTCCTCGTAAAACATATAGTCAACAAGGCCAAGGTTTATGGCGAATTGAATAAGCTGACGATTATTGCTTACACCAATTTTTTCATAAATTTTTGCCATATATTTTTTAATAGTATGCTTGGAATAACCAAGGTCCTCGGCTATTTTCTCCAAGCTCTCTCCGCGTATATACCTGATAATAATTTTGTATTCGGCCTTGTTAATCTTAACCAAAGGCTCATTCCTATCATCAGGCACTTCCTCCAAAGTATCCTTAATTCCAGCAAATAAATTGCCCTTGAACTTTGAAAGCCAGAGGTATTTTGTGGTCTTGTAATACTTGCAAAGCAGATTTAATCTAGGCTCATAATCCAGGCTTATTACCAGTAAATTTTTCTTGTCCTTATAGGAAGCAAAGAATTTCTTTATCTCATCCTCCGTCATCAGGTCTCTTGAGTACAAAAATATATCAAAGTCATCAGAAAAATCATCTTCATAGCCTTTAGCCTCAGACAAAATATAATCATAAAATAAATCTATCAGCCTATCGGTCTTTGCAATAATATTTATTTGTCCACAAAGCTTTTTCTTTTTCAAAATACCACTCCTAAGTTCGAACTAACCGCTTTCTATATATAGAGTATATAATAAAACAATAAAAAAACATACCCTTTTGGGTATATTTTAAAAATTAAATCATATTTAAATGTAACTTAAATATAAAAATATAAGTTGCGGAAACTAAGCTCAATCTAATCACCTCTTCTTATATTTAGTTGCCCTACCATCTCCTATCTGTTGGATTAATCCTTTATCTTTTAATTCTTTGAGTGCTCTTTCAATTGTTCTTTGTGAAATATCTGGACATAAAATTACTATATCTGATTTTGATAGGGGCTCTAAAGAGTTTTCAAAGACCTTCATAACCCTTTCTGCAGATGTCAATGTTCTTTCTCCAATAAGCTTAAATCTTTGATCGCACTCGCTATAGGCCTTATAAATAACCAAAAGCATATATCTAATAAAAGGGATTTCATCATTTGTTCCCTCATGCCAACCCTTACTCGAAGCCTGTAATTCATCATAATAGATATCCTTACTTTCCTCGATAATCATTTCCAAGGATATATATTTGCCTACAAAAAATCCATGTTGATATAAAAGCAATAATGTAAGAAGTCTGGACATTCTCCCATTGCCATCTGAGAATGGATGAATACATAGGAAATCATGGATTACAGTTGGAATTAACAATAAAGGAGGTACTTGCATTTCAACCGCCTCATTATACGCTTCAATCATTGCATATATATATTTCTCTGTTTCAAAAGCAGACACAGGTTGAAATCTAACTTTTTTCTCACCAAAGGCATTTGTCTCAACTATGCTGTTATCCATAGTCTTAAATTTCCCCTTGTGGCTTTCTCCGGAATAAGAATAGAGCTTATTGTGCAAGGTTAAAATATTGTTTCTTGTAAAATCTATATTTTCATAATTATCATGGATTGAATCTAAAACTTGTCTATAGCCATATATTTCTTCTTCATTCCTATTTCTTGGCTGACTTTTTTTGTTCATCAGCTCTTCAAGCCTTGTGTCATTGATAGAAATACCTTCTATGGCATTAGAAGACTTAGTGGATTGAATCTTTGCGACTTCAACCATTTTTTCTAGGATATCAGAAAAATTAACTACATATAATTCTTGCTTACCTTTAAATTCATATATACCTGCTATCAGCTGATAGATGTTCGTAGATAAATTTAAATCCATTAACTTTTTATAAGAAAATTCCCTCATATATTCCTCCTTTCTCGCCATTATACCATAAATGGCGTAGATAATTCAAGACTGGCGAGATTAATCTCGCCATTTTTTAGGATTTGGCGTAGATAAAATAAAATTGGCGAGATTGTTTTTTTATCCGAACAATAGCAAGGCTATCGGAATAATATTTTGCTTTTAGCGGAACAACAGAAATGAGATTTTATTTTAAAATAAAAATCCCACCTGGTCTCGGTGAGATTTCTAATGAATTATGACTATTTGACTGGTGTCAGCCTACATATTTTTTAAATCTTTGGTTAAAACATTTCTGAGTAAGAAAATTAAAACGATTGTGATAGCTAATTCAACAGCTAAAAATGTTCCGTTGTAACCGGCTGAATATGCCCAAACATTTTGTCCTTCTGGTGCATATGAGCCGAAGAAAATTACCCCTGTTAAAGTGTGGCAAATAAATCTGGCAAAAACACCCAAAACTGTTCCATAAATTACAGGCATTACATCGTTATTTTCAAAAAATTTCTTGGAAAATAATCCTGCTAGACCTAAGAATCCAAAGGCTGCTGGGTAGTCTAATATAGCTTGAACTGGATGATAAATGCTTCCGCCAATGGCCATATCCAAAAGTCCATAAGCAATACCCACTATAATTCCCTTGCCTGCTCCATGACGGATAGCAAAGAAAATTAAAGGAATCATTTGTCCGGCAGTAACGCTGCCGCCTTGTGGCATTGAAAATAATTTGATTCTGCCAAGTACAAAGGCAAGTGCCAAGCACAAACCTGCTTCAACTAGTGTTCTTGTGTTCCAACTTCTATTCATAAAAAAATACCTCCTTCACACATGCTTAAGAGGTACAATAAAAATACAACTTCCCTCCGCCAGCATTACCTGGATCAGGTTTAGGGTTTAATCTCAGCCCAATCGGGCACCCCTAGTGCAAATATATAATACAACAAGAGTGTCTATTTGTCAAATCATATATTAAAAATGTGTAGCATATATCACCACAAATTTTAGTATAAAGTCTAATTTATTTCCCACGCACAAATTTGTGTGATTATTATTTTACAATAAATTAATTTTTATATAAATAGGTTGAATTTCACCTATTTTGTGGTATAATTTTAGTAGGAGGTAGATTTTATGAAAATTAATACAAATTCTCTGGTATCCATTACTGAGGCAAACCAAAATTTTTCCAAGGTTACCCGTCTGGTTGATGAAAAAGGCTCTGCCGTTATTTTAAAAAATAACCATCCAAAATATATTATTCTTGATTACAATCAATTTGATTCTTTAAAAATTGCTGATGATGAAGATATAAATAGGATTTCCAAGCGACTTATAGAAAAAAATAAAAAAGCTTATGAGGAGTTAGCTAAATGATACGATTAAGTAAAAGTCAAATCATTTCCCTCCATAAGTCTTTAATTGAAGAATTTGGGGGAGAGTATGGGATAAGAGACGACAATCTATTAGATCTCTCTATTAACTCTCCCTTTCAAACATTTGATGGTAAAGAGCTTTATCTTGGACCTATTAATCAAATAGTTCATCTTACATACTCTCTAATTAAAAATCATCCCTTTATTGATGGCAATAAAAGAATAGGAGCCCATCTTATGCTTATTCTACTAGAGCTTAATGGATATTATTTAGAATATAGCCAAGAGGAATTAATTGAAATTATTTTGTCGGTTGCAGCATCAACAAAATCGGAAGAAGCCTTATTAAAATGGGTCAAAAACCACATCTTATAAGGTATATTTTTACAATAGTTTTGTTTCAATAGAAAATATTATGTATTATTTTTTAAAAATTTCCAATTTTTATTTCGAACAATTACAGCGCATCTAATAAGATACAAAAATACAGGAGCATATGATATGCTCCTGTATTTTTTAAATATATTGTTTACTTAAAGAATATATTATCACTAGATATACTTTTACTACTACGATTTACTTCTTCTTCCCACATGTTTTCTACATTTGAAATATCTTCCTTAGTAAATTCTTTACGACATATTTTGTGAAAATCTATTTTTTTCTTCACATCATTCACTTGATATATTTCTCTAGAGTAATCAAATAAATTATCATAATCCACTAAATGAATATCTAGGTTCAAATATTTTCCATAATCTACATCTAACCTGACTAATGTTGAAAACAACCTTATATCTGAGTCCGTTATGCCATCTCCAAAAATAAAACGCTTTGAACTTAATCTTTCTTCAAGATTTTCCATCCCATACTTAAATATATCATAGGCTTTATTATATTGTTCTTTATTTCTAGCAAAGCACATCTTATAAATGCCATTATTTATATTCTCATATAACCAAACACCCATTCTTTTTATTTCTTTCTCTAAACTATCTGGTAACAAGCTTGGAGCATCATGCTTATGAAAAGGCTTAAATTCTCTCTCCAAATAATATCCCATGTTTTCATAGTCATTATTAGCTATAATTTGCCTTTTATAATCATATAATACTGGTACTGCAGGCCTGCCTATAAAATTACTATCACTCCTATAATAAAGCTCACCGATAAATCTTGCCTTGCTTTCCGAGTTAATATTATTAGGAGAATTAACACATTCCCAGCCTACAGGTAAATCTAGGGAAGTCCAATCGACTACTTCTTCTTTGATAGCCTTATCAAGACCCAGCAATGAGTAAATAATAGCTATTCTATTAGACCAAGCGCAGTCTTTCGCCCAAAAAAGAGTGTATCGATCTTTCTCAATTGGATTACTATATTTTTTCCCAAAAGCTTCTCTAAACCATGGTATTTGTCTTTGATAAGCACCATTTTCATCTATTTCATAATCATCAACTGCTGGTCTTATGGATATTTTTCTACCTTCAAATTCAATATAATTCATATTCCCTCTATCATTATTTTACTTGAAATTTAGTTAAAAATTGCTTTAATCTCTCTGATTTAGGATTAGTAAAAATCTCCTCTGGATCTCCTTCTTCTATAATTTCTCCAGCATCTAAAAAGATAACCTTATCAGCAATATGCTTTGCAAAATTCATTTCATGTGTAGCTATAATCATTGTTGTATCTTTTTGTGCCAAATCATAAAGAAGTTTCAATACTTCTCCTACCAATTCAGGATCTAACGAAGACGTAGGCTCATCTATAAGCATAACTTCAGAATTGACCGCCATTGCCCTTGCAATCCCAATACGTTGTTGTTGCCCACCAGATAATTGTACTGGATAATTATCTTTTTTGTCCTCAAGGCCGATAGATTTTAAAATCTGTAGTGCCTTTTCTCGAGCTTCATTTTTTTTCATTCCCTGAACTGAAACCATTGGTTCCATAATATTTTCCAATGCGGTTTTATTTAAAAATAAGCAGTAGTTCTGAAACACCATTGAAGTATATGATCTAATTCTATACATTTCTTTTTTGGTTGCACTTGCACAATCCACACTAAAATTATCAATTTCAATTCTTCCGCTATCGGCTTTTTCTAGAAAGTTAATACATCTTAATAATGTAGATTTCCCTGAGCCAGAAGGCCCTATAAGTGCAATAACTTTACCCTTTTCTAATGTTAAGGATAAATCTTTTAGTACAGGAAAATCTCCAAAACTTTTATATAAGTTTTCTATTACAATCATAATTGCTTCTCCTATTTATAATTCAAATTTAATCTTTCCTCAAGCTTCTTTTGGCCGTAAGAAAGAATAGAAATGATTATCCAGTAAATAATTATAGCAACTGTATATCCCTCTAAAAATCTATAGACTTTTGATGTAGCTAGGCTAACTGCCGCCATCATATCCTTATAACCTATCATAAAGCCAATTGATGTAGATTTGAAAATTCCTATAAAATGATTTGATAACCCAGGAGCTGCAACTCTGGCTGCTTGAGGTATTATTATCCTTTTAATAACCTTTAAGGGTGGCATACCAATAGATAATCCTGCTTCATATTGTGATCTACTTACAGAGTTTAAAGCAGCCCTTATATCCTCAGACATAAATGCAGCGTAATTTAAGCTCATACATATAACTAAAGCTTGAAACTGATTTAATGATTTTATAGTGCTAGATACCTGAGCTAGACCATAATAAAACCAGAAAAGTTGTGCAACAAACGGGGTACCTCTAAAAAAAGATACATACACAGACGTAATGCCATATAACCCTTTTATTTTATACTGTCTAATAATAGCAACTAACAAGGCTAGAATCAAAGAGCAAAAAATCGTCACAACTGCTAGCTTTAATGTTTCTGGTAAGAATTTTAATATTTTAGGAAATAGTTCAAAAAATAAATTAATATCAAAACGATCCATAGATTATCTATTTTGCCATTGGATCAAATCCAAACCATTTAATAGCAGTCTTACTTAAAAATCCTTCTTCCTTTAATTCTTTTAAAACTTTGTTAGTTTCTTCACAGAGCATTGTTCCTCTTTCATCTTTATGGAATGGATATGCTGCATCCTCTGTATATACTGGATCTCCAACTCCTTTTATTTTTAATCCTGATTTTTCTTTTACGTCATTGATATGCATTGATGACATTAGTGATGCGTCAATTCTTCCTAAAGCAACGTCTGTGTGAACAGCTGTGCTAACATCATACTCAACGTATTCAATCTTATTATCGGGATCAAATTCATCTTTAAAAGCATATGCTATATCATTTGTAAGTAATCCTAATTTTTTCCCATAAACATCCTTTATTCCGTGAATTGTATCATTATCTTCTGCTACAACAACTCTATATGGTACATAAAAGTACACATCACTAAAATTATATGTTTTTTTACGTTCGTCAGTAACCCCAATTTGGTCTGCAACTGTATCTACACGACGTGCCTCTAATAATTCTAATATTCCTGGAAAACCTGCAATTTCCCATTGAATTTCCCATCCATTTCTTCTAGCTATCTCATTCCAAACATCAATTTCGTAGCCTTGAAGTTCTCCAGTTTCTTCATTAGTTTCAGAAAAGAAAGTATGGTTGCCAGTTGTAGAAATTTTAATAACTTCTTTTTCCCCATCTTCTTTCTTTTCGCCTTCAACATCTTTTGTTTCTTCCTTTGATACTTTTTCACTTACTTCTTCGTTTGATTTTGATGAATTAGCATCTTTATCATTTTTTGTTTTGCAGCCTACAAATGCTAAGCCCATTATTAATACTAATATCATTAAAATCTGTCCTTTGAAAATTCTTTTCATAATTTCCTCCTATTTTTTACTTAAGGTTGCTAAACCTCTAATATAGAATATATCACTCTTTATAAATAATATCCAATTAAAAATATCTATAATAAAATATTTATTATAGATATTTTTAATAGCTATATATTATCATTTATTCATTTTAAATTCCCCCATAAAAAACACAGGAGACTTGAGCTCCTGTGTTTTTCTTATCTTTATTTTTCTTTTGGAGGAGCGACAGCTGGACCAGTTCTTAAGGTTTCCATAGCTGCGTCTCTTTCTTTTTGTCTTCTAATGGAGTGCAAGATAAGTGTTATTGTAACAACTGCGTATGATACGAATGTTCTTAGATATTCACCGATCATTGCGTTTCCTGTGATATTTGCTCCTGCAGTAGGCATTACTATAAACATGAGGTGGAAGAGGATTGTACCTGTCAAGGCGTTTGTAATTGTTGCCTTGGATACACTTGCACCACCGATTAATAGAGCTGCTGCTGAATATAGAGCAACTTGGTCAGCACCGTTATAGGTGTTTAAGTTACCGATATTTTGTAGGTAAATGATTTGTCCAAAAGCTGCCATAACTGTTGACATAACGACTGCTTTCTTTCTGATTTTATCTACGTTAATACCTGCGTCTTCTGCTACTTTCATGTCTTGGCCAACGGCTTTCATGTCTTGGCCTAGTTTAGTTTTTCTAAACCAAACTATAAAGAGACATACTAGAGCAATTATTATCAGGGTTAGAATTGGGATTTGAATTCCCATTATAGAAATATCTGTGCCCAAAATTCTATCAAAGAAATAGTCTGTGGCCTTTTGTGATGTAAGGTCAATAGCGTTTCTTACACCATATCCACGAGATAGGATGATGTTTGGATCTTTAAATGGAATTATGCCACCAAAGATATAAAGAACTATAAATTGGTAAACACCTGTCATAAAGAACCCGAGCATCATAGATGTAATCATTTCTCTATCTTTTGCTCTGTTTAAAACTGCCCCTGCAAACATTCCTAGAATCCAAGCGATAGGTGTGGAAATTACAGCAGCAAGTAAGATTGCTGGTAGTCCAGTCATGCCCCAGTCTTGGATAAAGATGATTGCAATTTGTCCTGCCATGGCCCCCAAGGTCATACCGAAGTTAATACCAAGTCCAGCCATAATTGGTAGGAGAAGTGATAAAACTAGAAATGCGTTTCTGGCAAATCTGGTTAGTACTTGTCCGATCAAGAACTGTGCGGTAAATCCACTGTAGTAAATGGCGATCGCACAGATTATTATAAACATAACAGGGACTGTAAATTCATTGATAAGGCTAAATTTTTTCTTTTCTTTCATTATTTAACCTCCTTCCTTGTTAGAGCGTATACAATGAGTCCGTTTGATATGATAAGTCTTAGGACTTCTGATATATCAACTTTAATAGCTTGGTTGATGACGGTTGGTGTCATTGTTAAAATTGCTTGGAACAAAAGTGTTCCGATAATTACGTTCTTAACAGTGGCTTTATTTATAGAGGCACCACCAAGTAATATTGCAGCTACGCTCGGGAAAGCAAAGGCAAGTGGAGCGTTGTACATTTGAATAAATCCAAATGCTTGTTCATAGATAACCATACCTACAGCACCTAGTGCACAGGAGAGGATAACGGAAATTGTTCTATGTTTGTTTACATCGATACCAGCTGCTTTTGCGTATTTTGGGTTTGAACCTACAGCTGTAATTGCTGAACCTTTTTTGGTTTTAAAATATAGGTAAACCAAGTAAGCAAATAAAGCAAATACTATAATCATTCCAATTGGTACAAGAGTTTTAGTTCCAAGCTCTGCATCTGATGTGACTTCAAAACCTAGGATTCTTGAAATAGCCTTGTCCCAATATGCTTTTAGAGCAATTGTGGTACGCAAGCCTTCGCCCTTGAAACCCATAACCATTTCTGGATTTGAAAATGGAAGGATTACCCACATTATATTCATGAGAGCAACAAATGAAAAGCCAACATAAGTTGCAACTATCATTTCGTCGCCTTTTACCTTGTTTAAAATAAAGCTATATCCCCAACCAAAGATGGCTCCAAAAATCATACCTAGTAGTAAAGCTACTGTAGCACCTGGAAGTCCTTTTAGGTTGAATTGTACTGATATAGCAGCGCCTAACATACCGCCAATAAGGCCAACAGGTAAACCAAAGTTTAATCCGCAGCCCGATTGGATCATAGGGATCATGGCTAGAACCATAACGGCATTCATACCAAATCTGTTGATAACATTTATAAATGCATCTGTAAGATTTACACCTATAAAGCCCCCGACTATAAATAATGCTACTATAAATAGCAGAATTATAAATCTTGGAAGGCCGAATTCTCTAAAAAAATTACGCATCTATAACCTCCTTCGGATTTGTTCCCGCCATCATAAGTCCAAAATATTCTACTGGATCGTCTGGTTTTAATTCACCAAAGACCTTGCCTTCAAATATTACTAGGATCCTATCTGCTATACTCCTGAGCTCTTCAAGTTCACTACTTACAATGCAAATTGTAGTGCCGTAGTCTTCATTGTAACCGCGCAGGGCATCTAAAACTAATTTCTTGGCTCCAACGTCAATACCCCTGGTAGGTTCACTGACGAACAAAAATTCTGGTTCAACTGCAAAGGCCTTGGCCAAGCAAACTTTTTGTTGGTTACCACCACTTAGGTTTCTAGCTTTTTCGTGTGGGCCTTGAGTCCTGATTTCTAGATTTTCAATGTATTGGTTGGCGACATCTGTAAGTGCCTTATCATCTCTAAATACAACTGGACCGATCTTCTTAGTGAATTTATCGTGGACTTGCATGGCGTCAAAGCCAATATTCCAATCGATGCCTTCATCCAATAATAGTCCCATGCCACGTCTATCTTCACTTACAAAAGCAATATGCTTTTTAAGAGTTGAACGAGTATCTTTTAAATTCAGTGGCTCGCCATTATAAATAACTTCTCCACCTGATGGATACAAGCCCATAATTCCATTTGGAATACCCAGCTTGCCTTGGCCAGCTAGACCACAGAAGCCTAGGATTTCACCTTTTTTAACTTCAAAGCTAACATCGCGAACGGTTTCACCAGGCATATCTACATAAAGATTTTTAACAGTCATAGCTGCCTCATCACCTATTTCACGATAGCTTCTTTCTTCTTTTTTACCAGTCATATCGCGGCCAACCATCCAGCTGGCAATGTCTACGATATTTAGATCTTGGTTTGGTGTGTCCTTGACGATTTCACCGTCACGGAGTACGACGATCTTATCGCATACGTCTACAACTTCGCGAAGTCTGTGGGAAATAAATATAATAGCAATACCCTTGGCAGCCAAATTTTTCATGGCTTTAATAAGTATATCTGCTTCGCTTTCTGTTAGAACAGCGGTTGGTTCGTCCATAATAATCAGCTTAACATTGTCTTTGGAAAGTTCTCTTGCGATTTCTATAAATTGCTTGTGGCCAACAGGCATATCCATAACCTTGGATTCAACTGGAATTTCAAGTCCAAGCATATCGATGGCCTTTTTGGCGCTTTCGTTCATAGAATCATATTTTAAAGTTTCCAATTTCTTACCAAACAATTTGCTAAAAAAGTTTGGCTTAGTAATTTCACGGTTTAAAAGAATATTTTCTGTAGCTGTAAAGCCAGGAATAAGTGAAAATTCTTGGTGAACCATACCTAGACCTGCCTTTAGAGCGTCGTATGGGTCTTTAAAGTTTACAACCTCTTCATCTATTAAAACTTCTCCCTCGTAGCCGCCGGTCTCATGGATAAAGCTCATACCAAAAAGAATATTCATCATGGTTGACTTACCAGCACCGTTTTCACCTACAAGGCCAAGGATTTCTCCTTCGTTTAATGTGAAGTTAACATCTTTTAAAACGTGATTACCTGAGAAACTTTTTCCAACATGTCTAAACTCTAAAACCTGTTTCATATAATCACCTTAAATATAGTAAAGGCTGACCCAGCACTTTATTTGTGAGGTCAGCCTTGGGTCCCAATTAATAATTATCTCTTTCGACTAATCACTAATTAATTTCTATTTTTTATTTTGATATTCGTCTAACATCTTGTAGATATCTGGAACTTCTTCTTTTGTCATTCCTAGATAACCCTTGCCAAGTACGTATGTGTCTTGAAGTGTTAGATAGTGATTTTTCTTTTCTTCACCGGAAACTCTGTCAATGTAAGTTGAAACGCCCCATTGTGCTCCTGGTGTGAATTCTTCGATAACTTTCTTGTAATCTTCTATTTTTTTGTAGTCAGCTGTTCCTTCAACTGTTCTCTTACCTAGTTCAGCAAGAGTTTGTGTTGTTGAGAAACCAAATGAGAATGCCCATAGACCCATGTGACCTGCAGCGCCCATTTCTACAACCTTATCTTCAACTCTCTTTAGGATTTCTGGCCAGTCACCTGCAGCGTCTTTAACGTCGATGCCGAGTGCTCCTGGATATCCAAGAATTGGTGATGGTAAGTCTTGTTCTACAAAGTATGCGCCAAGTTCAGCAACCTTTAATAGCATTGGTTCTGTATGAGCGTCGTTTGTAGCGAAGAATGCAGAGTCTTGTCCATATTGTTTAACCCAAGCTGGCATTTGTTCAAGGATAAAGTTTTGAGCTCCTGGAATACCTACGTCACTCATTGGGTCTGGTGCAGTTTCCATTACAAATTCGATACCAATCTTATCACATGTTGCTTCCATGATGTCTTTACGTAAACTTAAAAGTTCAATTGACATGTGTCTTGGGAATGTAACGTGTATAAATTTCTTAGCGCCCATTTTCTTTGCAGCAAGTGGAATCAAGTATCCTCTTGTTACGTTGTCAGGGTCAACAACTAGGTCAGCGATACCTTCGATTAAGTTTGGTTCTTCTTGAGAGTTACCTACAAAACATAAAATGTCAGGTCTTTTTTCCTTAATTTGCTTAAATGCAGCTGCTGTTCCTGGAGGGCCTTGGTTAACTACGATAACCTTCATTTTTGGATCGTCAGCAAAAGAAACGATTTGTTGAATTGTTGTTTCTTGTTCAGCTGCGTAGTTGTCTGGATAGTTTTTAAGAGTAATGTATCCGCCATCTTTAGCATCGCCGTATTTGGCTAACATAGATTCAGCACCCCTTTGTTCGTCTTCTGTTTGAGAGACTGTACCGGTGCAGATTCCGATGTGGAATGGTGCTTCTTCACCGTCTTTTTTCTCAGTATTTCCAGTTGCAGGTGCATCGCCAGCAGGCTTTTTGCCACAAGCTGCTAATGAAAATACCATAGCCATAGCTAATAAAATCGCTAATAACTTTTTCATAATATCCTCCTAATTGTTTTATTTATTATAAGTTGTCAAATTGATGGCAACATATAAACTCCATAATTTTTTACCTGTAATTTTTAAGTAGGCAAGATGAAAATCATCTCTTATAAATATCTCATCGAAACCACCTGCTAAAAATAATCTTTAATTAAAACTAGATTCTTATAAATCTTTACTTATAAACCTTTGATCGAATTCGCTCTAACAACCATATTAGATTTCCTTTTACAAAAGCCTTGCTTTAACTAACTAAATACATTATAGCACATTGAAATCATTTTGTAAATACTTTTTCAAAAATATTTTATCAATAGCTTATTAAAACTTACTCTATATCAATCTAGATTTTAATAAAAGCGTCTAGTACTTAGCATCTACCCAAAACTTTTGCAATAGTCTTAACCTTGGAATTGCAAGTATCGGGAGAACTTTACTTTAAAAAGCATTTCTTTTGTTTGTTGTCAATCTCTATATATAAAATAATATAGTTTTTGTTTATCAATCGTATAAAATAATCCAATAAGTTTTCTTCTGTAATTTATCAGATTTTTTTAATAGGAGTATGCTTTTGAACCATAATTCTCCAGCCGCAAAAGAATTTTTGACATTTAAAAACCCCACTAAATATCTAAACTTAGTGGGGTTTTATTCGTAGCAACGGTCGTTTTTGTTTGGACTCATCTCCTGGCCTCCTTAATTCTTCTGTTGTTTACTTTAAATCTTTTGATCATTCTCATCAACTCCTTTTGGATTTGACTATTCTTTTGATTTTTGATTTTTTCCTTTGCTTTTATTAATTTGTCTAGGTTCTTACTTTTATTCCCTTTTATTTGCTTTTGAATCTTTAACTCTTCTTTAAGTTTGTGGGCGTTTAATTTTTAATTTTTCGCTTCCACCTGATTTTATTCTTTAGGGAATATTTTTATTTTTCTTTTAGTTGCTACGAACTATATTATCAAGGTAGACTTTATATTTTTCTTTACATTTTTTAGATATAATAAGTTTTTCTATAAAATCTTCTTCCTTGTGGTTATTATATACCCCCATATTTTTATTTTAAACACTACATTAAAGTATTTTTTAAATAAATTAATTATTTTATAAAGTTAAGCCGTGTTTGTTGTTGCCCCAGCCCAGTCTTTTCAACGTTTATAGGATTCGAAATTTATTTTAAAAAATAAAAAATATTTTAAAATTTTTTTATTTTTATGTTTTATTTTTCAAAGTATACTTGTAAGCACCTTTATTTTATATTTTTCTATCATAATCCACTTATACTCACCCTGTTTTTCACAAATAAAAACTGCCCTTGTCCACTTGGGACTGAGCAGTTAATAATGTCCTACTTATATTTACATATTATAATAGGCTTTTGTAAGTCTGTTATTTTAAAATCTTCTTCAATAATATACAGGCTCCAGGCATTCATATCTTTTGACTCACCATTTAATTCAGCCTTGTAATCTTCCGGTGAGAAGACATATAGCTTATAGCCATCAGCTTTTACTTCCTTGGCTTCCCTCACAATTTCCATGGTCGCATTGGATCCATTTCTAACTATGAAGTTATAGTCAAGGGTGTCTAGAGAATTTTCTGAATAAGTTTTCCACCTGCCGTCGAAGTATTCCACTTCAAAGGGCTCTAAGTGGCGGTTATATAATCCCTCATACTCGACATCAATAAATCCTTGGAGTGGAAGTATATACCTTTGATAACCAGAAAAATCTGAAAAGTTTGAGCTGGTGTCTGTAAAACTTGCAGAGGATATCCTAAAATCAAAATCTCTTTTTGAAAAATCAGCACCCTCTGGCAAGATGTATAGCTGAGTGGTCTTGCCACCCGACCATTCTGTCACTTTAAAATCAGTCTTTTTAATTTCTCTCATATTAGTTTATTTTCTCCACGAATGTTTTGATAAACCAAATTGTTTGAGGTTGGTAGATAATATCTACAAGGAAAGCACCAACGATTGGTACAATCATCATAGCTTTTCTACTCATACCGTATTGTTCATTAACAGCTGTTAGGTTAACGATAGCTGTTGGAGTAGCGCCAAGTGCGTGTCCAAGTAGACCTGCACACATAACTGCTGCGTCGTAGTTTTTGCCAAGTATTCTGAATACTACAAAGTAAGCAAATAGTACCAAGAAAATTACTTGAGCAAATAGGACTACAAACATCTTGCCTGCTACGCCAAATAGTTGCCATAACATCAAGGACATCATAGCCATGGATAGGTATAAACCTAAAGCTACATCGCCAATTCCATCAACTAAACCGAAGTCGAATTTATAGAATTTGAATTTTTCATTTAAGTTTCTCAAGATAACTGCAACGAACATAGCGCCAACGTATGTTGGGAAGTCCATGTTAATAAGTTGTCCAAATTTCTTTGAAAGTACAGTTCCTAGAGCCATACAAAATAGGATAGCTGTTACGTTTTTAGTAACGTCAAGACTTGATAACTTTTGTCCAGTTGAGGCGTTGATGTTTGCAATGCTTTCATCAATATCGCCAGCGTTTTCAGATTCGTCTGGTTTTAAATTGTTTTTAACAATCAGTCTACGAGCAGTAGGGCCACCAACCATAACTGCTATAATTAAACCAAATGTTGCTGCTGCTGCACCAACTAGTGGGGCTGCTTCATAACCCATGCCAGCAAAGGTATTCCCATAGCTAAGGGCTGCTCCGTGTCCACCGATCAGTGGTATAGCACTAGTTAAAAGTGCATATGGAGCTTCAAGTCCAATTAGTTTACCAACTCCAATTCCAATTGTGTTTTGGAAAATGGAAACTACGCCTGCAACCAACCAATAAATGATTAATAAAATTCCGCCCTTCTTAAGGATAGCTAAACTTGCTCCAAGTCCAACTGTTGTAAAGAATGCAAGCATAAAGAAGCTTTGTAGGGTTGTGTCAAAGTTGAAGTAAAATGTACTAGTCAAGTGACCAATCATTGTTACAAACATAAATATGAATCCGCCAACAACAGGTGCTGGGATACAATATTTTTTTAGGAATTTGACCTTGTCCCTTACAAAATAGCCGAAAACCAATAGCAGAGCTGCCATAGCCGCTGTCATTGTCATGTCCGCATTAAAGTTTAAAATGCCGTCTATTCTTTCAATAGTCATATCTTTCCCTCCCTTTAAGTTTACCAAGCCCAAGTGTATGGACCCAGTATTTTTATCTACAACTTTACTTTAACACATTTGCTTAAAAAAATCAACAAATTTTTAACAAATAAAAAGTTATTTTGTATATTTTTTTTAAGAATTTACATTTAATTATCTTTACATAAAAAATCACAGGTAAAAATTTAATTTATATAAATCTACCTGTGAGAAATATTATCTGTCCAATTTTACTAGGGTTAAATGCAAAAATTATAAATCATTAACTATATAGTTTTCATAGAAGTATTCTGTGAACTTTCTGGCCCCACTGCCAGATAAATGCAAAACATCAAAATAATCTTTTCCTTCAAAATCAATTTCTTTAGAAACTTTTGTGAGATCGAGTAATTTTGATCCTATACTTTGTAGGTAGTCATCAAGTGGGCCTATATTTTTGTCATATAAATCCTCCAGGTATACAGGAGTTTTTAGAAAAACCACTTTTACTCCCTTTTTATTTCCATAATCATATATTTTCTTTAATACTTCATATTTTTCTTGTCTAAAATTATTGTCCCCAGCTTTTGAAACTGCAGTAGCCAAAATTTCATTGAGCTCAGGATCATCTTTGACTCCATTTTTATCATTTGTCAATTTTACAAATCCATTTAAATCGTCATGATAATCTTTCCACTTAGCAAAAATATCAGTCCTATCAAGCTCTTTCCATCTTGAATGGTATTTAATAAGCGGCATTAGGTGCTCTGCCCATTGATCTTTGGGTAGAGTTTGTTTTATCATCAAGAGTTTATTTACAGACATAGGAAAATAATCCGTATAAGAATGTGATATTCCCTCATCTACCTGATTAAATGTAAGGACATCCAAAACATCTATATAAATAAGCTTGGGACTGGATCTTTTTATGGCCTCCCTTATATAATAATAACTCGCCTCTATAGGCTGTTGCTGAGTAGCTAGCACATATGATGATAGACCCTTTTCGGCTAAAAACTCCGTGTCAAAAGAAGTATAGGCCTGAGAAGTTCCAAAAAATAGGACATCGTGCTTTTCTTTTTCATTAAAATATCCTACAATTTTATTCATCATATCCATGGGCTTGACATTGGCTTTCCTGATAAATATTAGATTCAGCCTTGCAAAAATCAGGCCAAGTATAAATAAAAAACCTATTACTTTTAAAATTCTTTTTCCTTTTTTCATCTCTTCACCTGCCTAGAATTGAAAATAAATGAATTGTATTTCACTATATCCAGGTCCATATACGCCAAAAATTACAGTTACTACTATTAAAGCAAGATATATTATCCACCTTATGTACAAGGCCTGTTTTTCTATTATATCTACAAGTTTGATTTTATTATAAGTAAATATATCTACAAAGAGTAATACTGCCAGTGCACAAAGCAAAACTCCAGCATCTTTGAGGTAGAGGGCTTTGTCAATATCGATTGTAGATCCCTGCCTCCTTAGAATTCCAAAAAGAAATTCCCCTGCTTGGCCAATATTATTGCTCCTAAATATAACAAAACTTATAATAGCTATAATAAAAGTAATCAGCCTTCTAAGGTTCCTGTAGATAAAATTATTTCTAAATTGTTTTGTAAAAGTTTTCAAACTGTCTTCTAAAATATTGAAAAAACCATGGATTAGTCCCCATAAAACAAAGGTCCAATTTGCTCCATGCCAAAGTCCACTTACCAAAAATACTACAAGAACATTAAAATGCTTCCTCAAAGACCCTCTCCTATTGCCACCCAAGGGTATATAAAGATAATCTTTAAACCAGGTTGAAAGGGAAATATGCCATCGTCTCCAAAATTCTGTAATGGATTTTGAAAGATAGGGAGCCTGAAAATTATCCATCAAATCATATCCTAAAATTTTTGCCGACCCCTTGGCGATAATTGAATAAGAGTAAAAATCGCAGTAAATTTGAAAGGAAAATAAAACTGCAGCCAATATTAAATAAATATAGGAATAGGCTTGGTATCCGCTATATATTTGGTTTACAAAAATTGCTGACCTATCTGCGATAACAAGTTTTAAGAAAAATCCCCATAGGATATATAGAAATCCCTTGGATAAATTCTCGTATCTTCTGTTTCCAAGGCTGTCTATTTGCCTCAAGAGATTTTTTGACCTCTCAATTGGACCAGCAACTAATTGTGGAAAAAAAGAGACAAAGAGGGCATAATTAATAAAATTTTTCTCGACCTCTATATCTCCCCTGTAAATATCTATTATGTATCCAAGCGCCTGAAAAGTATAAAAAGAAATCCCTACAGGAAGCAACAAGTTAAGCGGGCCAATATCTAAGTTTAAATTTAATAGGCCAAGAATTTTATTTAAAAAATTTACTGAAAATGTAAAATACTTAAAAATATAAAGTATAGAAAGATTTATAAAAAAACATAGACCAAGAAGAAATTTTTTTCTCTTGATTGAATTTTCTCTTACCATAAATTTTCCAGTAAAAAAAGTCACCACCGTGCTAAAAAGCATTAAGAGTGAATATTTAAAATTCCAGCAAGAGTAAAAGAAATAGCTCGCAGCTAATAAAAATGGCCTTTTAAACTTGTCCGCCAACAAAAAATACACCAAGCATACAATTGTGAAAAAAACAATATATAAAATTGAATTAAACTGCATAAATAATCTCCTTAAATATTTTATAATTACGAAAATTTATTTTTCCAAATGTAAATCCTTAATTTAAGAATACATTATTATAAATCCTTTTAAAATGAATCATCTTATTAAAGAGATACATTTAAATTCAGTTTCAATATACCATATACGTATAATAATATCAAGATAATTTGCAAAATAAAAATCCACAGGAAAGACTTATAAATTATATAAGTCTGCCTGTGGAAAATATTTTTATAATTATTCAGCAGCTAAGCTGTCGAAATATCCTTGGATTAAAATAATTGGTGTGCCCTTGTCTCCAGATCCACTTGTTAGATCACAAAGGCTGCCGATTAAGTCCGTAAGCTTTCTTGGTGTTGTACCAAGTCTAGCGTTTTCATCTAGGGCTTGGGCTTCCTTGTGCTTGATTGCATCTACAATCGCGTGGCTTAAATCATCGCCCTTCAAATCTTTAAAATCGTTGTCGGCCAAGTATTTTAATTTCAATTCATTAGGAACACCTTCCAATCCCTTGGTGTAGCCAGGGCTTACAACTGGGTCAGCTAGCTCCCAAATTTGTCCAACTGAGTCCTTAAAAGCACCGTCACCGTAGATCAAGCATTCAATATTTTTACCTGTTCTTTCTTTGAAGGCTGCTTGCAAGTCGTTAGCAAATTTAAATGATTCGCGTGGGAAGAGTTTAACCTTGTCTTCTGTGGCCATGTTTGCACCAAGTAGACCATATTCTTCATTATAACCGCTGCCGTCAACGCTTTCATTTAAAATATCTGCAATTGATAATACATTTGCTCCTTCAACTTCTAGAGCTTTCTTGGTCCTCTTTCTAGAATGGATATCTGCAGTCAAAACATTATTTGTATATTTTAAAATATCGGTTGGTTTATTGGAGAAAATAATTTCACATTCACAACCTTCAGCTTCAATTAAGTCGTGATAGAATTGAATGTAGTCGACATTTGTAAATGGGTGCTTGCTTCTTCCAAAAAGTTTGGTGTACTCTTCTTCGGTAAAGAGCTTACTATAATCATAAATTCCAGCCTTTTCCAATTGCTCATAGGATAGCAAGTGGTTGCCAACTTCGTCTGCAGGATATGATAGCATGAGGGTAATCTTGTCCACGCCCTTGGCTATGCCCTTCAAACAAACTGAAAACCTATTTCTACTTAAAATTGGATGGATAAGACCAATGTGGCCACCGCCAAATTTATTTCTAACATCCTTGCCAATTTGATCGGTAGTTGCATAGTTGCCTTGGCTCCTAGCAAGTACTGCTTCGGTTACACCTACTATATCTCTATCGTGCAAGGGGATATTATCAGCAGCAACAGCATCCATTACTGAGTTTAATACAATATTAACCAGGTCATCGCCTTGTTTAATAATTTTAGTCCTAATTCCTCTTGAGACAGTTCCAACAAATCTTGACATAATATCCTCCTTATATATCTAGTACCTTTGTTTCGGTAACTATGGTTTGCACTTTTTGATCATATTCATCTGGTGCTAACTTCTCAGTGCGTTGAATATCATAACAGATACCAACTGTTTTAGCATCAGACCTAAGCTCAGGAAGCAGTCTATCGTAATAACCGCCACCATAGCCAATCCTATAACCAAAATCATCAAAAACAGCTCCAGGAACAATGCAAAGATCAATTGCCTCTGGGCCAACAATATTTTCCTCTTTAACTTCTGGTTCCAATATGCCCATGTAGCCCTCTTTGAGTTCCAAAAAACTCCTTATTTCGCAAAGGACCAAGGTGTTTGTAGCTTTATCTACAACTGGCACCAAAACTCTCTTGCCCCGTCTGAGTGACTCCTCTATAAAGTCATGAGTGTCAACTTCTGACCTAAAGCTTACAAATGAACAAATTGTATTTGCATGCATGTAGGATTTTAAACTGAGTAACTTGTCTAAAATTTTCTCATCAGCTTCAAACTTATATTCAGAATCAAGTTGGTCTCTTTTTTTCAAAAAAGATTCTCTTAGCTGTTTCTTATCCATAATGTTCACCTCGACTATATTATACTACATCTGAGGGAATTTTAACAGTAGCGACAAAAATTTTTTTGAAAAGAAAAAGCACCTGCATCTATAAAAGAGCAAGCGCTGAATATATTTTCTTTAATCACTTAGATTAAATTATATGAAATTTTATCCCGGAAAAGCGAGTGAGCCTGGTGCCTTTGGATCAAACTTTTTGTATACAAAGGTTTGTCCTTGATAGAAGGAATAAATTTCTCCTGTGTACTTGTCTACATAAAAATCATAGACAACAGGGATTACATAATATCTATCATTTTCAGCTTTGACTTCTAGGCCTTCGTTGATTTTAATTCTCCATTCATCTTCACGGCTTGGATTCATCCTATCGATGCTATCATCTGGAGCCTTGTATTTTTTGTTGAAGTTGGCCTTGTAGGCAACTTTTAATTCATCTTGAACTTTTTTGATGGCCTCTTCTTTTGTAAGAGCTTTCTTATTTGTGTCATACTTGTAAACCATTAGCTGTTGGTAAAGTGGAATTACTGGGAATTCATCAACCTTAACCTTCTTGCCATTTGTATAGGTTACTGTATAGCCATAGGCTTCAAAAAATGACTTTACAGGAAGGTAAACGGTTCTGCCATCACGAACAGGTTTACCAGCCATAAATTCTGATTTAGCATTGATTTCATAGCTTCCGTCATTTAGCCTAAAGGTCACTCCTGGTAGGCCTTTTTTCTTGTCAGCCTTTAAATTAAATTCATCGCCATTTTTTTCAGAAACCACAAGTTTTGCACCAACGATTTCTGCAAACTTTTCGGCAGGTATCATAGCCGAACCGTCAATGGCTTTGATGTCTGGATTTTTAATTACAGACCCATTTACAATAAGAAACATAGGAGCTGGATTAGAGAGTCCAACCCTGTCATTATCAGCAAACTTTATATAGCTGTCAGCTGTGTCCGTATTAATTTCAATTCCGTCTAGGTTAGTAGAATCTAAATCTGACTTTGTCTTTGGTCTAAAAATAATAAATAGGGCTAGTATTAAAATTACTGCCAATACCAAATAAACTTCTTTTCTAAGCCTCATCCTTTTCCTCCTCTTGTTTTCCATCTAAAACTTGCTTGGGCTTGGTCATAAAAATCTTGACCTTTTTTATCCGCCTGTCTTCAACTTCCAAAATTTTAATTCTTATTCCGTCGTAGTCAATCATATCGACCTTGTTATCTTCAGGTATAAAGCCAAGCCTGCTGATAATAAAGCCCGCAATTGTGTCATAGTCGTCCGTATCGTCCGGGAGATTTATCCCCAGCATATCGTTTACATCCTTTATACTTGTAGTTCCTTGGATAACCGCTGTATTTTGCGTGAGCTCGTACCAGTCTGGTTCGTCATCGTCAAACTCGTCATCAATCTCACCCATAATTTCCTCAGTTAAATCTTCCATTGTAAGTATACCCGAAAATCCACCATATTCATCCATCAAAACCGCCATATGTTTATTGGACCTTTGCATTTCTTGGAATAAAATGTGAATATTTTTTCTCTCAGGCATAAAATAGGCAGGTTTAATCAGGCGTTTTAAATCAATATTGTCAAACCCCTTTTTGTAAGCCATAGCCAAAAAGTCTTTCAAGTAAAGAACTCCCACAATGTTATCTATGTCTTCATCATAAACGGGAATCCTCGAATACCTATGATTAACCAAGTCATCCAAGTATTCTTCTGGCTCTGCATTAATATCGATCATAAAGACTTCAGTACGCGGGGTCATAATTTCTTCGGCTACGGTTTCGTTAAATTCCATAACCCCTTCTATCATTTCCTTCTCAGCAGTATTTATAATCCCTTGCTTCTCACCGACTTCAACCAAAACTTTTATCTGATCAATAGTAACCTTGCTAGTAACCTTTGGCAGGCCAATTAGTTTGGCAAAGAAATTGCTCAAAGTCACATGGAGCTTGTGAATTGGCTCCATGATAATCATCTTTATAACCAAGAAAAATTGCAAGGTTCTCAAGCTTTGGTTTGGCCTATAAGCCCCATACCTATCTGCAAATTCAATTGTAATTAAATTATATATAAACATGGCGGCTATGGTTGAGCAAATAAAAATTGAAATATCTATTGCCCTATCAAAATCAGCCTTGTCCAAATTCCTAATCACCAGAGCTGTAAAAACCATAACAAAAATTATCTTTAAAAGCTCGTAATTGAGCTGAAGTTTAGAAATTACATTTTCTCTGTTCTTAATTTGGTACTGAAGTCTCTCATCTAACTTAGTAGAATCCGAAGTCATAACCGCTGTTCTTAACATCCTCGTGATTATTGAAAGCACTAGGATAACAAATAGTGAAATCAAATACCCCGTACTCGATCCTGGGTCCATTATCTTTTATCTCCTTTTAATATGTCTCTAATTCTAAGTGATGCCTTGCCGTCTCCGTATGGATTTACAGCGTGGCTCATCTTCTCGTACTCGCTACCCATTTGCAGGAGCTCGTCTAAATTTTCATAAATTGCCTGGTATTCATTGCCCACCAGCTTACAAGTGCCAGCTTCAATGCCCTCTGGTCTCTCAGTTTCCCGTCTGATTACCAAAACTGGTTTTCCAAAGCCCGGTGCCTCCTCTTGAAGGCCACCCGAGTCTGTGACCACCATATCCACTTGATTTATCAGGTGAACCATGTCGTAGTAGCTGATTGGTTCAATCAAAGTAAAGTTGTCGCTCGGGGCCAAATATTTGTCTGCAGCCTCCCTAATCCTTGGTGTCAAGTGCATAGGAAAGATCACATGGGCATCATTTTTTACAGCAGCGTCTCTAATCGCCGTAAAAATTTCCTCTAAATTATCTTGGTTTTCCCTGCGATGGGCTGTCATCAAAACTTTTTTGCCAGCTGGCAGATTGTTTAAAAATTCATTTTTAAATTTATAGTCTTCACGGTAGCTTAGCTGAAGTGCATCTATTACAGTATTACCCGTTACAAATATAGAATTCTCATCTATGCCATCGTGAATTAAATTTTCCCTGGCTGCTTCAGTTGGTGCGAAATTTAAGTGGGCAATTTGACTGACCATCTTGCGGTTTGCCTCTTCAGGATAAGGGCTGTAAATATTTTCTGACCTTAAACCTGCTTCAATGTGGCCCACCTTAATCTTGTTGTAGAAGGCCCACAGGGCTCCTGCAAAGACAGTTGTGGTGTCGCCTTGGACTAAGCAGTAGTCAAAGTCGCGTTCCTCCAAAGTATCAAGCGCTTCAAGGGCGTGGGATGTAATTTTTGAAAGGCTCTGCCCGTCTTCAAAAATCCTTAAATTTATATAATCGTCAATGCCAATATCTTCGATCATCATATCCAAAAGCTCCCTGTGCTGACCAGTAAAGACCACTCGCACATCAAAGTCCTCGTCTTCTCTGAGGGCTTTAATAACTGGGAAACATTTAATTATCTCCGGCCTTGTGCCGATTATCATTAAAACTTTTATCAAACTATTCTCCTTTTTGCCTATCCTTGTCCCCTTTAAAAAATCCAAAGAGAAAACCAAAGAGCAATACAATTACAAAGGCTAAAACTGCAATTATAATTGCCATCGATGGTTCAACCTCAGATATAACGAAGCCGAGGATTGAAAACAAAATGCTAATAACATATAAAATCAAAACGGTTTGCCTGACGGAAAAACCCTTTTGAACTAGCCTATGGTGAAGATGGCCCTTGTCGGCTGTCATTATTTTTTGATTGTTTGCCATCCGCCTTACAATTGCAAAAAGCGTATCAAAAACTGGTAGGGCCAAGATAAATATTGGAATTATTATACTCATGGCGGCTACTGATTTGACAACGCCTTCTACCGATATGCATGCCAGCATGTAACCGAGTAATAAGGCTCCTGTGTCTCCCATAAAAATTTTTGCTGGATTAAAATTATAGGGCAAAAATCCCAGTGCAGCCCCAGCCAAAGCCAAGGCAACTTGCGGTACGAAAGAAACAGTTTCCGATGCAAAGTAAAAGGTCAGGGCAGATATAGCAGAAAGACCTGCACACAAGCCGTCTAGTCCATCTACAAAGTTAAGGGCGTTGGTAACTCCAACTATCCAAAACATTGTAAGGATTGGTCCAACAATTCCCATATTGATTATCTGACCTACATGGAAGGGGTTTGAAATCATATTAATGCTGATCCCCCCATAAATGGCAAGGCCAGCAGCGATTATTTGACCCAGCATCTTGTGCAAGGGTTTTATATTTTTTATATCGTCAATCAGACCTGTTATAGCAATTACAGTCGCTCCCGCGAGCATAAAGGCGAGTTTTCTAGACATGGGAACAAAGATCAATGTCACTGCCATAAGGGAGATAAAGATACTTATCCCACCCACTGTTGGCACAGCATCCTTGTGCATCCTACGATTGTCCTTGGGCACATCCACCAGGCCAAATTTTTTTGAGGCATAAATATTAAATGGCAGTAAAACAAAAGATGTAAGTGCCGCCACTAATAAAATGTAAAAATCACTCATTATTTTGTACCGAAGAGCCTATCTCCTGCGTCTCCAAGTCCAGGTATAATATACTTGTGGTCATTTAATCTTTCGTCAATTGAAGCTACAAAAATATCTACGTCAGGGTGAGCTTTTTGTACAGCTTCAATGCCCTCTGGAGCTGCAATAATATTTGCAAGCTTGATGGACTTAACACCCATTTCTTTGAGCTCATTTATAGCATCAATTGCAGATCCACCTGTTGCGAGCATTGGGTCTATAACAATAATTTGTCTCTTGGTTACGTCCTCTGGCATCTTGCAATAATAAGTAACAGGCTTAAAAGTTTCTGGGTCCCTGTACATTCCAATGTGACCAACCTTTGCAGCTGGGATTAAATTTAAAAATCCATCTACCATGCCAAGGCCAGCTCTTAAAATTGGAACGATGCCGATTTTTTTGCCAGAAATCATATTGACTTCAGCATCTCCCATTGGGGTTTTTATTGTTCTTTTTTCCAGTGGCAAATCACGTGTTACCTCGTAACCCATAAGCATGGTAATTTCAGTAACCAATTCTCTAAAGTCTTTGGCACCTGTGTTTACATTTCTAAGTATAGCTAGCTTGTGTTGAACTAGCGGATGATTGCATTCTATAACTCTGCCCATTATCTTTCCTCCATTTTTGAAATTTTATCAATACGCTTTTGATGACGGTCTCCTTGGAATTCTGCTTGTAAAAAGCTCTTTACTATATCAATTGCTAGGTTTGGTCCAATGGTCCTGCCACCCATGGCTATGCAGTTGGCGTTGTTGTGTTCCTTGGCCATCTTGGCTGAGTAGCCCTCAGTCAAAAGTGCGCACCTAATGCCCTTTACCTTGTTGGCTGCAATCGAGATGCCAATACCTGTTCCACAAAATAACATGCCCAGGTCCACATCTCCTGCCACTATAGCCTCACAGGCCTTTTTTGCATAATCAGGATAATCTACCCTTTCGCCTTCAAAAGATCCATAGTCAAAGCATTCGTATCCCATGTCTGCCACGGCTTTCATAACTTCTTTTTTGAGCTCGTATCCACCGTGATCGCTAGCAAATCCAATCTTCATCCTTGTCCTCCATAACTTTTCCTGAGGCTGACTTTTTCATTCTGTTGAACAAAGCCTCGCCAATGCCTTCCTTCGAAAATCCTTGTATAACAATCATATCTCCATCCATCATGTCAGCGTCCCTCAGTGATTTAAAATAATGTTTGGCTGCCTGGTCTGGATCAAAATATGAACCAATTACTATATTCTCTTTGGCTTGATATTTATTTTCCTCTGCTGATATAAAAATCGCATTGGGTTTTATTTTTTCCAAAAGCTGGTCTGCATCATCTGGCTTCATATCCAGTAAAACCGTTGGCTTCTTGGCCATATAATGTCCATACTTTTGCCCCGGGCTCCTTACAACAGTCTTATCGACCGCTCCCACAATAACATCTCCGACCACGCGTTTTATATCATTTTCGTCAATCTTGCCTGGTCGTAAAATTTGTGGCGGATACGAAGTGCAAAGTATAACCGTGCTTTCTATACCAATATCTGTCTCGCCTCCTTCAAAGACGTAGACATCCTTGTCCTTTAAGTCATTGTAGCAGTCGCGAAAATTGGTTGGACTTGGCCGGCCAGATAAATTTGCCGATGGAGCCGCAATTGGAACCCCGGCTTCAGCAATTATTGCTTGGGCAATTTTGTGATTTGGAAATCTAATTGCAACTGTATCCAGACCAGCTGTTGTAGTCCGTGGAATTTCAGCCTTGGCCTTTAAGATTATACTCATGGGCCCCGGCCAAAATGCATCCATTAATTCATTTACATATTCGGGAATCTCTTCAGCTATATCAGTCAGCCAAGACTTATCTGCTATGTGCAAGATCAGCGGATTATCCTGGGGCCTGCCCTTAGTTATAAAAATATTTTTTACCGCTTCTTCATTTAAGCCGTTGGCGCCCAGGCCGTAAACAGTTTCGGTTGGAAAGGCTACAAGTCTGCCTTCACGCAAAAGCTTACCAGCCTTTTTTATCCCCTCTTCGTCATTTGTAATAATAGACATCTTAAAAATCTACCTCGTCAAATCTCCTCAAATTTTGTTTTTCTATAATGTTAATTAACTTGCCTGGGTACTTGGAGTCCGTTGCATAACCTGCACGCCTAATTGCCCACGCACCCCTAATTGGGTCGTACATAACATCTCTAAATATTTGATAGCGTTCTTTCTTTAAAAGTAAATCGTTGTGGTCATTCCATGATTCATTCAGAGTATTGTAGGCCCTAAAGTTATCATCAATCCTGTATTTTACACCGTTGTATTCTTCCCATGTGTTTGAAAGAACAGACCCATTTGAGGACTTGCCCTTGATACCAAAGAGGTTTCTGGAAAGTTTACCTGTGTATTTGTCAACTGGCACATATTGTCCCCAACCGGTTTCCAAGATTCCTTGGGCCATTTGTATGGAGGCTGCCATATTGTATTTGTTAAAAGTATCCACAGCCATCTTTGAAAAGACATTTATAAATTCGTCTTTTTGAACAACTGGGCGTGGTCCAAAGGTCTTTGCATTGTGAATTTTAACATTCACAGCTTCGCTCTTAACCTTGCCTCCTGCTGTATCAACCTCTGCGTAGACCTTGTACTGGCCATCTTTTTTGCCAGCAGGATTAAAGTCAATTTTGCCCTTTAAAATTCCGTCTACAACGAAATTTTCAGGTCCATAAAATACATATCTCACTGCAGAGTGGTCGATGTTGCTGTCATATTTTAATTCGATTGGCTCTGAGATTACAGCATTTGGTCCAAGGCCTTGAAGAAGCAATCTGGAGCCAGGAATAATATTCACATTTATCCTATCAGTTGACATAGTTGTGCCGTCTGGCAAATCAACTTCTGCACGCAGATAATAAGATCCGCCTAGGTCAGCTGCCGGATTAAATATATGGGCCCCGTATGGCTTTTCTTCCAATAGGCTTTCCCCTGCACCATTGCCCAGATAATATCTGGTAGATTTTACATCAAAATTTCTGTTTACATTTACATTAAAAGTCCTGTCAATCTTTTGACCAGCCTTGATACCAGTTAAGCTAAGTTTTTTAGGTGTGGTCAGATTAAAGGAAATGGAATTTGATAAATAATTGTTGCCAGCCATGTCCACAGCATTCATAGTTACCATAACGCTCTTGGACTCTCCACCATTTAGTGTGAGTGCCCATGAAGCATAAGGATCTCTATCGTCATAGGTTGTAGCAACATTTGTAGCGAGATCAGTCACCGTATATGAAACTGTCTTTGCCACAAAGTTTATGCTAGGAGTGATTTCAACATAGTCGTTGTTGTCGCTGCCTTCTCCTGGCCCTGTAATTTGAACACGGGGCATAATTTTGGTTTGGACTTTCTTTCCCCTGCCCGCAACAATATTTCCGTTGGCATCATAGCTTACAAGGGCTAAGATTTTAAAAGACGAAGTCTCCCATGGCAAATATTTTACAGTCATAGTATTTGAAATGTCGTTAACCAATCCCTTTCTAGTAATGGGATCGATTACAAATAATTTTGTGGTCTTAATTCTTGGAGCCAAATTTGATCCAGCCTCTGCAGTTAATGTGATCGCATCAGTCACTTGGTCAGTAAGGCCATTAACAGAATACTTATCGGCTGGGTTTTGACTGCCGTTTTTTATGGTAACTGTATTGGTTTGAAAATCGTAGCCAACAAAAAGGTCAAAGGCCTCTGCAACTGCACGTACAGGCACGTAAGTCCTATCGTTTTTTGCAATAGCCTTGACGTCTGAAATAATAAATTCTCCATTTGATTTTTCAATGAGGGAGCTATTTATTCTAAGCTTTACTTTTTTCTCACCTTCTGAAATAACAACTTCTTTTAAAGCTTCGTTATAAGTTACTTCTTTGCCCAAGGCTTCAGAAACAAATCTAATTGGAACCATTACCCTGTCGTTTACAATTAGGCTCTGGCTTTTATCTGATATATCTTGTTCATTAACTAGGATTGTGAGCTTGCGTGCATGGGCGTTGGTGGTCAAAATAATTACTGCAAATACAAGCATTAATCCTGAAAAAAATCTCTTCATAGTATTCTCCTTTCATGTAAATACATCTCCTTATAGTATATACAAATCAGGCATTTTTTTCAAGTTTTGCTAGACAAAAGTCCATGGATTTTACCAATAAAAAAGAGGAGATAAAAATCTCCTCTCATCAATTAAAAATTTTAAATTTTATTTGCTGATGAATTTTAATTCATCATTTTCTACATCGATTACAACCTTGGTGTTTTCCAAGATGTCGCCCTTGATAATGGCCTTAGCAAGTGCGGATTCCAGATTTTGATTCATAAATCTCTTGATCGGCCTTGCCCCATAAGCTGGGTCGTAGGCAGATTCAATAATGAAATCTTCACATGCATCTGTAATTTCAAGTGTAATGTTCCTGTCCTTTAGACGTAAATTGATATTTGCAAGCTCAAGGTCAATGATGGCCTTCATATTGTCTCTTGTAAGTGGCTTAAACATTACAATGTCGTCAATTCTGTTTAAAAACTCTGGCCTAAAGGAAGCTTTTAGAGCATCGTTTACTTGGTCTTCGGCTTCTTTTGAAATTTCGCCGTTTGCGTCAATGCCGTCTAGCAAATATCTGGACCCAATATTTGAAGTCATAATCAAAATCGTATTGGTAAAGTCGACCACCCGGCCACGGTTATCAGTTAACCTGCCGTCGTCAAGAACTTGCAAGAGCAGATTGAAAACATCCGGATGGGCCTTTTCAATTTCGTCAAACAAAACTACTGAGTATGGTCTCCTGCGAACAGCCTCTGTGAGTTGGCCGCCTTCTTCGTAGCCAACATATCCTGGAGGCGCACCAATTAGACGAGATACTGAAAACTTTTCCATATACTCACTCATATCGATACGGACCATATTCTTTTCATCATCAAAAAGATATTCTGTAAGGGCCTTTGAGAGTTCCGTCTTACCAACACCAGTTGGACCGAGGAAGATAAAAGAACCCACAGGACGATTTTGATTTTGCAATCCTGCCCGCGACCTTAAAATTGCATCAACAATTGCATCTACTGCCTTGTCTTGACCGATAACCCTCTTGTGGAGTTCGTCACCTAAGTTCAAAAGCTTATCCTTGTCGGTTTGCGAAAGCTTGCTAACAGGTATACCTGTCCATTCGTTTACAACTTTTGCAATTTCGTTTTCAGTGACTTCGACATTGAGCATAAGGTCACCGGATTCTTTTTCATTTAATTCCTTTAACTCTTGTTCAAGTCTTGGGAGTTCACCATATTTTAACTCTGAAATCTTTTCTAGATTATAATTTCTTTCTTCGCGTTCGATTTCAGTTTTGACTTGGTCGATCTTGGCCTTAAGCTCTTTGGACTTTTCAATCTCAGCCTTCTCTGCTTCCCACTTGTCTCTTAGGACTTGGTGTTTTTCCTTGTCAGCCTTCAACTCACCTTCCAAAATTTCAAGACGCTTCTTGCTCTTGTCGTCTGTTTCTTTTTTCAAAGCTTGAGCTTCGATTTCCAATTGCAAAATTTTTCTTTCCAGCTCATCAATTTCCACCGGGCTCGAATCAATTTGTGTCCTAACCATGGCGCAGGCCTCGTCCATTAGGTCGATGGCCTTGTCCGGTAAAAACCTGTCCGTTATATAGCGGTTGCTCATTGTGGCAGCTGCAATTACTGCCCCGTCTGAAATTCTAATCCCGTGGTGGACTTCATATTTTTCCTTGATTCCCCTTAAAATTGAAATCGTATCTTCAACCGTCGGCTCGCCAACGTAAACTTTTTGGAAACGCCTTTCAAGGGCTGGATCTTTTTCTATATATTGCCTGTACTCATCCAAAGTCGTGGCGCCAATCATGTGGAGCTGACCACGAGCCAGGAGCGGCTTTAACATATTGCCGGCATCCATGGACCCTTCGGTCTTGCCAGCGCCAACTATAGTGTGGATTTCGTCCACAAATAAAATAATTTGGCCGTCTGATTTTTCAACTTCATTTAAAACGGTCTTTAATCTTTCTTCAAATTCGCCCCGATACTTGGCCCCTGCAATGAGGGCCCCCATATCGAGCTCATAAATTGTCTTATCCCTCAAACCTGTTGGCACGTCGTTTTTAACAATTCTTTGGGCAAGCCCTTCGATAATTGCAGTTTTACCTACGCCGGGTTCGCCAATTAAAACAGGATTGTTCTTGGTCCTTCTTGAAAGGATTCTAATTACGTCTCTAATCTCATCATCACGGCCAATTACAGGATCCATCTTACCGGATTTTGCCTCTTCAACCAGATCTCTGCCAAATCTTTGAAGGGCATCCATGGTTGATTCAGGATTATCTGTATTTATATTTTGATTTCCTCTAATATCCATAAGCACCTCCAAAATCTTATTTTTATCTACATTATATTTATTTAAAATCTTTTTTATGTCTGGAGATTTTTCAACCATCGCCAGCAAAATATGTTCCAGGCTCAAATAGGAATCCCTAAAGTCCGATCTGATATTGTCGGCCTGACCCAAAACATCTGACATCTCTTTTGACATGTAGGCGTTAACCTCTGAAGCCTGTGGGAGTTTCATAATCTCCGCCTTGACATCTGCCTCCAAAGCTTTTGCGTCTACATCCAGTTTATTAAAAATTAAATTTACCACCGAGTCGCCATTTAACATTGCCAAAAGCAAATGCCAGGTCGAAATTTCAGGATTTTTATATTCCTTTTGATATTCAACGGATTTATTAATGGCCTCGATGGTTTTAATAGTCATCTTGTCGTTCATATTCATCTTATTCACCCAACTTTCTTAACAAATCCTCCTTTTCTTTGGAAAGATTAGTCGGATTTACAATATTTACTACGGCGTAAAAGTCGCCCGTGTTTTTCTTTAAATCAACAAAACCCTTGCCCTTTAGCTTAATCTTTTTTCCAGTTTGCATATTAGGCGGAGTCTTTAATTTAATCTTGGTTCCCAAAATATCAATTTCTTTTTCTACTCCAAAATAAGCTTCCCACGGATAGAGTTCAATATCCTCGTAAATATCCAAGCCCTTCAGCTCATAAGGATAAGGATTTACCTTAACTTTAAATAAAATATCCTTGTCTATGCCCCACTTGCTGCCGCGGACACGAATTTTTTTGCCATCGGTTATGCCGCGTGGAACCTTTACTTCGATATTTTTAACTTGACCACCAACATCTAGGCTGAGTCTCTTAGTCGTCCCAGTCATGGCCTCATAAAGGGTGACGTCCAGGTCCATCTCATAATTTTGTGGACCCCGACTTGACCGCCTGCCGCCGCCAAACAAGTCTTCAAAACCAAAGCCAGAGCCAGAGGATGTATAAGTCCTTGAGCCGCCTCCGCCGCCAAAGAACATATTAAAGAAATCGCTGAAGTCTGCATTGCCCGATCCACTAAAGCCACTGTAGCCGTAAGCATTTGGATCAAAGTTTTGTCCGCCGGTAAAATTATTTGTCGTACCAAAACGATCGTAAGTTTTACGCTTCTTTTCGTCGCTTAAAACTTCGTAAGCCTCGTTAATCTCCTTAAATTTTTGTTCTGCTTCCGCATTGTCCGGATTTAAATCCGGATGATATTTTTTTGCCAGCTTTCTAAAGCTGGATTTTATTTCATCAGCTGTGGCATTCTTATCCACGCCTAAAATTTTATAATAATCTTTATACTCCATAAATTCACTTCCTTTTTCGTCTTTGACCTTTCTTGACCTACAATTATTATACCCAGCCCACACGCTTTTAAACAATTTATATTTTCTTTTTAAAATTTCTTGCAGGCTCTAATTATTGAAAAAATTACAGAAAAATTTTAAAATTAATTTAATTTTCTTCCAAGCAATAAAAAACCTGCAAGAATTTTCCTGCAGGCAAATATTTTTTAGTCCCAATAACCCCTTCTATCGGAGAATGAGAAGTTTTGCGTAAAGAAAGTCTGATAGCTACCTGAATTAACATAAGCTGACCCAACTCCCAGGGTCTGATAACTATCATTTAACATATTGTCTCTGTGGCCCTCAGAATTAACCCAGCCATTGTAGGCTTCAAAGGCCCCTGCATAACCAGCCGAAATATTTTCTCCGGCCCCATAGGAAACACCCTGAGCCTTAACCCGGTCGCTTGGACTTCTGCCATCCAGGCTTGTGTGGTTAAAATAATTATTTTTTCCCATATCTTCGCAGTGGAGGCGGGCTGCTGTTGCTAACCTATCATCCCATTCTAAAGGAGCCTTGCCATGATAAACCCTAAAGGCATTTGTAAAATGGTAGATGGCCCTGTCTTGGCCAGATAAATCTTGATACTGCTTTTCGTTATTCACCAACAAGAAATAAGTGTACATGCCGTGGACCCTGTCTCCATCATTTTTGTCTTCATAAAAAACGTCAAAGGGAACCACTCCATGGTTGTCATTTGCATAATCGCCGGCCCTCTTTCCATTAAATTCAAAGCCAGAACCAATAGCCGCCAGCCCAAAAACATAATTGTCCTTTACCAAAAGGGCATAGAAATTTTCGTAATTACTGGTATTATAAAACCACCAGTCTGTACCCTTCCAAGTTGAAGGTGCCGTTTCATCTGGTCTAGGCAAAAGATTTGTATCCATGCCAATTTCAATTTTTTCAGAACCAACTTTAATATCTTTATAGGAATCGTATTTAAAAACATTGCTAATAACCTGACAAACATCAGCCCGGCTAGCATTGTTGGAGCCGTAGATTTTTAAATCAGCAAGTCCCATGGCCTGGGCAGTGTGCGAATAACCATTTGGCCAACCACCCATTAGCTTGGCCAAGTCATCCTTACCCATAATCGAAATTGCAATTTTCAAAATCTCATCGTAAGTAATATTTTGCATAGGGCCAAAATTATCGGAGCCCACGCTACCCATTACACTGGCATTAGCAACCCTCATTACATAAGGATGAAGCCATGCATCGGCAGGCACGTCCAAAAAGTTAGTAAGGGCGGTTGTATCATCGTAATCAAAAGCCTTGGAAATCATGACGGCAACTTCGCCACGAGTAATGGAATTTTCTGGCTTAAAAGTGCCGTCATCATAGCCATTTATAATTCCGCGATTGTACAAGTCCATAATTGCGTCAACATTTTTTGTGGTCGAATCCACGTCAGTAAAAGCCTCTAACTCTGGGCTAAAGGCGAATACACAAAGACCTACAAGTGAAAAAAATGCAATAAATTTAAAAAATGATTTTATATTCACAAGAACCTCCTTTAGTTTTATATTAACTTTATTATAGCATATTGCTATTTTATTTCAAGAAAAAAGCCCTCTTAAAAGGGCTAAATTTTAATCGAGTTTTAAATCAAAACCTTGGTCCTTGATATATTGGACCATTTTTTGTCTTTTTTCACTTGTGTTTTCAAGTCTGGCTACAACTTGCTTGGAGAAAGAATCCAGCGGCTTGTCCGCCTGCCTTGTGTCATAATAATTTTGCATTTCCTTATCATAATCTGCAATCTCGTCAAGCATATTGTCAAATTTCTTGTAGCCGTCTTCAAAAAATCTTAAATCCATATTCATGCGTGGTTTTAGCATTGGATCTTGGTCAGGATAGCCAAAGGCGAGACCTAGAACTGGGAAAGTGTATTTAGGTAAGTCTAAAATTTCAATTAGCTTTGGCACATCATTTAAAATAGATCCCAAGTAAACTGCTCCCATGTCCATGGATTCAATGGCGTTGGTCAAATTTTGTGCAGCCAGGCAAGCATCGGTAAAGCCTTGGAAAAATCTCTCCATGTCTCCTGCGTTTGCAAAGTCATCGCCAGTCAGCTCTTTGGCAATCTGCGCATTCCTATAGGCGTCTACAATAAAAATAAATAATTCAGGTGCAGTCCCCACATAGCTTTGAGTCGTAATATCTGAAATAGCCTTTTTCTTGTCTGCGTCTACTACGCGAATTACAGAGTAAGTTTGCATGCCAGTTGAGGTCGCTGTCCTTTGGATAACTTCCTTAAAAACTTCCAGGTCTGCATCCGAAACTTTTTTATCCTTCCAAGCCCTTATGGTCCTGTGGGCCAATTGTTTTTTAATCATGTCGTTCATAATAATCTCTCCTTATCTTTACAAAATAAACTCTCCACTTATTTTAATATTACCCATTAAAGTGAAAACAAAAAACACCTGCATTTTTTGCAAGTGCTTTAGCTGCTTTCATATTCTTATTTATTTTTTAAATCTTCTAGATTTTTGTTGATTTCTCTTAGCTCTCTTATTATGATAAAATTTTGCTCAATTACTGCTTGCAAATAGTTACTCTGCCTCAACTTATACAAGGCTTCAATATCTTTTTTATCCAAATCTTGCAATTGATAGCGGCCAATAAAATCCTGTATTTTTTCTTCCTTTGTTTTTCTCTCTCCAAATAATCCCATAAAATTCTCCCTTCTAGAAATTTTATACCCAAAAATAAAACAAAATTTTCTCCTTGAGACTCTTGCCAATCGGTCAATTTTTTGTCCGAAATAAATCGGCCGCTACAATAAAATTTCGAGGCTCGTCTCTTGGGCGTGGCTGCAATCGGACGCTACAGAATTTTTTTCTTGAACAAGAGATTACATGAGTCACTGCATACCAATCGGTCAATTTCTTGGCGACCATAAAGGATCGCCTCTACAGGAAATTGACCTCTTGGGCAGGGCTGCAAGTGGACCCTACACGCTTCGCTAGATTTTTTTCTTCGTGAACAACAAGTTGCGTGAGCGTATGCCAATCGGTTTTGGCTAACATAAAGTTAGCCTCTACGGACCGATTAGCATCGTAATCACTCGCTCTCTTGGACAATAAAGATCCGTGAGCAAAAACTCACGGACTTTCAAATTTTATTCATTTTCAACCAAATAGGCCTTGACTAGAAGTCTCTCATAATCATAAGGATATGGATGGCAGGTCATGAGGACCAGCTTGGTCTTGTCCTCCTCGCGATTAAACTTGGACCAGTCATCAGGTTTTATAATTTCCTTCTCATAAACCTTGTAAGTCAGAACTTCTTCAGCGGTTGTAATTTTAATCTCGTCGCCATCCTCCAACTTATCTATGTGGAGAAAAGAATCCTCTTCGTTATAACCACCGCGGTGGCCAGCAAGGGCACAGGTCGTCCCGGATTCGCTCACCGGCTTGTCGGTCGTTTCGATTATGCCAACCCCATCCATCAAATATTTCTCCCTAGTTGACGGATAAATGGGGAGGAGTATATCCAGCTTATCAATCCTAATAACAGCCAGGGCATCCTCCTTGTCCAAAAGGTCCGTGTCGCCTTCGTCAACAATTTCAGTGTCTGTTGTCTCATCCTTTGACTCATCCTTATTAAAACCAATAACATCTAGCTTTTTATTTTCACTGGCCTTCGCCTGCATCCGCTCTTCCAAATCCTTGGCCGCCTTATTTCTCTGGGCCAACCTGTACTTTTGGTAGCCGATAAAAGACAGGCCCGCAATGATAAATATCAGACCTATAATTATATAAAATTTTCCTCTATTGTTTTTCCTCTTCATAAAATTTATTTCTTTTCACCTTTCAAGTTTTTCCTAGTATATATTCTTTTTTACCCTTATCAGCCTATTAATTATCATTTATAAATTTTTGCCAAATAAAAAAGCGATATGGATTCATATCGCTTGAATTTATATTTTGTTTTTATGAGGACTAGTCCAAATCGCTTTCGTCGATTTCGTTCATAAGTCCTTTGAGGGCGAGGAATTCTTCTTTTGATAAGGAGATGCCCTTACCCATTCTGGAGTGGTCAGGATTCCAGGTTCTAATATCAATTTTCCCTGGTCCTTCATTCCAAGAAATAATATTGATTTCCTTGGTCCAACCGTTTTTTGCCTCAGCAAAAACTCCGAGTTCATTTAATACTTCATATTTAAATTCTGCCATTATTTATTTCCTTTCTTTAAAACTTCAATCGCCTTTTGCAATTGTAGGTCTTCGTCCAAATAATCAGTGCCGATGCCTTCTACATCTTCATCAAGTTCAACAATAATATCTGGTTCGATGCCAATGCCGTGGATATTTTTGTCGTTTGGTGTAAAGTATTCGCTAACTGTTACCTTTAAAGCTTGGCCGCTATTAAGATCAAAAATTCTTTGAACTATGCCCTTACCAAAAGTTTGTGTGCCGATAATTTTTGCGCGTCCCCTGTCTTGGAGGGCACCACTTACGATTTCACTGGCACTTGCAGATCCGCCGTTTACAAGAACGACCATAGGTATGTCTTCTTTTTGAGCGTCTGAATAATAATAATCTTTTTCTCCGTCTTTATACTTGGTGTAGACTATAGTTCCTTCGTCTAGGAAGAAATCAGCTAGGTCAGCACAGACGTCCAAAAGTCCGCCTGGGTTGCCACGCAAGTCTAAAATCAAAGATTTCATTCCGTCTTTTTTCAACTTTTTATATTGGGCTACAAAATCTGTGTACGTTGGTTTATCAAACTCAGTTATGCCAATATAACCGATCTTGTCATCCAGCATTTCACCAAATACGGTTTCTAATTTAATTTTCTTTCTAATTATATCGTAATCTTTTTCGACAAAGCCATTCTTCTCATTTCTGCCGATTGTTAGAGTTACTTTTTCGCCTTCCTTGCCACGCATAACGCTAACAGCGTCGGACATTTTATCGGCTGAATACTCTTGGCCGTTTACTTTTAAAATCTTGTCGTCTGTTTTGATGCCAGCCTTTTCCGCTGGGCTCCCCTTTACAGGAGACACAACAGTTATATAGCCATCCTTGCCAGGAGATACAACTAAGCCAACGCCAACGTATTCTCCATCAGAGCTTTCCATAAACTTTTTATATTCTTCTTGGTTCATATAAACCGAATATGGGTCGCCCAAACTTTCTACAACGCCACGAAGGATTCCTTCGTTTAACTCATCGTCTGTAATATCCTTATAGTAATTTTCTTGAATTGTATTTACTATTTCATTTAAAGTTTTTTCTGTTTGCTTGTCCATTAGCTTGGCGATGTCTCCATCAGTCGAGCTTTCATTGCCTATTGAATAATCGTTTAAATCACTTGCGCTATTTACTCCAAAAATATAGGAGCCAAACATTGCAAGCACTATGCCTATTATTAATAAAATTCTTTTTACATTTTTCATTATCTCACCCATCCCATTGCGTTTTGAGCCTTTCCATTTACCCTGACTTCGAAGTGCAAGTGAGGTCCCGTGGAATTGCCCGTGCTTCCTACTCGAGCAATAGCCTGTCCCTTGCTTACAACTTGTCCTACGCCCACATTTATGCTTGAGCAGTGGGCATATGCTGTTGAAATTCCATTTCCGTGAGAAATTACAACCAGCTGTCCATATGAACCCAGCCAACCTGCATGGGTAACTCGACCCTCTTCAGCTGCAATAATAGTTGTCCCAGTTGGAGCTGGTATATCTGTGCCCGTGTGAAAGTTCTTGCGTCCATAAAGCATCCTGTAGCCAAAAGGACTGGAAATCCTTGTGTAACCAGGCAGGGGCCAACCAAGTCTGCCTCCTGTGTAAGATCCCCCTTGGTATTGCTGAGCTGCTTGAATAAGGGACGCCACTCTTTGACTGTCTTTTTCCAATTCTTTTTGCTCTCTTTCAAAGGCAGCGTCATTATTTTTCAGTTGAGCTATATAAGCATTTTTTTGTGCAACTGCAGCCTCAGCTTGAGCCTTTATCTGTTCTTCTTTTTCCTTTTCATCATCCAAAGCCCTCTTATCATCTTCTAGCTGGTCTTTTTTTCTTTCAAGCTCCAGCTTGGCATCGGAAATTTCCTTTATAAGTCTCTTGTCCGATTCCAAAAGCATCTGCATCATGGAAGTATTGGTCAGAGCCTCGTGGACGTCCTTTGAATTTAAGAGGACAGACAGATAATTTACATCACCCATTACATACATGGCGCGAATCCTTTTGGCAAACATTTCGTTTTTCTGTTCGATATTTGCTTCCATCTGAGTGATTTCCTGGGTGGTGTTATTTATATTGCCCAAGAGCCCTTCGATTCTTTCATAGAGGTCATTTAGCTTAGCCTCTTGAATTTGAACATTTCGATTTAGCTGGGCCAAGTTTACGCTTTCGTTTTTTATTGCTTCTTTATTCTCTTTTTGCTTTTCCTTGCTTGCCTTTAATTTTTCTTTGATCTCTGCATTTCGCTTCTTCAAAGTCTCAACATCATCTGCAAATAAATTTACAGATGAAAATGCAAGTAGGATTGCCAAAAGTATACAAATTTTCTTTTTCATTATACCCTCAAAAATCTCTTCAAGGAAATGAGTGAGCCAAGGGCTGCAATGCCAATGCCCAAGGTGGCAAATATAACTGCCATATCGCTATAGAAAAAGCTTGGCGGTACTATTGCCGATGACAGGAGACCGGTTACATTGTTAATGGCCTCCAGGTAAAAATACCTATAGCCAAAGGCCACGATTAAAAATGCAATCAAGGACCCAATAAAGCCCATAAGGACACCTTCGATAAAAAATGGTCCCTTGATGTAAGCATCTGTTGCCCCAACCCATTTCATAATGGAAATTTCTGTCCGTCTGGAATTTACCGCCAGCCTAATGGTGTTTGACATCAAGAATATTGAAACCAAACTCAAAAAGCCAACCATAAAAATTCCGCCAATTTGAATGTATCTTGAAATTGCAAGCATCTGCTCGATTTCCTTAGAAAAGTAATTGACCTTCCAAACTCCGTCCATCTTGCCCAGTTTTTTTGCAACTGCCTCAGCGTCTTCGATATTGTTGACCCTGATCTCAAAAGACTTTGGAATCGGATTTTTTTCTTCGTCTTCGTACTCATCTAAGAGCCAAGCGTTTTCGCCCCAGGAACTCTTGAGTTCTTTTAAGCCCTCTGCTGGTGACTTAAACCTGATTTTTTTTATGCCACCAATAGCTGATATCTGATCTGCCATAGCTTCTATATCGGGCACATCAAACTTATCTTCTATAAATATATCAATTTGGTCCATCTTTTTGTTGGTATCCATTACCAATTGATTGATTGACAAAACCATTATTAACATTAAGCCAAGTATTACAAGGACTATTGCGATTGATACAATGCTTACCATACCCATAGACCTGTTGCGGTTTAGACCTTGGAAGCCTTGCTTGATCATATTTGCAAAAACTCTAAATTTCATCTTCCACCTCGTCTATCATTTCCACTTCAGCCTTGGCCATATCTTCTTCAAGCTCTTCTTCTGGAGCTTTTGATTCGGCGTTTTCTTCTATAGTCCTGGAAAAAACTTCTTCTTTTAAATCAGCCTTGTCTTCATCAGTAAGCTCATCAATTTCGCAAATTTTTTGGTTACCGTAATCCACATCGTGCTTGTCGATGTCGCTAACCTCTTCGCCTTCGTTTGCCGTATCTGTTACGACTTTTCCATCTTTTAAGACAACCACCCTGTGGGGCAAGAGCTTTACAATATCTTTGGCGTGGGTTGCCATCAAAATTGTCGTCCCACGATTATTGATATCTGTTAAGACTTGCATGATTTCAAGACTGGTTTCAAAGTCCAAGTTCCCGGTAGGTTCGTCTGCAATCAAAATATGGGGTTCATTTATAATGGCCCTTGCAATTGCAACCCTTTGTTTTTCACCGCCAGAAAGTTCGTTTGGAAAATTTTTCGCCTTGTCACTAAGACCAACCAAGCTCAAAATAATAGGAACCCTCCGTCTGATTTCCTTTCTCTTTACACCCAAAATTTCCAGAGCAAAGGCCACGTTTTCATAAACTGTCTTTTGCTCCAAAATTCTAAAGTCTTGAAATATAGTACCAATATATCTTCTGATATAAGGGACTCGACGTCTAGACACATATGTTATATCCTTACCATTTAAAAGAATTTTGCCTTCTGTTGGTTCGATTTCTTTTAAAAGTAATCTGGTCAAAGTGGATTTACCTGCCCCCGAGTGGCCCATTAGATAAACGAATTCGCCATCGTCTATCTTTAGACTAACATCGTCTAAAGCAGCAATCCCCTTCTCGTATTCTTTAGTAATATTCTCTAAGACAATCATATTCTTCTCCTATTCTAAAGGTTATTATACACGATTAAATTCTATAATTCAAATTTAAAAAAATCTTTGCTAGGTAAATTATAGCACAAAGATAGCTTTAATAAAACAGATCTCCTTGACATTCATATTCATTAATAGTATACTAAAAGTAATAACAGAGTAGGTGTAAAGCGTAAAGTGTTTAGAGATGGGACGTAGCTCTAAAACGAAGGATAGTCCGCGGCTTATACATCGCGTTCGCTATATTTAAATAGCTTCCTTTTCTGTTATTAAGGAGGTTTTATATGAAAAAATTATTAAAGTTCAACACAAAACCTGCCAACATAATCGCAGCAATAGTATTTGCGATTGCAGGTTTTTATTTAGTTGTAAACACAACTAATCCCCTCTATATGGGAATCTGTGGAGCGCTATTTTTGGCAACAATCCACGGGGCTCTAAATGGAGCTTGCGTTGGAGGGGTGGTTTCTGGAGGAGCAATCCTTGCTGGTATCCTTTACAGGGCAGCAAATGTTACCCTAAAGATCGGTAAGAAATGGTCACCAGAAAAAATTGCACAAAAACAAGCTGAGTTTGATGCACACATGGCAAACTTAAACAAGTATATGATTTTATATGTACTTGGAGCTATTGCACTAGCATTCTTGGGCAGGTACATCTATCTAAAACTTGCCAACTACAAGCACGAAAACTCTCACACAGGTGCCAGAAAAATTACCTATTTTGGAATGTTTATCGCACTTGGCGTTGCAGTTAACTCACTTCGTGTTGGCCCACTAAGCTTTGGTGGCTTCCCAATCATCTATTCAGGTATGGCACTAGGACCTATTTCTGGATTTATCATTGGCGGCATCACAGACGTAATCGCCTTTTTGGTAAGACCATCTGCAAATGCTTTTAACCCACTATTTATCCTAACAAGTGCACTTACAGGTGCGATTCCAGCTTTTATTATCCATGTATTACCTGGAGAAAATAGCAAGTTAAAACACAATTTCTGGTATGTATTAATGGCCTTTGCCCTTGGTCAATTTATAACATCAGTTATACTGGTTCCACTCTTTAGGCAAATGCTATTTGCTCATCCATTTGTTGCCACAGCATCAGCTGCAGCGCTCAGACAATTGTGGCACGTTCCTCTATACGCATTCTTGTATATGAACACACAAAAGGTTGTGGAAACACAAATCGATTTTACAAAAGTAAAAGAAACAAGAGAAGAAGTTTAAATTTTATCCCAAGCCAATCGTCATCCGGGCTTGGGATTTTTTATTGGAAAAATCAAATTGTGCTTATTATTAGAATTAATAATAACAAGTGCAGGCTAAATTAAAAATCCAAAATTTTCTTGTAAATATTTTATCAGATATAATCAAAAATATTTTTGCAGAAAAATTCTCGCAAATAATTTGCAAATAGAAGAGGCAGTACAATACCTCTTAGTGTTTTACTCCCCAACAAATATTTTTCAAAGAAAAAAGCTCTAGGCCTTTAAAGCCTGGAGCTTAATTTTATTTGTCTTCTGAATCCGTAGAGTACTCTATTTTTTCTACAAATTTATTGTTTTTATAGTCAATGAGCAAATGCTTTACATCCTCTTTGTCTGGGAATTCATACATATATGGCAGCATTACCTTTTCCATAATAGACCTCAGGCCCCTTGCTCCAGTTTCGCGAGCAATGGCTTCTTTGGCAATGGCTTTCAGGGCACGTTCGGTAAATTCCAAATCGCAGCCGTCCAGTCTAAAGAGCTCTTGGTATTGGCTGACAAGAGCGTTCTTTGGTTCAGTTAAAATCCTAATTAAAGACGCCTCGTCCAAGTCATTTAAAGAAACGTGAACTGGCAGCCTACCGACAAGTTCTGGTATCAAACCAAACTTAACCAGGTCATGGGCTTCCATGAGTTCAAAGAGCTCGCCAGTCTTCCTATCTTTTTTGGCCTCATGTTCTTGGTTAAAACCGATCACATTTTTGCCCAAACGCTTTTCAATAATGGATTCCAATCCGTCAAAGGCCCCGCCAACTATAAAGAGGATATTTGTTGTATCCACTTGAATCATCTCTTGTTGTGGATGCTTGCGACCGCCTTGCATGGGGACTGAGCAAACATTGCCTTCAACTATTTTTAAAAGAGCTTGTTGGACTCCCTCGCCACTTACGTCACGAGTTATGCTTACATTTTCACTCTTACGAGCAATCTTGTCGATTTCATCGATGTAAATTATCCCCCGCTCTGCAGCTTCTATATTAAAATCTGCCGCTTGCAGGAGTTTTAAAATTACATTTTCGACGTCTTCTCCAACATAGCCAGCCTCAGTTAAGGTTGTCGCATCCGCAATTGCAAATGGCACTTCAAGTATAGTCGCAATGGCCTTGGCAAGTAAAGTCTTACCAGAACCTGTTGGTCCCAGCAAAAGCACATTGCTCTTGTCCAGTTCAACCTCTGATTCCACTTGCCTAAAGACACGCTTGTAGTGGTTGTACATGGCCACTGACAAAACTTTTTTAGCTTCCTCTTGGCCAATTACATACTCATCCAACCGCTCTTTGATTTGCTTTGGTGTCAGTAATATTGGATCGTTTTTTATTCCCTTATAGAAATTTCTTTCGCTATTGATCATATCTTGGCAGTATCTGATGCAGTCATCACAAATAGATCCGTCAATGCCATTTATGAAAAAATTTACTTCATCAGGGGTCCTGCCGCAAAATGAGCAGTGTTCTTTATTTGCCACCTTTTACCTCTGGATATAAAACCTTGTCTATAAGTCCGTATTCTTTAGCTTCTTCAGCAGTCATATACTTGTCTCTGTCAGTGTCGCGTTGGATGGTTTCCATATCTTGACCTGTGCATTCAACCAAGATATTGTTAATTCTTTCCCTGGTTTCGAGAATTTTTTCTGCTTGAATTCTGATATCTTCAGCTTGACCTTGGCTGCCACCGAGTGGTTGGTGGATCATCACGTCTGCATTTGGCAGGGCATATCTCTTTCCCTTGGTGCCAGCGGTGAGTAAAAGTGCTCCCATACTTGCAGCCATGCCCATGCAAATTGTGCTTACATCTGGCTTGATATGGCGCATGGTATCCAAAATCGCCATTCCACTTGTAACCTGTCCGCCAGGTGAATTTATATATAATTGAATGTCTTTGCTTGGATCTTCTGCTTCCAAAAACAAGAGCTGAGCAACTACTAGGTCAGCCATTACATCGTTGACCTCACCTGTTACGAATACAATTCTTTCCTTCAAAAGTCTGGAAAAAATATCGTAAGACCTTTCGCCCCTGCCCGTGTTTTCTATAACCATAGGAACTAGAGCCATCTATTTATCGTCTCCTTCTTCTTTAGCTTCAGCTTTTTTGCTTTCCTTTTTAGCTTTAGCTTTTTTATCTTCGTCTTTTTTATCTTCTTTTTTTGCTGGAGCTTTCTTTGCTTTTTTATCTTCAGCTTCTTCTTTGTCTTTTTTAGCTACCTTCTTAGCTGGAGCCTTTTTAGCTTCTTTCTTTTCATCCTTATCTTCGGATTTTTTTGTAGCTTTCTTAGGAGCTTTCTTTTCTTTCTTCTCTTCTTTTTCTTCTTCAACTTTGACCCTGTCAACAATTGTCATCAAGTGTTCAACAACTTTTTTGTTGGTAATTCCTTGGTCCATAAAGGTAATGTCGTGTGACTTGGCCATTTCATAGAACTTATCTGCTTCCATGCCAAAGCCTGAAGCTGCTTCCTTGATAGCTGTTTCACGATCTTCATCTGTAACTTCGTAGCCCAATTTCTTTGCATAAGCAGCCAGAGTCATGTTAGCCCTTGCGCGTCTTTCTGCAACTTCTTTTAATTGGTTGAAGATGTCTTCTTCTTTTTGTCCTGTATATTGGAGGAACATATTGAAGTCAAGACCTTGTTGTTGGAGCCTGTACTTATATTCGTCAAGTTCCTTGTGTTGTTGGTCCTGAATTATAGCTTCTGGCACAACAAAGTCAGCCTTTTCTACCAAGGCGTCTACTGCTGCATTTTCTTCTCTAATTGCAATTGCTTCCTTGAGTTGTTCTTCCAAATTCTTTCTAATATCAGCCTTGAATTCATCAAGTGTGTCGAATTCTGAAATTTCGCTTGCAAAGTCATCGTTTAGTTCAGGTAATTCAAATTCTGAAATGCCCTTTAGCTTGGTCTTAAATGTAGCTTCTTTGCCTGCGAGTTCACTTGCGTGATAGTTTTCAGGGAAAGTAACTACGACGTCAAATTCTTCGTCGATCTTCTTGCCAACGATTTGGTCTTCAAAGCCAGGAATAAATTGGCCACTGCCCAAAACGAGTTCTGTATCTTCGCCTTCGCCACCTGGGAAAGCTTCGTCGCCCAAGAAACCCTTGAAGTCGATTATAACTTGGTCGCCTTTTTTGGCTGCCCTGTCGTCAACGATGATTTCTCTTTGGTTTTTGTTTCTTTCGTCTTCTAGGTAAGCGTCAACAGTTTCGTCTGTAACTTCTTCTTCGATTAGTGGAATTTCAAGCTTTTTGAATTCTTCAAATTCGATTTCAGGCATGACTTCTGTTTCAACTTTCATTACAACAGCCTTGCCGTCTTCTAATTTTTCAATGTCAATGTCTGGATAACCAATTGCATTGATGTCTAATTCTTTAACAACAGATTCATAATTTTCGTTAATTGCCATGTTGATAGCTTCTTCAGCAAAAATTCCCTTGCCATAATAGTTTTCGATCATGTGCTTAGGTGCTTTGCCCTTTCTAAAGCCGTCAACTTTAAAGTGTCCTCTATCTTTTAAGTATGCTTTTTGTTCGTATTGTTTAAATTCATCCCATGGTAGTTGCCATTCAAAAACTACCTTATTATCTTTCTTTTCAATAACTTTTACACTCATAGCTATCTCCTTTCAATATTATAAGTAGTATATCACAAAATATATGAGTTTTTCAACCTATTATAATAGCTACCCAAATCTTACAAGTCTTAACGTTTTTTGCATTTTATGTTATAATTAACCTATGATTTATTTTGATTATGCAGCTACATCTCTCTTTAGAGAAGAAATTTTTGAATATATTTTTAAACACTTGGGCGATTTTGATGGCAACACCGAATCCACCCACGCCTATGGGCGGTCGTCTAGAAAAATTTTAGAGGAGGCTCGTGCAGATATAGCAAGGTCTTTAAATGCGGATCCGACTTATATTTATTTTAACTCTGGTGCCAGCGAAGGCAACAATACGATTTTAAAATCCTTTTATGATAGTGAAATTTTGACCACAAATATCGAGCACTCGTCAATTATAAATAATATTAGCGAAAAAACTTCCCTTGTAAAAGTCGACCAGTCGGGCATCTTTAACTTGGAAGATATTGTTGAAAAAATTTCTGATAATACAAAATTAATTTCAGTCCAATATGTAAACAACGAGTTGGGAACCATCCAGCCAGTCGATGAATTGGGGGCTTGGCTAGCCGAAAACCGCCCTGACATTTGGCTTCACGTGGATGCAGTCCAAGCTTACGGCCATATTGATATTGATGTGGAAAAGATCAAGTGCACTTCCCTGTCAATCTCTGCCCACAAACTGGGAGCCAGCAAAAATTTTGGTATTTTATTTGCCAATAGAGATTTTGCTCCACTCATTAAAGCCGGCGACCAAGAGCAGGGCCTGCGTGGTGGCACGGGCAATACCATAGGGGCTTACTCCTGTGCCAGGGCTTATGAGTATATGGTAAAGGACAGGGCCTATATAAAATCCCTCAAAGAATATTTCTTAAAGAAAATATCAAAATCAAATATAAATTACCAGGTAAATGGAGATTTAAATTCGCAGACAGATCACATTTTAAATATATACTTCAAAGACTTTGAGACGGATTTTTTACTAACTTATTTGGATATGCATGGCATTTGCGTATCATCCGGCTCTGCCTGCAAATCAGGCAGCCACCTGCCATCGCACGTGATTACAAATACCTACAGTGAAGATCGGGCCGAACACTCCATCAGATTTAGCTTCGGCTACAAAAATACCTTTGAAGACATAGACAAACTTATGAAAGTACTGGGTGATATAAAATGAAAAAAGTTATAGTGGGCCTATCGGGAGGCGTTGACTCAGCGGTAGCCGCCCTACTTTTAAAAGAACAAGGCTATGATGTTAGCGGAATATTTATGAAAAACTGGGAGGACGACGACGAAAATTGCACGGCCGAAATCGATTACAAGGACGCCGTAAAAGTTGCAGAAAAAATTGACATCCCATATTATTCTGTAAATTTTGAAAAAGAATACAAGGACAGAGTCTTCTCGTATTTTCTTGACGAATATGCCAAGGGCCGCACTCCAAATCCAGACATCATGTGCAACAAGGAAATAAAATTCAAGGCCTTTTTAGACTACGCCTTAAAGCTCGGCGCAGACTATGTGGCAACCGGCCACTACGCACGGATTGGCAGGGACGAAAAGGGTAACGCCCTCCTTTTACGTGGCGTGGATACAAATAAGGACCAATCGTATTTTTTATCTGCACTTTCAAATGACCAGATCAAAGATGTCCTCTTTCCAGTGGGCGAGCTGACCAAAAAAGAAGTGCGCTCCATTGCCCACGAATACGATTTGCCAAACGCCGACCGCAAGGACTCAACTGGCATTTGCTTTATAGGCGAAAGAAATTTCGACGAATTCTTATCGCAATTTCTAAAAGCAAATCCAGGAAATATCGTAACGACTGAAGGCAAAGTTATGGGACAGCACTCAGGACTTATGTTTCACACCATAGGCCAAAGAAAGGGCCTGGGCATTGGTGGACCTGGCGAGCCATGGTTTGTCTGCGGCAAAAATATTAAGACCAATGAACTTATAATTTGCCAAGGCGAAGATAATCCACTTTTATTTTCCAATCGACTAATCGCATCTGGTTTTTCAAGCCCAGTCAAAGATTTTGATAAGGTCGACCGAGACTGCGTGGCAAAATTTCGTTACCGTCAAAAGGACAACCCCTGCCATGTGCATTTCCTCGATAATGATAAAATCGAAATCACCTACGACCATGTAAAGAGCGTAACCCCCGGCCAACAAGCCGTCCTCTACGACGGAGATGTATGTATAGGCAGCGCCGTCATTGACGAAGTCTACAGGGACGATTTGAGATTACAATTATAAAAAAATAGTAATTTAAAAAAATAAGTGGCCACACGGTCACTTTTTTTGTGCATTGTTTTGTTATATAAAGGAAAAATTCGGTCCACATTCTCCTCAGACTCTTGTCCTCAATCGTTCTTCCCTTCGGTCCAACGATTGAACAAGAGGTTGCGTGAGTCACTGCATACCAATCGACGGCGTCCTCGCGGACTTGTCTCTTGGGCAGGGCTGAAAGTGGACCCTACACGCTTCGCTGAATTTTTCCTTATTGGAGAAAGAAGTTTGCAGTCACTTAATTTATTGCACGATTTGTGAGGGAATTTCGATGAGGGCCGTAAAATTCACCAATCGAACATCGTTACACTCGTTCTCTTGGGAATTTCTGACACGAGACCTGCTAGCCAATCGACAGCGTCCTTGCGGACTTGTCTCTTGGGCTAGGGCTTCGAAGTGAAATAAATTTTTTAGGACGCAGGTGTACTCAAGTGTACATCGAGGACTAAAATTTTTTTCACGAGAATATCGCAAAATTAACCACAAATCTCACGCGAAATTTTACATAAAAAAAGGCGAGCCGTCGCTCGCCTCATCTTTAAATATTATCTTAATCTTACTGCGGTTCCGGAAACTGTGACCATGAGCATAGACCCGTTTGCACCCAAGACTTCGTAGTCCATCTTGCAACCGATAACTGCATCGGCTCCCATATTTTTTGCCCTAACTTTTAATTCAGTTATAGCTTCTTCTCTTGCCTTTAAAAGTTCATCTTCATAACCTGCAGACCTGCCGCCAAAAAAATCTCTTAAGCCCGCGCCGATATCTCTTATAAAATCAACACCGCTAACAACCTCTCCAAAAACAATGTCCAAGTATTCGGCAACTTCCCTGCCTTCAATATTATTTGTAGTTGTAATAATCATAATTTTCACCTCTTGATACATATATACCACAATTTTTTATTTTTAAATATTTTACAAAAATATAATCTGGCCAAAACAAATTCCCCTGGCCAAAAAACTTGCAAAAATCAAACAATAGGAGTATATTATTATCCAGGAGGAAATGAACAGTGAAAGCATTATTTATAGTTATTAATCACGAAGAACACTTTAACGAACTTTTAAAAGAATTTGCCTCGGCAGGCGTAACTGGAGGAACCATCCTTGAAAGCGAAGGACTTGCAGCCTCTCAAGCTGAACAAGCACCTGAGCTTGGCATGAATTATTTTAGGCTCTTTTTAAACCAAGGCAGGCCATACAACAAGACCATCTTTTTGATTGCAGAAGGACAACATCTTGAAGACGCCAAGAACTGTGTTAGAAAAGTTGTTGGAAACCTAGGCAAGGAAAATGTCGGCATCATGTTTACCGTGGATGTAGACTCCTTTGAAGGCTTGACTAAGTAGGTGGCAAATAGATGGAACCAATACTTTATTTATCAATCCTGCTCTTGTCAGGATTAATTGTCGCCCGTCTTTTGGGCAAATTAAAATTCCCAGATGTAACTGGTTACTTAATCGCAGGCATACTCATAGGTCCATCTGTTATCGGACTCATTCCTGCAGATGGCGTCAAACAAATGGAAATCGTCAGCCAAGTCGCCCTTAGCTTCATTGCCTTTTCAGTCGGCAGCGAAATGAATCTAAAACAAATCAAAAAAATCGGATCAAAAATTATCTTGGTCACTTTTTGTGAAGCCTTGGGCGGCATGCTGGTTGTAACTCTAGCCATGCTCTTGATCTTTAAAACTGATGTTGCCTTTGCCATTACCCTCGGTAGTATCGCTTCTGCAACAGCGCCTGCAGCTACACTTATGGTCATCAGACAATACCAAGCCAAAGGCGATTTGGTAGATGTTTTGATCCCGGTTGTAGCCCTTGACGACGCAGTTTGCATCATGGCCTTTGGCGTTGCATCATCAATCGCAACAGCTATGCTATCAGGTGGCGCCCTTAGCATGAATACCATGCTCTTAAAACCACTAATGGAAATTGCCCTTGCAATTATAATCGGCCTTGCAGGTGGTATCGTCTATATACTCCTCAGCAAAAAAGTTAGAAACAATGAAGAAAATCTAACCTTTACTCTCGCCATGATATTTGGTATTACAGCAGCGGCCTTTGCCCTAAATCTATCATCACTTTTGACACTTATGACCATGGGCATCATAATTTCAAACTTTGGCAGGGTCAACAGAAAATATCTGGAACTTATAAACACAGTTACCCCACCAATCTTTGTTGCCTTTTTCGTTTTGAGCGGCGCCGATCTTAATCTCGCCGACCTCAAGACAGTTGGCGTACTCGGAATCGCCTATGTAATTGCAAGACTTATCGGTAAGATTTCAGGTGCATATTTTTCCACAAAGGCCACAGGCTTCCCAGGCCACGTATCCAAATACCTTGGTCTCACCCTTGCTCCACAAGCAGGTGTTGCAATCGGTCTTAGCCTGATCGCCTCACAAATAATTCCAGACCCACACGGTGCACAAATCCGCACAGTAGTTTTGGGTGCAACAATTATTTACGAGCTCACAGGACCCCTCGTTGCAAAATACGCCCTCAAAAAATCCGGCTGCATTGCAAGCGACAAATAAAATTCATTTTGTAAGTCAATTTGCAAAAGTACTTGCAATATCAAACGCAAAAAGAATTTCAAAAATATTTGCAAATATAAAATACAAAAGCAAAAGCGTGAGAAAAAAATCTCACGCTTATTTTTTGCCGTCAATTTAATTTATAAATATAATCTTCCTCGCCAATTTTTTCAAAGCCCACAAGGGTAAAAACCCTCTGGCTCTGCTTGTTAAAAGGATAAATAGAGGCCCGCACCTCACCCATGTCCTTGGCCTTGGCAAGGTCCAAAATATTTTTAATAACCCGCCTGCCTATACCCTGGTTCTGGTTTTCTTTTGAGATTACAATTGCAATCTCCCCGTCATCTTTTAGCGACACATCACCCACAAGCACCGACTTGTATTCGATATAATAGACCTCACCGTGGCTGGACAAATAATCATACATTTTATTTAATCGGTCAAGGTCATAGACAAAATCAATGTCGTCCACCTGCTTGCAGACGTCCTTGTCCTGGTACCATCTTATTGCCACGTCATTATTTTTATAATATGGAATCAGCCTTATATCCTCATCCACAATCCGTATTTCCATAGGCCCTCCTCAAAAATAAAAGGCTTCACAAAACTGAAGCCTTCAAAATATAAATTAATCCAAATTATCAGTCAGCTGGTAAAAATTTTCCTTCAAAGATTTCAAGTGATTTTTATCCATATCGCTTGCCATTGAGTCCATAAAAATCTCATAGGCTTCATCGTAAAACTTCTTGACCTCTTGGGCTGAATTTTGACTTGAATGCATAAAGATCAGATTGAGGCCATTTAAAATATTCCTAGCAACGCTGGGGTCCTCCTTGCCGTAATGAATTAGCTGGTAAAAATTAAAGTAAAGCTCATCGTGAACGGTGAATTCCTTGTAGATAATCTTTGACGAATCGTCCACCATCTTGACCTTGTAATTGGACTTGTGGGAAAAAAGAACCGACAAAAGCATAGAAATTTTTCTAATACATATAATAGCAGTATTGGGATCGTTGATCCCAGGACTAATAGCCCTCAGAGCAATTTCAACCAGGTTTTTGACCTCGTGCCTGTAATCGTCGGTGTCATTTGGCGACTCACTATAGATAAAGCAAGATGAAATCTTCTCTGCAAGATCGTCCGCCTTGTCATACTCGGCCTCTCTGATATCAATATTTAAATTGGCCACATTCATACCGCGGACCAGATAATCTCCCACCTTGTAGTTGATTATCAGCGATAGCTGGCCTTCCTTTAAAATCTTGGCAAGCTTGTCATCATCAATTGCATACAAGTAGCCAGAGTCCTTGGCGTAAATTCTCGTAATGTCCTGGTCATATTCCTCCAGAGAAAAATCTGTTGAAACAGTCTCATCCAAAGACGCATCATCCTTAACGCACTTCAAAGCCCGGTCATAAATATCTTCTATAACATCCCTGGCCTTGATCGATTTTAAAACCGTCTTTACAAACAAAATAAAATAAATCATCGACGCCATGGCGTACAAAATCCCAATGCTGCCTGATATAACCTTGACCTTGTCCGGCACATTTTGAATCATCAAAAGAGAAAAAATCGAATAGAAAAATCCTCCAATGAATATTCCAAAGAGGCTGAGCACATAGGGCTTGTCGATAAACTTTTGCATGGCCCTGGGCGTAAATGAATTGGCGTACTGATTTAAAATACTCAAGATCGTCGTCAAAGTAAAGGTCGTAACCGTCAAAAATACACCAGCCAAAGTCGTTAGAAATGTCGTCGACACATCCTTGGATAGCATTAGCTGGTCGGGCACAAACTCCCTAAACTCAAAACCCCGGTAGTCGATAAAATACGACACAATCAAAAGTAAAAACGATATAAAAGTAAAAATAGTAATATTTAGCATATTCCTATTCTTTGCAATCTTCATCTTAATCTTTGTAAGCATAACAAATCCCTCTTTAAAATATTTTCTATAAAACAATTATACCGCAAAAAATAAAATTTGGCAAAACAAAGACAAGTAAAAAATATCCAATTATTGTTAATATCTTTTGCATTATTTACATTGATTTTATACATAAATATGCTATAATTGTATTAACATATTAAATAGGAGGTATCTTATGTATTGTAAAAATTGTGGAAACCAATTACAGGAAGGACAAAATTTCTGCGTAAAATGTGGCTGTCGTGTAGAAAGCCAAGCATATAATCAAAGCTACAACCAAAGCTATAATCAAGGATATAATCAAACAACATACCAAAGACAAAGAGGGCAAGGCAACTTTTTAAAAGCAAGAAATTATGCTTTTGCTTATAGGGTGTTCTCCGTCCTATTAATTATTGCCAGCCTATATTTCATACAGCTTGGCAGGATGAGCTTTAACATAAACAAACAAGCTGAATCCATTCGTCAAATAAAAGGAGCCGCTTCTATATTAGCTCCTGAATTAAATCTAATTGATGATGAACTTATAGAAAGTGCAGCCGGCCTAATCGATAAATCCCTAGGCATAGGTGCCCAAGAAATTGCAGACATATTGATAGATTCCAAAGAATATAGATATGCAGGATTTCTTGCCTATCTCTTTTCTGCCCTATTAATTTCCCTATCAATCTACTCAATATCTAGCCTGGGCAATCCAAAAAATATGAAAAAAGTCCTCACCTTAAACGCCTTTTTATTTATTATCGCAGGCGTAGCCACCTTACTAGGTATAGGAAGCAGACCAATTTGGGGAATAATGGGCTATATACTAATTTCCGTCGCAGTAGCCACTATCCTATCATTTTTCTTGAACAGAGGAATTAATAAGGAATTGACTTATAATAATTATTATTATTAAACTACAAAAGAAAAAAGCTGTTAGAAAAAATCTAACAGCTTTTTTTGTTTGCCATTGTTTTTCCAAAGCTTTGCAAACTCCAATAAAAAGCCCCTCGCAATGAGTGGTTAAAATTAAGATTATATTTTTAAGTAAATTATTTTTCGACTTTAAAAATAATTGTGTAATGAACTAATGAACCCACGCCAGACTTTTCATTTCCAACTGGGAGAACTTGCACCAATTCCCAACCTTCTTCAGCTTTCTTTGCAACAATTTCCTTGCATTCTTCAAAAGTGTCTGTCTTGCCTGCTTTGAGTCCACCCTTTACTGGGACATCCACAAATTCATATCTTGCCATAATAACCTCCTAAGTCAAAATCAAATTGTTTTACCTAACATATTAATTATACTCCTATGAAATTCTTTTTCAAGCTAAAGCCATAATTTTTTTACAAACTCGCAACCGTCTTTAACTTTTATATTAGTCGCCAAGCTTATTTGAAAAATTAAAGGCAGATGCTATAATATCTTTAAGGAGAGATAGAGATTATGAAAAATTTGAAGAAAAAGTTAAGTGAAAATGCAAATCTCGTAAGGTCACTGACCTTTATATTTTTAAACCACTACACCTTTTATTACCTAGACTACTTGTTTGAATTAACCTTTAATCCCTATAACAGAGAGATAACAAAGCATTATGATGGCTATGAAGGCATAGTAGAATATGTTTTTTTGGTCCAATTCCTCCTCTACCTACCAGGTATCTTGGATATGTTTCTCTCAATGTTCTTATACCACAGGACTTTTATAAGCAGAGATGCTTACATCTTGCAAGCCTTTACAATATATATGGGCCAATATATTTTCTCTCCCCTTCGACTAATGGCACAAGCTCCTATCAGCGACCCCATAATAGTGGGGCCATTTGCCCTCTACATCTTAGAATTCTCCCTCATCGCCTATTTTAAAAATGCAAATATCTATATAAGAAAAGACTCCTATCTCCTAGACTACATAAGCAGTCATTTCAGATAGAAGGATAAAACTACACAAACGCAATCTCGCACAAACAATATCACAAACGCAAATTAAAAGAGCCGGCTCACACACCGACTCTTATTTTTATGGTCTTATTAATCTTAAAATGTTATATCCTGAGTTTCTTTTAATATATCCTGTATATTCAGGTGGCCATTGTAGAGCATAGAATAGTGTTTATTTCTTCCAATTATCAAGTGGTCTGCAATTTCTACTCCTAAGAATAACCCTAACTTTGCCAGCCTCCTAGTCACAAGGACATCATCCTTAGACGGAGTAAGGTCGCCAGTTGGATGATTGTGGACAAGTATAATATTTTTCCCGCCAATTTTTATAGCCTTCCTAAAAACATCTTTGGGAGCGCAAGTTGTGCCAGTCGTTCCACCCTTGGAAATAACATCATCACCAATAAAATGATAGCCGCTATCCAAGATTAAAACCATAAAAAACTCCTCCTGCTTGTGAGAAAGCTTTGCATTTACATACTTGATCATGCTCTCCTCATCATTAATAGTAATCAAATCCTCTTTGGCCTGCCTAGTATAAAGATCTTCAGAAAATTCTACAACGGCTCTGATTTTATCAGCAGTCGCTTCATCTATCCCTTCAATCTCCATCAACTCTTCTTTTTCTTTGCGGTAAAGCTCAGTGTAATCGCCCTTAAACTCACTCGCGATTAAAGCCGCCGCTTCTTCACCAATAATTGTCGCTAAAAACTCTTGCATATAATAACTCCTTTTGCTGTGTAAATATGTAATGTGAAATACATAGCTATCAAACTGTATTAAACGCTTCTTCTTGCTTTCCTTTATTTTAGTCCTGTATGAAATTACATAACTCTCAAACTCTATCACTTGCCCACACGTCGGACAAACCGTTTTAGTCCTATATGAAATTACATAACTCTCAAACAGAGTCAAAGACGAAAGCTCAGGTTTAAGTGTTTTAGTCCTATATGAAATTACATAACTCTCAAACCCGCTACCTTGCCAATAAGGAACACTTTCAGTTTTAGTCCTATATGAAATTACATAACTCTCAAACTTCGCCCCAACCTACCACTTCAACTTCGAAGTTTTAGTCCTATATGAAATTACATAACTCTCAAACAAATACAAGAGGCTCCTATTGATGCCCCGGGTTTTAGTCCTATATGAAATTACATAACTCTCAAACGATTTCTTGCCATAGCGCTGTCATGATTCCGTTTTAGTCCTATATGAAATTACATAACTCTCAAACGATCAGGTTGAACATCTTCACCAATACCTCGTTTTAGTCCTATATGAAATTACATAACTCTCAAACGATCAGGTTGAACATCTTCACCAATACCTCGTTTTAGTCCTATATGAAATTACATAACTCTCAAACCGACTCCTTTTAAGCCTGAAGTCCCAACAAGTTTTAGTCCTATATGAAATTACATAACTCTCAAACAGGCTCTTTATTTTGTTTTTTGTCCTTAATGTTTTAGTCCTATATGAAATTACATAACTCTCAAACAGAGAGGTTTACCTAGTTAAGTTTGGCAATGTTTTAGTCCTATATGAAATTACATAACTCTCAAACTCGTAGAAGCTTGAAGATTTTGCGAGCGTTAGTTTTAGTCCTATATGAAATTACATAACTCTCAAACATCCATAGATCATGGTAAACCCTATAGTCAGTTTTAGTCCTATATGAAATTACATAACTCTCAAACTATAGACACAGTAACAGAAGATATAAAAAGGTTTTAGTCCTATATGAAATTACATAACTCTCAAACTATCCAAAAAGAAAACCCCCAACACTGCGTGTTTTAGTCCTATATGAAATTACATAACTCTCAAACAAAGCGTAATTGTTTGCCCTGAATGTAACTGTTTTAGTCCTATATGAAATTACATAACTCTCAAACACTGTGCCTGTACCATTTGCTCTACGCATAGTTTTAGTCCTATATGAAATTACATAACTCTCAAACAGCATCTGCATATTGGTTTTATTAAACTCAGTTTTAGTCCTATATGAAATTACATAACTCTCAAACAGCACCCCGCCTTGGTATTAATCTTTATCTGTTTTAGTCCTATATGAAATTACATAACTCTCAAACAGATACGGCATCCCAAAGGGCATTGAATACGTTTTAGTCCTATATGAAATTACATAACTCTCAAACTTATCTTTGACCTTCTTTTCCCTTTCGTAGGTTTTAGTCCTATATGAAATTACATAACTCTCAAACACGATATGGCTTATGTTTATGGCAATATGCGTTTTAGTCCTATATGAAATTACATAACTCTCAAACATACTATGGGTTGTCCATTGTATTTCGTTAGTTTTAGTCCTATATGAAATTACATAACTCTCAAACGATTTACTTTTATAAAAAAGCCTTGCATTAGTTTTAGTCCTATATGAAATTACATAACTCTCAAACTTACTTTTTCTCTCGTGTTCGTCTGCTTCAGTTTTAGTCCTATATGAAATTACATAACTCTCAAACGTGCTGGCGGTCGTTTAGCTAGCATATATAGTTTTAGTCCTATATGAAATTACATAACTCTCAAACTGTTGTACGTCTGCTTCCTCCTCTCTCTTTAGTTTTAGTCCTATATGAAATTACATAACTCTCAAACCTCAAATTCTTGGGTTTAGAGTTAATAGCCATGACGTAAGCTATATTTCACATAGGTCTTGATCAATTATTCTTAAATGTTCACAAGCTTTGACTTCTCTTGTGATTTTATTTTGGAGGGCTAAAAGCTTAATTTCATTGTAGCATAGGAAATTGCTTAATTCAAGTAAGTCTTCTTCGGTCAAAAAGCTATCTAGGTTTACTATTATAAATAATTTTTTATTCAATAATTCTGAGCTTACCTTTATATATTCGGTTAATCTGTCTAAAATTGACGTTTTCTCATAATCAAACTCTACCAAGAGTGCTTTAAAGAAATTTTGGTAGTTTATTTCATCTGATTTTAGAGAAAATCTAGACCTGTATGCTAATTCATCTACAATATTTGCAATAGTGCTTTCCATTTCTATCTTTTTTATATACATGTCCTCTGAACATAAGTCTTCTTCGAGTTCTGTGTAAAGTTTTTTTAATATAGTAGCTGCATTGGCCTCTATATTAAATAGGTCGAATATTATGTCGGTGGTTTTAGAGACATCTAATTTCTTGTAGTTGTCTATTAGTTCAATCTCTTCACTTTCTTTATTGCTAACTTCTATTAATGTTCTAATAAAGTTTGCAAAATTTCTTGTGTCTTCTATAACAAGAGTATTTAGAGTTTTTGATTTTATTTCAAAAGAGTTTTCAAATTGTTCACTTACAAGGTTCATAGTATGATTAACCTCCTATCGTCTGTAATGTATTCATCTGATACTTCTCCGACCAGTATTTCCATTCTTGAAAATTGTTTTTCAGTTATTATAAACATTTGTACTAGGCCTTTATCTGGCTTATTATCTCTGACTTTATTGGCTATCAATTGTGCCATGCTTTGGTTGAGGGCAATTTTTGTGTAAACTGATTCTTGCATCATCATAAAACCATTCTTAATTAAAAATTTTCTAAACTCCCTATAGTTTCTCATATCTGCTGCATTTAGTGTAGGGAGATCAAACATTACTATTAATCTCATATATCTATAACTCATACTTGGGGAACCTTAATAGTGATAGGTCTCTATTGTTTAGGGCATCAAAAACAGACCTAACGTATATGTCTATTGCTTGATTTACTCGTGTTTTTTTATTGTCTATTGCTATCTCCTTATTTAATAGATTAATTAACTCAAACTTTTGGTCTTGATCGAAGGTCTTTTTAACGCTGTTATAAACATGGTCATCAACAATACCCCTCCATGGCTCTATTAGATCGCTTGATAGGTTAAATTGGTTAAACATATTATCGTGAAATATGCCAATTTGTGTTATGTATCCATTTGATACAACTTGTCTATTTATAGATGATAATAAGATTGAGTAGCCATAATTTAGGGCAGCATTTAAATTAGAATCATCACTCCTTGAAAAATCTTTTCCAAAGAGGGCATTAAAATAAACCTTTGCAGCGTGTCCTTCTCTATTTGTGCTGTCGTAAAATTCAACTTCATCTATATATTTTTCTAACATAGTGTATTCATTTTTCCCACAGAATTTAAGTAATTTCATTTGATTTTTTATTTTTTGCTTAACTATTAGCTGCCATACATCACCTTTTATATAATCATCCCAATTTATTTGTGAGCGAATTTTCTCACTGGTATTGTAGGATGAATAAAATGGAGATACCTCTGCTGTGGGATTCCGCTTTTCATCGCAGAATATTAATTTGATTTTGTTTTTGACAATCTCATTTAATAGTGCAAATGTAATAGAGGCCTCGGTCGTATTTACAACAATATGAGATATGTCTTTTAAGTAAATTTTGCGAACCTTGTTGCCATCTTGCCTTACGACAAGATGGCTTAGTTTTAATTCAAGTTTCGCACGATTGTCTATGACCACAACTCTCCAGGTCATAATTTTAACAAGTCTACTTCGTTTTCAAAGAGGCCTGTGATTGATTGGTTTATGAGTTTAATTTCTTGGTAATTTAATCTTTTCGATAAAAGTGTCTTCCCAGAGGCTTTAATCGGCTTATTAGTCTTTTTGTTAACATTTCCAATTAAGCTTAAATCAACACCATTATTAATACTTTGGAAAAGTAGTAGTATTTCATTTAAGACAAACACTTTATCCTCTGTGGAGAGATTTATAAAAATATCTCTGCCATTTTCTACAATCTCGGATAAGTTTTTTATTCTATTAGAAAATATAGAATACTTTAATTTATAAAGTAAATTATCATAAAGATCTAACAGGTCTTGATCTTTAATGTTATCTAATAAAGATATTTTAGCATCCTTATCTTTCGATTTTCTAGTTAAGAATTTATCAATTTTTCTTATTGTCTTTTGATTAGGCTTATTTAAAATCAACTGTAAAGCAGGAGCTATGAGATAATAATCATTCGTCTTACCCGTTATATTGTAGTAAAATCCATCCAACTTAATCAAAGAGTTTATTTTTATTCTATCAATTAATATTTTCGGATTTTTCAAACCAAGATTTTCTTTTAGATAATTATCAAGCGCTTCTCTATCTCCATGTTTAACTTTATTGTGGATGATAATTGGAATGGTCTCTAAAGTTTTTTCTCTGGAGTTTTTGCCATCTGCTTCTACCAGAATAAAGTAGGCTGAGCTTGCCTTATTGTAGCCGCCATACTTGTCTATATCTGATTTTTTAGAATTTTCTTTTTGTGGGATTTGTCCCTTGCCTTTTCTCATTAGGTTTTGATCAAAGAGGCCGCCAGTCCCTATATAATTCATCCTTGTAAATCTGTAGTTGGTACCCTCTAGCTCTTTTCTGACCCTCTTGATGGTAGCATTTTTTACAGTGCCTTCATCATTGTCTGCTATCCAAGCTGTATAGCCCCTACGCTTTACGTCATATTTAAACATGTTTTCTAGGTTGTAGCTTCTGGCTTTTTCTTGTTTTTTAACAAAGTTCATAGGATCTTTGGTGAATTTTGTATTGTAAACACTGCCAACAACGATATTTATATAGGCGTCATGCATGTGATGGAGGTCATTTACTGTCCGGCATTTTACAATGTCAAATTCCTGCCTAAATCTGCTAGCATTTTCCGCCTTGGAGTAAACTATTTCTGAATTTTTGCAAATAGTTTTTAAAAGATTTGCAGTTTCTTTGGTTGCCTGTCTGGTTTCAACTATTTGCCTAGATATAAATTGGACTAGTTCATCATCAGTAAATGTTGTACGACGGCTTAATCTTGTGTATTTCTTTTGACCTATTAGTCCCTTGTCAAAGAGAATTTTCCAATAAGCATAGCAATTTTTATTTAGAACCTCATCAGGTATTGGATATGAATTGCCCTTTTTGCTATTTAAATCTTTCTTGACCAATACTCTGTTTTCAATTGAGTCATCATAAATTTTTGACTTTGGATAAATGTGGTCTTGGTCGTAGATGTTTTTAGATGAAAGCTCTGAAATATCAATTGGCTCAAGACTGTACATACACCTGCCAAGTTGGGTGTAGTATAAATAGAGGTTATCCCATCTAAATCTAGATTCTTCTTCTTTTTCGATTTCACTTAGCAGATAATTATACCTATCTTCTCCAAGTTCTGCTATAAAGGCTTTTTTACCATCCTTGTAAAATTTTAAAAGCTGATTTTTCCTAGATTCTTTTCTAGCCTTGACCTCTTCTTTGCTCCTGGCCATTTCAATAAAAATTTTTTGTGGGTCATTTCCCATTATGTTTTTAATTTCGTCAACTATTCTTAGACTTTGCCACAGCATTCTCTTAACTGAAGGTGATAAATAAAGCTCATCAACCATATCATAAGAAAATTTTCTATCGTCAACTGGATTTAGCTTTTGAATTTCCTCTGTAAAGGTGAAGCTGGCACTCATTAATTCCATTAAATTTAAATTGTACTCACGCATAAAATGGATTATAGTTCCACTTTCGCCGGTGTTTTTATTGGCACCCTCTAGACCTGCGAGCAGTTTTTTACTTAACCTGCCCCAGTCTTTGTAATTTAGGCCAGCCATCTTTTTAATTTCTGAATCTGTGAAATACTTACCATATCCAGCCTTTATTTTCTTTTGCAAGTAAGACTTGTCATCTCCATAGAGTACGATTAGCTTGATAATTTCTTCAATTTTTTCCCTATAGTCGTCATTATCAACCTTATCCCCAACTATGGCCTTAAAATCGTTATAAGAGTTTAACCCCTGTTTGAAATCTCCATCTGTGCCGGACAATAGGACTTCTCCGTTTATATTAAACTCTTTCTTGAGAAGATTAGCGACAGCCTTTAATGTTACTTTTTTCCTGGTCTTAAAGAGTTGGTCGAAGATTTTCTTCTTCATTTCTTCACTAATAGGCAGGTCATTTATTTTTAAATTATTGAGTTCATTTAAAACTATATACTCATTGTAGATAAGCGAGGCCTTTGGCAGAACTTTTTCATCTTTTAAATATGTGCACCTACCAATTAGGCTATCTATAAACTCTTCCCTTGAAGAATCCAGATCAACTACATCTTTAAAATTCCATGGCGTGATTTTGCTGTCCTTTTGCTTTTTAATCCAAGCATACTTTGACTCAGGATTTAATGGGCCAACATAATATGGAATCCTAAATTCCATAATTGAAGCAATCTTGTCACAAACGCTTCCATATTCATCGGATGCGTTTAAAAATTCATGGTGTTTGGATTGGTTTTCAAGAATCTTATTTAGCTCCATAAGTTTTAATTGATAAGGAATAACTCCGTTATCGGAAGATTTTATCTTAGGCATAAAATTTTTAAATTCCATGTCCTTTAGCATCTCATCTACTATTTCAAGGTCGTCCTTGCTTGCATTATTTTTTATAATTTTATCTTTGATAGTTTCTAGATGTTTTTTAATAAACTTATAAAAAGCTTCTTGGTTAGTAAATTTATCCGCCTTAACTCTCTTGTTATTAGAGATGCTTGACTTGGTGTAGGAAACATAGTTATCACTTACTTTTTCACTTCTAAAGATTTCGTAGTAAGCTGATTTATTATATTCCCTAATAAGGCGCTTAAATTCCTTGAGATCATAACCATGCTTGCTATATCTTTTTACAAAGGCCTGAGAAATGTATTTATTGCCATCTTTTGATTTATCGGCTTCTTTTAAAAGATTTTCAAGTATAGATGAATCATAAATTTCTTTTAAAATATTTACAAGGGCAATTTTATCCCCCAGGGCTAACTCGTAGTCGCTGTATTTATCATCGAAACTCGTAGTTGAAAAATCCACTGATTTGATTGCGGAATCATCAAAGTCTTCAGGATTTTCAAATAAATCCACCAGCTTTTGAGAGCTGCCAATCATAATAGCAGATGCAGCTTTTAGAAATTTTGTATCTCCAATAACAGTTTTAAGTTCTTTCTTTTTTGCTGTCTTGTTTAACTTAGGATCTGTAAGTATATTTATCAAATTTTCATTATCAAATTCAAGATCAATGCCATATTCGTCATTTAAGTGGACCTTTAATTCATTTAAAGAATTTTCAAAGGAGCTCTTTGTATCAAATTTTTGTCCCTCAAAAATAAAATGGCCACGATTTTTAAGCAAGTAATGGCAAGCTAAATAAAGCAGTCTAATATCCTTTTTACTATCATCTTCAATCAAGTCCATAAGGAGATGATGGATAGTCGGATATTTTTTATGGAAATCCTTGTCTTTAAAATCCTTATCGTTGAATAAAGTATATTTAGACTTTAACTTATCGTCCTTGTCTTCCATATAAAGATCGCTATTATCTAGGCGCAAAAAGAAATTCGGATCAACCTTGGCAATTTCTTCTGCAAAAAAATCTTGCAAGAGACTTAAGCGTTCTTTTTTGCGGTCAAGCCTTCGCCTGGCCCCTCTTTGCCCCCGCCTTTCTTCAGCAGTTTCGGCATCTTCAAAAAGACGAACACCCCACATCTTCTTGGAGTTGAATTTTAGAACATTGTAAGCCTCGTCTGTTACTGCCCAACCAACAGATGATGTGCCGATATCAAGCCCTATGTAATAATCTTTTACTTTTGTCATAAATTACCTCCTAAAACACTTGACAAATAAATTTCCCCATGCTATAATATGTGTGAAATTACATGACGAGTTCAAATAAAAATTTATTCAAACCGCCTATTTATAGGCCGCAGATGTTCTGCACTATGCTTGCGATAGCAAGCTTTTTTTATTGCCTAAAATTATTCTTACATAAAATAACATATAATCGCACAAAAATTATTGATGTAAATTATTTATTAACACTTGTTTTATATCTTATTCTTGTAAATAAAAGTAGACGTACTCTTCAAGATTAAAGGCCTTATACATTTCCATAACAAACTTTCTAATATCTTTTGCAGAAAGGTTTGTTTCTATATAAATACCAGGTCCAACAAATCTAGGTGTGCGCAAATCACTCTTTCTTCTTGAAAATTTACTCTCAAATTTATCCATAAATATTAGAATCTGAAAGTCTTTCTTTTTAATCTCATATAAAACTCTAGCTGCTTTTACCAAGAGTTCATTCCAGTTATTTACATCATAGCTCATATTATCAACTACTAATTTTCTTGGTTTTGTATAAGCTAAAACTATATCATCACTTATGGAATATCTAGTTTTCCTATTGTTTTTTATTTTTTGCTCAGCTTGTTCGATGTTTTCTTTAACTTTTTGTTCTTCTTGATGTGTAGGCTTTTGAATTTGTATTGGCTTTTCATAGGGTTTTCTTATAGTTTTAACAGAGTTTAAGTCATCTGGATATTTAACTCCTATTTGGTTGCCATTATTATCTATCCATGATTCTCTCCAACCGCTAGACCTGCCCAAAATTACTTGTGTAGCTAGGTTTATTGAATCATAGTCATAATCTTTAATGAATTTTCTTTGCTCGCTTTTCTTTTCAATATGACCTTTTTTTCTCTCTTTAACGGCCTGAGAGCTTATATTCTTATAATTTCTTTGAGCGGTCATACTTCCTTCAAGGACTCTAAACTTGCCTTCTACAACCTTTGCACAAGCTTCAATTTGCATGCCTTGCTTATTGTTTCTGATACTTAAAAAATACATATCTTCATCATAGACTATCGGAAATTTTTGATCAAAGATATTGTATCCCAAGCATTTCATAATTTTTATAGAATTGCTAATAAATTTATTTGGATCCGTTTTTTGTGTCTTCTTCAAACTATCGGCAAAGCCACTGCTTTGAGAAAATTTTTTATACTCATTAGAAGAAGATATCTTGACTTCTAGCTGGCTCTTCATAAAATTAAACTCTGACTCGGTAATATTGTCATTTTCCTTTTGGATTAAAATAGCAGATTCGATTTTTATCTTGTTTCTATCGAGGACTCCACCACTATAAATTAATAATTTGTTTTTATCTTCATAATGTTTTGCATGACCAATATGAAAATATTTTTCTCCAGATTTTTTGTCAACAAAAAACAATATGTACAGGGCTCTCATAGCTAAGTTTGCATCATCAGATGTTATATTTATGAAATTCTCTTTAGCCTTATAAACAAGACCGCTCCAGTTATATTCAGTGCATTTTAATACTCCATCTGGATCTCCTTGAAGCATATTAATTTTTATACTTTGACTTACGTTTGTCATAGACTCCTCCAAAATATTAATATTTGTTTAAAACCGCTTTACTATATTATATCATATTTCTAATAATATTTCATGAATTTTAAATAAAAAAGCACCTATAGTTAGTAAGTACCTTTTTAATTTTATGTAAGCTTAAAGTTTTTAAAACGATTAGTAAACCTTATCTTATACTTCAAGTGCTTTCCTCAAATCTTCTATATTATCATAGGATTTTGCATTAGGATCTTTAGCTAGAGCTCTGCCTTCTTCTATGGCTTTTATGGTTTCTGCGTTTGGAACATTTAATTTTACATCAAAAGGAAGGCCGCTTTCTCTAATGCTTGCTCTTAAAAACATATTGATCGCAGTTGTCATATTTAAGCCTAATTCGGAATATATTTTTTCTGCTGCTTCTTTAATTTCTTTATCTGTTCTTATATTTAAATTTGTTGTTGCCATTTAATCATCTCCTTTAATTTAATTATAACACAAATTCGGGCATAGTCAATACATTGTCATTACAAAAAATATGTTAATAAAAATTATATTTATATAATAAATTGACTTTTCCTAAATTAAAGTCTATAATTATACAAATATGATTTAATTAATTAAATCATAACTGAAATCCAGTTCTAAATATTTTAAAGAGGTTTTTATGGAAAAATTTTTTTACGAGCTTAAATTAATCTACAACAAGTACAAGCTTTTGGATAGTATGAAGTCGGATTTTAATGTTTTTTCCCAGCTTTTAAATCCCTATGACGAGGTTAATCTCCACTCCAAGCTTATTTATTCGATTTTGAACGATTGCAAGTTTAAAAAAGAATTTATGTTTAACTTTTTAAAGACCACAGGCGTTATATCAGCTGAGGATATAGGTCCTAATGATCTTAAAATTATATATGTTGAGAGGGAGAAGGCTTTTCCCGATGGACGAATGGACTTGTTTTTTTCTTGCAATGTCAAGGATAAAAATGTCAAGGATAAAAAGTATGCAATCATCATTGAAAATAAAATCTTTGCTGGCGATCAATACGAACAGATAGACAGGTATATAAAATTCGCTGACGAGTACCAAGCCGATGTCAAAAAAGTTTTTTATCTGACTCTTATGGGCCATGCTCCATCTGAAGATAGTGCAAGTAATTTAGACCAGGTGAATTTGATTTCCTATAACAATGAAATTTTAACTTGGATTGAAAATTGTATTAAAATTTCTGCCAGAGAGCCCGCCCTTAGGGAAGTGCTTATTCAGTATGCAGACTTATTAGAAAAAATAACTGGAAAGGATGTAGATTATACTATGGATGTTATGAACTTTTTATTGGAATCCCCTGAAAATTTTAATATGGCAAACAGCATACAGCCAGCTATCATCGATGCCAAGACAGATCTACAGATGAGGTTTTGGAAAAAACTTGAAGAGTCTCTAGACGAGATGTTTAGAAATTTCTCTGGCCTCAATTATAGAAAAACCGCTCGCGACGAAGACCTTGGACCAGTTAATCCTTGGTATTCGGAAACAATTATAAAAAATTTCTATTACAGAGCTAAAAAAACATCTTATTATGGAATTATCTACAGCTTGGGCCAATTTAAAGATATTGGGGAGCTATTTTTAAAATTTGAATATGATAGAAACTGGTATTTATATTATGGGTTAAGACTTGGAATCAAAAATATAAACACAGAGTCCAAATCATATGAATTACTTAAAAACAAACTCATAAGTAAAGATTATAAATTTTCAGATTGGTGGTTTGGGTGGAAAAGTGTAAAGGCAAATGAAAAGGACATTAATTTCACTGATATGGATCCTGACCTTGTCAATATTCTAATGGATTACGATAGACTTGATGATCTAATTAAAAAGATTACAAAAGAAGTCGAGGACTTTATCCATATAATTGTAGATTAATCTTGTCTTATAATTAGTTTATATAAGCAAGCTAAGATTAAATTTTTTTATTCTGAAAGGAGAGCTGTTATGAGCAAGCTAAACAAATCCTATTTTCAAACTCTCAAGGGCAAAAATGTTGCCTTCAAAGAGGTAAGGTCTGGCGAAGACATTTCTGTTCAAATCGTTGAGCACTTCCCTGACTACAAGGTCCAGGTCTTAAAGAGCAGGTCCTTTATAAAGGATACGATTAAGGTGAAATTCGTTGAACATTTCCCAGATGTAAAAATCCAAGTGGTCGACCATTTTCCTGACTTTTCAATCTACATGGAATAATTTTCCCAAGCAAAAAGCGGTGGCTATCCACCGCTTTTTATTTTCTCCTTTTCCACGGGATGATCCTATTTACATTTTTGCAGTATTCGATGTATTCTTGGCCGAATTTTTCGCGCAGCCATTTTTCTTCTGTGTTTTTCATGAGTATGGTTAGGAAGGCCCAGTATATTAGAGGTAATATTAAGAGCAGATAGTTGTGGGCCATTAGTAGCACGCCCGTGAATAAAAATATAAAGGCTGAGTAGACTGGGTTTCTGACGATTGCGTAGACTCCGTCTGTGATTAGTTTGTTTTCTTTTACTTTTGCATTTATTTTTTGTATTAGGACTGCCCTTATCCATAAATTTAGTCCGAACAAAATCGAAAGCCCTCCAAGTATTTTAAAATAGATTATTCCTTGGTCAACTTGGCCAGCTTTTAAGTATCCATAATGGGATAGGATTAGGGCAATTATTGTCAATATCAAACAGGTGATTACATATATTGGTCCAACTCCAAAGGTCGGCATTTTATTTGTTTGCGTTTTCATTTGCTGCCCTCGATTTATTTTAACAATTCAATGATTTGGTCCTGCGCTTGTCTGCCTTCTCTAAAAAATCTTAAAAGCGGGTAGCAGTGGCACATTCCCTTGCCTACAATGATTTCGTATGGGGCCTGGTATTTTTCCATGGCTTTTTTAAATTCGTCAGCAAAGGCATAGAGGCATTCGTTTTCGCCGTAATAAAAATATGTTTTCGGAAAGTCGGTAAAATCTCCCACTCTTCCGTCAAGCATATATTCGGGTATGTCTTCATCACCTTTTGTAATTTCCCTTGCAGTTATAAAATAGGTTGGATCAATTATTATGTCTTTGTGATTAAGTGCATTTAATTTTTCCCAAATCTCTTTATTTTCATCAAGACTTACATCGGGTATGCCGCCGGGTGAAACCGAGATTATTTTGCCAGACATCTTAATGGGTTGCCCCAAGGCGTTGTTGTGCAAAAATATTCCAAGGGCCAAGCAGGCTCCCGACGAAAATCCCAACACGCTTATATTTTCTGGATTGTAAGTTTGTGTCATCAGTCTATAGGTCTCAAATGAGACTTGGTATGTCTTATCCACCTTTATATCTTCCGAGCAAAGGGGATAAAACAAAAACCATACGTCTTTATTTGTTTTTTCCATTATTCTTTCCGCCAAAGAAAAATCTAACTTATCAGGTCCAGTGATCATACCTCCGCCGAAAAAATAAAGGACTGCGCCAGAGGCAGGGCTTTGGTTTTTTTGATAAGAGACCAATCTGTAGCCCATGACATCTCTATCGAAGAGATAATAATTTTTTCTCTCTGCCCTTTTTCTTGCCTTCTTTAAATCAAAAACCTTTTTTGTGTTTTCTCCCCTTGCGTACTCAAGCATCTCGTCTTTGTCTTTTAAAAACATTTTTTTAACTCCAAGGAGTCTCACTATTGACGATGCAATTTTATAAGTTAAGCTCATTTTATTTACCTCATTTAAAAAATTTATTTTTTCCCAATAAATGCTAGTTGTTTTTTCCCATCTAAATGATAGGCACAACAAAAACCGATATTCGTAAGCATTTTTGTCAAATCGTCTGGCGTGTATACTTGCATTTCTATCTTATGCGCTAATATTCTAACATCTCTTCTATCCATAGATGAGACTTCATTACAGATTAAAAACTGTCCACCATTTTTCAAAAGGCGATAAATTTCTTTAAAGCATTCCTCTATGTCATCCCAAAAATAAATAGTTTCAAAAGCTGTGATGATATCTATGGATTCATTTTCAAAAGGAAGGCTCCTTACATCTCCCACTGAAATTTGACATCTGCCGGACTCAATCGCTTCTTTATTTATCTCCCTTGCCATTTTTACACTCGTCTCTGAGTGGTCAATCCCATATACTTTATTAGCTTTAGTTAAAAAGTATTCAATGTTACGTCCACCGCCACACCCCAAATCCAGGACTGTATATTCTTTTTTTATTTCTAAGTAAGACCTACCCCAACTTGCTAATTTTTCATGCCCTTTATTCATGCTCTTTAACATGAATCTGCCGCCAAAATTGTCTTTTGGCTTTCTAAAATTTTCTAAAAATTTCTTAAACATTTAGGCCTCCTATTGATAATTATTATCATCTATATTATAGCACAATTTTTATTTTTTGTTTACATTTTATTTTATTTTTTTCTCCTTGATAAGGGGCGGGGCTTGTGGTATTATTGGTTTATGGAATTATTTACCAATGATTGGGGGGAGGTTTTATCTCCCATTATTAATAGCGATTATTTTGTGGACTTGATGGAGAAGTTGGCCGACGAGCGGAAGTCATACGATATTTTTCCTGGGGAGGAGGATGTTTTTCGGGCCTTTAATCTGACTGCTTACAAGGAGACACGCGTGGTTATTGTGGGTCAAGATCCTTATCACACGCCGGGGGTTGCAGATGGTTTAGCTTTTTCAACTAGGGCCGACAAGTTGCCGCCTTCCTTAAGAAATATTTTTAAGGAGTTAGAGGATGATTTGGGAATCAAAAACTCGTCTGGTGATTTGTCATCCTGGGCCCAGCAGGGAGTTTTACTTTTGAACAGGACTTTTTCTGTTCGCTCTGGTCAGCCTTTGAGCCATGATTTTTTAAATTGGAAGGTCTTTACTGATTTTGTTCTAGAGAAGTTAAACGACCATCCTTCCCCACTGGTTTTTGTTTTATGGGGCAAGGAGGCCCAGGCTTTGGAGAAAAATATCGACGATCGTCACGCTATTATAAAATCTGCCCATCCGTCTCCGCTTTCAGCCTATCGCGGTTTTTTGGGATCGGGTGTTTTTTCTAAAATAAATGAGGCTTTGATAAATTTTGGCTACCAGCCGATTGATTTTAAAACGAGGTGAATTATGAGTTTTAATGGTTATTTGGAAATGGACATCAACATTAATGGAATTGATGTTACAGAGATTACTCCCATGAGCTACAAACCTCTTGGGGCAATTATTTATTACCACGGCTACACTTCCTCAAGGGCACGGTCCATGTTTAGGTGCCAGATTTTGGCAAGCATGGGCTACGATGTTTTTGTGGTCGAACAGTTGGGCCACGGGTCCAGGAAGAGCGAGTTTAATATTAATGCTGTGTCAGATGCGGAGGCTTTGCCAAAGGTTTTGATAAATACAATTACCGAGAGCCCCAGCATTGTAAATTATGTGGCTGAAAAGAAGGGATACAATCCAAACGATATTATTTTCGCCGGCCACTCTATGGGGGCCATGGCGGCTGCAGGTGCCTTTGTGAAAAATCCTGTGGGCAAACTCATTTGCTACAACGGCGTCCTCGATTATCTGGCTTTTGCGGATTGGATTGCAAGAGAAGAAAATATTAGCGAAGACGTCTACAAACCAATAAAAAATGAGCTTCGCTATTACAGTCCGGCGGAAAATTTATCTCGCCTGGAAAATCGTCCTATCATCTTGGTAGACGGTGCACTCGACGAAATCGTGCCGCCCAAGTTTAATATTGAAACGGCCTCAGCATTAAAGCCTTTTTATAAAAAGAAAAGTCTCTTTAAACACATTGTCCTAGACGATGCCAAGCACCAAATGACGGTCAAGGCCATGGAATTTACAGAGATGTTTTTAGAGTCAGATGGAGTTAAAGATTATGGAAAATAAGGTAAAAATTTACTGCCCAAATCCAAAAATGCTGGAGCTTTTTGGGTCTAGGTACGAGATTAAATCCAAGCTCATGGCCATTATCATCGGCAACTTGATTTTTGCCTTTGGGGTCAACGCTTTTTATACGCCCCATATGTTTTTGAGCGGGGGCATCGGCGGTATTTCAATTATGATTCAGTACCTGACCGATATTTCCGCAGGTATTACTGTTTTCATTTTGAACCTGCCACTCTTTTTGTTCGGTTTGAGGACTCTTAGCAAAAAGTTTTTGGTCTACACTTTTATAAGCACCATCGTCCAATCATTTACCATGATTATCTTTAGAGGCGTGTCCCAATATATATCCTTTACCGATCCGCTTTTGTCTGCGATCGTGGGGGGCGTGGTAAACGGGACTGCCATGGGGATTTTATTTAAAAACGGCTGCTGCCAAGGCGGTTTTGACATAGTGGCTGCCGTTATGAAAAAGAAATACAATATGCAAATCGGCTCTGCCCTATTATTGTTGAACGCCGTCGTAATTGGCACAGGCGCTTATCTATTTGGCATTCAGCCAGCAGCCTACACCATTATTGCCATGTACGTTTCCTACACAATGCTCGACAAAATTCAAACGGGCAAGGGAGATCTCAAGGCCGTCAATGTTATAACGGCTAAGCCAGAGAAAATAGCCAACGCCATCAACCAACAAATGAGTCGGGGCGTTACATTTTTGAAGGCCGAGGGCGGTTGGTCCAAGCAGGACACCAAGGTCATCTACCTGGTTATCTCTAATCGTGAGATCACAATCCTCAAGGACATTGTAAATAAAATTGACGAAGGTGCCTTTATCGGCATCAGCGAACTCACAGAAGTCCGCGGCCGTGGTTTTAGGATGGACAGCCTAGATGCTTAAATAAAAAATTAACTTGCACAAGCGTGCAAGTTTTTTATTGGAATTATTGTGGGTTTTTGATTTTTATTTTAGACAAATTTTATTTGCAAAATTTCTGTAGTGTCCGATTGCAGCCACGCCCAAGAGGTCAATAAAAAACGAGGCGGAAATTGTAGAGGTTACCTTTATGGTAACCACCGCCTCGTGTAAAAATTGACCAATTGGCATACGCTCCCTCACGCAAGCTCTTGTTCACGAAAACAAAATTTTAGGTAGCGTCCGATTTATTTCGGACAAAAAATTTTGTTTGATTGGGTCAACAATCTGAGGAGAATTTCGGGCAAAAAAATTTGCTAAAAAGAATTTAAGCAAGCAAAAAGCACCCGATTTCCAGGTGCTTATGTGTACATATTTATTCCAAGGCGCCGCCGCAGGAGCTGCCGGATCCGGCTGTGCATCCGTAGCAGTGGTTGGCTGTGGCAATTTTTCTCTTGCCCAGGCCCATTTCAAGTGCTTGGTCAACAGTCTTTGGCTCATCAACCATGCCAAGTTTAATGGCCAGGTTGAAGTCACAGTCATAAAGAGTTCCGTCGTCGTTCACGCTTATCATATCCCTGCACATGACGTCGTCAATTGTTGCCGGGTTAAAGGCTGCCAAGAGTTTGTCCATGTAGCGTTCAAGATTGCCAGAGCGTTCTAGCCAATTGTAAAATCTGCCGGATGGATTGTTGGTGATGGTAAAGAGTTGGTTGAATTTAATGCCATACTCATCCAGCTTGGCCCTGTAAATATCTTCAAGTTCCACTTGGTCACCAGGCAAAATTGCCCCGTTTGGATTGTAGACCAAGTCCAAAATCAAATCGTCTTCAACTCCGTAGCCCATCTTGGTTAATTTTTGTAGGACTTCGATTGATTCATCGTAAACGCCGATTCCGCGTTGGCGGTCGGTCTTGTCCTTTTCATAGAAAGGAAGTGATGCGACGATTTCAACCTTGTGGTCTTTCATAAATTCTAAGTAACCTTCGTATTCTGGTTCAAGGTGGATGGTCAGGTTGGTCCTGGTCATAATTTTCTTAGCGTATGGAGCCAGGTTTTCGATTAAATATTTATATTGCTTTGACATTTCTGGAGCCCCGCCAGTGATGTCTAGGATTTGAAATCCTTCTTTTTTAAATAATTCAATGACCTTGTCCGCAGTTTCCCTGGTCATGTCTTCTGTACGTGAAGGACTTGACTCAACGTGGCAGTGCTTACAGGTCAGGTTGCAAGTCTTGGTAATATTTACTTGCATGGTTGCAAGCTTGTCCTTGGACCAGAGGATGCCGTCTTCTAAATGGCTTTCAAAATCTGGAATGTTTAATTTCTTTTCCATTAGAATTCCAACTCGTCAATTAATTTTTTCATTTGTGTGCCATGAGCTAGGACTGCACCGCCTGTGATAGCAGTTGCAACATGGACAGCTTCCATAAGTTCTTTGTTGTCGCAGCCTGATTGGAGGCTGGCTTCTGTGTAAGCTTCAATGCAGTATGGGCAGTGGACAGCGTGGGCCACAGCAAGGGCAATCAGATTTTTTTCACGTGTTGTAAGAGCGCCTTCTGCAAAAACGTCCCCATAGTAGGCCATAAATTTATTCCAAAGTTCTTTGTCTAATTCTCCCAGTTCTCCCTTGCCGAAAGCTTGTAGGTCTTTTCTTTCATAGTATTCACTCATAGTATACCTCCATAATTTTTGTTTTTATTATTAAATCCCTTGCGAATTTTATCCGCAAATTTCTTCTACCAGTTCAATGGCTGTAAAAATTGCATTAGGACAAACCCTTGCAATAGTCCCATCTTCAAAGGCCTTTGATAAATTGTCTCCTTCGTTGACATTTGTGGCTAGTAAGTCCTTGCACATATTTGAACCCATTTTTTCTTTAAAGCCGGTCACAAATTTGTGGGCAGCTTTGATGAGTTCGACCTTGCCCTCATCGTCCATGGCTCCTTTCATAAGGCCGATTACCATGAGTCCGCCGCTTAATCCCCCGCAGGTTTCTCCTGTGTAGTGGCCAAGCTCAAATGGTTGGGCAATTTTTTTGGCTGTCTCCATGTCCAAATCAATTGCTTTTTTATTTGCAAAGTGCATAAGTACAACTTGCGAGCAATTGTAGCCCTCGCCCATCCAGGCAAGGATTTGCTCTCTTTCATTATCTTTCATATGTTTCTCCTTATTGTTTTTTTATTACATCTTGTGATTTCTAAATTTTATTTTTAAAACATTTTTCCCGTAAGATTGGCTGGGCCTTTCGTCAACTCCAAGAATCTCCGACAAAAATACCTTTACATTTTTAATCCCGCTGGCTTCAAAAACTCCGGCGCAAGTTGAGCAGTAGTTATAAATATTGTCTGCGTCAATGTCCTTGATGGCTTCGTGCCAGTCGGTCTTGATTTGACCTTCGGTCTTGGATGCGCCGCCGCCCATGCCGCAGCAATTTATTTTTTTGTAAGTCCTTGTCTTGACATTTGGAGCAAATTTTTTAATGTGTTCAAAGATAGGTGAATCAAAACGCTCAGAGCAAGGAAAAAATACATGAGCCTCTTCCTCTATGGTTCTGCCCTCTCCGATTTCCAATAAATATTCGTATGGGTCGATAATCTCTATATCATCATAGCGGTCTTTCAAGAAATGATAGCAGTTGGGGCAGCAGCAGATGAGTCGCTTGACGCCCTTGTCCCTAAAGACCTTGTCTATATATTTCATCTTTGGGTCGCCACCCATTTCTGCTACTGGCTTCTTGCAGCAGTCCACAGAAAAATCCACTCCATGCTCAGCACAGATTTCAATCATGCGTTCAGAAGTCTTGGGCAAAAATCCTGGATAGTTGCAGCCCAAAAACAAAAGAGTTTCCGATGGCTTTTTACTATTGTTTCTCAGCTTATAATTATTTTTCATAAATTCCACAGAGCCCAGGCCCTTTGGATTATTTTGCCTGAGTTCGAGGGCGATTTGCCTACCCGATAAATCTTTGGGGCAAACTTCCTTGCACCTGTCGCACATAAAACATGAATAGCGGAGGTCTTCGCGGTCGCAAAAGTCCAGCAGATTCATAGAATATTTCTCTAAAAATTTACAGTTTTTTGTGCAAGCCCCACACTTGATACAGTCTTGTCTAGTTCTTTCGATTTCACTTACCGTCATAGCTTTCGTACTCCTTATGTATATCAAATATATCCCTGCCGTGCCTGTACTTCCATTGCAATCTTTGCATCTTGAGATAAGTCCTAAAGGCTCCCTTTTCAAAGCGTCTGGCCGATGTAATTATAGGCAGGTCAATGAGTTCAATCTTCTTGCCCATTTTATTAATATCAACAGACAATTGATAGTCTTCCATCAGCGGAATTTCCTTGTAACCGCCCATGGATTTAAAGAGGTCCCTCCTGATAAAAATTCCCTGGTCACCAAAGGCAAGTTTTTGTAGTCTCAGCCTAAAGGCAGTTGTGAAAAATGAATTTAATCTGAGGGCAAAAGTATCCTTGTCAAATTTTAGCCTAAAGCATCCAATCTCGTAGCCAGAATTTTCGATAGCGAGAACTGACTTGGGATGCAAAATCGAATCCACGTGGACAAACCACAGGTATTCGGTCTTGGCATACTTGGCCGCAGCATTCATCTGAAAGGCCCGGTACTTGGCCTCTTGAATTTTTGGATAAGTAATGAGCTCATAGGTTTTATCCGTGCTAAAGCCATCGGAGAAGATGACATCAAAGTCACCCTCCAATTTCCTTAGCTGGTTTTCAATTTTTGCAATATTCCCATCCTCATTATAAGTCGGAAGAATTATCGTCACTTTTTTTGACAACTAAATCACCAAAATACTTTCTTGTAAAAAATATTGGCACAATAACTATTAGAGCAAGGAGGACTGCAGCAATTATAAATGAAGCAGAACCCGGTTCCAACATCTTATCGCCAAAGTTTAAAAATATTAACGTGCCCGGGATTATCCCAATAACCGATGAGAGCATGTGAACCCAGAACTTGACATTTGTAATTCCCGCCAGATAATTTGAAAGACTAAAGGATACAATGGGCATGATCCTCATTACAGTTAGAACTACAAAGAGGGATTTTTGATCTTCGGTTAAAAGTTTTTCCCTGAGTTTGCCGCTGACTCTGTTTAAAATAATTTTTTCTACAAAGTCCTTGGCTACATACCTGGATAAAAAATAAACCACAATTACATTTAACATGGCTCCAAGCATGGTGAGGAGGCTGCCCTTACCAATCCCGTACATTACTCCGCCTGCAAAGGCGATGACGGGGACTGGAAACATAAATATGGGCAGGACCACCCAGCAAAGCACGTAAATTACCTCGCCCCAAACCCCGTAGCTTTGAACAAAGTCGCGGATGTGCTCAAACTTTGCATACCTGGCCAAGTAAATTGACCCGGCTACGATGGTTAGGGCGATTAATATTTTAATTATTTCCTGAATCTTTTGTTTTTTCGTCTTTGTATTTTTCATTGTACATCTTCTTAGCCATTGCTACAATAGCTGAACCGCCAAATAAGATTAAGAGACCGATAAACATCTTTTGTGCACCGCCAGTTAGTTGGCCACCTGCGTATGAGTAAATAACTGTAGCTGGTAATTGGCCAATACCTGTTGCCCAGAAAAATTCCCAGAAGCCCATAGATGTAAGTCCTGCAACGTATGATACTGGGTCAAATGGAACAAATGGTAAAAGTCTGGCAATGATAATGGTGTTAGTCCCATATCTTTCAAAGAATTGTTCAATCTTTGCTATACCTGATTTTGCATTTAATTTCTCAACAACGTCACGGCCTAAAATGCGAGCAATGTAGAAGCAAATACCTGCTGCAACCATAGATGAGGTCCATGAAAGTATGGCGCCTCTCCACCAGCCCCAGATAACTGCGTTTGATAGGGTTATAACAAAGGCTGGGACAGGTGCGATAATTGCTTGCAGGATCATCAATAAAAATGAAACTGCAACTGCATATCCGCCGAAACCTCTAATGTATTCAACCACTTTATGAATGTCAGTTGTAAATACTGTTGAAACTGCTGTATTAATCTTTGTATTTACAGATGGTACAAAGAAATAAACCAAGAGGCAGATACCAATAACGGCTAAGAGAATTATCCGTCTGGTATTGGCCTTTTTTTGTTCTTGTGGAGTTAATTCATGTTTACTCATAATTCACCTCTAATAAAATCTTTCCTTTAACATTTTTAAGAAATCTAAGCTTAAAAATTTATTTATCTTCTTCTCTGTATCTTCATTTTTTATAGCCCGGTCGCTGGAGTACTCCCGCTTAGCCATGGAGCACCAGGTGACCCCCCTTAGGGTGTTAAAGGTCATAAACTGTTTTAATAATTTTCTATTTACGGATCTATATTTTTCGTATTCAAGTAAAAAGTTTTCGATTTCTGCGTCCGACAAAATTTTATCGGTCTTCCAATTGGTCGTAGTCGGTACCAAAAAGTGGGCCAAGTCCTGTTCGCAGTCGCCAATAATGGGCTTCTCCCAATCTATAATATAAGAATTATTATTGATAATAAAATTGCGATTATTTAACTCTGTGTTAATTATAGACGGTCTTTTCATTTGAGCATCCAGGTCATAAGATCCTGCGATTGCCATTAGTTCATCGATAATTTTTTCGGCTTCCCTGTCCCTGCCCTCCCAAGATTTGTAGTGGGAGTACATGGACAAAAATTCCTCGTACATCATCTTGAAGGGCCTATCTGCCCTGATTAGTTTTGAATGGCTGGCATCCATATTGTGGACGGTTGACAAAAGTCTAGCTGCAGTCGCCATGTCCTTGTCATAATCCAGTGGCCGACCTTGTAAATACTCCATGGTCAAAAAACCGTAAGGAATATATTCGCCAGATTTTTTACATTCGTAGGCCCTGGGCGTTACTCCCGAGGGCTCCAGCTCTTTTAAAGCCTGGTACTCATAGGCGATTTGGTCTTCCCCCAGTCCCATTTGGCTGGCAAAGTTAATGCGAAAAACTCTATCGCCGACCTTGTAGTTGACATTGTATTCGCCCCTGCCAATCAGGTCAATATCAAAAATTCCCGTCTCTGCTCTGACAAGGTCGTCAAACTCATCTATGTCCAAGATTTCTTTTAAGACTTTTACTCGGTAGCCTTTTTCTTCGGCCAAATCAATCGTATCTTTTAAAACATGGGGCGTCGAATATTCTATGCCAGTAAAAATATCGCATTCCCTATTCATTCCTACCAGTCCGTAGCCGCCGTCAGCTACAGGAGCAATGACTATATCATAATCATCAAGCGCCTCATAGGCAGACTTAATCAAGGAATCATCTATACCCACTAGGTCCGACCCAATTAAAATCACCTTGTCATTTAACTTGAGCTCATGGTAAATGGCCTCTTTCATCCGCCTACCCAAGCTGCCTTTGACCTGGGGATTATGGTGGATCTGTGTCAAATCAGCTCCCAAAAAATCCAATTTTTCATAAACTCCGGCATAATAAATCGTACAGGGAAAGTGGTTTATTGATACAAAAGTATCTTTTATTAGCTTTCGGCAAATTACCAAAACTTTTTCGTCATCTATAAATTCCCTTAAACGTGACTTGCAAAAGCCAAGCTCCGGTGCCTTTGTGAAAAATATAATCATATGCTCTTCCTTTAAAAAACAAGGGAGATTCGCCTACAGTTAATCTTGAATTGTAGAAAATCTCCCTTTCATATTTTTATTTAAATTATTTTACTAATTCGTATTCGTATTCCTTAGTTCCGTCGATAGCGTTTGAAACGTCATATCCTTCTTCAGCAAGCTTGTGAGCTCCGCCAAATGATCTGTTTCCTGAGTAGCAGTAGGTTAGAACTGGCTTATCCTTTGGAATTTGATCTAGGATATTTAAAACGTCATCAGCTGTTGTGTTGATAGCGCCTGCAATGTGGCCTTCGTTGAAGTCTTTTTCTTCTCTGAAGTCAAGAATTGTAACATCACCTTTGATTAGTTCAGCAAATTCTGGTCCAAGAACTGATTTAGCCTTAGTCATTGTTGTGTATGCGAAATCCTTAACGCCTTCAGCATTTAAAACCTTTGTAAAGCCATTGTCTTGAAGAATTTTTTGAGCTTCGCCACTCTTTTTGCCTGTGTTGCAAACTGTGATAACATTCTTATCTTTGAAAGATTCAATTTCTGAAAGTCTGCTTTCAAGTGTATCAAGTGGAATATTGATAGCGTGTTTTACGTGTCCTTCGTTATATTGTTCAGGACCTCTAACGTCGATTACAAGGTAGTTTTCTTTTTCCTTGTTGTCTTCTTCAATCTTGTCTAGGTCTGCACCTGAGATTGTACCATCAGCGCTTGCTGTTGAATCAGTCTTTGCTGGTGCATCATTTGATTTACATCCAGCAAAAGCTAATAATAAAGCAAGGATGCAAACTAAAAAAATATTTTGTTTTTTCATAATTTCCTCCTAAATTAAATTATCATGTGGAAAATATCCACACTGCTTATTGTAGCATTTATTGAGGAAAAAATCCAATAAAGTTCATCTATAAGAAAAGCCGACCTATAGATAAAATTTATAATGCAAAGTGCTAAATTTTTCCCAAAGTGAAAGGCCTTTCATATATATTTGCAAATTGCAGTTTTATAAAAATAATCCCCTGCCCTTGAATCTTTAAAAACCCGGAATAGCTCAAATAAAAATTGCAAGTGCAAAGAGAAAATAAATTGAAATTAAGAATTTTTTTTGAAAATAAAAGGCCTTTGATATTCTTAAGAAAATTGCATTTTTGAAAAACAATTCTCTGCCCTTTGAAGATTGAAGGCCTGAAGATTTTAAATTAAAATTGAAAATTCAATATAAAAAAATCCAATAAAAAAAGAGCTTTCGCTCTTAAATATGTAAGGTGCGGACTTAGAATCGAACATTTGCAACCGTGCCCACCATGGCACTTGGCTCCTCACGGATGGCTATATGTCACACGAAAGAAACGCGTATCGCTGCTTCGTTCCCGACCTGACGAGGTTCGGCGCACTTATCGTTGCATATAGGTCCAATGTATCAACACCAAGATGCCACAATAGCATCCGACCACAAAAAGCCCTCAAAAAAGTCAGACTCTGCTACAGCGGATTGCAGATTACAAGGAACCGCTAGCCCCCCGTCTTGCACCATGGCGGAGAGAGAGGGATTCGAACCCTCGATACGTTTTGCGTATACTCGCTTTCCAGGCGGGCGCCTTCAACCGCTCGGCCATCTCTCCATGAGCTTTTATTATAAATGATTTTTAATAATTTGTCAAATAGAATTTATATTTGTAAAAGGTCTTTTGCAGTGTTATAATGAAATTATCATTTATAGAAAGGAAGTGTCAAGATGACAATTATGGCTTAAGAGCCTTCAAATGAGGGCACAGATCAAAAACACATGCGGAATTTGTGTCCAACAAATCCGCCTTATAAAAATAATAAGGAGGAAATATGTTACAAGTAAATAATTTATCTATAAGAAACCTTAGGGATTTAAAAGTCTTGGTCAAAGACTTGTCCTTTGTAGTAAACTCTGGCGACAAGATTGCCATTATCGGTGAAGAAGGAGCCGGCAAGTCTTCAATTTTAAAATGCATTTTAAAGGACCCAGCCATCCAAGACTATTTAGAAGTGGAAGGATCAATTAAAAATTCCTTTGCCACTGGATATCTGCCACAAAATCTGGACGCCTATTATGATTTATCCGTAAGAGATTATCTGGGCGAAATCAACCACTCGATTATATATGGAATATTGGATGACCTTGACCTCGATTATGATTTTATAAGTCGCGATACTCAGATTCAAAAGCTATCTGGCGGAGAGAAAATCAAACTGGCTTTGGTGAAAATTTTAATGTCTGAACCTGATTTGTTACTCTTAGACGAGCCTTCCAATGACTTGGATCTGGCAACCGTCTATTGGCTGGAAGATTTTATAAGGCATTCGGACCTGGCGATTTTATTTATCTCCCACGACACGGAACTTTTAAAGGCTACAGCTGAAGGCATTATACATCTGGGAAAAATTTCAACCTTCGTGCCAATACCATATGAAGAATTTATCGACAGGAGAAATCGCAAGTACGCATCAGACCTTATGATCGCCAACAAACAGAGAGCCGATTACAAAAAGCGGATGGAAAGGCTCCAGCAAATCTACCAAAGAGTTGACCACGAGCAAAAGGTTATCAGCCGGGCCGACCCAGCTGGCGGCAGGTTACTGGCCAAGAAAATGCACGCAGTCAAGTCTACGCGGAGGCGTTTTGAAAGGGAGGCAGAAAATTTTTTAGAAATTCCAGAAGCTGAGGATAGGATTTTAATTAAGTTTTCCAATTACCAGCCCCTTCCAGCAGCCAAGCCCATAATAAATCTGGCCAACTACGAATTAAAAATCAATGAAAATGTTTTGGCAAAAAATATCAATTTAGATTTTTACGGGCAAGACAAGATTGGCATAGTTGGTAAAAACGGGGTTGGCAAGACTACCCTCTTTAGAAAGCTGACCGAAGAATTAAAAAATCGGACTGATATAAAGCTTGGCGTCATGCCCCAAGACTACAGGGAAGTTTTGGATTACGACCAGACTGCCTACGACTTTTTGTCAGTAGACGGTACCAAGGACGAGCGAACGAAGATTATGACCTACCTATCCAGCGTTAAATTTTCCAAGGAAGAAATCAATCGCAAGATGGGCGAACTAAGTCCGGGGCAGAGGGCGAAAATTATTTTGACCAAACTGGATTTTGACGGCGCCAATGTCTTGCTCTTAGACGAGCCCACGCGAAATTTTTCGCCACTGTCAATCGACGAACTCAACTCCGTCTTCGCAGACTTCAAAGGAGCAATATTTGCAATCTCCCACGACAGGTCCTTCCTGACCCAAGCCTGCGACAAAATCTATGAGCTAAATCCCAACGGCCTTAAAGAAATATAATATAAAAATAGCGAGAGTTAATCAAAAACTCTCGCTTTTTGTGTGCCTAGGAAATGTTAAAATATTTTTCCTCTGTCTTTAATTCATCCGAATGATAAGGGATGGATTTTTTAAAGGAATTTTTATCCAGCAAATACAAATACTCCTTGTAATTTTGGTGGATTGGATATATAAGAGCCTCCAATTTGCCCTTGTCCAGCAGGTTTTTAGCATAAGTCTTGTCCTCTATAAAACCAGTGGCTATTATTTTGCCGCCCATAGCTAAAATTTGGTCTGCGGTCTTAGCAGCCGCATTCGACTTTAGCTGGGGATCAGAAATAAAAACTATGCCCTTATTCTCTCCCTTATATAAATATATTTCCTTTTTTATCTTAGCCTTTTTATAGAAAAAACCGCCCTTCTTAAAATCTTCTACAGCCATCACCATATTCTCATCGCCATAGTAGTTTATATCTTCGATTTCTTCGCTCAAGATTTTAAAAAGCTCTATGCCCCTCCCGTATTTGGGAACTGGAAAGGCAATTATCTTGTGCACATCTAAGAGGTCTTTGGTTTTTTCAATGATTTCTTTGCAGGCTTCCATAAAATTTTTGTCGACTCTGCCGTAAGCCACGTCTATAACTGCCAAGTCAGCAGCCATACCGCGTAATAAGTCGCACTCATAGATTGGAGAGTGCTCGCTGTAGTCTCCTGAGAAAACTAGAGTCTTGTCCTCGGTCGAAAATTTATACCAAACAGACCCGGCTGTGTGGCCAGCTCTCCCCCAATTTATTTTTAGGCCCTTGTAAGTCCCGACTTGGTTCGGGCAAATTTCTTCCAAAGGAATTTTATTTTTTAATGGAAAATTTATTTGCTCTAAGGTTTTTGTGGTCGCAATAATTTCCCCATCAAAGCCATTTTCATAAAGCCAGGGAATAGCACCCGTGTGATCATTGTGTGAGTGGGTTAAAAAAACTGCCTCTAAATTATTTATTTGCTCTGGTATTAAATGTGGATACGTATTCTTCTTATCATCGGCCATCAAGCCACAGTCCACTAAAAATGAAAGCCCATCGCAACTTACATAAAAGCAATTCCGGCCGTGCTCGCCAACTCCGCCTCCAATATAAACTTTCATTTATTATTTCCCCTTCTTTTCGGTCAGGCTCTTAAAAAGTATAAGAGCTCCGACGGTTATTATTACGCACAATACTGCCATGCTCATGCCCAGAGGCACACTCCCCTGCTCGAACTCTCTGTTGATATAAGTCGAAACGACAAGCGTGTTTGGCGGCGCAATCAAACTGGCAGTAACTAGCTCACGAAAAGCTATAATAAAAGTCATCATCCAAGCCGAGAATATTCCCTTTGAAATCATTGGCAGGGTGATTTTTTTAAAGACATAAGCCGGGCTGGCCCCAAAAGTTCTGCCCGCTTCCAAGAGGCTTTCGTTTATCTGCGAATAAGACGAGGTGACATAGGAAACTGTAAAGGGCAAATACAAAATTACATAGGCTAGTATCATGATGCCTATGGTGTTGTAAAGGGGAATGACCTTGTAAATCGAATTCCAAAAAAGCATTATGCCAAGAACTATAACAATACTTGGGAGCATTTCCGGTAAAAGGCTAATGGCCTCCAAGGCTTTTTTTAAAAATCCCTTAGCCTTTCTAACTCCAATGACCGTAAGCGTTCCTATAACAGAACAAATGCTTGCTGACGAAATGGCCAAGATAAGGGAGTTTTTGATGGCCCTCAGAGCCTTTGGTGTGGTCAAGAGCTCCTTGTAATGGTCAAAGGTAAAATTCCCTGCCGCTAGTCCGTAGCCTCTTAATTTTATCAGCGAGCTGGTAATTATAGAAAAGTATGGCAGGCCAATTGAAATTAGTATGACCAAGATTATCCAGGCCCAGGCAATGACTTTGCCAAAGGGTTTTAATTCTGTCCTCACAGACCTTGACCCCTTGCCACTCACCAGCTTGTAGCTTTTATTTTCAGTTATATAATTTTGCACCAGCCACATGGCCATACAAATAAAAATCAGGACTGCCGAAAGACTTGCAGAGCTTGCAAAATCCACGGGCGCTGTGGTCGAATACTTGTGGATGTCGGTTGTAAATACATAATATCCAATCCTCCTGCCCAGAGTGTAGGGCGTTCCGTATTCGGACAGGGTTTTTACAAAAACCAAAAGTGCACCTATGGCATAGTTGCCCGTTAAAAGTGGGGCGGAAATTTTATTTAATCTCTTGACTTTTCCCGCACCAAAAACTGCCGCACTCTCCTCCAGGCTGGCAGGAATATTTATAATTGCATTTTTTAAAATGGTGAGCAGAAATGGAAACACATTTAAGCTCATTACAAGAACTAGACCCATAAAACTAAAGAAGCCTTCTGACAAGGCTCCTGTGTTTGGGAATAGCTGTTGAAACAAACCATTTTTTTGCATGAAAAGAATCCATCCCATAGACGCGATATATGGCGGCGTCATAAATGGAATCATAAATACAATATCCAAAAACTTAAATCTAGCAAAGCCAGTCCTCACCAAAATATAGGCGGTGGGCACCGCTATAATAGTTGAGCAAAGGACAACCGCCAGGCCCAATACAAGTGAATTTGTAATGGTCTTTAGGTTTTCAGAGGTCCTGATCGTCTGCCAAGCCTGATAAAAATCCAGCTTGCCGTCTCTTACAACCGCCTTTTGAAAGATAGAAAAAAGCGGGCAGAGGATCAAAAATATCAAAAGGATCAGCAAAGCTATGAGCATCCAATTGTTTTTTAAAGTATTTTGCCTCATAAGCTATTATTAAAATTATTTACAAAGCTCTTTTAATTCAGCTGCTGTGTCACTTGCAACCTTCATCATTTCATCCCAATCTGCATTAATTGTTGGGATGTCTTTTAAATTGCTGCGTGTATCATATTCAATGTCCTTGATACCAGGTAAGAGATATGCGTCTGCAACCATTTTTTGTGCTTCTTCGCTGAATAAGAAATCTACAAAGGCCTTTGCGTTGTCCTTGTTTGGAGCAGTTTTTAAAATCATAGCAGGGCGTGGGTTGATAACTGTACCTGACTTTGGATAATAAACTCCAAGAGGTTCGCCCTTATCTATTGATTTATAAGCATTATAGTCAACGCCTGCAATTAAAATTGCCTTTTCACCAGTTGTAACCGCTTCCAAAGCTGCCTTGTTGGCACCAGGAATTACAAGACCATTATCTGCCCAAGCTTTCATAATGTCTTTGCCATCGCCAAGACCAGTTACAAAACCAGCCAAAAAGTCTTTGCAAGCGCCTGATTTTTCTGGATCAGGAATAGCAATCATATCCTTGTACTTCGGATCGGCCAATTCGCTCCAGTCTGCGTTTAGCTCTGGCAACAGAGTTTTGTTGTAGATAACAGCAACAGCTGATGCGCTTGAACCAAATAGTGTGTTGTCAGCATCGATAAAGCCTTCATTGATTTTATCAGCTACCTTTGGTTTGTAAGATTCCAACTTGCCATCAGCTTTTAAAGTCAAACCATCTGACCAAGATGCAAGTACAACTACATCGGCAACGGGATTTGCTTGTTCTGCTTCTAAGCGAGCAAGGATTTCACCAGTTGTACCTTGGAATTGCTCAACTTCAACTCCAGTTTTTTCCTTAAAAGCTTCTGCTAATTTGTCAGCAAGACCTGCTGGACTTGGCATGTAAACGGTAACTTTGCCTGAAAGCTTGCCATCCTCCTTGGATGATTCTCCCTTGCAAGCTACCATTGAAAATGCAAGTGCGACTACTAATAATAATGTAATAAAACGTTTTTTCATATTCTTCCTCCTAATTTGCTAATGAAATAATCTTTGACGGATCAATATAAATAGTCAAAGTTTGACCCGGCAGGTATTTTTTGTTGGTCTTATAAGTCCAAGCTCTGCCATTGTGGTTTAAAGTGAGCTCATAATTGTCTCCCAGGTATTGGACATTTTCAACTGGAAGCTCATAGCTTAAAGCACCTTCGCTTAAATCCATATCAGCGTCCTTTGGCCTAAAGAGTTTGTTATCGTCAATCCAATTGGACTTGCCCACAAATTTTGCCACAAATTCTGACTTAGGTTGGTGGTATATATCCTCTGGGCTAGCATACTGGTCAACATGTCCTCCATTTAAAACCGCAATTTTATCGCTCATACTCATAGCCTCGGTTTGATCGTGAGTAACAAAAACTGATGTGATACCAAGCGATGACGTGAGCTCTTTTAATTCATTTCTCATCTCTTCCCTTAAAAGAGCATCCAAAGCTGAAAGCGGTTCATCAAATAGAATGCAAGCAGGTTTGATTGCAATCGCTCTTGCAAATGCAACACGCTGCTGCTGACCACCAGAAAGTTGATGGGGATACCTATCTTCAAAACCCTCCAGCTTAACCGTCTTTAAAGCAGCAAAAACCCTGTCTTCAATATCCTTTGTGTCCTTGTGGGCTTTTAAACCAAATGCCACATTTTCAAACACAGTCATATGGGGCCAAAGGGCAAAATCTTGAAAGACAAAGGCAAGGTTGCGTTTTTCAGGCGGTAAATTCACCTTATCTTTTTTGGAAAATACACAAGTCTTGTCAATCCAAATCTCTCCATCATCTGGAGTTTCCAAGCCGGCTATCATTCTAAGAAGAGTCGTCTTACCACAACCCGAAGGTCCCAAAAGAGTAGTAAAACTCCCCTTGTCAATCTTCAAAGTCGTTGGATAAATCACCTGTTTATTGCCAAAACTCTTGGTAATATCAATTAAATTAATTTCCATAAAACTCCCCTTTCATATAGGAGCAATTATAGTCCAGCTATGTTAAATAAATGTTAAGTCCTTGTTATTTTTCCGAAAAATACTTGCCGCTAAAAATTCTTCCATCATAAAAACCACCTATTCAAGGTGGTTGTGTCATGCATTTAGTTATTCTTAAGATCTTCAATGTTCTTGTTCATCCTGTTTAAGAGTTTGATAATGACAAAATTTTGCTCGATTAAATCTTGGGCAAAGGAAAACTTTTTCATTTTAAAAATTTGTATAAGCTCCTCCACATCCTCATCATCAAGCCCTGCCAACTCATAGCGATTGATGAACTTCTCTAAGTCTCCTTGCTGTTCTACTTGGGTTTTCTTATCTGCAAATACTGCCATAATCTACCTCCTCTATTGATTTACTTTGATTATAGCTTGCAAATATATAAGCCAGGTTAAGGGTGGGTTAAGTCTGTGCAATTTTTTCTACAAAAAATTCACCTACTCTTTGTAGGTGAAAAATGTACCTACATATTATAAGAAATAAGATTTATTTTAGCCTCATAAATCCACAGCATTCCACTTCCGAATACTCAGTAAAACCTACTGATTTGTAGAATGCAAGGGTCTTTTCTGTATTATCAGTTGCCAGCTCAATTTGTCTAACATTGGGATATAAGTCAAGCATGGCTTTAATGAGTGCACTGCCAACTCCTTGTCCTTGTCGTTCGGGGAAGATCAAAATATCCTGGATAAAAACAATAGTATATCCATCCCCAACTGCACGAATTATTCCTAATAATTCATCAGCCTCGTATGCCGCCAAGATTTTCAAAGACCTCTTATAACCCTCTTCTAAGGCACCCATATCATCTGTATATGCAGTCCATCCGACTGCCTTGTAAAGTTTCTCTATCTCATCAAATTTGAATTCTGTATATTCTTTTATCTGCATTTATTAACCCTCTTCAATAAATTTCTAGTTAAACCAAAACGGTCAGTAAATATGCCAAAATTAGGCTCACGAAAAAGAAGATTATAATTTTTGCAATCTGACTTTTCCCATTAAAACCAAAATTATCATAACCCTTAGCACCAACCGTCTCTGGGTAAACTTTAGTCGGCAATTTTAACTTGGTAAGCATGAGATAATCAAAAAAGATAATATCAAAAAGCTTATATCCTTCAAATAGTATTAAAAATCTAACAAAGGCTTGCTGAAAATTTAAACTAAATTTTACTGTATCAACAATTGCCCAGCCTAGAACGGCTGCAATGGCTAGCAATCCAAGTATCATGATAAGTCCGCCGATTATATTGACCCAAATCGGTTTATCTGGCAACTTACTCATCATAACTTTGATATCATCAGGTGCGCCGAAATGCTTCGAGCCAAATTTCGGTATAATAAGTATAAAATTCATCATCATAATTGATGCTGTTAAGCAGATGATTGTTAACATACCAAGTGTTTTCATCAATTTAGTTTACCTCCTCTCTTGAAGTATAAACCATTTCGTAAATGGGAGCAATTTTTCTTAGTTGTGTCAACTAAATTCGTATAAATTTTCTTGCTAGTATTAGTGCTATACTTTTTTACAATTTATATAGTTGTTTAAAATCTATAATCACAGATGTCTTCTTGTCAATGTAATTATACACATACAGGTCATGTATTAAGAAGTTTTGTAAATTCTCAAATAAATTACTCACAAAACTTTGGATTCCAATCTAAAAGATATTTACAAAATCATTGACAAGATATAAAAACACCCTATATAAAGATTACAATTCTAAAATTGTAAGTAAGCTATCACAAATTATACATTATTTCAATAAAATTTTAGAAACCTTTATTAAGATTTTCTTTGATCCCTTGTAAATCAAGTGTAAAGAACTATAAGAATTTAAATCTCTTTCCAAATTCATCTTCAAAACTAATAATATCATTAGGAGTGCAAGATAGAGCCTTACATATTCTTTCTAAATTTTTAAATGTAATTGGTTTATCTTTGCCCATTTGTGCCATAACATTTGTTGTTAGTCCTGCCATGGCTATTACATCTGTTTTCTTTAGTCCTTTTTTTGCTAACTGTATCCATAATGGTTTATAGTTAAGTGCCATAATATCCCTCTTTTTCTCTTCATTAGATTTACTTAATTATAGCATAAATATTGATTTCATTCAATCTTACATTGATTTAGTGATTTGTTTTAGAGTGTTTGTTGTGTTATTCCGTCTTTATTTTGCCATAAATTGCTTAATTCCTAATAAAAATTTTTATGCTTTTGATTTGGTGTTCATGCCTACTATCATGCCGAGGAGCATGCCTATTGACATTCCGATTGGCAGATAGTCATCTCCAATGGCTGCTCCCACTGCTGTCCCTAAGCACATGCCAATGGCCATGCCCTCTGCCATATGGTTTTCTCCTTTTTGTTTTTCTTCATTATCCTTACTTGCCGATTTTTTCCTAAACTTATATATAATGTAAACAACAAGCACAGATACTATTACTACAGGTAAGATTGCTTTTAATATTTCCATTTATATCTCCTTTTTTCTATTTAAAAACATTAATTAATTTCTACCTCTTCCAGCATTTCTTTGACCACAATCTTTAAAGACTCAAAATAAAATTCTAAGTTCCTGTCGTCGAAGTCGAATTTGTCCGAGTGGTGGGGGCCGGCGAGTTTGGCGCCCAAGAGCAAGTGCAGGGCCTTGGACCCATTTGATTTAGCGTAATTTAAATACCTGGTTACATCTTCGCTGGCGCCAAAGTCTGGGAGCTTGGTCGTCTTTATATTTTTTTCTTCTAAGGCATTTGAAATCTTATCAACCAAATCAAAATCTTCTTCATGGTAGCTTTCGGACCTACCCTTAAAAATTATTTCATAGGACCCGTCTCTGGCCTGGCTGATGCCTGCGGCTATTTTTTCAATATTTGCAAGCATTTCATCGACCAGATAGCTTTCAACTGCACGCACATCAATGCCTAGTCTGCAAGTTTTCATTACAATATTATCGGCCTGGCCTCCGTGGACCTGGCCAATATTTAAAACCTTGCGGCCGCGGCTGTCGTTTATAAGTTCTGCCGCCATCTGTGCAAAGGCTGCTGCCATTGTAAAAGCAGAGGCTCCGTCTTGTGGGCTGTTGCAGGCGTGGGCTGGTCGGCCATGGAAAATCAAATCGAGTTTTTGGGCGGCCACAAAATTTGTACTGCCAACCCCGATTGTCCCTTGGGGCTGACCCAGGCCAATATGAAAACCAAGTGCACATGTGGTCTCTGCCATTATAAAATCCAAATCCATCTTAGCCGATCCCAAGACACCTTCCTCTGCTGGCTGGAAGAGAATTTTGGCAGAGATATTGTTGTCAGCAAAATATTCAGCCATGGCAAGTCCCAACGTGATGTGGCCATCGTGGCCGCAGGCGTGCATATTTTTCTCCGCCCTAAAACCCTCCTTGGCCGGCAGGTGGTCGTCGTCTTCTGATTCGCTAACAGGGAGTCCATCTATGTCCACCCGCATGAAAATATAGGGTCCCTTGCCAATCACTGCCATGGCACCAGTCATCCCATTTTGTAAGTCTTTGGATAAAAGGTCTTTATCGTCTGTAAAACCTTGGTCCTTGTATAGATTTCGCCCGTAAAAAATCTTGCAGTCGAATGTTTTTAATATATTTATAATTTCTTTTGTCGTTCTCACTTCTTCAAAGTCAATTTCTGGAAAAGTGTGGAAGAACCTCCGAGTTTGAATTAAATCCATATTATCACCTTGCCTTCATTATAGCAGAAAAGTTTAAAAACTTATAGGCAGAAAATTTTAAAGAAAAATTCTAATGTTTTTTTCAAAATAAAAGTCCTTAAGCTTTTAAATTATTTTAAGATATTTTTTTCAAAATAAAAGGCCTGGTTCTTTTAAAATGTTTTCTCATAAATATTTTAAAAATCTAAGTCGTCTTGTTTTCAAATAAAAATTGCAGGCTAGACCTCTCCAACCTGCATGTAATTAAAATTTTGTCATGTAAGATTTTGTTATTTCAATTGCCCTCTTGATATTTTCATCAGGCGCATCATTTGGTGCATTGCAACCAAAGGCGACCATGTAGTTTGGATATGCCTCCAGGTCTTCGAGGAGTTTATAAGTCACCCTCTCCACATCCTCTACGCGTCCACGGCCAATTATATCGATGGGGTCAATGTTGCCAACGAGGACCATGTCGTCAGGGAAAATTTTTACAGCTGATTTTAGGTCCATAATTTGGTCCAGGCTAATGGCATCTGGGCCCGACTCAATCATAAGGGGCAAAAATTTTCTAGTGTCTCCGCATATGTGGAGCTGTTTCCAACAGTCAACCGATTCATAGACGGATTTTAATCGCGGCAAAACTAGCTCGCGGAAGTTTTCTGGGCTGAGCGTTACTGATGCCGGCTCAGCAATAGACATGTATTTTACACCTGCCTCTACAACTGCCTTGGCATAAATCCGAACGCATTGGCAAGTAAAATCCAAGAGCTCGACCACAAAGTCCTTGTTTTTAATAAGTTCCCTCAAAAGATGGGTTGCACCTGCCAGTTGAACGGCCAGGGTAAAGGGTCCAAATATCGATACATAAAGGGGCTTGTCAATCCCTGTCGCAATTAAATTTTGCGATTTTAAATTGGTCGGCATCCGTCCATCTTTTTTGGGGTCGGGAACTTTCAAGGCCCTAACGTCTTCGACTGTTAAAATCTTGTGCTCAAGTGGGCTTGGAAAATCGTAATCGGGTTTTAAGAGCTTGACGCCCAGGGTCTCGCTAATAATATTTCCATCGCTTAAGGGATAGACAAAGTCGCCAGGAAACTCTTGGTCCAAAATTTTTGCCATTTCAAATTGGACTTCAGGGTTTTCGTAGACCTCGTAAACTTTTTTATTTACAAATTTTAATCCGTTGGTTCCCAGGTCTGTCAAAAAAAATCGCCTGGGCTCCGATGTAATATATTCCATTAGTGTCATATTTTTAAAGTCCATTGGTCAGCCTCCTAACGAGTTCTACAGCCTCGACAGCGTTTTTGGAGTAGCCGTCTGCACCAATTTCATCGGCAAAGCTTTGGCTGATTGGTCCACCTCCAATTATAATGAGTGGAGTCTTGCCCTGATTTAATTTTACAACTTTTTCCATATTGTGCATGGTAGTGGTCATCATTGTAGATAAGCCAATAAAATCTGCCCCAACCTCCTCAGCTTTTTTGACAAAGTCTTCGGCCTTTACATTGAGGCCCAAATCGTAAACATCAAAATTGGCCGCTTGAAACATAATCTTTACGATGTTTTTGCCAATTTCGTGGAGGTCGCCTTCCACAACGCCAATGACAATCTTAGGTCCGTCTTTTTTCATTTCGTGGTTAAACTTTTTTTGCAAGTATTTAACGCCCTTGTTCAAAGTATCAGCGCAAACTATAACCTCTGATACGTAATATTTTTCGTCTTCGAAGAGCTTGGTGACAGCAAGCATGCCGCCAGATAAGCCCTCATTGTAAATCTCTTCATCACTTACGCCATTAGCCAAGGCTTGGTCGATCAAATCTATAATATTGTCCTCGTCCATGTCTACAACGGCGTTTTTGATAGCTTCTAAATATTTATTCATCCATTGCTCCTCTCATATCGCATTTAAAATCGCAGGCGTCACAAGGAGATCCCTCTTTCTCCTCGCCGTCTGCTTCTGCATCTTTTAGCTTGGCCCTGAGGGCAACCGACTTTACGGGATAGAGCTGATGATAATCATTTATCTTTATGTAGCCCGTATCCATCATCTGGTAAATTTCAGCTTGCAAATCAATCCCATAGTCCTTGCCGCCAGGATAAAAATACTTATATGGTGTCTTGTGGTATTTGGCCTTAACTTCTTTTACTATAAAAGATCTGATCACATCCAGGCAGATTACCCCGATCTTATCCACAATCATGGCGTTCATGGCCTGGCCATCTTCAACCAGAAAGTCAATCCGGTCTTCGAATTTTGGTCCAACAGAATAAATCATGTTGATCTCATCGCCACTTATCACATAATTATAAAATACATCCAAAAGTTTAGGGAAATTTTCCAGCTCTTGGTCAATTTTTTTCTGGATAACCTTTGGGGCTGGCCTGTCTGTAAAGCCCAAAAACCTCTCGACAACCCTCTTTTTATTATTAACTTTTTCAATTAATTCAGCTTGGTAAATAAATTCTCTCATAAAATAATAATAACAAAGCTTAGGCTTTTATTCCAATAAAAAAAATCTATAAGGTGAGCTCACCTTATAGATAAATTTTATAACTATTTCTTGTATCTGCCAACTTGGGCTTTTGTTGCATTGGACTTGTCCAAAATTTCCATCCATTCCAAGCTCTTTCCCGTACCAATAGCAACGCATTCAACTGCATTTTCGGCAACGCGAGTTTGGATTCCTGTTCTTTCTTCTACAATATTTGGCAGGCCACGAAGTAGAGCTCCGCCCCCTGTCATAATAATACCTTGGTTGGAAATATCCGCTGCCAATTCTGGTGGTGTCCTTTCAAGGACATAGTGAACTGCTTCTAGGATTTCTTGAACAGGTTCTTTGAGGGCTTCAAGCATATCGTTTGAAGATACAACCACATTCATTGGCAGGCCTGAAACCATATTTCTGCCCTTAATTTCCAAAAATTCTTCCTCTTCAAGTGGATAAGCGCAACCAATCTTTACTTTAAGTTCTTCGGCTGTTCGTTCACCGATCATCATGTTGTGTTTTTTCTTTACAAATCTGGTGATGGCCTCGTCAAAATTATCACCAGCAACTTTTATACTCCTGGAGACAACGATGCCACCCAAGGAAATTACGGCTACATCAGTTGTGCCGCCGCCGATATCTACGACCATGTTGCCTGTTGGAGCGGTGATGTCGAGGCCCGCTCCAATTGCTGCTGCAACTGGTTCTTCAATTAAGTAGGTTTTGACAGCACCTGCTTCATTGGCAGCTTCAATAACAGCTCTCTTTTCAACTTCTGTGCAACCTGATGGCACACAGACAATCAGTCTTGGCTTGAGCAAGGTCCTTCCCAAAGATTTTCCAATAAAATATTTGAGCATGCGCTCGGTTACATTGTAGTCTGAAATTACGCCTTCCTTCAAAGGACGGATTGCTACAATGTTGCCTGGGGTCCTGCCCAGCATCTTTCTGGCTTCTTCGCCAACTGCTAAAAATTTATTTGTATATTGGTCAATTGCAACAACCGATGGTTCTTGCAAGACTATGCCTTTTCCCTTTACATAGACCAAGACACTGGCTGTGCCCAAGTCTATACCCACATCATTTCTAAGAAAAAACGCCATCTTATCCCTCTCTCCTTATATCTGCGCCAATGCCTTTAAACTTTTCTACCAAGTGTTCGTAGCCCCTATCAATATGATAAATATCGGAAATTTCTGTCTCGCCATCAACGGTAAGGCCCGCTATAATAAGTGCGGCCCCACATCTAAGGTCAGTGGCCTTTACCTTGGCTGGGCGGAGCTTCTTTACACCTTGGACGATGGCATTCTTGCCATCAATGCGAATATTTGCTCCCATGCGGTTTAGCTCGTCAACATGCATAAACCTATTTTCAAAAACTGTTTCTATAATAACACTCGTGCCTTCTGATATTGTGGCCAGAGCCATAAACTGGGCCTGCATGTCTGTTGGCATACCAGGATATGGCAAAGTCTTTATATCAAAGGCAGATATTTTTTTATCTGCTATAACATTTATGGAATCTCCATTTTCATGGATGATAACTCCAGCTTCTCTGAGCTTTGCAATTACAGGACGCATGTGGCTGGTAATTACATTTTCTACAACGATATTGCCACCTGCAGCTGCTGCCGCAATCATAAAGGTTCCCGCTTCAATCCTGTCTGGAATAATTTGGTGTCTGCAACCATGGAGTTTGTCAACACCCTTAATCTTTACAATGGATGTTCCTGCCCCTCTTACATCAGCCCCCATTTTATTTAAAAAGTTTGCCAAGTCTACAATTTCAGGTTCGCAAGCAGCGTTATCTATAATGGTTTCGCCTTCTGCTAAAGTAGCCGCCATCATTATATTTTGTGTGGCGCCAACGCTTGGGAAGTCCAGATAAACTTCAGTCCCAACCAGCTTTTCGCATTCGGCTGTAACCATGCCGTGTTCGGTTACCACATCTGCTCCCAGGGCTTTGAAGCCCTTCAAATGAAGATCGATTGGTCTGGTTCCGATTGCACAACCACCTGGAAGTGCATTTGCGGTGTGACCCATCCTTGAAAGAAGAGGTCCCATGACACAAAAACTCGCCCTCATCTTGCTCATAAGCTCAGGGCCAGTAGTTGTATTTGTAATATTTCTTGCATCAAATTTATAGGTATGCTCATCAAGCCTGTCTATAACTAGACCCAGGCCTCTAAGCACCTCTGATAAAATCTCAACGTCTTTTAAGTTTGGCATGTCCTCTAAGATGACTTCGCCATCACATAAAATTGTGGCACACATGATAGGAAGGGCCGCGTTTTTTGCTCCGCTCACCCTAACTTGACCACTCAAAGGGCCTGTGCCCCTAACAATATACTTCTCCAAAATCTTCACCTTTCTACTAGTTAATTTTACCATAGAAGAAATAAAAATACAACAAGGCGAGATATCTTGGTTAAAGAATAAAATCACAAAAAAATTGCCCCCAGAGGAGGCAATTAAATTTATAAATTAATTTTTCTTTTCATCCAGCAAGTGCTTGCCAGCAATGCCTGGTTTTGTAAGTTCCATAGCGTCTAAAATTTCATCTAGATTTTCATTTGTCATAATCTTATCCCTTAAGATAATTTCACGAACTGGAACGCCTGTCTTTAGTGATTCCTTGGCGATAGCTGCAGATGGTTTGTAGCCGATGTGTGGTACAAGGGCTGTGATCATACCGACTGATCTGCCAAGAAGTTCTTCGATACGGTCTTCGTTAGCTGTAATTCCGTCTACGCAATTTACTCTTAGAGTATTCATAGCACCTGTGAGGGCTTCGATTGATTCGTAGAGAGATTTAAACAGAACTGGTTCAAAGGCATTTAATTCAAATTGACCAGCCTCTACACACATGGAAACGGTTGTGTCATTACCTGCAACCAAATATGCAGCTTGGCTAACAACTTCTGGGATAACAGGATTTACCTTGCCTGGCATAATGGATGAACCATTTTGCTTTGGTGGTAAATTAATTTCTCCAATACCTGTGCGTGGTCCCGAGCTCATGAGTCTTAAATCATTTGAAATCTTTGATAGACTTAGACCCAAAGTTTTAAGAGCACTTGATAAGGCTGAGAGCACGTCTAAGTTTTGTGTACCGTCAACCAAATCTTCAGCTTGGTGAAGTTCGTAGCCTGTGATCTTTGATAGGTTTGGAACAATTCTTTCTAGGTAATCTGTGTCAACATTAATTCCTGTGCCGATTGCAGAAGCGCCCATATTTACAGTTTTAATTGCTTCGATAGCATCTGAAATTCTAACGACATCGCGTTTTAAGGCATCCCTGTAGGCTGCAAATTCTTGGCCCAATCTAATTGGAACTGCGTCTTGAAGTTGGGTCCTGCCCATCTTTACAATGTGATCAAATTCTTTGGCCTTGTGGTCAAAACTTTCAATTAAAAGTCCAAGTTCATTGATCATGCTATCAGCAAGGGCAATTGCTCCTAGCTTACCAGCTGTTGGGTAAACGTCATTGGTTGATTGGCCCATATTTACATGGTCGTTTGGATGTACGAACTCATATTTGCCTGGCTCATTGCCAAATTCACGTTCAGCAAGGTTTGCAATGACTTCATTTGCATTCATATTGGCAGTTGTACCTGCACCTCCTTGAACAGGGTCGCAAATAAACTCATCATCAAATTTTCCTTCTATAACTTGGTCAGAAGCCTTTACAATTGCATCCTTAACCTTTTCTTCCATAACGCCTGCTTCAAAGTTTGAGATAGCACAAGCCTTTTTTACTTGGCCAAGAGCCTTGATCATTGCAGGGTGCAAAGATGAATGTGTAATTCTAAAGTTTTCATAACCTCTTAATGTTTGAACGCCGTACAGAGCATCAGCTGGAACTTGCTTTTCGCCAACTGAGTCAGATTCTAAACGAAATTTTTCCATGGATACCTCCTAAAATATTATAAACTAACTATAGCACAAGTCAGGTATAAATTCAAATGCTAATTAGAAAACCCTTTAGCAAAGAAAAATTTAAAACATATAAAAACGAGCCATCAAAAGACGGCTCGTTTTTTAGAAAATTATGAAAAATTATTTCTTATCTAACAAATCAAATTCTTTTTTGGATTTAACAACTACATTTGAAAGTAACAAAACTGCAATTACGTTTGGCAGAACCATCAGGGCGTTAAAGAAGTCCGATAGATCCCAAACTGTAGCCACTGGGATTAGGGTCCCTACAAATACTGCAAGACCAACCAAAATCCTAAATGGGGTCAGGGCTTTTTTGCCGAACAGATACATAATGTTGGATTCGCCAAAGTAATACCAGCCAATAATGGTTGTAAAGGCGAAGAATAAAAGCGAAACTGCCAAGAATATTTCTCCTGCCCTTCCATAGGCCAAAGTAAAACCGAGTTGTGTAACTGCTGCCCCGTGGATAGATCCATCGGCTGCTGCAGCCATGTGAGCTTCTGGTAGCAAGATTATAAGAGCTGTCATGGTGCAAATAATAAGTGTATCTACAACAACTCCAGCTATCGCTACTAAACCTTGGTTGCCTGGATGAGGTACGTCTGCAACTGCGTGAGCGTGTGGGGTTGAACCCATGCCTGCCTCATTGGAAAATAATCCACGAGCAATACCCAGTCTCATGGCCTGCTTCATTGTGGAACCGATTATACCACCAGCCACAGCCTGAACACCAAAGGCTCCGTCAAAAATTTGTTTAAAAGTATTGCCAAGATTTGCTCTAAACTTAAAGATAATTGCAAAACCTGCAATGATAAATATCAGGGCCATAATAGGTACGACAGTTTCTGCAACTTTTGAAATTCTTTCTATACCACCTGCCACAATCAAAAGTACAAGTACTCCAAGTACGGCACCCACCACGACAGGTGGAATGTTAAAGGCGGTTTCCAGTGAAGTTGAAATCGAATTTGACTGAACCATATTACCTGCTAGTGGCAGGGCCAAGATAATAAATACTGAGAACAAGGCTGCTAAGACCTTACCAAGCTTTTTATTTTTGATTCCCTTGGACATATAATATGAAGGTCCACCGTATATGCTCCCATCTTTTTCTTCTCTGTAGATTTGAGCGAGTACTGCTTCTGCAAAAATCGTACCCATGCCGAGTATCCCCGACATCCACATCCAAAATACTGCTCCTGGTCCGCCTGCCATAATCGCTGTAGCAACACCGGCTACATTTCCGGTTCCAACCTGGGCGGCGATTGCAGTTGCAAGTGCTGCAAAGGATGAAACTTCACCTGCTTCATCAGGTTTTTTCTTGCCAGCTTTCTTGGTAAAAAGTCCACCAAAAGCTTCTTTCATTGCTCTTCCAAATTTTACTATCTGTGGAAAGCCGAGTCTAATTGTAAAATATAGACCTGTTCCCAGCAGGGCGTAGACTAAAATATTGTCCCATAGAAAATTTGAAATAGTCTTTACAATATTAAAAAGATTATTCATTGTCTCCTCTCCTTTTTTAAAAATCTCCTTCTATATCTTTATCATAACACAGTGCAAAACAAAAAACAATAAGATTTACAAAATAATTACAAAAAAGTGATGAATATTTTTTATAACATCTATTAAGGTTGTTAATCTTTTGTATTTTATAAGCTTTGTTTCTTGTATTTTTTATAAATTAAAATTTATATTTATATTTGCCGCTTATGCTTTCTTGTTTAAAAAAGTTATTTTTATTCTTTGCCGAATGTAACTTTAGATTTAAAATAAATTTTATTGTAGCTTTTGTATTTCGAATGTCGAAACACTTGTATTATGAAATTCATAGTGCTATAATTAACTTGTTGATGAAATTTATCAATTATATTAACAAGGAGGACCTTATGGAAAAAGAAATTACCAAGAGCAGGCTCAAGAAGTTTCAAGAATCTTATGATGAAAACTTTAGCCTGGCTGCACAAAACATGGTAGCTACTGTTGGAATAATGGATGCTTCCGTGGACAGCCAATTGCTCCAAAAAAATCCGAATGTATTCTCAAAAGAGCTTAAGATCGGTAAAATGACAAACCAAAGACAATCCGGTCGCTGCTGGATGTATGCAGGTTTAAATACAATTAGAGTTGAAATGATGAAGAAGTGGAAACTTGCTGACATTCAGTTTTCACACAAGTACTTGTATTTTTATGACAAGCTTGAAAGGGCCAACCAATTTTTAGAAGACGTCATCAGTCTCAAAGACAAAGATTTAGACGACAGGCTAAATCGTGCAGTCCTACAATGGGCAGCAGATGATGGAGCTTGGTGGACTACATTTTCAAGGCTGATTAACAAGTACGGGATTGTACCTGAATACGCTTATCCTGATACAAAAAATGTTGAATGCACCAACTTTATTATAAATAACCTCGATAAGCGTCTAAGAATTGCTGCCAAAGACATTAGAAACGCCTACAAGGATGGCAAAGAAGAAAAAATCGAAGCGATTAAAGATGAGGCTCTAAAAGATGTTTACAAGATTACAGCAATTTCCCTTGGCCTACCACCAAAGAGATTTGATTTGATTTTAAAAAACAAGGACGGAGAATTAATTGAACGCAGGAATATTTCTCCAAAGGAATTTTTCAACGAATTCGTAGCTCAAGACATCAACAAATACGTTGAACTTGGCAACTATCCTGGCAAAAATAAAGAAGAAAACGTTCTTTACGAACGCGACTACATCCAACAAAGAATTGGTGGCAGCCTACAATATGTAAACGTTTCTATAGAAAGAATGAAGGAAATCATAATTGCCATGATCGATGCTGACGAACCAGTTTGGTTTGCCTGCGACGTTGGAAAAGACTCCCTCATCTCACGCGATGGACTTGGCACAGGCCACATGGTCTACAATTTATTAAATAGAGATGCCCTTTTTGGTATAGACACCGAATGCACCAAGGTCGAAAGACTTGAGACCATAGAATCATATGGCACTCACGCCATGGTAATCGTCGGCTACGACAAATCAGCTGATGGTCTTAAGTTTAAAGTTGAAAACTCATGGGGCACAAAGGCTGGCATAGGCGGCTATTTGATTATGGATGAAGCATGGTTTGACAATTTCGCCTATGAGATCATTCCTAAGAAAGAATTTTTAAAGGAAGAAGAACTAAAGGCCTTTACAAAAGACCCAGTCAAACTGATGCCTTGGGAATCGTAGGAGGTTTATATGAAACAATTAAGCATAGATAAAATAAATGAATATGAAGCGGAGTTTTTAAAAGACAAGTCCAATCTTGTCCGCATGAACGCCGGCTCATACAATCCACTAAACAAAGTCGTAGTGGACATAAACAGACTAAAAGACGAGCCCTTTAACTTTAACAATGACATCAAAAATGGAGAAATCACCAACCAAAAGGCTAGCGGCCGCTGCTGGATGTTTGCTTCCATGAATGTCATGAGAAATATCGTTATGAAGAAGTTAAATCTAGAAAATTTTGAATTTTCTCAATCCTACACCTTATTCTGCGACAAACTCGAAAGGGCCAACTACTATTTGGAAGTCATGATTGAAAAAGCCAAGGACCCAATCGATGATAGAGAGCTCCAATACCTCATGGGCGAAGTCCTAGGCGACGGCGGCCAATGGGATATGTTTGTAAACCTGGTTAAAAAGTACGGACTCGTTCCAAAATACGCTTATCCAGAAAGCACAAGCTCATCCAATACAAGAGAGCTCAACAAATACCTGGTAAAGGTCCTTCACAAGTACACAGTTGATATAAGAAAAGCTGTGGGCGAAGGCAAGTCCAAAAAAGAAGTCTCTGCCATCAAAGAAGAAGCTCTCCAAGGCGTTTACAATGTATTAACTGCAACCCTCGGCAGGCTACCAGAAAAGTTTGACTTCATAGCTTATGACAAAGACAACAAATTAATCGAAGACAAAAATCTCAACCCACAAAAATTCTTTGAAAAATATGTGGAAATGGAAATAGACGATTATGTATCGCTAATTAACGCTCCAACTGAAGACAAGCCATTTGGCAAGACCTACACCATCAAATACCTGGGCAATGTCATCGAAGGCAAGAAAGTAAAACACTTGAACCTAGCCATCGAAGACCTAAAGGCAGCAGTCCTCGCCCAATTAAAAGATGGCATGCCAGTTTGGTTTGGTTGCGACGTTGGCAAAGATTCATTTAGCGAAGACGGCAGAGCCATGCTCGACACAAAGGTTTCAAACTATGACGAACTCTTTGGCATGGACTTGCAATTATCAAAGGCCGACGCCCTTGATTACTATCAATCACAAATGACCCACGCCATGACCTTCACAGGTGTGGAAGTCAAAGATGGCAAGTCACTCAGATTTAAAGTTGAAAACTCATGGGGAGATAAATTTGGCTACAAGGGCCACTACACCATGACAGACGACTGGTTTGACAAATACGTCTACCAAGCAGTCGTCAACAAAAAATATTTGTCAAAGGACATGCAAAAAGCCTATGACAAAGACCCAGTAGTCCTAAAACCATGGGACCCAATGGGATCACTCGCGTAAAACAATCAAAAATTTTTCTTTTTTTCCTTTCCTAAAACCAGGGCCTAAGTGCCCTGGTTTTTTTGTGTGGTAAATTTCTCCATAAAAAAACAGGCCCCAGATGGGACCTGCCTATAAGTCAGAATTAAAAACTATTATTTGATTTTTTCTTCAACTTTTTCTTTAATTTCTTCAACCTTTTTTTCAGCCTTGTCTTTTACTTCTTCAGCTTTTTCTTCAACTTTTTCTTTGATTTCTTCAACTTTTTCAGCTAGTTCTGAAAGTTCGATTTCAAATTTACCGTCTACTAATTTAGCTTCGAATTTTGCTTTCTTTTCAGCTGTTGTGATTGTTCCTTCGTATTCGTAAACAACCTTGTCTTCAACTTTGCTTTCTTTAGCTGTTTTTACAGTGATGTTTTTAACTTCGCCTAGTTCTTTTTCAGCTGCTTTAGCCTTTAGAGCTTCTACTAGACCTGCGATAGCATCTTCTTTAAGTTCAACGCCTGTTTCGTTTGTGAAAGCTTCAACTTCTTCTTTCTTTTCTTCAGCTTTTTCTTCTTTCTTTTCTTCAGTTTTTTCTTCAGCTTTTTCGTCTTTCTTTTCTTCAGTATTTTCTTTAGCTTCTTCAGCTTTTTCTTCTACTTTTGATGAAAGTTCGATAGCCTTTGTTTCTTCATTCATTTCAACGCCAAAGCCAATCAATTCGCCAAGTTCTCTTAATTGTAGATAGTTGTTTTGGTTGATAACAGCTGTTTTTACCATTTTTTCTTCGCCATTGAAAACGAAAGCTTGTTCGCCCATAAGAGCTTCAACTTTACCTTCCGGAAGTTCAACTAGGTCTGTGTCTAGTTTTTCGTATCCTTCTCCTGTTGTAATAACAACTTTGTGGTCTTCATATCCTACGTTAAATTTTGCATCTGTTGCTGTTAATAATGCTGCAACGTCACGGAGTTTAACATAGTTTCTTTGGTTGATTAGGTATGCGCCTAGGTCAACTTTGCCACCGTCTAGGTAAACTTCTTGGAAGGTTTTTGCGCCTTCAGCTTTAACTGGTTCTGATGCTTCTGCTGCAAAAGCAAAACTGCTAGCAAGTAGTACAAATACTAATGCTAATGAAATAAATCTTTTCATAATTCCTCCTAAAATTTTTCTTGCATGAAATCATGCTCCATATAGTTTAGCACAATCTGAAAATTTTATCAAGATAAGCCCTGTGCCATACTAGCTTCGATAATCCATGTTGTTTTAACAACATGGATTAATTATTTTTTAAGCATAAATAACATTAAAAATATCTCATACACCAAAGGAGCAGACGATATCCCAAATAAAAAAGCCTATCCAAGATAGGCTTTTTATTGCGGTTATTTGCTTGCTGATTTAGTTAATACAACAACACTTCCTAAGCCTTTAATTTGAGGTGTACATACATCAAATCTTAAGGCAACAGAATTGCCATATTTAAAGTAAATGAAGAAATAGTTTGAATCACCAAACTCTAAAACGTCAACTTGTGTTGAATAAGGCTTTTTAAATACTTCTTTGCCTAATTTTTTAGCATCTGCTTTTCTGATTTCGACAATTTCTTTAACCTTTGCTTCATCAGCATTGTAATTTAAAGATCTTAAAACATCGACAGCTTTTTTGTAGTCTTCGTCAACAACAGCATCATGGAATTCAGTAAAGCCCTTTAACAATTCTTCAGAGCTTAGCTTACCAATATCCTTGTCCTTATCTATAAACGGAATAATTGCTCCAACAGAGAGAGTTTCTTGTGTTTGAATTTTTCCACCTTCATAATACCCCTTTATTGTGTTTTCTGCACCAGTATCGTATTTGAAGTTAACAACACACTTTTTAATACCATCTTCTTCTATAACACTTTTTTCTATATCTGGATTGTCAGTATATAGCTTTTTACCATATAGCTTAGAAAGATTTACCATTGATGTAAAGAATCTTTCTCCTTCTTCTTCAGGGAGTGGAAGTAAAAAATCTGATCTGTATTTTTCAATCCTAGATTCATTATAAGCAATTATGCTCTTGAAAATATTTTCTTCTTCTGGTGTATATTTTTCTTCAGCCTTAGCTTCCTCTTTCTTTTCTTCAGCTTTTTCGTCTTTCATTTCGTCCTTAGCTTCTTCAGCTTTTTCTTCTAGCTTTGATGAAAGTTCAATGTTTCTTGTTTCTTTGTTGTAGTGAACGCCAAAGCCGATTAATTCGCCAAGTTCTCTTAGTTGTAGGTAGTTGTTTTGGTTGATAAGAGCAGTTTTTACCATTTTTTCTTCGCCGTTGAAAACGAAAGCTTGTTCGCCCATAAGAGCTTCAACTTTGCCTTCTGGGAGTTCAACTAGGTCTGTGTCTAGCTTTTCGTAAGTCTCACCTGTTGTGATAACAACTTTTTTGTTTTCAAATCCTACGTTAAATTTTGCATCTGTTGCTGTAAGTAATGCTGCAACGTCACGTAGTTTTACATAGTTTCTTTGATTGATTAAGTATGCGCCTAGGTCAACTTTTCCACCGTCTAGGTATACTTCTTGGAAGGTTTTTTCGCCTTCAGCTTTTACTGGTTCTGCTTCTGCTGCAAAAGCAAAACTGCTAGCAAGTAGTACAAATACTAATGCTAATGAAATTAATCTTTTCATAATTCCTCCTAAAAAAATTTTTGCACAAGACTTTATGCTTACTTTAGTCTAGCACATTTAAAATAATATATCAAGGAGGACAAATATGAGTTTACTTGTCCTCCTTGTACATAAAGTGTGTATTTGTATAGTAGTCAACCGAAAGCAGTTTGTGCATGGTTGGCTTTATTTGATCACTTGCACTTGGAATTAGATCAGAGCCTTTTTTTGTATAAGATGTATTAAATACACTTATATCAGGAAATTCATTCCTTTTAATTTGCATGGTCTTGGTCCCTTCAAGTCCCATCTGGTCAAAGGCATAGCCCATGAGATACTGGGGAGACAATGTTGGCCCCTCGCCTACAAATTCATTTCCAGTCACTTCCTTGGCTTTGTCATTGGCCCAAATAACATAAGGAGTCCTGTATCTATTTACATAACCCCGCCAGGTTTTTGGATCTACGTCTACGCCCATGGCTTCAAAACCGACATCGTCTTGGCCCAGGAATGGATTGTGGTCGCCAAAGGCAATTACCATTACGGGCTCGTCATCGTCTTTTAGCTTGTCCAGCAAATCCCTAAAGGCCTCTGAAGAACTTTTAATCCCATCAAAGTAAACATTGGTTTCCTTTAAGGCCTTTTCATCTACAGAAAAATCAGGCTTTATATATGCAGGCACATTGTAGTCTGCATTGTAAGGTCCATGATTTTGCATGGTTACAGTCATAGAAAAATAGGGTTTGCCAGTTTTTTTATTATCCTTATAGTCTTTCAGGACATGCTTGAAAAGCTCTTTATCTGGCATATAATAACTTTTCCCCCAGACTTCATCAAAGTAATTCTCATCATAGAGAAAATCATCAAAGCCCAAGTATCTGTTGACATTTTTGCGGTTGTAAAATACACCCAAATGTGGATGCATGGACACAGTGTTGTAGCCTTGAGATTTAAGATACCAAGCGTATGAATTTACCTTGCGATTGTATCTTGGCTGACCATAGACACCCGTTAAAAAAGTTCTCTCGGTATTTATAGTTCCACCGCCAAAAACGTGGACTATCAGGCTGCCGCTAATGCTGGCGTCCTTTATTTCATCATAGGCCTCATAAGGATATTTATTAAAGTCCACACCAAGCTTGGAAAAATCGTTGTAGGACTCAAACATAATGGCAATAATGTTCACCTTTTTATCAGCAGGAATGTCGGCATCTTCATACTTTTCCCAAGTCGCTTTTGCAAAGTCCTCGTCATAGCCATCTGGTTTGCTAATGCTAATAGCGTTATATGAATGCATAAAAGAATAGATCATGCCCCTGGCCTTTTCGTTCTCTACATCCACCCACGGACTAAATCCTTCGACCTTGGTCTGGGCATAAACTTCATTATCAGTAGTGACCTTAAAGACAAAAAATGCAAAGGCAAGCGAAAGTGCCAAGCCAATCCACTTCATCCAGCCCCTCACTTTGAAATTGCGGGCTAGCAGATAACAAATCGAAATGAATAAAATTAAACCGGCTGCAAACCAGATCCAATTCGGCCACTGGATTGCAAAATCGTGGTCAACCATATTCATAGCCTCATATATGAGAGTCATGTCCAGCATATTGAAAGTCTCTTCCCTATAGAAAATCTTGGAAGCGTTGGTTACACCCATCAAGATAATGGCAGTTGATCCAATAAAAAATGCCAGCCAAAAGCGCCCAGTCAAAAAATATAGCAAGTATAAAAAGGCCAAAATTGGCAAAAAGTTGTATTTAAAAACGGCCTTGTTATTGATAAATTTCATAAATAATTCTCGGTCCATGTCTGGCTCTACAAACAAAAAGCTTATCAGAGTAAGAGCAAAGGCCAAGATTGTAAGTAGAAGTAAATCTAAAATTAAATTTTTAAACTTATCTTTTTGCATTACTATTGCCTCCTTAATTATCCATAATTATACTCTTTAAAGCTAGCCTTGTCAAACACAAATGGCTAAATACTCAAATATACAAGCTTTGTCCGTCAACTTTTTTCTGCAAAGTTTTTTTAATTTCAGCCCGCACTTAAAAAAATTTTCTCATAATTTTTTAATAATTAAACCCCTCCCGAAATTAATTTTTTCATTTCAATCTTGACTAATAAATTTGATATTAAAGATCAGAAAAATTTTTAAAAGCAAAAGGCTTTTTATTTTTGCCCACAAAAAAAGCTGTGGTCTTTAAACCACAGCTTTAAAATTTGTTTTTATAAGGCTTGAGCAGCTGTTAGGTAAACTAGGTTTACTATATCTGTTACGCTGCAGCCCCTTGATAAGTCATTTACAGGTGATTTTAATCCTTGGAGGATTGGGCCTAGGGCTTCATAACCGCCCATGCGTTGGGCAATTTTGTAACCAATATTGCCTGCTTCAAGTGATGGGAAAACAAATACATTGGCTTTACCTGCAACTTCTGAACCAGGAGCTTTTTTCTTGCCAACTGATTCTACAAAAGCTGCGTCGAATTGCATTTCCCCGTCCACAACAATGTCTTCGCCCGATTCTTTGATAAGCTCAAAAGCCTTTGCAACTCTTTCAGTTTCTTCGCTATTAGCACTGCCCTTGGTTGAGAATGAAAGGAGGGCTACCTTTGGTTCAGCGATTCCAAATGTCTTTGCAGTCTTGTTTGAAAGAAGAGCATTTTCTGCAATGTCTTCTGCAGTTGGAGCGATATTTATAGCGCAGTCTGAGAAAATATATCTTTCATTGCCCTTCATCATTACAAAAACGCCCGAAGTTTTTTTGTAAGGTTCTTTCATCTTGATAATTTGAAGAGCTGGACGAACGGTGTTTCCTGTTGAGTGGTTGGCCCCACTTACAAGGCCGTCAGCCTCTTTCATATAGACCATCATTGTACCAAAATAGTTGGCGTCTTCATGAACGAGTTTTTTGGCACCTTCTTCACCGATCTTGCCCTTTCTGCGTTCGACAAAGGCTTCAACCATCTTTGTGGTATCAGCTTGGTCGGTCTTGATAACTTCCAAACCTTCGATATCTTCGTTTTTTGTAAGTACGATTGGGCGAACAATGCCTTCCTTGGTCAAAATTTTTGCTGCTTCTACAACTCTTTCATCTTCACCTTCTGGCAGAACAATTGAAATGCCCTTGCCCTTTAATGTTTCCTTTACTTCTTGAATTAAATCCATCCTTAACTCCTTTCATCAATTACATAAATCTTCTTGCCTATATATTTTAAAAGTCCATCCTCAACTTGCTCTCCCGGTACAAGTACCGGTATACCTGGAGGATATGGTGCTATAAAATCTGCGCTGACCCTGCCCACCGCCTCATCACAAGCGATTTTTATCCGCTTGCAAGCGTAGGCCTCATAAGGTTCCATGATTTTTTTAGGGATATTAAAAAAATTCTCTTTATCAAAAAATTCCCCGTCTGCATTTTTCCCAATATCTTTAATCGCATCCAAGGCCTTGGCGTAATCATCTTCCTCATTCATCAAAGTCGCGAGTAATAAAACATTTACCCCGTCATTCATCTCGGCCTCTATATTATAGTCTTCGTAGAGCTTTTTGTGAAGGGTCTCTCCATCCATGCCTCTGACATTAAAGACAATTTTTAAGGGATCGCGGTTTTCATAAGGCAAAGCTCTGACATTTTCTATTTGCTTAAGATCATCTGTCAATTTTTTTGCCCAGGCGATATTTTCAGCCAGTCTCTTTCGACCTTCAGCCTGCATAAAGGCAGCCGCCCCTTCACATGAGGCAATTATTGGATATGAGGGACTTGTCGTTTGAAAAGTTGTAATCGCCCTAAAAAGCTCGTCTACATCAACTCTGTCGCTTGCTACATGGACATAGGCAGATTGGTTGAGGCCTGTTAGCATCTTGTGGGCTGACTGGATAATTATATCTGCTCCTGCATCTATTGCCGACATGGGCAGGTCACTCGAAAAATGCAAGTGGCCGCCGTGGGCCTCGTCAACTATGAGCGTGCACTCATAATTCTTAGAAATCTTTGCAATTTTTTCTATATCCAGTGGAAAACCAAAATAATTTGGATGGGTTATCACGATTGCCTTAGGTCTTATTTTTTTGACTTGGTCTTCAAAAGATTCAAGGGAAATATTTTTATCAAAGCCCTCTGAAAAGCAAGTCTCAATATAGTGGACCTTGAGTCTATTTATAATTGCAGCCCTGATGACAGAGATATGGCAATTCCTAGCTACAAGTATGTCATCACCAGGACTCGTCGTATAAAAAACCGATGCAATTATCCCGCCCGACGACCCGTTTACAGTGTAAAAACTGGCCTTGGTCCCGAAAATATTTGCACATCGCATCTGACTCCTCTTGATTACATTTTGAGGATCGTTTAAATTGTCAGTGCCGAAGGACTCCGTAAAATCAAAAGAAGGATCCAGGTCAATCACCTGGTCCAACCTATGCTTGTGGCCCGGCATCAAAAACTTAACCGATTCCCTCTTTATATTTGCCCTTAAAGACTCGTATAATTCTCTTTTCATTAGTACTTGTCCAATTCATTTTTGCTGGATAATTCCCGGTAAAAAGAATAATTAATCAGCATAAAGATAAGACTTGCAAAAACCAATATGGTGTATTCGTCCTTGGCCCTGACTTTAAAGATGTAGACATAAAAAATTTGTACAACTTGCATGAGGGCCAGATATAAACCAAAACGTTGGAAGATCCCGCTCCTTTTGTAATAGCCGTCCAAGGTAAGGACAAAGCTCACATAAAAACCCAAAATAAGGGATGGAATGGTCCGTATTTGTGGGAGGAGCCTGCCAGGATTTTCCTTGAAGTATTCATTTTGTGGCAAGACTGCCAAAACAATTGAAATCAAAGCCAGTATCCAAATAAAATTTTGTTGGCGTTGGTATCTTTTCTTTTTAAATCTAACTATATATAAGTAATATGAAAAAACTGATAGGAGGGTAAAAAATAAGGCAAAGAGCAATCTGCTAACACCCAAAACCCTGGGCACAGATGCGGAATTTACTTCAAAATAAGCATAGGCCCTCACTATATAGGCCTGGCCAATCATAATTATGCCAAAAATACAGTAGATTCCAAGGAGCTTGTAAAAATTGCTCCACGAACTTTTTTTGAAAATATAATTAGCCATATATCCCATTGTGGATAAGAAAATTATGGCAAAAATTGTCTTCATAATATTAATAATCATAAGCGTCTCCCGTTGGAACAAGTAGGCTACCGATTTGTTTATAGCTGGCTTCAATTTTATCTGAAATCTCCCTTAAGGCTTCGACCTCGTCGATTAGATAAAAAGCCCCGCCTGCTCCTGTCATTTTAAAATTGCCAAATTGCAAAATATATTCATAAAAATTTTTCAAATCTTGGTTGTCCCTCAAAACTGGGGCCAAGAGGTCATTATAAGAATCCGAATTAAAATCATCCGGCCTCATCAGCTGGTAAACATTTTTTGAATAGCTGGGCACATCAAAAACCACCAGGGCATCTCTTTTAATCCCTGCGATTTTTTTAAGTACATCTCCCCGTTCGCTGGCAACTTGGATGCCACCGTCAATAAAAAAGCTAACGTCCATGCCTATTTGCCTGCAAATATCAAAAACATCTGCCCTAGTCATGGGAAGGTCAAAGAGTTTTTTTGCAGCCATAATAAAAGTTGCAGCATCAGATGAGCCACCCCCCATGCCAGAAGCTATTGGTAAATTCTTTATAAGCTCAATCTCCATAGGAGGTACCCTATAGGAATCTCTGAGGAGACTGAGGGCTTTTAAAACTAAATTGTCTCTTGATAAAGCTTTGACATTGCAAGTAAAGCTATCGCAGCAAGAGGATTCCTTGATACGCAAAATATCCCCAAAATCCAGCTCGGTCATCACAGATTTTATATTGTGGTAGCCGTCCGGTCTTTTTGAAAGGACCTTTAAGTTTAAATTAATTTTTCCCTTGGCTAAAAACTCATTCATATAATCACCTGTTTCCTATATTATAACAAATGATAAATAAATTTACAATTAAAATATATAATATCCAATAAAAAAGATCCCGTTTAAAACAGGATCTCAAATTCAACTTTAATCTATCTTAACCAACAAGTGGTGTTATTACAACTCGGTCGCACAAGACATCCGAATAGGAAAAGGAAACCGTCCCCGTAACATCGAGATTATAGTTTACCTCCACAGTAAAAACTCCGGGATATGTGTTTGTCACCACACCCTCTGTTTCTAAAGTTTTATTTCTGCCTAGGTCGGATTTGATCATGACAGGCTTGCCAACCAATCCTTTTAAGTTGCCCTTAATGATTTCAACTTTGCTCATAACACCCTCGCTTTCTTAAATTGTAAAAATGTATTCGCTTAACAAAATCTATTCTAACATATTTCCATTAAAAAGTCAAATTTTTCTAGGATTTTCAACACTTATAGGCCTATTGGCCAAGGAAGTTTTTATTTTTTTATAGAAGTTTTTTATAAAAAATTATTGAGGCATAATTCTTTATGGCAATAAAAATCCCAGGTCCTTTTAAAAAACCTGGGAATAAATTTTAGTTTATTTTTGCTCCGCAGGAGCCACAGAATTTTGCGCCTTCAGCATTTTTTGCCCCACAATTTGGACAAAAGCTTACTGGGCCGTTGTCAACCTCTGGGCCAGCTGGATTGTTAACGTTTTGGTTAACCTCTGCTTGAGCTGGTTGGAAAGATTCCAATCTCTTTGCTAGGATTTCAATTTCTTGGTCGTATCTCTTTACGATATCTACTTTCTTTTCGGCTATGTCCTTGAGCTCGCTTTCACTTGCTTTAACGAGATCATAGCTTTCCTTGCAAGCGTCTGCCAGGCCGTTTTCCTTTAGATGTTCGTAATTATTAAATACGTATTCACCAATCTTTTTAAATTCTTCATTGTTTTTGCCTAGAATCCTGTTTTCTTCTTCTACAAGAGCTTGAATCAAAGCTTCTCTCTTGCTTTCGCTTTCAGCGATCATCTTCCTGATTTCTTGAACTTCCTTTGGCTCTTTTGAAAAGTTAATGCCTAAATCATTTAAAAAATTCATACTACCTCCTAATAACCTAATTCAATTTCAATTAGCTTTTCCATGTTGTTTTGATTTACCTTAACCCTTAAAACATCTCCCTCCTTGTGCTTAAAGAGGAGTGTTCTAATTTGAGAAGCATTGGTTATCTCTTCTCCATCGATGTCAATTATAATGTCACCTCTGGTGAGTCCTGACTTTTCAGCTAGGCTCCCTTCTTCTATTTCAAGAATAATTGCACCGTTTTTGATATTATCTTCTATACCCATTCTGGCCTTAAAATATTGGTAGTCGGCAACCCTAACTCCAAGTACGAGTGGGCTCTTGTCTCCACGAGAAATAATTGCGTCTACAATTTCCTTGGCTGTGTTTATAGGAATTGCAAAGCCAAGTCCTTCTGTGGCCGTACCACCAATCTTAATGGTGTTGATGCCAATTACTTGGCCCTTTTTATTCAAGAGTGGTCCGCCTGAGTTGCCGTTATTAATAGCGGCGTCAGTTTGAATAAGGCCCGATATAATCTTACCGTCTTGGGTTTCAATCGTCCTATCCACGCCGGAAACATAGCCAGCTGTAACCGAACGATTGAAGTCAAGTCCCAAGGGATTTCCAATTGCAATTGCTTGTTCGCCAATATTTACCTTGTCCGAATCGCCAAGCTCAGCTGCCGGCAAATTTCTTTCGTTAACCTTTATAACGGCCAAATCCATATAAGGATCGTTCCACAAAAGTTTTGCGTCCACAGTCTTGTCGTCTTCGAGCATAACTTGGATCCTAGATGTGTTGCCATCGCTAACCACGTGCGAGTTGGTAAGTATATAGCCGTTTGAATTTATAATTACGCCACTGCCAACACCTTGGACTTCTCTCTCTCCAAAAAATGTATTTACCTTACCAGTTGTCGTGATTCCCACAACGGATGGCAGGGCCTTTTTGGCAACAGCTTCAACAGTTCCTATCTCATCAATGGTATTTATCGAAACATTTTGGGTCTCGACAACTTTTTGTATGGGATTGGCTTCATAAAACATAGATGCGCCCATATAACCGCCACCCAAACCTAGTAATACTGACAGGAGGCCAGATAAAATTACCCTTCCCACTTTCTTTTTCTTCTTAGGTTTGGCCTCTACATATACATAAGGCTCATCATCATCCGTTGTGTAATTATATCCGCCGTAGTCATACCTGCTGGCATTTCTATTGTTTAACCTATATTCATAACGCTCATCGCGTTCGCGCCTGCGAGCTTCTCTCCAAGCTTCAAAATCTTGTCTATCATCCATAATAACACCTCTTTCTAAAATAAAGATGATTGTTAGTATTAAAATTTTTAATTAAAAAATTCAAACATCAATCTTAATATTAATACAGATTTCTCCATATATTTACCCTCTTAAAATCAAATATAAACAGGGTGAAAATTTGTGCGCTCTTAAACTTCCCTCGTATTACCGAAAATATTTTTCATTTTATTTTTTGTTTTCTATTGACAAAAGCTTTTTTCTTGCCTATAATTAATAAAGTTGATATTGATTATCAATTTAGATTTGGAGGTTAAAAATGGCAAATGGTTATAGAACTGAACAAAAACAATTGATCGATGAAATTTTATCCACCGACAAGGATTATTCTTGTGATGAAATCGTGGAATATTTGCGGTCAAAGGGGACGCCCGTTAGCGTACCCACAGTTTATAGGCGGCTGGCGAAATTAAAGGAAGCCGGCAAGGTCAACAGCTTTTATGTTGACGGCAAGCTCAGATACAGGAGGACAAAGGCCGAGACTGGCTTTGCGATTTTAAAATGCAATTCATGCGGCAAGAGCTTTAAGCTGGACTGCGATGACCTCCATGACTTTTCTGACCATCTCATGAACCACCACAATTTTTTAGTTGATACCAATTCAATTATACTTTATGGATTATGTAAGGAGTGTATGAAATAATGAACAATCTAAAAAAAATATTTGTATTAATAATAGTAAGTGCTTTACTTTTTACTGCTTGTGCAAAGCCACAAGAGCAAACAAAAACCAATGAAAATGTAAAAGAAGAAAAGAAAGAAGAAGTTAAAAACGAAGAAAAATCTTCAGATCTTTCCATCGTAACAACTCTTTTCCCAACCTATTCCTTTGCTAAGGCTATAGCGCCTAAGGCAAATGTTTCCCTCTTGCTTCCACCAGGAGCAGACTCACACGCTTTTGAACCAAGCCCCGACGACATTTTGTCCTTGCAAAAGGCAAACATGGTTGTCTACACATCTGAATATATGGAAGAGTGGTTTGACAGAACTGCAAAAGCTATCGACCTCGATATGAGTAGAGTTGTAAAGGCAGCAGATGGAATTGACCTGATGAAGGGCGACGACCACGACCAAGATCACGATGAAGATGAAGACCATGACGATGACCATGATGATCACGATGATATAAATGACGATGACGACCATGATGATCACGATGATATAAATGATGACCACGATCACGACGATCATGATCATGACGACCACGACGACCACGATCACGACCATGACCACCATGGCCACGAAGGTCACCACCATCTTTATGATCCACACATTTGGACCAGCCCAGTTCTCGCAAAAAAAATGGCAGAAAATATTTACAATAAAATTATCGAAATCGATCCTGCCAACAAAGACGACTACAAGGCAAATTACGACAAGCTAATTGCAGATTTAGATGAGCTTGACAAGGAATTTAAGGACATCAAAGCAAATTCAAAGAGGGACACAATGTTCTTTGGTAGCCGTTTTGCCCTTTCCTACTTTGCCCACCAATACGATTTTGACGTGGAATCCGTTTACGATAACTGCGCTGCAAACGCTGAGCCAAATCCACGCGAGATGGCAGAAGTTATAAATGAAATGAAAGAAGAAAAAGCACCCGTTATTTTTTACGAAGAATTGGTCGACCCAAAACTTGCAAATCAAATTGCAGACGAAGTTGGAGCCAAGGCCATGCTCTTCCACTCTTGCCACAATCTATCCAAAGAAGACTTTGAAGCTGGCAAGACCTATGTGGGCATTATGAAGGCCAATGCTGAAGCTCTAAAAGAGGCCCTTAACTAATGCTGGCCGTTAAAGATTTAACAATTAAATATAAAAACAATGTAATTTTAGATAATGTAAGCTTTAATATTAAAAAAGGCGACTACCTGGCAATTGTCGGCGAAAATGGGTCGGGCAAGTCAACCTTGGTCAAGGCCATGCTGGGCCTCAAGGACTACACAGGCGCAATCGATTTGTCGGCCTTTAAAAGCGTGGGCTACCTGCCCCAAGTCGATGAATCTTTGGAAAATTTTCCGGCAACGGTCTATGAAATCGTTTCATTAGGATTGGTAAATCAAATTCGTTTTTTCTTTAAGAAATCCGACCGGCAAAAGATAGATGAGACTTTAAAAAGATTGGATATTTACGATATCAAAGATTCTTATTTCGGAGCCCTATCAGGCGGCCAAAGGCAAAGAGTTCTTTTGGCCCGGGCCCTGATATCGGGATCTGATATTTTATTTTTGGACGAGCCCACAACAGGCCTTGACCCAATTGCAACCGAAGAGCTCTACAATATTATCGACCGCTTAAATGAAGAAGGCGTGACAATTGTAATGGTCACCCACGATATAAACACCTGCATCAAGTGTGCCAAGTCTGTCCTTCATTTAAATCGAGGGATTTTATTTTACGGGTCCAAGGACGAATACCTTTCAACGGATTTATATAAAGTTATAAGCGGGGTCCATGCCCATGATTAATACATTTGTCGAAATGCTGGGCCACGGCTTTATCCAAAGGGCTCTCATAGTTGGACTCATAACTGGAATTATCAGCGCAATTATGGGAGTGAGTTTGGTTTTAAAAAACTTTTCCATGATTGGCGACGGCCTTAGTCACGTTGGCTTTGGTGCTTTCGCCCTGGCGGTTGTATTGGGCTTTACTCCCCTCTACTTCGCCCTGCCCATTGTAATTATTGCGGCCTTTTTGATGCTGGGCCTTAGCAAAAAGTCTTCTATAAATGCTGACGCCATGATCGCTCTCTTGTCCAGTTCATCTCTGGCCCTGGGCGTGGTCGCGACCAGTTTATCAAAAGGCATGACCATAGACATCTACCAATTTATGTTTGGGTCTATCTTAACAATTGGCAAAACGGACTTGTATGCAACTTTAATTATAAGCGCCATCGTCTTTATAATTTATATTTTAAATTACAATAAGATCTTTGCCATCACCTTTGATGAAAATTTTTCCAAGGCCATCGGCGTAAACGTTGACGCTTACAGGATGATGCTTGCCATCATCACAGCCCTGGTAATTGTAATTGGCATGAGGGTAATGGGAGCCATGCTAATCTCATCGCTATTATTATTCCCCGCCCTATCAAGCCTCAGGCTCTTCAGATCCTTTAAGACCTGCCTGATAGCGGCCTGCATTATATCTGCCATTTCAATTGTTCTCGGCATTTCCATTTCCTTTATGGCCTCTCTGCCAACAGGATCTGTAATTGTCCTGGTCAATCTAGTAATATTTATAATGGCAAGTATAATTGGCAAGATAAAAAAATAAAAAATCATAAGAAAATTTTTAAGCCGCGAGCTTTCTCGTGGCTTTTCTTGTTTTTTGCCCGTCTTTTTAGTATAATTAGGGGATGATGAATATGAAAAAAGAAAATTTTAATAAAAAATATTTAATAGGAATTTTGTTTGGCCTTTTGCTTTTGACTTCAATAGTAACTGGCCTTTATGAAAAACAAGTTCAAAGCCTGGCCCTTAATTTAAATGGCGAGAACTTGGGTTTAGTTAAAAATGAAAAGATAATTGAAGACGCAATCGCCAGGGCCAACAAGGCCATTCAAAAAGACAAGGCAAATGTCTATTACAAGCCGAATTTTTCCGCCACCAAGACCTATGGGGCTTACAAAAGTCTCTTGAGTGAAAAGGATTTGGCAGATCTCATTATGGAAAAAGCTGAATTATATACCAACGCTTGGATAGTGACCATTGAAGGGGAATCCGTGGCCGCCCTCTACGACAGGGACGAAGTCTTGGACGCCATCAGCTCCTTCAAGCAATCTTTTATTGGCGAGAACAAACGCATTATAAAATCCATTGACTTTATGAGTAATGTCAATATTAATTTTGGCGAAATCAGTACAGATTTATTGATGGACCAAAATCAATTTTATGAATTTTTGCTATCAAGTATTGCTGATACAAAGGTTTCCCATTATAATGCCGATAATCTAACCCCCTACAAGGACTACGAAGACTTATATGTAAAACGCGACCCAAAGTCCTTTGACGTCTTTATCAAGGACCAGGTGGAGGAAAAAATTAGCCTGCCTGCATCTACAATTTTTATTTACGATGAGACCTTAAACATGGGCGAGACTTTCGTTGAACGCGAGGGCGAGGACGGCGTTCTCCTCAGAAAATCTGAGAACGAATATATAAATAATAATATTATTAAATCCAATGTCCTAAATGAAAAATTAATCTCCTACCCCACATCTACAATCGTCCACGTAGGAGACAGGGCCCTGACCTTGAAACCTGAATTTCAAATGCCAACTTATGGGGTAATCACCAGTGGCTACGGCCCACGCTTTGATGGCTTCCACCGCGGAATCGACATCGCCGGCCCCTTTGGTTCAGACATCAAGTCATCGGCTCCTGGTAAAGTCACCTTTGCTGGCTACATGGGCTCTTATGGTTACGTGGTCTTTGTCGAGCACGCCAACGGCTACGAAACTCGTTATGCTCACATGCTTCGCATAAAAGCCTACAAGGGACAATCTGTAAATACAGGAGATATCCTTGGCGAAATGGGCTCATCTGGCAATTCCACAGGCGCCCACTTGCATTTTGAAATATTAAAAGATGGAGACCTTTTAGATCCGGAGACACAATTATGAAGACACAAGTTGAAATTAGAAGAAGCCTTATAAAAAAATATCGGAAGGAGCTTTATAGGCCCTTTATCGAGGCTATCAAAAAATATAATTTAATAGAATCGGGCGACAAGATTATGTCCTGCGTAAGTGGGGGCAAGGATTCAATCCTCCTTTCACTTCTCCTTCAAGAGCTCTTTGATCACGGCATACAAAACTTTGAGCTCAGGCATGTCATGATGAACCCCGGCTTTACCGACGAATATGTAGGAGGCATTAAAGAAATTTATAAGAATCTGGGCATTGAGCTTGAAATTTTTAAGACGGATATCTTTGAAGTGACAGAAAAAATCGCCAATGAAAATCCCTGTTTTATGTGCGCCCGCATGCGCAGAGGCGCTCTCTACAGCCACGCCCAGGAAATCGGCTTTAACAAGATCGCCCTGGGCCACCACATGGATGACGTGGTTGAGACGACCCTGATGAATATGATTATGCAGGGGTCCTTTAGGAATATGATGCCTATCTTGGATTCGGACAATTTCCCCGGCATCAAACTCATTCGCCCGCTTTACTTAGTAAAGGAATATGATATAATTAGATTTAGAGACTACGCAGAGCTCAAAACTTTGGATTGCGCTTGCGTACTTACAAAAAAGAATGCAGTCTCCACCAGAGATAGGATCAAGACCCTGCTCGGTCAAATTGAAAAAGATTTTCCCGGTGCAAAGAAAAATATTCAAAACTCAATTGAAAATGTTTCTTTGGACACCATTATAAAATAAAGAAGCAAAAGCTTTTCTACTATAAGGAGTTTACGACTTGGTTTTTACATCGACAGTATTTCTATTTTACTTTTTGCCCCTGGCACTTTTTTATCACATACTGCCTAAGAATTTAAGGATAAGAAATTTTTATCTCTTGATTCTTAGCCTCTTGTTTTATGCTTACGGCGAAGGCAAAAATATTATTTTGATGCTTATAGCAATTGCCACATCACATTTGGCGGCTATAATTATCGACAAGTATCCCAAATACAAAAAGTCAGCTCTGGTCGGCTCTCTTGTAATAATGCTGGGTCAGTTGATGATTTTTAAGTACCTGGGATTTTTTACAGGCATTTTAAATCGCTTTGCAGATGCCCCTGTAATTCACATCGGCCTGCCAATTGGCATTAGCTTTTTTACATTTCAGGCCATCTCTTATGTGGTTGACGTTTACCGGGGCCACCATCCGGCCAGAAATGTTTTTGACGCGGCCCTTTATGTAAGTCTCTTTCCACAATTGGTCGCAGGACCCATCGTCCGCTATGACACGGTTGAAAATGAACTCAAAAATCGAACTGTGACCTTGGATTCTTTTACTGAGGGCCTGGACAGATTTTTATTAGGATTTTCAATGAAAATGCTTTTATCAAATCAATTTGGTAAAATTTCTGACGCGGCCTTTAGTCTTAACACTTACAATTCGCTTTATTTTATGATGGCCCTACTTGGTGCCGTCGCTTATACACTTCATATATATTACGACTTTGCAGCCTACTCCCACATGGCAATTGGCCTAGGGAAAATGTTTGGTTTTAATTTTTTGGAGAACTTCAACTATCCATATATATCCAAGTCCATCAAGGAATTTTGGTCCCGTTGGCATATATCTCTGTCCACTTACTTCAGGGACTACGTCTACATTCCACTGGGCGGCTCCAGGTGCTCGACCGGCCGCAATATTTTTAACCTGCTCTTCGTCTGGTTCTTAACCGGCCTTTGGCATGGAGCTGGCTTCAACTTTATAGCCTGGGGCATGTACTATGCGGTCCTGCTTTTGATCGAACGCTATGTATTTAAAAATAAATTTCAGTCCCATATCATCACCATGATTCTGGTTGTAATCGGCTGGATATTCTTTAGGGCCGACGGACTCAGAGCGGCGCTTTCCTATTTGAAATCCTTTACCGTTTTTCAAATGCCCTTTGCAGGCAGAACCTGGGTCTACTACATCTTAAATTTCAAATTGGAATGGATCTTCGGTCTCTTGTTTATATCTCCATATATTGGCCAAAAAATTTCCAAGCGGCCTGTCTTGAAGCGAGTCTTACTAATATTACTCTTTATGCTTTCAATCGTAAGACTGATGACGGACGGCTTCAACCCTTTTATATATTTCAGATTCTAAAAAATAAACCCTCGATGGATTTTTCCACGAGGGTTTTTTATTATAAAATCTTATTTATTTCTTAAAAAAATTTATTTTTCCAAAAATTCTTGAGCCTGTCTTAATCCTTCGATAATTTCCAGATTTTGTGGACATTCGCCTTCGCACTTGCCGCATTCTATGCAGGCGTCTGGTGCGACCTTGCCTTCTTCGATGTACTTTTTGTATGCTTCTTTTGACTTGTCACCTTCATCGTAAAGGAAGGCGTTATTCCACATGGAGAAAATCCTTGGAATATTTATCTCAACTGTGCAAGGCATGCAGTATTCACAGGCCGTACAACCGATTTGCTCCCTGGATTTAAAAATATCCCTGGCTTTTTTGTAGAAAGCCTTATCTGCTTCTGTGATTGATGATGAATCAACAGTTGCTGCCATTTCAATATTTTCATCTATTTGCTTGATGTCGTTCATGCCAGATAAAACTGTCATTACATTATCCAAGGACAGGGGGAATTTCAAAGCCTGTTGGGAAGGGCTGAGGGGTTTAAACTCATCATTTAAATCCAAAACTTCCTTAGGCGGATTTGATAGGCGGCCACCCTTGAGTGGTTCCATAATAACAACCGGTATACCAAGGCTGGTTGCCAACTCGTAACCCTTGAGGCCTGCTTGATAATCGGTATCCAAATAATTTAATTGGATTTGGCAGAAGTCCCAATCGTAAGCCTTTACCATTTCTTCAAAGGCTGGGAATTCATCGTGGAAGGAAAAACCCATATGCTTAACCTTGCCTTCTTTTTTGATTTTGTCCATAAAATCAAACACGCCCAAGTCCTTGACCTTTCTAAAGGTCTTGATATCTAGTGAGTGCAAGAGGTAAAAGTCAATTACATCTGTGCGCAGATTTGCCATTTGCTCATTCATAAATTTTTCAAAGTCTTCATATGTTTCAACCTTCCAGCATGGGAGCTTGGTTACCAAGTGTAGTTTGTCCCTGAGCCCGTGTTCTTGAACAAATTTCCCCACAAAGGCCTCACTGGTGCCACCGTGGTAAACGTAGGCTGTGTCTATGTAATTAACTCCCTTTTCAATTGCATGCAAGAGTTGCTTGGTCGCTTCCTCTTCATTGATCTTATCATTGTCTCCATCTATAATGGGAAAACGCATACAGCCGTAACCTAAGCGGCTAACCTTGTCCTCCCCAATATTAAAATATTTCATAAAGTCTCCTCCTCACGATAATTATAACGAAATTCGAATTAAATTGCAAATAAAAAGACTAAAACTTTTAAAAAGTTCTAGCCTTTGGTTTTTAAATTATTTTTATTTCCTGTAGCCTTCAATATTTATAAAGCCATCGTGACTTCTTCGGTCATTGACCACATATTTGGACTTGCAGGGCGAGCACATCCACTTGTCGTTTTTGACTGAGTCCGTATAGGCCTTGGAATTTTCGTAGTCGACCTCAATATTTTCTCTGGCGAATAATTCATTCTGTCGAACTAATTTTTCTTCCTTGGCATTGTTAAAGCCTAAAACTTTTTTCTCATCATGGTGGGTCGCTATGCAATAATCAAAGCTCAAATCTCTTGCGATAATCTTTACATATCTTTCCAGCGATGCCGAGCAGAGAATCGTAATATACCCCTCTTCGTGGATGTCATCGATGAGATTTTGATAGCCGTAGGTTTTTAAGTGCCAAGTCACATATTTTTCCAAGTCTTCATCGGAAAATTTATTTACTAGCCAGGCTGCGAAGGATTTAAATCTTTCGATTTTAAAGCCAAGCAAAAAATTTAAGGATGCTAAAAACAATCTCCAATAAATTGCAGGTCTCGATGCAATATTGTGGACTTTTGCGTATTCAATTAAAGACATAATGGAGTCGCCCTGGGCCAGGGTCTTGTCGAAGTCGTATATTTTTACCTTTGTCATCTAAAATAAAACCCCGATTGCTCGGGGTCCCTTTCTTTAATTATTGTTCGCTGATGATGCCGTAGTTACCGTCGCCGCGTTTGTATAATACGCTGACCTTGCCTGTTTCGGCATCCAAGAAGAGATAGAAATCGTGAACGACGAGTTCCATTTGAAGGATGGCTTCTTCCCTGGACATTGGGATTAGCTCAAAGCTCTTTTCACGGACAATCTTGCCTTCTTCATGGGTTTCTTCCTTGAGAGGTTCAATGGTTTCAAATCTAATTGAGTCATTGTTTTTGTATCTCTTTTGAAGTTTGGTCTTGTGTTTTCTAACTTGTCTTTCCAATTGAGCCAAGGCCTTGTCCATGCAGTTTTGCATGTCGTCTGATTTTTGTTCGGACCTTAGGACTGCCCCATCAGGCAAGTAAACTGTGACCTCTAGGATCTTGTCGGACTTTTGTTCCTTAAAAACAACGTCCGCCTTTATATCTTCTGCGAAGAATTTATCTAGTTTGCTGAGCTTCTTTTCAGCAAGTTCTTTTAAATCGTTAGTAACTTCCATGTTTTTTCCAATGTAATTAAGTTTCATAATAATTCTCCCTTCGTCTTTTGATATATTCTATTTACCCGAAATTCTATCGCTTTACTCATCAAAAATATTTTGAATTTAAAGCCTATAATGTTATAATAAAGGTAAGAAAATTTTTAGGAGGTATTATGAAAAAATTTGTTTCATGGAATATAGATTCACTTAACGCAGCTCTTACGAGCGATTCCAATAGGGCGCAAATGTCCAGAGAGGTTTTAAAATCCATCATCGCCTATGATCCGGACTTTATTTCCCTGCAAGAAACCAAGCTTCCTGCAACTGGTCCGACCAAAAAACATTTGGAGATTATGGAAGACCTCTTTCCAGATTACGACCACGTGTGGACATCATCCAGAGAAGGCGCCAGAAAATCTTACGCTGGCACGATGATTTTATACAAAAAAGAATTTAATCCCATCGTTACAGTTCCTCACATCTGTGCACCCGAGCCCATGGACTTGGAAGGCAGGATGCTGACACTTGAGTTTGACGATTTTTTCTTTACAACCGTTTACACGCCAAACGCTGGTGACGGATTAAATAGGCTTAGTGAGAGGCAGGACTGGGACAAGTGCTATGCCAATTATCTATCCAGCCTAGACGCGGACAAACCGGTAATAGCAACTGGCGACTTCAACGTTGCCCACAAGGAGATTGACCTTAAAAATCCTGAATCCAACCACATGTCAGCAGGCTTTACCGACGAAGAGCGTGAGGGTTTTACAAATATTTTAAACAAGGGCTTTACAGATACCTTTAGGCACGTCCACGGAGATGTCGAAGGCGTTTACACCTGGTGGGCCCAAAGGGTCAAGACCAGCAAGATAAATAACTCCGGCTGGAGGATCGACTACTTCCTGGTGAGTGATCGAATCAAAGACAAGGTTTCCAAATCTGAGATGATGGATTCTGGCGACCGCCAAGACCACACGCCAATTATTTTAGAAATAGATATTTAATTTTAAGGAGGCAATATGGAAAAAATTCAAATCAATGATTTTTTTAACTACAAGTTTTTGTCAAATCTGACCAAGGTAAATGATGAACTATATTTTAATATAGCCCAAGTTTCACCTGACAAGAAAAAATACCAAACATCAATCGCTAAGTTAGACGGCAAGGATGCCAAAATTATGGCGACTAATTCTGGAGCCGGCTTTATAACAGACGGCAAGTGCCTTTATTTTACAGACAGTCGTACTGATGAAGAAAAAGAAAAATCCAAGGACGGCGGACCCCACACATCCATCTACAAGCTGGATCCTACAGGCGGCGAAGCCACCAAGTTTTTGGAATTCCCTTATAATTTTTCACTCAAAAAAATTACAGGCGACTATCTCATTATGAGCGAAGCTTATAATCCTATCTTTGAAGGCTATGCAGAGGCAAATGAAGAGGACCGCAAGAAAATCCTCGATAACAAAAAAGAAGAGGACGACTACCATGTCTTTGACGAAATTCCATTTTGGTCAAACGGCGGCGGAGTTACAAATAAAAATCGCACTCGCCTGGCCATCTATGACCTAAAAACAGAAAAATTAAATATAATTTCTGACCAGCTTACAAACTGCTACTATTCCGATTACGAGGACGGAAAAATTTTGGCTGTCACAGAAAGACATAAAGACAAAGAGCCTCTGACAAATGAAATTAATATCTACGACATAAAGGAAAATTCCTGGACCACAATTAGTCCACGCGAAGATTATTCCTATGCCTTTGCAAAATTCATGGGCGACAAGATTATATGCGGGGGAACTGATATGAAAAAGCACGGTGTCAACGAAAACCCAATAGTATTTTTGATTGACGGTTCGGGCAAAATTATCAAGGAATCCTTCCCCGACCTGTCCTTCTGGGATAGCGTTGGGTCTGATGTCCGCTATGGTGGTGGTAAGACCATGATTGCAGACGGGGAAAATTTATTCTTCACAACCACTTATCATTACAATGGCCCATTATTTAAAATGGACATGGATTTAAATCTAGAAAAAATTACAGACTTTGAAGGATCTATCGACTGCATGGAAATAATTGATAGAAAAATTTACGCAGTCGCCCTCAAAGACCAAAATCTTCAAGAAATTTATGAAGTTAATAAGGACCTCAAAGCCCTTTCAAAAGTAAATACAGGCCTTGACAATAAATATGTAGCCACTCCACAAAAAATCACTTGGGCTGCCAACGGCTACGACTACACAGGCTTTGTGTTCTTGCCTCAAGGCTTTGACGAAAAGAAAAAATATCCTGCCATCCTTGACATCCACGGTGGGCCAAAGACCGTTTACGGGCCAGTTTTCTATCACGAAATGCAATACTGGACCAATTTGGGCTATGTAGTTTTCTTCACCAACCCACGGGGATCAGACGGCTACGGCAATGACTTTATGGATATCTTTGGCAAGTACGGCGACGTCGACTACAAAGACCTCATGGACTTTACAGACAGGGTCCTCGACAAATATAAAAATATCGACAAGGATAATGTCTTTGTAACTGGCGGATCTTACGGAGGCTTTATGACCAACTGGATCGTTGGCCACACCGACCGCTTCAAGGCGGCTGCCACCCAGCGTTCAATTTCAAATTGGATTTCCATGTGGGGGACAACAGACATCGGATTTTATTTTGCATCCGACCAAACTCGGGCAGACATTTGGGATTCACACGACAAAATGTGGGACCAATCGCCCCTTAAATACGCAGACAAGGTCACAACACCGACCCTCTTCATCCACTCAGACGAAGACTACCGGTGTTACCATGTGGAAGGCCTGCAATTCTACACCGCTCTCAAATACCACGGAGTAGACGCCAGATTTGTCTGGTTCAAGGGCGAAAACCACGAACTCTCCAGGTCCGGCAAACCCCACCATAGGGTCAGAAGACTCAAAGAAATCACCGAATGGTTTGAAAAATACAAGGACAAATAAAATTTGAAAGCAAAAAGCTTTTTAAAATGATTTTTAAAAAATAAATTGATTTGCAATTCAAAATGTTTTGATAACAATTTCTGAAAAATAAATTGATTTGTAATTCAAAATGTTTGAAAATAAAAGTTTTTTAAAAAATAAAAATTGCTTTAAAAAACAAAAAGCTTTTCAAAAACAAAAACATGGCCCTTAAACTAATTCCAAGTCTAAGGGCTTTTAATTTGCTTTACTTTTTTACTTATTTGTAGTAAAGTTAAAATATATTATATTATTATGATTAAATTCGATAATAAGGAGGGCGAGAAATGAAAGCTATAATTAATACTTATAAAATTGTCAAAGACAATGCCAAAAATATTTCTCTACTTATATTGCTCCAAGCACTCTTGTCCGCCCTTGCCAGTCCCCTGATTATCTACTATACAAAAAATGTAGTGGATTCAATCGTTGGATTTGCAAGCGGCCAAGGCGATCTCAAGCCAATTGTTATCCTCATGGTCCTCTTCGCCTGGAGAGAGCTGGCCAAGTTTATTAGAAATATTTTGGATATCAAACTTGAGCAAAGGCTAGAGGAAAATTTGACGACCAAAGTTATGAAAAAACTAAACAATATTAGCATGGAAGACTTGGAAAATCCGGATTTGCAAGACAAATTAAACAAGATCAAGTCCCGACCTCACATGGATATTATTGAGCTCTTTAACTCGTCCATTGCAATTGTTTCCATCATCGTTCAAGTAATCGGTATAGCCCTTGTGTTTTTTTCTATCTCGATTTATCTGGGCATTACTTACCTGGTCTTTGCCAGCCTAGATTCCTTTATGACTTTCAAGGCTGTTAGCAAAATGGATGCAATGTTTGAAAATACTTCCCACAACGAGCGTGAGATGGACAATATCCTAAGGATTTTAAAAGACAAGGACGCCCTCTATGAGATCAAAGTTTTTCAAATGAAGAATTTGTTTCTATCAAAGTACAAAAAATATTCGGATGCAGTTTTTGATGAGCGTTTAAAGACGACCATCAGCAGCCAAAAATTCCTTTTATATTCCTCAGCTATCACTATCATCTGGTTTATCCTTGCCATTGTTTTTGTAATTTTAAAACTCTTGGCCCAAAGCATTAGCATTGGTTCTGTGACAGCTGTTATTACATCTGCAGCAAACTCCATAGATATAGCCGAGGAGCTAGTCTATGAGGCTAGCACCATTGCAAATAGCGGCTACATGGCAAATACCCTTGCTCTTATTCTTTCCCACAAGGAAAAAGAAGAGACTGACCAAAACATATCCGGTTCAAATATCGACTTTTTCAATGTGTCTTTTTCATATCCGGGTACTGACGAATTGGTTTTTAATAATTTAAACCTGTCCATAAACAAGGATAAAATCACAGCCATAGTTGGAGATAACGGAGCTGGAAAGACGACCTTGGTCAAGCTGGCTGCTGGCTTATACAGGCCAAACTCTGGAAAAGTTCTCCTGGCAGGTGCAGATCCAAATCTCCTCAGCTACAAAGCCTTATCCCAAGAAATGGCCATAGTCTTTCAAGACTTTCAAAATTTTCAGCTGTCCATCAAAGACAATATAAATTTGGACAAGGACTATGAAATAAACAAGGCCTTAGAGTTAATGGGCCTAGACAAGTATGATGGCGAAAGAAATTTAGGAAAATTAGAAGATGATGGGGTCTACTTATCTGGCGGAGAAAACCAAAAGCTTGCAATCTGCAGGGCCCTGGCAAAAAATTCAGATTTTCTAATCTTTGATGAGCCAACCGCCTCCATGGATCCGCTAATAGAAGCTAGGATGTACGAGGACATTATAAAAATCCTGGAAGACCGCGGCGCCATTATAATTACCCACCGCCTTGTCCTGTCACGTCTTGCAGATGAAATTATCGTCCTCGACAAGGGCAGAGTTATAGAGAGAGGAAATCACGAGACCCTAATGCAAGCCAAGGGCAAGTATTACCGTATGTATCAAGAACAGGCCTCGTGGTATAAGGAGGATAGCCATGCTTAAAATATTAAAAAAAGTTTTTAAAATATGTCCCCTGGCCCTGACCTATGTTATTTTAAATCATATTATAAATGGATTTTTGATAGCTGGCAATTTGTATGTGACCATGAACATTATAGAGTCGGCCTTTGACTATATTAATAAACAAACTAGCATACAACCAGTGATTACTTACAGCCTGTATTTTTTGGCCCTGATATTAATAAGCAGGATTTTGGAATATTTTTATGCCATAACAATGAACGGCTATTTGTATGAAAAAACTGGCAAAGAACTTAAATACGAAATGGGGCAAAAACTAATAAATCTGGACCTATTAAAATTTGAGGACAGGGATTTTTTAACCAATATCCAAAGGGCCCACAAGGCCTTGGACGATGAGATTATCAGCACCTGTGCCCACACATGCGCAAGAATTTTGGGCCATGTCTTTACCATTGTCCTTATAATTATCAGCCTGGGATCCTATTCGACTAAGCTTATTTATCTCGCAATCTTAACCACTGTCCCCTATCTAATAACCCGCCTTATTCGTGGCAAGGCCTTTTACGATTTAAAATCTATCCAAGCCTTTGACCAAAGGAAGCTAGAGTATTTTTATTCACTATTTATAGATACAAAAACCAATCGGGAAATAAAAATAAACGACAGTGCGGACTTTTTCTTAAACAAATACACAAATGTTTTTCATAGTATGTCAGCAGATTATTATAAGGAAAAAACTAAGGACGCCCGTCAGCTCCTCTTCTGCGATATATTAAATGTTATCTCCTACTCCCTGGCCCTCTTTATAACGGTAAATCTCGCTCGCAAGGGGCAAATTCAAATAGGAATGATGGGAGCGGCATTAATTGCTTACAAGGAAATGCAGGATGCCAGCAAATATATTATTAGCTCCCTTGGAAATCTGCCAAGCAGGCTGGCCTTTGCCAACGATTATATGAATTTCATCGGCCAAGACCTGGACGACAAAGATTATTGTCTGGCATTTGATGGGATAAGCTTAGAGGATGTTAGCTTTTCTTATCCAAATTCAGAAAACGGAATTAAAAATCTTGATATTAAAATCAACAAGGGTCAGTCTCTGGCAGTTGTCGGAGAAAATGGGTCTGGTAAAACCACCTTTAGCAAGGTGTTAACAGGCATTTATACATCAAGTGGAAATATTTATGCGGGCAATAACACATATGGGGAAAAAGCCCTTAGCCTTGACGATTTTTCTATCGTTCCACAGACTAGGACTGTCAGCAACCTCACTGTAGGCGAGCACGTTGGCGCCAGCCAAGATTACGATCCGGCCCGAGTCAAGGACTGCCTAACCTATGTTGGCCTAAGGAAACTCGCCACTGACCAAATGCTAACCACCAGGCTAGGCAAAGACTTTGATGGAATAGAATTATCAGGTGGTGAGCGTGAAAGATTGGATATTGCAAGGAGCCTTTACAAAGATGCCGACCTTATAATCTTGGACGAACCAACTTCCGCCTTGGATCCAATAGAAGAAAGTAGAATTTTAAAACAGTTCCTCCAAGTCTCTAAAAATAAAACTTCAATAATCATCAGCCACAGGATTGGCATCTGTAGGTTTGTAGACAGAGTTGCAGTCTTTAAAGACGGCAGACTCATCGGACTCGACAACCACGAAGCCCTAATGGAAACCTGCCCCTATTACAAAGATATGTACCTGGCTCAAAGCAAATTTTATAATTAAATCTACACAACTAAATATTTATACGCAAAAATCCTCCGCTGCTCGTGATATACACCCACGAAGCACGGAGGGTTTTTTTAAATATATTTTTTTATGGCTGCCTCTAGGTCTGCAGAATTTCTGATGATTGTCGCAGATTTGTGGGGCTTATATTTTTTCAAATAATTTCTTTCGTCCACAAACCAGCGGCTTTCAAAGTTTTTGTAAGCCTCAGGTCCCACCCTCCTTTTCACTCTTTTTTTACAAAGATTTTTGTCCGTCTTTAAATAAAGGGACAAGTCCCTGTAATAATCAAGGAGTTTGGTCGAAGAGTAAGAGCCTTCAAGTAAAGTGATTTTTGACGGCGGTGCGTACTTGATAAAATATCTTTGCTTTTTGCAATCAAAGGCTGGATAATAAAAGCCGTCTTCCTTTAAGGCCTTTGGCAGGATATTTTTAATAAAAAAAGGGGCGTTAAAGTTGCCCGCCAGCGGATGTTTCTTTTCATTTGCAGGATAAAAGAAATCGTCCGCATGGAGAACTCTAAGGCCATCAATTTTTAGGCCCTCAGACAAATGGCTTTTGCCAGAGCCCGAGGGTCCATCTAAAGTAATAAAAATCAATCGAAATCCCTTACATACTTTCTCAATAGTAAAATTACAATTGGAACTAAAATTATATGAAGGATAATGGCTGGTAAACCCTTAACAAACATTGATGTTACCCATGCACTAACTGAATACGGCTTGCTTATTGTAAGCATAAAAACATATTGGGCAAAACCGTAAACAATCCTACCTGCTACCATAGCCAAGGCTGTTGAAACAAAGGTGCCAATAGCATCTTTGGTTAGCATTTTTTGGAATAGACCTGAAAACAAACCGTATGAACCACATTCAACCATCATAACAAAGGCGTATGGGAATTGTGGCATGCTTGTGATAAGACTTGAAGTGAGAACTGTGAGTACTCCTACCAAAAGTTCATGGATTGGTCCCATAAGAGCTCCAGCAATTAAGGCTGGGATATGGATTGGTGAAAACATCCTTGACATATTTTCTCCAAGTTGGTGGAAAACCATTGGGAGAATAAGTCCAAGAGCGATAAAAAGTCCAATAAGAACAATGTCTTTTGTTTTAATTTTCATAAAAACCTCCTCTGACATAAGTCATTTTTTTATATATAAATCAGGGCGCGCCCTAAATTATATACTTTGTGTTAAATAATTTTATTTAAAAATATCACCAATCAACTCTATAATACTAAATATTACTATGATCTAATAAATATATAATAAAGCCCAAACACAATCAGAGCGATTGCAAAGGTATATTGGGTTGTTATAACCCCAAGTTCTTTTAATATCCATGCCCCAACAAAGTTTCCTATTGGTATTATGGATGACAAGATACTTTCGTTTATTGTTGCGACCCGACCCAAGGTATCCTCAGATACTCGTGATTGGACTAAACTAATAAATATTATATTCATATAGCTAATAAATATTCCATTTAAAAATATTCCAATATAGCTGGCGTAGATAAATCTCTCCGCTAATGTCGGTATTAAGAGCCATGATATCCCCGCTATCATAAGGCAGAAAGATACCATTTTCTTCATAGAAATTTTTTCGATATTTTTTATTTGGCTAAGGCTTGCTCCTAATATTGATCCAATTGCACTAAAGGTCAGGAGTATTCCATAGCCTGTGGCTTCGTCGCTTATAAATTCTGTTGAAAATCTGGGCAGTCCTACCATTGCTATTGCGTAAAAGAAATTTACAAATATCAATGGGACAATGAGTTTTAAAAGCTCTCCCTGATTTTTTAATTCAACAAATCCTTCTTTTAAATCCTCAATATATTCTGAGATTGTTCCCTCTTCTTCGTAATCTTCGCATTCCTCAAAATTAAAATGTTGATCGTAATTGATTAGTGAATACAATTTGACTGCTACAAAGAATACGACCAGTGTGATAATTAAGTTAATCGGTATCAAGAGTTTTGCAATTAAAATTGTGGCTATTGCATTAAATAATATATCAAAAACTTTTTCCGATACATGGAACAAGCCATTTACTTTTACCAATGGTACGTCCTTGGCAACCATGGGTATCATCTTCATTTGCAAGGGATATAATATCGTGCTTGCAAGCGTTGTAATCGACATGCTTATTACCATTATTATAGCCCAAAAGTTATTGGCTTCTATTCCAATTGTAAGGCTTAAAACAGTTAATACCATTACGTTTATTATTTGTACCAGCGAACAATTTACTAATAATTTTTTGCTGTTTGAGTTGTCTATTAGTGGTCCAAACAAGAAGGATAAAACATCCGCTCCTGATTCAACTGCAAATATCAATCCCAATAAAAATGGGGATTGGAATCGCTCGTTAAAAAACCACATTATAATCATATATTGCAGGGAGTCAGCAATATTTGTGCTAATTCTCCCCCATAAAAGTGCTTTTGTGTCTCTGTTATACATAATTATCTGTTCCTATTTAAATCTTACGGCCAAAGTCTACCTAGATTACATCTAAATCGTCATAGATGGCGAAGAAAAACCTTTCGTCTGTCTGCTCAATCTTCCACAGCAATTCCAAACAAGTATCCAAACCTATGGTCCTGGTTGTTAGAATAAAAGAATCTGCTGTTTCGTAAATGGAATGCACGTATGGGAGCAGGATTCTTTCGATCTTGTAGCTGGTTTGATCGAAGGAAAAATAAAATTTATAGGATACAATAGTTTCATCCACTGTTGCGTCGCCAACTTCAAAATGAGGCGATGATTTTTTATTTAAAACTCTGTATAAGTCTAGGACTATGCCATTGGCTGCAGAAAATTTGCCTGCACCCTCGCCTATGATTTGAATGTTGCCAACCACGTCCCCAGTAAAGCCAAGTAGATTATTGTTGCCGCCAACATTAGATCTTATCCTTTCATTTTTGTAAAGAACAGGGGCGACGATTGCCGCTATTCTATTGTTGTCCAAGCAGGCATAGGACATTAGTTTTGGTGTAAGCTTGTGCCTTTCAAAAAATCCAAAGTCTAGGTTCCTAATATTCTGTATGCCGTAAGTCGGTATGTCGTCTGGATTTAGTTTGATGTTAAAGGCCAGCATGGACGAAATGGCCAGTTTGTTTCTGGAGTCCACGCCCGATATATCGTCGAAATAATCTGGCTCCTGGTATCTGAGCATCCTGGATTTTAATAGGGCCTCTTCAAAATCTATTCCATCTTTTTTCATCAGGTCCAAGATAAAGTTTGTCGTCCCATTCATGCAACCAAAAACTTCGTCGATCTTATTTATCTGCTTGTACTCGTTCATCATATCGATCCAAGGAATGCCAGCACCGACCGTGGATTCAAATAAAAATATTACACCATTTTCTTCGGCCAGGTCCAAAAGTTCTTTCAAATACCTGCTCACGAGCTCCTTATTTGAAGTGACCACATTTTTTCCAGCCTTCATGGCTGCAGTCACATATTCATAAGACGCCTGGTCGTCGCTCATTGTATCGACAATTGTCTCGATAGATTCATCCGATAAAATCTCATCAAAATTCCTGGTAAAGAGCCCACCAGTTCGGTCGTGTTTTACCAGGATTTTTTTTATTTCAAAATTGTCAGTATGGTTTTGAAGAACGGTGTAAACACCGGAGCCAATATTCCCATAGCCGAGCAAAGCAATTTTCATAGTCCACCTCTGCAAATAATTATACCATTTATTATAACTTTAGTAAAGAAAAACAAGGGCCTTTTAGCTTTTTGCCTGGGTCCTATTTTTAAATTTATAAATACAAATATAAAGAGCTAGAGCACTCGCTGCACCCAGACTAAGGCCGCCCAAGATGTCCGATAAGAAGTGCACACCCACCATAATCCGGCTCATAGCCATGGCAAACATAAAAAGGCCTAAGAGGAATTTTAATATGCGTTTGGTCCTGGCATCCATTTTAGAATTTTCTACTACGAGCATTAGAGCCACAGAAATCGCCGCGGCCGCATTTGAGTGGCCACTAGGAAAGCTAAAGCCAGCCTCATCAATTAACTTGTAGGCAGGTCTCTCCATCCTAATTAAATTTTTAAAAAGGAAATTTACCGCAGCTCCTATTCCCAAAGATAAGCCAACAAGGCCCCCTTGCCAAAACTTTTTGCAGGCAAAAAATATAAGAGTAAGGGCAATTCCAATCCCAGTTGCCATCAGTGGATTAAATAGTGATGTAAAGGCCTTTACGATTTTAAAAGCTCCGGAACTTTTTAGCAAAAAAGCCTGGCCAAAATCGTGGTCTAAGTCAGCCGTCAAATCAAAGACAACTAGGATTGACATTAGAGAAAAAAATATTAAAAGGCCAACTAGGACTTTTGTATAAGCTTTGTAGTTTTTCATGAATCTATTCCTTGGAAAACAAAACTGGCTTAACAACTATGTCCAGGATTTCCTCAGCAGTCGTCGCCCTCACGACATCGTAATTAACCTTTTGCTTGGAGAAGAAAATTGGATTTAAACCCACAGCCAGGGACCCGAAATAATCCGATTGGATATTGTCGCCCACCATAAAGGAATTTTCCACGTCGCATCCAGTTTCTTCTATAATTTTTTTATAAAATCTCGGGTCAGGCTTGCCGACCTCGTACTCGCCTGAAACAAATATATTATCAAAGTATTTTTCAGCCCCGCATGCTTTTATTTTTTTCCTTTGAGCAGACTTGGTCCCGTTGGTAATAATTCCGGTCTTGGCATATTGCCTGATATAAGACACCGCCTCCAAAATTCCAGGCTTGGTCTCAGTGTACATGTCGCCGCCCTTATGAAAGGCTTCTTCAAAAGCCGTGCGGTCAAAGTCCACGCCCAAGTGATCAGCAAAGTCCCTGTAGACGCTGTCCTTAAAGCCTTGCAGGTCGCCGTAGTCGTAGGTGTCGCCGTCCTCAAAATAAAAATCAATAGGATCAATGCCCACGGATTCGTTCACCACAAAATCCATGTGCCTTAGCATATTTTTCCTCAAAATCGTCCTCAGTTCTTTTTTAAAATTCACTTCAGACATTTGAATGCCAATAGCCCGTCTAACATTTCTAAATATATTATCATTAGTCTTGATAGTTTCAATTAAAGTCTCATCAAGGTCAAAAAATACGTAAATCATAAATTTCCTCCTTAAAAAATATTCTATCATAAAGCGATAGCATATACAAGAAAAGATTGGAGAAAAAATTCGGTCCACATAAAGTGGACCCTACACGCTTCGCGTATTTTTTAGTTTTATTATATTTAATTTTTCAATTCTCTCTACCTATATACATATATTTCGTAGGAAAATTCGATGAGAAAGGCGATGTACAGAAATTTTGCGAATGAGGTGGGCTTAATGCCCTCCGCAGTGAGCAAACATTTCGAAACAAGCCTTTATCGCGAATTTAACACGAAATTAACCGCAAATTCGTAAATATTCCCAAAGCAAAAAAGAACCCTACGGGTCCTCTCCTGGTAAATCTATAAGCCGTGTTCTGTATTAGACAGTTATCTGTCTTGGATATTAGTTACCTAATACCTCTAGCAACCTACCATTCTCGACTTGCCACGAGCAGCGGCAATTTTGTGTCGCTTCAGTTTTGCTCCGGATGGGGTTTGCATAGCCAATTAGTCGCCTAATCGCTGGTGAGCTCTTACCTCGCCTTTCCACCCTTACCGCTTGCGCGGCGGTATCTCTCTGTTGCACTTTCCTTAGTGTCGCCACCACCGGGTGTTACCCGGCACCCTCGCTCTATGGAGCACGGACTTTCCTCTATAAATAGCAACTGTCTGATTTACATTTTTATTATAGCATTTTTATCTTTAATTTTCAATTAGCGAAAGGTTTTGTAAGTCTTGTGGACATTGGAAAAATCTTTTAAATACTCGGCCATTATATCTACAAAATGCATTTCGCTTTGGTCGTGGCCAAGGTCGATTAAATTTAAGTCTAATCTTTTTGCCAGCTGGGCGTCATGGTATTTTACGTCAGCAGTTATATAAAGATCAGCTCCTTTAGCTGCAGCAGCCCCAATATATGAAGCGCCTGATCCTCCCATATAGGCAATGTGATTTATGGGTTTATCATTTGCCTGATAAATCCTAGTGATATCAGCCAGCTTGTATTTGGCTAGGGCGACTTTGATTACATCTTCAATTTCTTCCATGCTTTGATTATCGGTCTCCATCATTACGCCAAAGGTCTGGTCTTCTTCGTCGACAAAATCGTAGTCTATACTTTGAGCCATCTTTAAAAGCGGTGTTGCCTTCATCCCCTCCGCACTTGCATCAAAGGGCGTGTGGCAGGCATAAATTGTCAAGCCATTTTTAATGGCCAGGTCTATGATTTCGTAAGAAAAATCTCCCTTGACCAAAGACTTTATCCCAGAAAATATAAAGGGATGGTGGGCAAGTATTAAATTGGCCCCCAGGTCGATGGCCTCTTTGACATTGGCCACTTCTGCGTCCATGCAAATGTAAATGCCCTTGAGGTCTGCGTCCAAATCGCCCACTTGAATTCCGCTGTTGTCCCAAGATGATTGGGTGAACAATGGAAATTTCTCTTCAATTTTATTAATGGCATCTCTAATTTTCAAAGCGCTCCAGCTCCTTTATCTCATTTTCTTTTTCCATAATAGCAGCGTTGTCCTTGCCACTCTTGGTTTTTATCTCATTTATAATATTTTTTCTTTTTCTTATCTCATGCCTTATATAATCTTTAAAAAGGGGATGGGCCTGCAACAATTTTGTGTAAGTATAATCTTCTTCGGCCTGGTCCTCTGTGTCCAGTAATTCAAAGACCATTACAAAATAATAGTGCTTTTTCTCCTTGACAATTAAATCTTGTGTCCGGGTAAAGCCCAGGTCGTAAAAAGTTTTTCTAACCTTTTCTGGCTCGGTCATGGGTTGGATTATAAATTTCTTTAGAGATTTGGTTTTCTCCTCGTCCGCGCAGACGATCTTTGCAATCAAATCTCCGCCCATACCTGCAATTACAAGGGCGTCCACTTCTCCATATTCAATTGGCTTTAGGCCATCGCCCACCCTGCCCTCGTAGTCATAGGGCTTGTCTGCAAATAAAAGATTGGATTTTTCCAAGCAGTCGGCAGAAATATCCGTCGCTATTAATTTTTTTATCTTGCCTTTTTTAAAAAGTTCGAGGCCCACATAGCCGTGGTCGCAACCGACATCGGCTAGGCATTCCTCGAACTCAATCAGGTCAACTATCTGTTCTAGTCTATCCATTATTCTAAAAAGTCTTTCAATTTTTCGCTGCGTTTTGGATGACGGAGCTTGCGCAGGGCCTTGGCTTCGATTTGTCTGATCCGCTCTCTGGTAACATCAAAGACCTTACCAACTTCCTCAAGCGTTCTCACCTTGCCATCGTCCAAGCCAAAGCGTAAACGGATAACCTTTTGCTCACGCTCAGTCAAGAGTGAGAGTGTAGAGAAAAGTTCCTCGCGAAGCATTGTATTGGTTGCAGATTCCTGTGGACTTGGGATGTCTTCATCAGGAATAAAATCGCCTAAGTGCGAGTCTTCTTCTTCGCCAATTGGAGTTTCAAGGCTGACAGGTTCTTGGGCAATTTTTTGAATTTCCCTGACCCTTTCAACATCTATATTCATTTCCTTGGCGACTTCCTCTGGGGTTGGTTCGCGGCCCAATTCTTGGACCAGTGACCTCTCAACTCTGAGGAGTCTATTGATGGTTTCAACCATGTGGACAGGGATTCTGATGGTCCTGGCTTGGTCAGCAATAGCACGAGTAATTGCCTGCCTAATCCACCAGGTCGCATAAGTTGAAAATTTAAAGCCCTTTTGGTATTCAAACTTTTCAACAGCCCTCATGAGGCCCAGATTGCCCTCTTGAATCAAATCCAAAAACGGCATGCCACGATTGATATATCTTTTGGCTATACTTACAACCAAGCGGAGATTGGCCTCTGCCAATTCAGCCTTGGCCGATTCGTCACCATCTTCAATACGCTTTGCAAGTTCAATTTCCTCGTCCATGGTGAGGAGGTCAACCTTGCCAATTTCCTTTAAGTACATCCTAACAGGGTCGTCAACCTTGGCTCCCTTTTGAACTTCGGATTCCTTGATTGCTTTTTTGCTATGGGCTTTTTTATCATCGGCCTTTTCCTTTGGAACTATGCCGACCGAATAAGACTCTTCGTCTGTTATTTCAATCTTGAGAGCTGCCATCTGATTGTAAATTTTTTCAATCTGCCAGACTTCCAACTCAAAAGACGAGAGGTTTTCGTTGATGTCATTGTAGGTGACATGGCCCGTCTTTGTTCCAGCCTCAAACAAAAATAGCAGAGATTCCATTAAAGATTTTTGTTTTTGTATATTTTGCACTATATCATTTCCTTTCATGCATCTTATCAAGCTCTTCCAAAAGCTTCATCGCATCATCTATATTAGCCGCCGAATCGATCTCATCCACCAGCTTACCGGTACGTTTGTACTCGCTGGCAGCCTTGACCTGGCGGTAAATATCGCTTAACATTTTTTCAGTTTCCTTGGCAGTTAAATCCAACTTTTGCAGCCAGAATAATTGCTTTGTATTTATCCTGCCCTCTTGGTCCAGAATATTTTTAAGTTCGTCAATGTCAATTACATCTTCTGTCTGGTAGATTTTTAAGATCAAATCATAAAGGTATTTGACATTGTTTTCAGCTAACATGAGTCCTATGCCCATATTGTCAAGATAAAGGGCGTTGGCCTTTTCAGTTACCATTACATTTATCAAAAGACGGGGCCACTTGTTCTCGGCCCTTGGAATTGTAAAATCGCTTTCGCTATCCTCTTCAACCTTGGTAAGGGATGTAAATTCTTCCCTGATGGCGTCCATGCTTATGTCGTAAGTCTTGGACAGGTGTTTTATATAAACGTCTCTTGAAATCGGATCGGGAACTTTTTTTATAAAATCCAAAACCGATCGCACAAAAGATATAAAGTCGTCGTGCCTATCCAGGTCCTTGCCCTCCAGACTATAGTCGATTACAAATTCAAAAGGCGACTTGGCAGCTAACAAAAGCGCTTTAAAACCGTCAACCCCATAAGTATTTACATAGTCGTCTGGGTCCAGGCCGCCTGGTATAGAAATTATCTTTGGACTTACTCCTTGGTTTTGCAAAATTTCTATGTCCCTTAGGGTTGCAGATTTTCCAGCGCCGTCTCCGTCTAGGCAAAGGTAAACTTCGTTGCCAAAACGCTTCAAGAGTTGAGCCTGTCTTTCAGTAAAGGCCGTACCAAGTGCTGCTACTACGTAATTAATACCCATTTGGTGGAGTTTTACTACATCGATATTGCCTTCGACCAACATAATCTTGTCGCGTTTTGTATTTTGCTGGACCAGATTTAAACCAAAGAGCATATTGCCCTTGGTAAATTCCAGGCTATCTCTGGAGTTGTAGTATTTGGGTTCGCCTTCACCAATAATCCGCCCGCTAAAACCGCAGACACGTTTTTTTAAATCTATAATCGGAAAAACCAAGCGTGACCTAAAAAGATCATAGGTGTTTCCAGTTTTTTCGCTCTTGCCAATTAAATTTGCTTTTAAGAGTTCGTCTTCCCTGTAGCCCTTGGCAATGAGATAATTCTTGAGGGCCGACCATGAATCAGGAGCGTAACCCAAGCCAAAACGTTTAGCTGTGGCTGGCGTAATATTTCTATTTTTCAAATAAGCCATAGCCACTGGCGATTTAAAGAGCTGGTCTAAGTAAAAGTAAGCCGCCTCCCTGTGGATTTCGTAATACTTATCATCGGTCTTATGGCTTGGCGCCGCTGATGATTCTTCCAAAGGAATACGCGCTCGGTCTGCCAAAACTCTAATCGCTTCATTGAAGTCCAAGTTTTCATACTTCATCAAAAAACCAATCACATCACCCGATTCTCCGCAGCCAAAGCACTTAAAAATTCCCAGTGATGGAGTGACCGTAAAGGACGGGGTCTTTTCTCCATGAAATGGGCAGAGGCCGACATAGGATTGGCCGCGTTTCTTGAGTGAAACATAAGAGCCAATAAAGTCGACAATATCGTTTGCATCTTTAATTTTTGCGATTGTATCTTCTGAAATATACATTTTTTAAACCCTTCTAAAAGACGTTGGTAAAAATAATTCCTTAAACTTCTCAATGGCAAATTGGTCTGTCATTCCTGCCACGTAGTCTGTGACAATTCTATCTATATCTTCGTCTTTATCATAAATTTTCAAATGGTCGCCCATGTCTTCTGGATGGGACTTGTAGTGCTTATATAGAGCTTCCAAGAGATTAAATATTTTTTCTCCTTGGACTGATGATCTCTCGTCTTGGTAAACGTTTTTAAACATAAAAGCTCGAAGGCTAAGCATGGCCTCTAATGTTGGGTCGGACATCAAAATATCGTCCTTGCCGTAGGAATTTTTTATAATATCCTTGACCAGGTAATCGATTCTGTCGCTGGGATTGTTGCCCAAAACCTCAGAAATTTCCTTAGGAATGTCTTCGTTTTTTAAAAATCCAGCCCGAATTGAATCGTCTATATCGTGGTTTATATAGGCAATCCTATCTGCAAATTTAATTATCTTGCCCTCCAAGGTCGCCGCTTTGCCATCGCCCGAATGATTTTTAATCCCGTCACGAACTTCCTTGGTAAGATTTAGCCCACGAAAATTTTTGTGAGGCTCGATAAATTCAACCACGCGAAGTGAATGCAAATTGTGTTTGAATTCATACTTGCTAATGGTGTTTAATGCATTTTCTCCGCTGTGGCCAAAGGGCGTGTGGCCAAGATCGTGGCCCAAAGCAATGGCCTCTGTCAGGTCCTCGTTTAGTCCAAGGGCCCTGGCAATAGTCCGGCCGATCTGTGCAACCTCAAGGGTGTGAGTAAGCCTGGTCCTAAAATGGTCGCCAGCTGGAGCAATATAGACTTGCGTCTTGTGTTTTAATCTCCTAAAAGACTTTGAATGTAAAATCCTGTCCCTATCCCTTTGAAAATCTGTCCTAATAGAACACTTTTCCTCTTCCCTGTCACGCCTTGCCGTGTCTGAGAAACAGGCGTAGGGCGAGAGAATTTTGTGTTCGTTTGCCTCTAGGTTCTGTCTAATATTAGTCACGGATACCAAACCTCGCTTCCATGGTTTCAAGAATAATTTCGGCTGTCTCTTCTATGGCCTTGTTGGACACGTCAATAACTGTGCAGCCCAGCTCATCCATAACTTTTTTGGAATATTCAATTTCTTTTTCAATTCTGTCGGTCTCTGAGTACATGGAGTTTGCTGGAAGTCCAAGGGCAAGTAGCCTCTCGGCCCTGATCTTCATCATGGATTCCACATTTGTCTCCAAGCCAAAGACTCGTCTCTTATCTTTTTCATAAAGCTCGCGAGCAAGGGGAACTTCAGGAACCAGGGGCACATTTGCCACATAGTAACCCTTGTTGGCCAAGTACATGCTAAGGGGAGTTTTACTAGTCCGGCTGATGCCAACCAAGCAAATGTCCGCCTTTAATACACCTCTTGGATCCTTGCCGTCGTCATACTTAACTGCAAACTCAACTGCATTTACAGTTTGGAAATATTTTTCGTCCATCTTCCTCAAAATTCCCGATTCTCTTACTGGATTATCGTGGAGAATTTTTGAAATTGCAGTCAGCGGTTTTTTCATTATATCAATTGTAGGTATGCCAAGTTTTTTAGCCTGGTGCTCGATAAAATCCTGGTGGTCAGTCATAACCGTACTGTAAATTATAACCGAAGGGATGTCCCTAGCCTCGTCAATTGCCTCTAGGATTTGGTCCTTGGATAAAATATATGGGTATCTCTTGATTTCGTAATTGCAATTGGGAAATTGAGCCAGACAAGCGCGAGCAAGTTTGGTTCCCGTTTCTCCAACCGAGTCGCTTAGGACAAAAACTGTAATATCATACATCTATATCCACCTCCCTTCTAAATTATCTGCAAGGACCAGACTGGATTTACTGATTTCAGCCTCCTTATAAGAGTCCTTGAGCTTGTAAAATCTATCCTTGTATTCGTAAAGATGGTTAAAAAATTCCAGAGCATCATTGGACTTGTCACCTGCGTATTTTATCAAATCCGAAAAATCCGATTCAGATTCTGTAAAGTCGCCCTCTACTGGATCACTTGCTCCACCAATCATCTTCTTGTAAGCAATGAGGTCTTTTAAAAATTTCAGCTGGTCTTCATCCTCAATGTTGGACAGGTCTTTTAAATCCATAAATAATTTATTTATGGGCTTGTCCTCAGTGATTAAAATATCCTCGTAGAAAATATTATTAATATTATTTTTGTAAAGGGTGTATTTGAATTGCCCTTTAAAAATTTCAAAGAGAGATTTAAAAACCTTGTCAAAGTCAAAGGCGCCCACAGAATTTTCTGCAAAAGCGTAAAGGCTGCTCTCAATCAAGTCCCTCAGGCTAAGCTCTGGCTTAATACTTATCATTAGCTTCAAAATCTCATAGGCTTCTTTGAAGGCCCAGGAAGATTTTATATTGAGCTCACCCAAAATTTCCAGGCCTGCCAAGTCGTGCATCCTGTCGGCTATGGCCAAAACTGCACCGCCAATGGTCTCCGGCTCCCGACCAGTAAAATCTGGCAGGTATTGCTCTTTGATTGCATTTGCTGCAGAGGAATTATCCCTGTTTGCCTCAAAAATTTCCCCGCCCACTATGCCACGGAGATTTTCGTAACATTTAACAGTTTGAGTCGCCAGGTCTGCCTTCATAAATTTGCTGGCCAGCTTTATATTGTCCTCCATCTCATCAGCCAGCGATAATTCGTCGACCAAAGACCCGATAATGGACTCCAGACGTTTGGTCTTATCGCTCATGGATCCCAGGCTTTCTATATCTGAAATCCAAGATAGCTTTGGCAAATAAGCATCCAAAGTTTCTTCTGTGTCTTTTTTAAAGAGCCTAGAAATATTTTTTAGCTCTTCATTTATCATTGCACTGATACTGTTTTTAACCGGACCAGGATCTGTCCCCTCACGGTAAACAATAAGATATGAATTGGAAATGGCCCCGTTCAAATAATACATGGCAAAAATTACATTGTGCTTATGAAGGACGCTTTCGATAATTGGCTCAGGCAGTTCCAAATAGGTCCCGTCAAATTCGACCTCAGCAATGGATAGCTTGGAGTCAATCACAGATAAGGCTTCCACCCGTTCGTCCTCGTGCATGAGCTTTTTGCCATTGGCCATGGCCCGTTTTTTCAGGGCTGTGGACATTTTTTCGTAGCCTTCTTTTTTATCAGTGTAAAGATAGGCCTTCATCTTTTCAAAATAATCTTCAGCCGAATCGATTTTTATATAGTCTCTAAAATTTATCAGGTTTTGGTCTGAAGATTTTTTGTCGCCGATTTCTATGTCCAGCTTTTTGTCACCAAAAAAGGCGACTATGTTTAGGATTGGCCTATAAAAAGCCTGGTATTCATTAAAGGTGTCAATGTCACTTTGCCTAATGGCTTCAAAGACCTGGCCCAAATTTTCATTTAAAAATTCCGCCGAAGTATCCAAACTTGCTGTGACTACGACCCGATTTTTAAAAACCCTGACGTGGAGGGCGTTTTGTTTAATTTTTTCACTGAGGAGCCAGATGCGAAATTTTTCTAAAATTTCATACTCGACCAAGTCCACAGACTCAGTTCGAATGGGCTCCATGCTAACGTCTAAAACAAATTTCTCCATTAATTTCCCCTGTAATTTTCAATCAAACTTCCAATTATATCCTTGTAGTTGGCATTTATGCTTTCTATATTTTCCTTGTACTTGTCGGAAAAAGTTCCCGTCTTGATGCGGATGTATTCATTTTGAATAATGGCCTTAAGAAGAGTATTGTAAGCCAAGATGTACCTGGCCTTTTCCTTGTGCATTTGTATATCCAAAAAATATCTTTCTATTATCAAATAAAGATTTTCCAAGGTTCCGTCGTCTTCCATATAGTTTTCGTATTCGGCGTGGAGAGAATTCTCGTAGTGTTTTTCCTCATCAGTCTGACCCAAAATTTCCCTGATGGCGTCAATATTATACTCAGCTATCTGATTAATATTCAGAGTTTGTTCGCCCTTGATTGCCTTGGAATAATTTATAGTGGCAACTTCCTTGCAATTGACAATAAGTATGGTGGAAACAATCAGGGAGTTCGAAAACCTGGCCTGGTATTCCTTGGTCTCATAGGAAATATAATATTTTTCATCATCCAGACCCAATTCAGCCAAGCTAGCAATTAGATCCTTGACATTTAAATCTCCTTCCTTGGCATAAATTTTCAGCTTGTGAGAAAAATATTTTCCATTGGTATTGGAATTATTGTAAAGATCTGCATAAGTCCCCTCGGTTGCAATAACATGGCTATCGCCAAAAGCGTACTCAAAAATCTCCTCAGCCGACAAAATATCACTGGGAATAATTTCTGGAACTGAAATATATTTAATTTGACCGTATTTTTTATAGTAATCGACAATCTGTGAAATGATATTATTCATAATACCTCCAATTTTTAAGCAATTCATAAGAATTGATTTTATTTAAATCCAAATTCAAGAGGGCGTAAAAAACCGCCTTATCCAAGAGGTCGTAAGACAGGTCTTTTATATCTGCAAAGCGCGAGTTCATGGCCCTGATGATCATGTCTCGGTCTAGGCCTGTGACCGGTAAAATTGTCCCCGACGAATCCATTTCGCTCAGACTGACAATACCGCTTTGACTCAAGTATAAATTACCCTCGCCCATATTTATATAGGGCCTGTAGCCAAGTAGGCTCAGGTATTTAAAGATCCAAGCCGCCGTTAAATAATAAGCGTTTTCCTCTGTCAGATTTTCCAAATAAGTTTTTGTAAGGGGATAAATGTTAGTCACTTGGTATTCATTTTCCAGCGACTTTAAAAGAATTTCCGCCACTATATGGCCGGCAAAAAAGACCTTGTGGTCCCTTGCCATAGCCTCCATGCGAACAGTGGATTCGATTTCATCTAAATAATAAATAGTCCGCCCCTCTCTTAAAACAAAATTTGTAATGCTCATGGTCTCAAGAGCCGGTGGGTCCACCCAGTTTTTGTTCCTGTAAATCCTTTGGCAGTTTATGGAAATCTTGCCCAGGTCGTCTGTAAGGACTGTCGCAATGGCAGATGATTCCTTGTATTTTATTAGCCTCAGAACAATTCCTTCAACCTTCATCTAAAACCATCTCGAGACAAGTCTGTCTTCCTTTCGCCAATTTTTTCTAGTCTTTATATCGATTTTAATTTTAACATTTTTGCCGCAAAAGTGAGTCATATCCTTTTCGGCATCTTTAATAATTTTATTAATCATGGACCCATTCTTGCCAATTACAATGGCCTTGTGGCTGTCCCTTTCTATATACATAATGAAGCGGACTCGTATTTTGTCTTCGGTCTCTTCGTAATCGTCAATATCGATATAAATCCCGTGGGGAATTTCCTCGTCCAAGTGGATTAGGCATTTTTCCCTCAAAATCTCCCGCATAATATCACGGACAGGTAGGTCTGTAATAAATTCGTCGTTGAAATATTTTGGGCCTTCATCTAAAGTCTCATAAACATAGTCCAAGAGCTCGTCAAAGCCATCTCCCCTCAAGGCAGAAATAAAAATCACCCGGTCAAAAATCCCCATGTCTTGGTATTTTTCATCCAAGAAAACTTTTTCTTCTGGGGAAAGTTCATCAGACTTGTTTACTAAAAGCGCCTTGGGAGTTTTGTCCTCAGCCGCCAATTCAAAGACATCTGAATCCAAGCGACCAGTCTCCAATGAATTGTCGACCACGTAAAGATTTATATCCCCATCTTTTAAATTGGCCAGGATTTCTTCGTTCATAAGCCGATTTAATTTGTTTTTTGGCCTTTGATAGCCGGGGTTGTCAAAAAACACCACCTGCATCCTATCATCAGTGTAGATAAATTTCATGGGAACCCTGGTCGTCTGTGGCTTATTTGTAACGATAGCGAGTTTCTCGCCAATTAATCTATTTAAAATCGAGCTCTTGCCAACATTGGGCCGGCCGATTAAATTTGCAAATCCGCTTTTCATTCTTCCTCCAATCTGAAGCCGTGAGGCAACAAATCTTTTATCTTGTAAACTTGAATTTCATCCTCAGATTTCACTACAAAAACTGTAGCCTCGGGGCTGAGTTCGTAAATAACTTGCCTGCAAACTCCGCAGGGAAAAGTAAAATCGTAGTCGCCGCAAACGGCAATCTTGGAAAATTTCCTGACCCCCTTTGCCATGGCCCCGTAAATTGCATTTCTCTCCGCACAGATGCTGGGAGCCAAAGTCATGGTCTCTATATTTGTGCCGGTGTAAATTTCTCCGTCGTCGGCCAAGATCGCTGCCCCAACTTTAAACTTAGTAATAGGCACATAGGCGTTGGATTTTACATTCAAGCAAGCCTTTATTAATTTTTTATCAATTTCGCTAAAATTATACATAATCACCCAAAAATTAAAAATATAAAAATTCCAATAATAATTCCAAGCATGGCCCCGTAGATGGTGTCCATTGGCTTATGAATCTTGCCCTCAATCCTGGATTCAGCTACCAGCATAGCTAGGATAAAACCAAGGGTTATCACAAGAGCGCTGTTGGCATTAAATAAAATAATTGTAGCCATCAAAAAAGAAATAGCCGAGTGCCCAGAAATAACTCCCCCTTGGAAGTAGCTGCCGCGGTCTTTGGAGTATTTAGACTTAAAGGCAATAATAAGTAAAACCGTTAGCCCTAAGGCAATTACAGTTAAGTGGACGGGATTTTGATGGATGCCGCCCAAAAATCTTCGGCCGGCTGGAACCAGTTTGTCGTAAAAAATCAAATAACCTACAATGCATGCATAAAAGGCAGAGAGTAAAACAGCCCCTGCTGCCACATCCTTGACCACCTTGACGACTGGATCAAATTCTTTGACTGTTGCGTCAACCAGGTATTCAATGGATGTATTTATCATCTCTGCAAATAATACAAAGACGATGGCCGTTATGAGCTGGACAAACTCCTGCTTGTTTAAATTAAACATGAGGCCGGCCAGCATTACAAGACCAGCGACCAGAAAGTGAAATTTCATATTGCGCTCGGTCTTAAAGACCTGGACCAGGCCGTTTGCTGCATTATTAAAAGATTTTAAAAACTTACTTTCCTTCAAGGTTTTTCACAATCTCCTTTTCCATCTTCCTCATCAGCTGTTTATCGCGTTTTTCCATATGATCATAGCCCATCAAGTGCAAAACACTGTGGACAGTCAAATAGCTAAGCTCCCTCAGATAGGAATTGCCATAGGCCTTGGCCTGTTTAGTTAGTCTCTTCTTGCAAACCACTATATCGCCCAGCATTTGGTCATCAATGGGAAAGCTCAGCACATCGGTCACCCGGTCAATATTTCTAAAGTCGCGGTTAAGGCGTTTAATCCCAGATGGGTCGACCATGGTAAAGCTAAGCTCTGTGTTTTTTATATGATGGACAGCCAAAGTTTTTTCTATGGCCAATTTAATGGCCGCGATTTCTTCCTTTGTCATTTCAAATCTAGTGAAATTTAAAATTAAAGAAAAATTTTCAAATTCAAAGGCCTTTTCATTCGTCGCTTGCATTTTTATCCTCGTTTTCCTTGGCCTTGCGTTTTTCGATTCGATCTTCAATGGCACGAACTTTTTTGTCGTCGTTTTCGTAGGCCTCGATCACTCGTCTAACCAGAGGGTGTCTAACTATGTCGACCTTTTGCAGTTCGACCATGCCAATGCCCTTGGTGTTCTTTAAAATATTTATGGCGTGCATAAGGCCAGACTTTTTGCCCCGTGGCAGGTCAGTCTGGGTCAGGTCACCAGTTATAACCATCTTGGATGAATAGCCAAGGCGGGTTAAAAACATTTTCATCTGCTCAGGCGTGGTGTTTTGTGCCTCGTCCAAAACTATAAAGCTCCTGTCCAAGGTCCGTCCACGCATGTATGCCAGGGGAGCGATTTCAATAATCCCCTTTTCAATATATTTAGTGTATTTTTCTGCACCCAAAATTTCGAAGAGGGCGTCATAGATTGGTCGCAAATATGGATCGACCTTTTCTTGGAGGTCGCCCGGCAAAAATCCCAGACTCTCGCCAGCTTCAACAGCAGGACGAGTTAAGATAATCCTCTCAAATTGCTTATTGCGCAGAGAATGTGCAGCCAAGGCAACGGCCAGATAAGTCTTGCCCGTTCCCGCAGGCCCGGTCCCAAAGACAATATCGTTTTCCATAATGGAATCAATATAGAGCTTTTGCCCCAGAGTTTTGGGATAAAGAGACTTGCCATCTGCAGTGTAGGCAATTTGCTTGGCATGCAAGTCCAAAACCTCGGCCTCCCTGTGGTCCCTGGCCAAATTAATTATATAATCAATTTCATTTATGCTGACTTCTTTTTTGGAAGCCTCGATAAACTTGGCCATGGTCTCAAGCACTCTGGCTGCCAGGTCTTCATTTTCTCCATTGACCTCAATAGAATTGTCTACAATCTTGATCTTGGTCCCCAATCTTTCCATCAGGTGGTTGATATTTTTATCCAAATCACCAACCACCATATTTAAAATATCTACATCCGAAATTTCGTTTTTAATCATCTAACCTCCGCTATCTCATGGATACTGGTTTGTTTAATATCTCGCTAAAAATAATACCCTTTACCAGGTCATCATTTGTAATATTCTCTAGATCCAAACCCTTTTCTCCAGGTACAATGGCCTTGGAATCAGGTTTTTTCTTGTGAGTCTTTTTTCTTCTTGATTTTTTGTTCTCTTCTATCAAGCAAACGTCAGCCGCTTCATTTTGATTAAGACTGATCCCCTCTAGGCTTCTGCCTTCCATGCTGTCGCCTGCTCCACGCATCTTGATATTCTTATCAGAGCTGACCTTAGGGCTATTCTTGGCTTCAGATTTTTTTATATCAACTAGCTTTTCTTTTTTTAAGCCAGAGACGTCGTCAATCTTTTCCATAGGTTTTTCACTGTAAGAAGATTCAACTTCTTTGACAAAGTCATCCAATTTTTTGGATAGGTCTCCAAAAATTCCGCCCGTCCCCCGTGGATTTTTCTTGAAAGGGTTGGGCTCTTTCTTTTCATTTGGCTTGGTATTTGCAAGCTCGGTGAACCGCGAGATTACAGATGAGACCAAAATGAAAATCAACAACATCCTAAACATAAGACCACCTATTTATCTTGGTTCTTGCCAATAGAATTCCTCATATCTGTATCTGCTTTTACATTTTGCAATTTATAATAATCAACCACTCCAAGATTACCGTTCTTCAAAGCTTCAGCCATAGCAAGTGGGACTTGAGCTTCGTTTTCGATAACAAGGGCGCGTTTTTCTTGGACAGCTGCCTTCATTTCTTGTTCCTTGGCCACAGCCATAGCACGTCTTTCTTCTGCCTTGGCTTGGGCTATTCTCATATCGGCTTCAGCTTGGTCAGTCATGAGGTGGGCACCGATGTTTCTGCCAACGTCAACGTCAGCTATATCTATGGACAAAATTTCATAGGCTGTACCTGAATCCAAACCCTTTTCCAAAACAGTTTGTGAAATGCTATCTGGATTTTCCAAAACAGCTTCGTGAGTCATACTGGAACCAACAGTTGTAACGATACCTTCACCAACACGGGCGATAATGGTTTCTTCACCAGCACCACCGACTAACCTTTCAATGTTAGCACGAACTGTAACCCTGGCCTTAACTATAACTTCAATACCGTTTTTACTTACGGCAGAAATATTTGGAGTTTCAATAACCTTTGGGTTAACGCTAACTCTAACAGCTTCCAGCACATCACGGCCTGCCAGATCAATGGCAGCAGCTCTTTCAAATTCCAAATCAATATTGGCCCTCTGAGCTGCGATTAGTGCGTCAACAAGTGTATCTACATTACCGCCAGCAAGATAGTGGGCTTCTAGCTCGTCAATCTTAATATCAATCCCAGCCTTGGTAGCCTTGATCAAAGGATTAATAATCTTGCCAGGTCTAACCCTTCTGAGCTTCATACCGATTAAAGAACCGATGCTAACCTTAACATTTGAGAAAAATGCTGTAATCCATAGGCCAACTGGAACCATGGAGAAGAATATTACTAAAAATATTACAACCAGTCCTATGATAATAGGAGTTCCAAAACCAGCGCCTAATGCCAACAAGTTAATTAAATTCATAATGTCTTCCTCCTTACAATAATCTTGTTATTACTTTCTCCTACAACTACAATCTCCGTTTGAGCTGGAATAAAATCCGCTTCTGAATAGAGGTCGTAAACTTTATCTTCAATCACGCCCTTGCCGGTAGGCCTTAGGGCAGAAGTGGTAATTCCTTCCTTTCCGACCAAGGATTCCCGGTCAGGAGTAGCCTTGGATTTTATATCGTCCTTAAGTACAAACTTTTGAAGTGACTTCACCCTGTAACCTTTTTTAGTAAAAATATAAATAGTCACTATGGCTAGTAAAACCGAGAGGCCAACAGTAAATATAGCCAGCTCAATGGAGCCCAGCATATTTGAAAGGCCCAAAGCAATTAGTCCTGCTCCTACAAAACCAAAGACTTGAACGCCCGGGACCAGGATTTCCATGGCCAGCATCAAGACGCCCATGAGGCTTACAAAGAGCCAAACGATTTCAAAATCTGAGTGCATATAGCACAAATAAAAACAGCCAATAAAACTTGCAAAAGACAAGGTATAAAATAATTTTTTATACACAAACATACCAATGACAAAGGCTAGACTTGCGAAGATAAATAAAAATAAAGCAAGCTTGAGCTCGTTCATCATCTGACTATGGTCGGTTGCAAAATTTGCTTGGCCTAAAATAAAATTAAAAAGTAAATTTTTCATAATCCACCCCATTTATCTTATACCCAAAAGCCGTCTAACATAACAAGATTGCGGACAAATTCGATTGATCAATCTTTTTCAGGCCACATTCTCCTCAAGACTCTTGTCCTCACTCAGAAAAAATTCGGTCCACATAAAGTGGACCCTACAAGCTTCGCTAGATTTTTTCTTCGTGAACAACAAGCTCAAGTGAGTCGCTGCATACCAATCGGTCATTTTTTATACGAGGCGGTGGCTACCATAAAGGTAGCCGCTACAATTTTCCGCCTCGTTTTTTAATTGACCTCTTGGGCAGGGCTGCAAAAAATCCTTCCACAAAAAAAGCTCCAAGCCTTTTTATTAATTCTTGGAACTTAATTTTTCTTTTATTATTTCCGACATTCTCTTAGGGGTCGCGCGAGAGCCGATTTGTTCTTTAGCACTTGCCATAACCTTGCCCATATCCTTGATGGATTCGGCCTTGGTATCAGCGATTATCTTTTCGATAATTTCTGCTAGCTCGTCGTCAGACAATTGCTTTGGAAGATATTTTTCCAAGATTGCAATCTCAGCCTTGGTATCTTCGATTAGGTCATCGCGGTTGGAATCTTTAAGAGATTCAAGCGTGTCGGAACGCTCTTTTAATTCTTTTTGAATCATTTGCATAATGAGATCGTCATTAGCATCTTCTCGATTATCAACTTCATATTGCTTAATGCGAGACCTGAGCATGGTGATTGTGTTTTTTCTTAGATTATCTTTTTCTTTCATGGAAGTCTTGAGATCTTCCATCAATATATCTTTAAGTGACATTATTAAAATCCTCTACGTTTTTTCTTCTTGGCAGCTATAGCCTTGTTTTTTCTTTTAACGCTAGGTTTTTCGTAGTGTTCTCTTTTTCTAATTTCTCCCAATACACCTGCACGTGCACATTGTCTTTTAAAACGTTTTAAGGCACTGTCTAGAGATTCGTTTTCTCCTACTCTGATTTCTGACATACTCTTCCCCCCTCTCATCGGTTGCTTCACCATGTCTTGTACATTATACAACTACGGCTCAAAAAAATCAAGCCGCAGGAGATCTTGGTGGAAAAATCGGTGGAAATAAATTCATTTTATAATAATAAATAAACAAAATTTTGTCCGAGACGGTGGTCATCATAAAGATGACCGCTACAAATCTCGCCTCGGTTTTTATTAAACCCATTAATCAAAAAAAGAACCCCGGCTATCTGCCGGAGCTCTTATGATTTAAAATTTATTTGCTAATCAAGAGGATTAGTTTAAAGGATTAACAGCAACTCCACCTGCTGAGTATTGTGGCATTGCCCAAATACCGTTTGGTTGCATGTGAGTTAACCAAACTCTGTTTCCGTTTAATTTTACCTTGTAGGAAATTGTGTTTGTAGCTGTAATAATATCAAAGTAATAATCCATACCGCGTGTTACGTCGTTGAATTTATTCATTTGATTTGCATACTTGATAATATAATCTTGGTCTGGACCATAACCTAGAGCACCGTTAAAGATGTGAACTGTTTCAGCTCTGGTGATTGGAGCGTTTGGTACAAAACCATTCTTGGTATCGAGCCAGCCGTTTACATAAGCTGTTTGGATATAACCTTGAGCCCAGTAGTGGCTTGTTAGCCCAAATACATTACCTGGAGTTGTTTGATAGTTTTTAAGTCTAGCTGCTGTAACAACAAGTTCAGCCTTTGTAACCAATCTGTTTGGTTCAAAGTTGCCTGCAGGAGTACCTTCCATAATGCCGTATGATGTTACTAGATCAACAGCTCCCTTGTACCATCTGTAGTCTTCAACGTCCTTGTATTGTTTTGGATTGTAAACTGTGGTCTTGCCAGATTGTCTTAGAAGATTTGCAACAATTTGTGCAACTTGAGCCCTGGTTAATTGTTCGTTAGGACCAAAGTTTCCGTTTGCAATACCTTGCATATAAGCGTTTCTAATATAAATTGTATTATCTACTAAATCTGCAGAGTTAATAGCAGCTTCCAAATTGCTGTAAGCTGTTGAGTATGATGACCTGCCTTGGAGTGCACGGTAACCATCATCGATAGCTGCTTGTAAATTGTTTACAATTTGCTTGTCAACATTGCCCTTGACTTGGCCTCTAAGATTTTCAGCCTTTGAAATAAGTTCTCTCATATTTTTAACTTGGCTTGATGTTAGGCCGTTGTATCCATAGTAATCATAACCATAGTAATAGTCACTTGAGTATGATGGATAAGCAAGTCCTGAGTAGTTGATATAGATTGATGAATTTGTAGGATATTCTCTAGCAATAGCTCTGATAGCGTCGATCAATCTTTCAAGTCTTGCACGATAGTTTGATCCGTAATAATCATAGTAGCCATTGTAGTAGCCATCGTATGTCCAACCATAGTATGGATCCCAGTAGCCATAGCCATCTCTATATTTTAATCTTTCAGATTCGTATGGATATCTACCAAAAGTTCTGTAGTAATCGCTATATGAATAAACTTTTCCATTTCTTTCATAAAGGTCTTCATAGTAACCATCGTAGTAGTCACCATAGTAACCATATCTTCTGTAGTTTTCCATATCATAAGTGCCATAGCGACTTACATATTCATCAAAAGTATACCAATTGCCATTTCTGTAGTAAACTCTGTCACCATAGTAATAACCATCGTTGTATCTGCCATCATAATATCCCCAGTACTTATTGTTGTACATATCAGCTACATCGCTGTAAGCTGCATTAAATTCTGTTCTTGCAGCGTAGCTTGCGTTTGCAATTTGTGTTGGGTAAGAATTTTTGAAAGCCTTGGCCTTGTCCATTGTGTATTCCAATGAAGCTGGTCTGTAATAACCATAACGATAACCCCTATAGTATGGATAGTTTTTATCTGATGGTTTTGTATCAGGCTTTGGTTGAGGTTTTGGTTCTGGTTTTGGTTCTGGTTTTGGTTCAGGCTTAACCTCTGGTTGACTATTAGCAGAAGCTACAATCTTTTCAACCAAAGATTTTAATTCATTAGTTAACTCGTCAGCCTTATCTGATGTTAATAAAACATTATCAACCCATTTTTCTGCTTCTTCAATTTTAGCACTAAGATCTTTTTGTAAATCTAAATTAGCTTTTTCATATTTTCCTTTAAGTTTCATTTCACTTAAAGTGTACTTAGCAACATTAATATAGCCTTGTAATTTGGCTTTTGCAGCTGGAAGTTTTTTAGCCTCTTCCATCTTTTCTTTGTATTCAGGCGTATTTCTTTTTTGATTTAAATCCAATGCTTCTGACATAATATCACTAATATCGCCAGTAGAAGCTGCTGAATTTATTCTTGTCTTGTAGTCTTCTTTTTCGTCATCGGTTAAATTATCATAACCTCTTTCAAGACTTGCAATTGCAGATTCTTTAGCTGAATCTAAGTGATCATCTTCGCCTTCAGCAAATGCGTTTAGTGGTAGCAAGGCTATTACCATTAGCACTGCTATCATTACACTAATTACTTTTTTCATATTATCCTCCTTTTGTTTATAAAAACCTGGGTCTCTTCCCAAGCATTATAAATATTTCTTACCTATATTATACACTAATATATAAATATTTCAATTAAAAACACACGCCATTTGAATAAATTTAACACAATTGTAACATTATCCAGGCGTGTGTGTATTAATTGAAGAATCTTCTAATATATGTTAGAAAGTCTGCTATTTTATTTAATCCGCTTTCTTTTGTTTTTAGAAATCCTAACTTTGTGTTGGCTCCAAAGAGTCTCAGGTTGTCAATTGCGTGATCAACTGAGTCTACTGTCTTGTTGCCCAGATTTGCAATGCCGTTTACAACTCCAACTACTCCTGTTGTTACAGTATCTACAGCTTGTTCGGCTGAGCTAGTAATACCGACAGCCTTATCGGATACACTTGATACATTTGCTAAAATCTTTTTTATTTCAGGTTCAGAGTCTTCCAATAGATTTGCAACAGTTATTGTAATGTCATCTACATTTGCAATTACTTGTGGCAATTGGTTTAGGCTATCGTCTATGTTTCTCTTGTTGTCTTCTGCAATTTTGTTGACTTGTGTAAGAGTCTTTGACAGCTTTACAAACATAATGCCTAGAGCTACAAGTGCAAAAGCACCTGCCAAAATTAAAATCCAAAGGAGTACATCCGTTACCATTACAGCTCCTAAAATCATGCTATCACTCCTTATTTAGTCTTTTTCTTTTCGTCTTCGACTTTTTCCTTTGCTTTTTCTGTTTTTTCTTTAGCTTCTGCTACTTTTTCATCAGCCTTGTCAACTACATCTTCAGCTGCTTCTAGAGCCTTGTCAGCTACTTCGTCAAATTTTTCTTTGGCGCCTGAAACTAGTTTAGCTTTTTCTTCGCTAATCTTTGTAACAGTTTTGTTGTAGCCGTCTTTAACTTTTTCTTTTTGTTGGCCGTAGAATTCTTTGATGTCTTCTCTGGTTTCTTCGCCTGATTTTGGTGCAAATAGTAAACCAGCAGCTCCTCCGATTGCTAGACCTGTTGTTAAACCAGCTGCAACCTTTCCTGCTGTATTTAAGAATTTCTTTCTTCTATCTTCTCTTGCTTTTGCTTCAATCATTTCAATAATTTTCATAATTTTCCTCCTGTATTTTTATTAAAATATTTTTCGGCAGATTATCTGTCTACTATTTTTTATTTACCCTCAATATAATTAATTTAAACAAGTAAAATTATCAGGCGTATTGATAAAAATAATTATTTCGGTATTCGAACTTGATTTTTTCTTATATGTATATTATCATAATTTAAAAGGGGGAAGAGAAATGAAATTTTTAAAATCGGTTTCACGATATATGAAGCCTTATTGGGATAAATATATTATCGGCATTTTGTGGCTGATAGTTATAGATACAACTGTTATTTATGTGCCACAAATTATGAGAAATTTCGCCAACGATTATCAAAACGGCGTCTTAACTAAAGACAAGCTAGCAACTTATGCCCTCTTGACTTTGGGTGCGGCCCTCTTGATGTCAATCGGCAGATATTTTTGGAGGGTTTGCCTCTTTGGTTCGGCCAGGCGGATTGAATATGATATTCGCAGAGAGCTTTTTGAGCACTGGCTTAAAATGGACAGGGACTTTTACAACCACAACAAGGTTGGAGACCTCATGGCCTATGCCACCAACGACATAAATGCAATTCGCAACTTTACAGGCCAAGGCATTATGATGAGCGTGGACTCTTCATTCATGCTGATTTTTACTCTTGTAATGATGATTAGAACTTCTGGGCTCAGGCTCACTGTACTTACTTTAATTCCTGTGCCTTTTTCTGCTGCCCTGATTATTTCATACGGGGGTATGTTTTTTAAAATTTTTAAGGACAGGCAGGTCGCTTATGCGAAATTATCCGACACAACCACAGAAGCTTTTTCGGGCATCCAAGTTATCAAGGCCTTTGTTGAAGAGGACCACGCCAACGATAGGTTTGAAGAAGCCAATCAAAACTATTACGAGAAAAATGTTAACGTTATAAAGAAAACTACATTTTTATTCCCACTTATGGTTTTGATGGCAGGCCTTAGCTATATGCTGGTAATTTATCTGGGCGCCCGTTATGTTATAAACGGGACCATCAGTCTGGGTGATTTTATCGCCCACTATTCTTATGTTGGCATTATCATGTGGCCAGCCAGGAGCTTGGGCATGATTATAAATATGATCCAACAAGGCAGCGTTGGTATGGAAAGAATTAAATCTATGCTCAAGGTCGAGCCCAAGATCAAAGAGCCAGAAAATCCAATCGCCCTTCCAATGGATAAGGCCAGCGTGGAATTTAAAAACGTCTCCTTTAAATATCCAACATCTAATAGATATGCCCTAAGAAATGTTTCCTTTAAGTTGGAAGACGGCAAGTCACTTGCTCTTGTGGGCAAGACTGGTTCGTCCAAGTCGACAATTTTAAAATTAATTTTCAGGGAATACTTACCTGATGAAGGAGAAATTTTAATCGACGGTGTAAATGTGGCGGACTTGGATTTAAATATGCTGACAGAAAAAGCCGGCTATGTACCCCAAGATAACTTCCTCTTCAGCGAATCCATAGCTGAAAATATCGCCTTCGCCTTTGACCAAGAGATCGACCAAAAATACATAGAAGACGCCGCCAAGATGAGCGGAGTCTACAATGACGTCGTTAGCTTTAAAAAAGGCTTCGATACCATTTTGGGCGAGAGGGGGGTCACATTATCGGGCGGCCAAAAGCAAAGGGTTTCCATTGCTCGAGCCCTCATCAAAAATCCAAAACTCTTGGTCCTAGACGACAGCTTGTCAGCTGTTGATACGGACACAGAAAAAATTATCCTGGACCAAATTGCAAAATTGCAATCGACTATGATTATTGTCGCCCACAGGATTTCTACAATCAAAAACGCTGACGAAATTTTATTCTTAGAAGACGGGGCTATCAAAGAACGCGGTAACCACGACCAGTTGGTTGAGCTTGACGGCGAATACAATCAAATGTATCAAAACCAACTCTTGGAAAGCGAAATGGAGGCATGGGATGAGTAAGACAGATAATAAAAATAAAAAAACCTTGATGCATCATCTCTTGAGCTTTGCAAGGCCATATGTAAAACCACTTATCTTGGCCCTTATCTTGGTCGCATTTTCAACAGTCCTCGAACTTGTAAACCCCTACCTGGTCAAGGTCGCCATCGACGATTATATCTCAGGCGATATTGTCTCCATGGTTGAAGTTGAAGATGCAAACGAAGATACAATTCCAATTAACGGGAAAAATTATATCCGCGTCCATCCCAAAGAAAAATCCGCTTATAGCGAAGATACAGTTTTTTATACAATCGAAACCAAGGGCCAAGAACACACGCTACTTAAAAACGGTCAAGCCTATGAGGACATCGACCACGACGATTATCTGGACATAAGAAAGAGGGACAATGAAGCTATTATCAAAATCACTCTCTTGTTTATCCTGGTAATCCTCTTGAACTTTGTCTTTACCTGGTGGTTTAACTTCCTCTTAGGGCAAACTGGATCCAAGATTATTTATGATATTAGAAAGCAAGTCTTTGACCACATCATTCGTCAATCTTCAGCTTTCTTCAACAAAAAACCAGTCGGCAGCTTGCTTACAAGGGTTACTTCCGATACGCAAAACCTATCTGAATTCTATTCAAACGTAATGGTAAGCTTTGTCGCAGACCTTGGAATCGTAATCGGCATTATGATCCTTATGCTAAAACTCAATTACAAGCTGGCCCTCATGTGCTTCTTGCTCCTGCCAGTTATAGTTGCAATTTCAATTTTCTTTAGAAATATTCAGTTCAAGGTCTTCCAAGTCGCCAGAGCTAAACTATCACGGATCAATTCAACTTTAAATGAATATTTAAGCGGCATGTCTGTTATTAGCATCTTTGGCAAGGAAGAAAAAATGGCCCGGAAGTTTGACGACCAAAACTCCGGCTACCTCAATGAAGTTTTAAAAAATGTTAGAAACCATGCCCTCTTTAGGCCGTCAATCGAAATCATTCGGTCCCTGGGCGAGGCATTTTTGATCTACTACGGAGGCGGTCAAGTTATCCAAGACAAGATCGAGTTTGGTACCCTCTTCCTCTTTATAACTTATCTAAAAAGGTTTTTCATGCCAATTATGGACATGGCAGAAAAATATAATATCCTGCAAATGGCCATGGCCTCTGTTGAAAAGATTGTAGATATCTTGGACACAGACACAGGCATCAAGGCCCTGCCTGAATACGAAAAAAATAATATCCCTGCCGACCTGGGCGACATTGAGTTTAGAAATGTAAACTTCTCTTATATACCAGGCGAGCAAGTCTTAAAGGATATTTCCTTCAAGATTAAAAAAGGCGAATCAGTTGCCTTTGTTGGAGCAACAGGTGCCGGCAAATCTTCGATTTTATCACTACTTGCTAGATTTTGGGATATAGATTCAGGATCAATTACAATTGACGGCGTTGACATTAGGACCATGGACCCAGCAGTTTTGAGAAAGCGTTTGGGCTTCGTCCTTCAAGATGTATTTTTATTCTCGGGCGATATCAAATACAATATCACCCTGGGCAAGGACTACTCCATTGACGAAATCAAAGACGCAGCCAAGCGTGTCCGTGCGGACGACTTTATACAAAAACTCTCCGACGATTACGACACACGAGTCGAAGAACGCGGATCTACACTTTCAACTGGTGAACGCCAACTCCTGAGCTTTGCGCGGACCATCCTTAGGGATCCGGAAATTCTAATCCTCGATGAAGCAACAGCCAGCATCGATACGGAAACAGAACTCCTCATCCAAGAAGGCCTGCAAGAGCTCATGAAAAATAGGACTACAATTGCAATCGCCCACAGACTATCAACCGTCTCCGATATGGATAGGATCATAGTCATGAACAAGGGACGCATAGTCGAAGTCGGCAACCACCATGAACTCATGGAAAAACACGGCTACTACTACAGGCTCTATCAATTGCAATTAGACCAAGCCCAAGAAAAAGCCAAAGCTTAAGATAAATTAAAAAACCGTTTTACTTTTAATAGTAAAGCGGTTTTATTTTTTTAATGAATTACTTTTTGTCTCCCATAAAAAATTGACCTCTGCTAAGAGTTGTGGAAGTAAAAACACAAATTTTTATTGCTCACTTTAGTGGGTTGAGCAGGCGAAAGCGAGTCAAATAAAAAACCCTTTTACTTTTAATAAATTAAAAGGATTTTATTTTTTAAATGAATTACTTTTTGTCTCCCGTAAAAAATTAACCTCTGCTAAAAATTGTGGAAATAAAACCACAAATTTTTATTGTTCACTTTAGTGGGTTGAGCAAGCGAAAGCGAGTCAAATAAAAAACCCTTTTACTTTTAATAGTAAAGCGGTTTTATTTTTAAAAATGAATTACTTTTTGTCTCCCATAAAAAATTGACCTCTGCTAAAAGTTGTGGAAGTAAAAACACAAATTTTTGTTGCTCACTTTAGTGGGTTGAGCAAGCGAACGCGAGTCAAATAAAAAACCCTTTTACTTTTAATAAATTAAAAGGATTTTATTTTTTAAGATAAATAATTCTATTTTTATAAATAATTCTATTCTTTATAAATAAGCTAAATTCAAAAAATAAAAAAGTAAAAGATAAACAAAAGCACTCTATTCGGCAATTGATAAAAATTATCAATCGACCATTAGATGTATCTATTTTTGTGTTTTATCTTTTTAAGTATGATTATTGATGGTATGTATTGAATTTCAAAAAACTGCCCGTTTTGACAGCTTTGTTTTTTTGTATTTAGTTGTGTGAATCACTATGAGTGTGGTTAATAATTAAATTCAGAAATAAATTAAGAAAAAAGTTAGCAAAGAAATAATAGTATATTTTCAAGATCAGCAATTTTTTGTTTATAAAAATGCTATTTTATAATTATAAAAAGCAAATAAAAAACCCTTTTACTTTTAAATGTAAAGCATTTTTCTTCTTTAAAATAATAATTTCATTTTTAAGCAGTTTTAAATTTTTATGAGACAATTTTATTTTCAAAAATAACAAGAGTTTATAAAAAATAAAAGCAAAAAATTAAAGGACAGCATTCTATTCAGCAATTGATAAAAGTTGTCATTTGCCCATTAGGTGTGTTTGTTTTTGTGCTTTATCTTTTAAGTATGATTATTGATAGTATGTTATGAGTAAAATTGAGAGTTGAACTAAAATATTGAATTTCAAAAAGCTGCCCCTTTGGACAGCTTTGTTTTTTTGTATTTAGTTGTGTGAATCACAAGGTTAAAACTTTTCCAAATCGATTATCTTGTTCGTTATTGAAAGCGGGCTTTTTCTGTGCGTTATGATAACTACAATCTTGCCTTGGTCGCCAAGTTTTTTTATGTTTTGCACAATTTTATCCTCAGTTTCATTGTCAAGAGCCGACGTAAACTCGTCAAGTATGATTAAGTCCTTGTCGCTGTAAAGAGCACGTGCAAGTGCGATTCTTTGTTTTTCTCCACCACTTAAATTTGCTCCCTTCGTTGCAAGCTCGTGGTTGAGCTTTCCGTCTTTTTTCTCGACAAGATTTGAAAGTTCGCTCTCCCTCAAAACATTTTCGTCGACAACTTCATTGTCAAATTGAATATTTCGAAGAATTGTATCTCTGAAAATAAACGGCTCCTGCTCAACAAGTGAAAGATTGTCATAGTAGCTCGAGCGATTGATTTTTCTGAGCTCAGTGTCATTCACAATGACCTCTCCGCTATATGTGTCCCAAATTTTGAGGATAATATCTATAATCGTCGACTTGCCGGAGCCCGACGGTCCAATGATGCCGACGATGTCGCCCTTTTCAAATTTGAAGTTCACGCTTTTAAGAACCGGCTTTTGGGAATCATACGAAAAAGAAACGTCTTTAAACTCGATCGAATCAATACTCTGAATCTTCTCTCCACTCTCTTCTTCCATATCGTCCTCAAGAAAACTCAAAACTCTGTCGCTCATCCCGAGACTAACGTTTATACCCGTGTACCAATCCGAAAGATTTGTCATAGGCTCGTACAAAAAGTCAAGATATGAATAAAAAGCAAAGAGATAGCCAAGTGTAAGTTGTCCCTTTATAATTAAAATCGCACCCGAAATAAGCACAAGTATCGGAAGGAGCGCCTTTGTAAATCCGCCCACGCCGTAACTTACTGCGGTGTATTTTTTTATATCCTTTGCCGAATCCGTATATTCATTTATTGTGTTTTTAAAATTATCGAGGAAAAATTTTTCCTTGCCATTGATTTTTATCTGCAAAACTCCGTTCAAATATTCCTGTACGGTTTCGGAAACTCTTGTAAAAAGTCGTCTCTCTTTGTTCGATGCCGTTCTTATTTTTTTGTCTATTCTATGGAATGTGAACGTGTATATCGGAACGATCAAAAGAGGTAAAATCGTGAGAATCGGGCTCATATAAAACATCAAAACCACGACAATTCCAATTCTCAGCACGTTTAAAATGAGCATGGGAAAACCGATTGAAATGTCGTACGAAAGAATTGACGTGTCGTGCAAAATTCTGTTGGTAAAATCCTCGTCATTCTCTTTGAAAAATTTTACATTCTTTTTGAGCGCAGCTTGGAGCATAATCGTTCTAAAATAGTTCAAATACTCCGTACTGTACATATGCCATATGTAGTTTTGCATCGAATTTAAAGTCGCATCTAAAAGTCCGATTATGATTAAAAGTGCTCCGAATTTTAAAATTTCGGAAATAGGCGCACTCACAGTTACCATATTGACGAGCTTTCCGATGAAAAATGGCATTATAGAGCCGATTAATATCGAAGCTGCGCAAAGTACTACGAGCCAAAATCGCCTTTTTCTAAAGGGTCCTATGTAGCCCAAAAGCTTTCTATATTTTTTAACCATCTTGCCCTCCTTGTATATAAATATTATAACACATTTCGCTTTAGTTTTCTCACATTTCTAACAAAGAACCCTTTTACTCCAATAAATTAAAAGGATTTTATTTTTTAAGATAAATAATTCTATTTTCAACTTACACAACTAAGAACTTGAAGCCAACAATAATAAAAAGAGAAAAAATAAAAATAGACTGTATATTTTTGCTAATGTTTTACTTCCCAACACATATTACACAGTCAAAAAAAGATGGATCAGCTCCATCTTTTAATCTTACATATTTTTATTCAAAGGCGAAGGGGATTTTTACTTCCACGCCCCGGTATCTTATCTTGAGGGTCTTTACCAAGGTAATTTCATCTGCCCTATTGTCGATGGCTGTTACCAGTGAACGCATCATGCTTCTTAAGTATCTTCTATTGGCTTCGTTGTTTTTAAAATCCTTATCAAAAGTCGCCTGGTCTCTTAGGTTTTCTGAAAACAAGTTTTCGTCTTTAAATTCTGGGCACTTGAAGTCTCCATTCATATAAGTCGAATTGGCCAAGGCATTGGCGTCTGCCCTTATTATTCTTAGCTCGTCTTCTGAGATCTGGTAGTCCATTTCTTCTGCTACTAGTTCTTGGATCATATTTTTTTGTTTGATGTTATTAAAAAGTCCAAACAAAAATAGGACTAGGACTATATAAATTAAAGTTTTTACTAGTGGTTTGGCCATATGAACATCCCATCTAAGGCAATTATAGCCTCTCTATCCCCGAGTTCTATCCGCAAAAAGTTATGATATTTTGTAGGGTTTTCAGAGTGTTTCTGTCTATAAGGTGTAATTGGATTTGTCGCCATATTGAAATCAGTCAGCGATTTTGGATTGACAAAATTTTTCAGCTGAATTCAGTGCATGTCCGCATAGACTTGGCTTTTTTCATTCCTATCCACCAAGAGCTCTACTTCTAAAAACCTTCTAGACTTGAAGAATACTGTGAAGTTTAAAGCCAAGAGGATAATAATTATTGGTAGGAAAAAAGCGTCTACTCTTGTAAATTTTTTATTTTCCATAAGTCCCTCCCAAATATTTCCTGCCTACAGCTTATCATATATGATCGTACTTTTTCAAGAATATGTGCTAAAGCTACTTGTCGTATTTGGCCCCCCGCATGGTTTTTTCTGCCCGATAAATGGCCTCCACCAGGACCAGGCTGGCCATGTGGTGGAGCATTGTCATCTTGCTTAGGGAAATTTTTTTGTATGACTTTATCATATCGTGGTCAAAGCCGTAAGAGCCTCCGATAATAAAGGTCAGCGTCTGTCCGATATTTTCGTTTTTTTCTATAAGATCCGTAAATTCATCAGTCGTAAACATTTTACCGCCAGCATCCATTATATAAATTTCCCCCTTGGCCCGGCTTAATGCGGCCTCGGTTTCCTTGGTCAGTTTTTCTGGCAGATTGCTTTCGTCGGATTTTAAGCTGACTTCTTTTAGCTCGATCAAGTCTATCTTTTGGTAGACAGAAGATCTTTTTATTAAATCGTTTATAATTACTCGATATTCTTTGGGGATTTTTCCTGTGGCAATAATCTCTATCATAATTCTATCAGCTCTCCTATGGCGTCCCTGTGGGAAATGCAAATTGGCAAGTCAATGCCTGCATCTGTCAACATGTTTTTAACCGTCATCAGGGCCAAGACCTCGTTGTTGTTGTCGTGGGACAAGTGACAGAGGACGATTTGCTTGGTCTTTTTGTCTATATTTTTAATTAAAAATTCTGCGCAGGCTACATTTGATAAATGGCCCTCGGTACTTGCAATCCTTCTCTTCAAATGCAGTGGATAAGGCCCATACTCCAGCATATTTAAATCATGGTTGGCTTCTATAAAAAACAAGGTCGACCCCTTGGTGGCTTCCATCGCCTCCTCGCTTACAAAACCCGTGTCCGTTATAATGGAAATTTTTTTGTTGCCGTAAATTGCAAAACCAATTGGGTCGATGGCATCGTGGCTAGTGGCGAAGGGTTTTATAAATAAATCCTTAATTGTAAACTCACCTTCAATAAATCTTCTATTGTGCTTGCCAATGTCCTTGATCGTCGTGGCTGCCGCCCCATGGGTCTTGGCCGTGGCGTAGATTGGTATGTCGTGCCGCCTGCTGATGACTCCCGCCCCGCAGATGTGGTCGGCGTGTTCGTGGGTTATTAAAATAGCGTCAATATCGTCGATATTAACGCCTATCATAGCCAAGCGACTGGCGGTCTGCTTGCCGTTTAGGCCGCAGTCGACTAAAATTTTTGTATCCTTGTATTCAATATATTGCACGTTACCAGTGGACCCACTTTGTAATGAACAAAATTTCATAATATCTCCTATTCTATAATTATGATTCGCCCATTGTCCAAACTTACACGGAGGGCAAGTTTGGCATCGCCGCTTAAAACCTTGTCTGGATTGTTGATATAAGGGATTTCGCTGGGGTCAAATGAATAGCAGTATTCAACGCCCGTCACCGTTCGTCCAGCCACACCCGTCATGTCAATTAGTTTTAAGAGCTTTCTCTTGGGATATTTAATTTCTAAATTATTTTTTACGCTGTCAACTCTAGCAAAGGACCGTCTGTCCATACTGACGACCCCGTTTTCATTTAAAACCAAATTTATATAAGCAAACTCCAAAATGAGATTGGTCTTTGAATCGACTTGTTCAAATTCCAAGTTAAATCTATCGTACTTGTTGTCGGAATTGGTCAGGCGCAGATTTTCTTCGCCGAATTTTTCTTTTAAAAAAGCCTTGCCAGCTTCCTCGGCTTCCTCGACAGTTTTTATCAGCTTGCCCTCTGGCTTTGGCGTATTTGTATAGCGGATATTTTTCCCCTGCATAAGGTCGACCCTCATGTCCCCTTGGGTGAAAGTCTTCAGTTCTTCGGTACCGCTAATAGTCGGCTTGTCGAAAAAAATCTCCTTGATTTCATCGTCTGTATAGACCTTGTAAACCAAACTCTTGCCTTCAAAAGTAGCTGGCTTTGGAATCTCAGCATCCAAATAAATATCGTGACCCTTTAAAATTTCGGCCAAGTCAAAGTCTTCATAGGCTGAGTGCTGGCGCTTGTACAGCATAGCCCCAAGAAAAATATTTAAAACAATAAAAACATATATCAGTTGTGTTTTAGCTCTTGCCCAGTCCATATCTACCTCGTACTCATTGTGGATAAGATGGCCCTGGTCTTGTCAGACTCGGCCTCCGTATAAATCAAAAAGGGATCACTGTTGTCCTTAAAGGCATTCCTATAATCGCTCGCATCTGCCCCCACGAAAAGTGAATCCGCTTTCTTCAAATACTTTGAGCTGTAATAAAAGCTCGTGACCTTGCCCCCAGAAATATTAACTGTAATTGGCAGGCCATTTGAAGCGAAAAACGGTAGGCTGGAATTGGCCAGATAAATCAGGGTGTTGTCCTCTGATTCATAAAGGCTTACTATCCTATAATTTGAAAAATTTACCGGAACTTTTTTTATAAAAGCCCTCAGCACTTTTAAAGTCTCATGCAAATTGGGTTTGACATCCACTTGCGGATCGACGGACAAATAATGTATGTCCCCATTTTCAAAAATTCTGAGTGACTCATCATTACTTGCATATAGATAGGAATCGTCTTCACGAATCTCAGCAACTTCCCTTTTTAAAAAGCCGTTTGCAATTTGCTGCCTATCGTCTGCAATATATGAGTCGACTGGATTTACAATATCAGCGTAAGAATCCACGCCCACGATTTTTGTAGGCATAAATCTTTCGTCAACTTCTACATATTTTTCATCATTGTTAAGAGGCATAGCCAAGCTGTACTTGGATGCAAATTCAAAAACGCCCTTGTCCGTTTGCAAGAGAATTTTCCCTTCGTTTGATATAAAAGCCCTGTCATAACTTTCGAATTCAAGCTTGGGGAGCTTTTCTTTGAAGCAAGCAAATAGCATGCCCACAGGCACGTCATAGGCAGAAATAATTAAAAAGCCCTGGTCCTTTAAGTCAGTCGAAACCAATTCATCGCCTATCCTTGTCGGATTTGCTCCGACCAAAGACGAAACGATAAGGGAATTTATCTCCTTGTTTGGGATTTCTCTCAAAAGTTCGCGGTTTGGATTTACCATGTACATGCGCTTGTAGCAAATAATTTCCGTTTCGTCCACGTCGATGGTCTCAAGAGTCACCTCTGGCTTGTCGAAAATCAGTTTGTAGGATAAAAACAAGGATAGGATAACCAGTAAAACTAAAAATAAAGTCTTATGCCTCTCCATCCTTATCCTCCCTTTCAAAAGAAATCGTAAAGATAGAGCCCTTGGCAACTTCGCTTTCCAAACTGATATCGCCCTTCATGGCGTCGACCATTTCCTTGGCTATGGCAAGGCCCAAACCTGTGCCACCCATGGCCCGCGACCTGGATTTTTCGACCCGGTAAAATCTTTCAAAAATTCTGGCCTGGTCTTTTTTGGCAATACCCATGCCGTTGTCCTTGACAGAAATATAATTCTTTCTACCGTCAGTCCAAGTTCCAACATTTATAATTCCACCTGATGGAGTGTACTTAACTGCATTTGAAATTAAATTTATAACAACTTGCAGCAAATCTTCTTCGTTAGCAAATGAATGCAAGTCCTCTGTAAAATCTGTATAAAGGGCTTGGTTTTTATCAGCAATTGCCATCTTCATCCGCTCTGCAGCTGACTTGGCAATGTCTGTTAGATTAACCAGCTTAAGCTCTTTTTCCTCTGACGAATATTCCAGGGTTGTGAGAGTCAAAAGATCAGAAACAATGTGGGCCATCCGATCTGATTCTTGGTCGATGACCTCCAAGAAATTCATCTTGGTCTCCTCGTCCACAGGATATTTCATGAGGGTTTCTGCATAAGATTTGATAGATGTAATTGGAGTTTTTAATTCATGGCTAACATTGGCCACAAATTCCCTTCTCATTTCCTCAAGCTTACGCTCCTTGGTCATGTCTTGGTAGACGACAATAACGCCGCCAACATTTAAGTTACGGTCTTCAAAAGGCGCGTAAATAAATCTGTAACTCTTGTTGTGGAGTTTAATGTCGCCTTCGCCTTCCAGGGAAAATGGATTTGCAAAGTTAATTGAGCTAAGGCCCATATCAGCGAGTCTGAGATCCAAATTTTTAGGTTCTACATCCAGCGGCTGGTCAAAAAGTTCGCGGGCCCGGTCGTTTAAGTGAATTATTTTTCTGTTGGAGTCAATAGCCACAACCCCTTCGATCATTTGGTTAAAGATGGTATCCAACTTGGCCCTTTCAATCTCCGTCCGCTCAATATTGCGTTTGAGTTCGGCCGCCAAATAGTTAAACATATCTGCGAAACGACCCATCTCGTCGTTTGATTTTACCTTTATACGCTCGTCAAAATTACCCTCACTCATGCTCTTGGCAACTTCTGTAGCCTTTACGATAGGGCTGGTAATTCCGTTTGAGATTATAAAGGAAAGTATAATTGTAATGCCCAGGGCGATGAGGCCTGAGTCCAGCATAATCCTGTTGGCCCGGGTGATGGTGTTTGAAATATTTGAAAGGTCCATAACAGAATAGACCAGGCCCTTGACGTTTGAGCTTTCGTTTACAATAGGAATGACCAAGTGGGCCTCCCTGTGGGTATCCGTTTCTATAACATCAAAAACCTTCTCACCCAAATAACCCCTCTTTATTAAAGCGGGGTTAAGTTTCTCAATAGTATATACATTTGTGCCCTGCAGGTCGATTGCATCTGCAGTTTTTGACGCAAGGATATTTTCAAAATCCTCGCTGCCTATGATGTAAATATCTTCATCATTTTGAAAACCCCGATCGCTAAGGACGGTTTGCAACCACCTTTGATTGGGATCTAATATGTCATCTTGAAAGGAAAATCCAGTAGTAATTAAAGAATTAATTTGATTTGTAACGTTATCCTTCTTCTCTTCTATCAAAGAAGCTTCCAGCCTGCCAGTGATTGACGAGGCAACCACCAAAAGCACAGCCAAAACCAAGAGAAAATAAACGGCAACAAACCTCCACTTGATCGATTTCATCCTAGCCTCCGAAGTAGTAGCCGGCCCCTCTTTTTGTAATTATATACTTGTAGGAACCTTCATCTGCTTCGTCTTCAATTTTTTGACGGAGACGCCTAATAGTAACGTCAACTGTCCTGATGTCACCATAGTATTCGTAGCCCCAAACATCTTGCAAAAGTTGCTCGCGGGTGAAAACTTGGTTGGGACTTTCAGATAAATATTTTAAGAGCTCGTACTCACGCATGGTGAGATTTACTGGCTGGCCATTTTTTCTGACCTCATACTTGCCAGTGTCGATTACAAGCTCGCCAAAAACGCGCTCGTCATCCATAACCTCTTCGGTCACAGAAAGCCTACGCAAATTGGCCTTGACCCTAGCAATAAGCTCTCTCATTGAATAAGGTTTTACAATGTAGTCATCAGCTCCAAGCTCTAGGCCCAGAACCTTGTCCACTTCCTCTTCCTTAGCTGTAAGCATAATAATAGGGAAGAAATATTTTTTCCTAAGTTCCTTTAGAACTTCAAAACCGTCGATACCTGGCATCATAACATCCAAGAGCATTAGATCGCAAGCTTTCTTATCCACTTCCTTGAGGGCTTCATAGCCATCTGCAAGTGCGACTACCTCATAGCCCTCTTTTTCTAAATTGAATTTCACTATATCGGTAATAACTTTCTCGTCGTCAACGCAGTAAATTAAATTAGCCATTGATCCTCCTTTGTAAAATCTGTTTACGTCTTCAAATAGCTTATAAGTAAAAATATCTATTGGCGCGAATGAGAGGGATCGAACCCCCAACCTTTCCCGTCGGAGGGGAACGCTCTATCCAATTGAGCTACATTCGCTTGCCAGGCTAATAAAAATATGGCGTGCTTGAGAGGAATCGAACCCCCGACCTACGCCTTAGGAGGGCGCCGCTCTATCCAACTGAGCTACAAGCACATACATATCTACAGGATATTATACCATTTACCCTGCAAAAAATCAAATACAGAAAAAAGTAAGAGGCCATGCCTTTTGGAAAAAATGTTTCGATTTTAATTTAAAAGTGAGATGCTGCATGTTTTGGAAAAATAATTACGTTTTTAATTTGAAAGTAAATGGTCAGGTCTTTTTAAATTCTTTTTGTCTTTTCAAAATTAAAATAAGACGCCAAACCTTTTGGAAAAATAATTTCGATTTTTATTTAAAAGTTAGCGTACCCGATTTTCGAAAAAATAATTACGTTTTTATTTTAAGAATGATTAGCTGAATATCATTGAAAAATTTTATCATTTGCCAGACTAGAAGAAATCAGATAGATATTTTTGCAACATAAAAATTTACAGCTAATGGTCTTTAAAAATTAAGAACGAACAGCTAAAAACTCTTGAATAATAATGGTTAAATTCTAAATGTTATACATTTTTTTACTTTTAAATAATAAAAGCAAGATAATATTTGCCTTTAAATTTCTTTGAAAAAAATTATCTGTAAGAATTTTTTTAAAACATGACCAGATAAATTTAACTAACAAAAAACTCCCAGTCCATTAAATGAACTTGGGAGCTTGTATTAGTTTTATTTAGTTTTTATTTTTTCTATTGCAACTCTTTCGATTAGGCCGGCCCGCATCTCTACAATTGCTATATCATAGCCTTGGTATTCGTAGGTCTCGCCTTCTTTAATTTCTTTGCCTTCCCTCTTGCTGAGCTCATAGATTAAACCGCCAAGGGTGTTTTGCTTGGTGTCCAAATCGATGCCGTAGAGTTCTTTGAGGTCAAAGAAATTTATACCGGCGGAAATGCTTCCGTCCTTGTCAGATTTTTTGTAAGACTTAACCGTAAAGAATTTCAAAACTACAAAGACCAAGACAATTGATACTGTTCCCAAGAGAATCTCTGTCATATTGTCTGCGTAGACTAGCATCTTACGAGCGATAACATAGAGGACAAGGGTCAGGATGGATTCGTTTTGGTGGTTTATAATCATGGCCACCAATTCCAAGCCGACTACCAACATAAGAGTATGCTTGATAAATTCTGAAAATATTGCGTATGAATATGCGCTGTCCGTGGACTTTACATAAAGGACTATATACCTGAGGACATCTGGTATCCCGCCGATAACAGCCACCAGTACTATAAGGCTGATGACGATTTCCACGGCGTGGGCTGCTTTTCTGGTAAATGAATTTATATCTGGCTTCATAATTCCCTCCAATGTCTGTTCTTGAATTTATTATAACATAAAACTCCTTTAAATTATACAAAGGGTCATAAAAATTATTTCAAAAACTTCAACAATTGTCCCATAGACATCCCCAGTTAAGCCGCCAAGTTTTCTATAAATCGGTATTAGCAAAATACAAATGATCCCTGTCGTATAAAGAACTCGGATGGCCATCCATGAATTAAAATAAAAAGCAAGGGCAAGGGTGCAGATAAAAGCAAGAGTGGCCGGCCACTTTTTGGTGCAAGAATGAAAATAGGCGGCAAGGCCTGTGTCCTTGGCTGTCTTTATATAGGTCAAAAAAATTCCTGCAACAGCTCGAGCAAAAACTGGGGCCAAATAAATGCCCCAAGGATTTGGTCCGATTAGATTTGCAATCGAATAATACTTAAAGGCAAGGGCTAAAACGATGGCCATTACTCCAAAGGCACCTATGTGGGAGTCGTCCATGATCTTTAAGGTCTCTTCTCGATTTTTCCGTGCGGAAAATCCGTCAACTGTGTCCGACAGGCCGTCAAAGTGGAGGCCTCCAGTTATAAGTATCCAGGCCAGTAAAATCATGAGACTAATGTTTACATTCGTCTGAGCAAATATCCTTGCCACAAAGTAAAGGACTACGCCAATTGCCCCACCAACTATCGGAAAAAACAAGAGCGAATATTTAATATTTTTCTCGTCCCATTCGATATTTATTGGCAAATAAAATCTGGTTAAAAATTGAAAGGCGACTATTATTCCCTGCAAAAATTTCATTTGAGTCTCACCTCATAGCCCATAACGATTAGATAGGCCCGGTCGCAAATCTCCGCCACCCGACGGTTGACTCGGCCGACTATGTCCCGGTAGGACCTGGCGACCTTGTTTTCAGGCACAATGGCCGATCCCACTTCGTTGGTCACGAGGACCAGATTTTTATTTTGCTCACGGATTTCGTAAATCAAATTTGCAATTTCCAAATAGGCCTTGTCTTCGATTTTTTTAATCAAATCTGCCGTCAAGTCCTCTTCATCCTTGGACAAGTCGTACATAATATTGCTGATTAAAATGGTCATGCAGTCCAAAAGATAATTGGCCTCGGTCCCCAAGGCATTGTGAAGGTCGGTGTAGCCCTCATAGGTCCGCCAATTTTGATTGCGGCTTTCCTTGTGAAGCTTGACCCGGTTTTCCATTTCATCATCGGCCACTATTGATGTGGCAATATAGCAAACGTCATCTGTGTGGGCGTAAAGGCTTTCGGCAAAATCGCTTTTGCCCGACCGCGCGCCCCCTGTTACAATCGTAATCATTGGTCCTCCCTTATATCGTAAAGGACGTCGTCAATATAAACGTCGTCCCACCTGCCCATGTTTTCCAGGGCGTAAATGCCAGAGTCAATCATCTTTATCATAAGCGGACAGCCTGTCCCCTCGCCCAAACGCATGGACAAAAACAGGGGCGGATTGACGCCTAAAAAATCCGTTAGAATTTTCATTTGCCTTTCGGCGGACATGTGGGATGGGATGAGATAATCTTTTACATGATCATTTAATTTGATAGCTGCGGCTGCGGCGACGGCAGAAATAAATCCGTCGATTATAATTGGCTTTTGCTCGTAGGCTGCCTTTAAAAATACGCCCACAAGGCCAGCGATATCATAGCCGCCAACCGTCCTAAGTATTTCAAAAATATCTTTGTTATATAAAACATATTTTTCAATTGAATCGTCAATGACCCTTATTTTTTTCCTGTAGCCTTCGTCGTCCAGGCCACCGCCCAAGCCCACAGTTTCCTTTGCACTGAGTTTCATAAGAGCGGCCATAACTGCAGACGAAGTTGTGGTGTTGCCAATGCCCAGCTCCCCAGTTCCATAAATATCTGCAGGATACTTATCGACCATTTCAAAACCAGTTGTAATTGCTTGAAAGAGTTCGTCCATGGTCATGGCAGGTTCGATGGCAAAGTTTTTAGTCTCAGGATTTATTCGCCTATTTTCAACGACGACTTCAGATAATTTTTTAATTTCGTTTTCATTTCTAGTTCCCAAGTCGACTACAATTAGTTGCATGTCAGCGTTTCTACAAAGTGAAGCACAGCCAGTCTTCCCCCTCATCATGGACATGACGAGTTGTGATGTCAAATCAGGATAGCCAGATGAAATTCCTTCAGCAATGACCCCGTTGTCGCTGGCCATGCAAATCAAAACGCGTTTTTTTATTGATGGGATGGCTCTTCCTTGAATGTTTGCGATTTTTATTGTGGCCTTTTCCAGTTCGCCCAAACTTCCAAGGGGATGAGCAATTGAATCCCATTCTTTATTTGCCAAATCTGATTTTTCAACTGGCCTAATGCCCTCAATTATTTTTTCGATTTTTTCTTGCACGGTAGTCCTCCATCTTTTTCGCGACTTCCTCTAGGCTGTAGCCGTCTTCAATATTTCTCTTAATTACAATTGGCAGTGCACCAAAGTCCAGGGCCGCCTGAATTTTTTCGTCAATTCCAGACCCGTCTCCGCTGTCCTTGGTGACCAGGTAATCAGCCTTAATCATGCCCAGCATGGCCATATTCATATCATAAGTAAAGGGTCCGACCATGGCGATGATATTGTTTATTTTTACTCCAATTTCTGTCAGAGCTTTTACAGAGGCGACAGTCGGCAAAATCCTAAAGACAAAGCGATTGTTTCCTTGTATAGCAAAAAATTCGTCCGCCCTCTTGGAACCGGTTGTAAACAAAAAATTTCCTTTTAATTTTTTTATGATTTCAAAAGAATCCTCATAAGATTTTGCATAAATAATCCTCTGGTCCTCAACCCTTCTGCCAGCTCGAACAAATCTCAAGAGGGGGATGCCCAAACGCTCACTCATCATAGCCAGGGACTCGGAAATCCTCGTCGCAAAGGGATGGGTCAGGTCGACAATTAAATTTATGTCGTGAGCTTTTACAAAATCTGGAATTGTCTCCCGCAAAACCGGGCCCACCAAAACTCTGGCGTCTTCTGGCAAAAATTCCCTGCCCTCATCCGTGGCAACAGTTATTAAAATGTCCTCGTAAGTTCCCAAGAGGTCTAAGAGCTCTCGGGTCTCATGGGTTCCCCCTGCTATCCAAATCATAAGTTCCTGTAACCCCTTGGCGTAATCATCTTGCCATTTGCAACAAAGGTCTCTGAGTTGCCGACGATTACGATTGTCTTCATATCCACGGTCTCGTAGTCAATGTCATCTAAAGTCGTAATCGTTGTTTCAGTTCCCGGTCTACCAGAATCTTTGACAATGCCGACTGGCGTTGATCCCTTTTGATATTTTTTTATCAAATCAAAGGCATTTTTCAAATGGTCCTTCCTGGTCTTTGAACGCGGATTGTAAAGGGCAATTACAAAATCGCCTTGGGCAGCCAGGTCCACCCTCTTCATAATTAAATCATAAGGGGTTAGCAAATCTGACAGAGAAATTGTCGCAATGTCGTGCATAATCGGCGCACCCAAATCTGCGGCTGCAGAAAATTGTGCGCTAACACCCGGCACAACGACGACTTCAACGTCTGCCTTTCTCTCTTCGACCAGTTCATAAATCGGACCAGCCATGCCGTAGAGTCCGGCATCGCCAGTTGAAATAATAGAAACATTTTTGCCCTCAAGTGCAATATCAATGGCCTGATTACAGCGTTCGATTTCACCTGTCATCCCAGTTGAAAAAGTTTCCCTGTCGCCAATCAAGTCTTCGATGTATTCCAAATATGGTTTGTAGCCAACTAGGGCCTGGGAATCTTCAATTGCGTGGACAGCCTCTGGAGTCATCCTCTCACGGCCACCTGGGCCAATTCCAATTACATATAATTTCATCTTTCACCTCAAATATATTTTCTTGCCAGCGAAACGGTAACCCCATTTTCACTGTATTTGTCTACTAATAATTCATCTGCGCCAAGCATGGCCGACCTGGACGAAACAGCGTCCACTCCTGTGGTCTGGGCCACAAAGTCGCTGGTCTTAAAGTCCCCTTGAACTTTTAAAAGCGTTTCCGAATCATAGGTTATAAATTTTCTGTTGAAAAAATTCGCCAACTCAACTATGCCTGCCTCATCTTTTTTTAAGTCAATAGACCTAAACTCGGCTATGGATTTCATAGAAATTTTAGAAATGTCAAAAGCATTTTTAACTGCCATGTAAATTTCCTCAAAAGTCTTGCCCCGTTTGCAACCCACGCCTACGTAAATGTCGAGGGGTCGCAGATAGGTGACTGGCAGGTCGGTCTCTATAAAATAATCGCCAACGACCAGAGCCGCCTGGGCTTTTTCTATATCTTTTGTAATAAACTCGTAAGGGTATTTCATAGACGTATTGGTCGAATAATAAAGGTCCTTGCCCTCGACCACACGCCCCATTACGGCGGCAATTGTCGACAAGTCTTCTATAATCAAATTGTTTTCCTTGGCAAACATATCAATGGCCGGCACATTTAAAACATCGGATGCAGTCGTGATAACTGGTGTCGCTCCAATACGGTCGGCAATTCTCTTGGCAACTTCATTTGCCCCGCCCAAGTGGCCGGATAATAAGGAAATTACAAAATTTCCTCCCTCGTCAATGACGATCACAGCCGGGTCAACATCCTTGGACTTAATATAGGGAGCGATGTAGCGGACCGCAATCCCAGTCGCAGAAATAAAGACAATGTTTTTGTAGTCCCTCATGATCTGCGCCATCATGGGTTTTATTTTTTTGTCCTTGTTGTAAAAATAATCTCCGGCCAAGCGAATTTTGTTGGCCAGGTTTTTCCCGCCCTCTGTAAAAAATATGACGGCTAAATTATTTTTTGCCATCTCTGTATCCAGTTGTAAATGACGGGTCATAGAGCTTGGAGTATTCGAAATCAGTGTCCAAGAAATCTCCCACCAGAATTTGCGCCTGGCGATTTATGTCCGCGTCCTTAACTTTTTCTGCAATGTCATCCAGTGTCCCCTTGACGATTTTTTCATCCGGCCAAGAAGCCCTATATACTACAGCAATCGGCGTATCCTTATTGTAGGCGGTCAATAACTCGTCCACGACTTCTGAAATTTTTTGGACAGATAAGAATATAGCCATGGATGCCCTGTGGGAAGCAAGTTTTTTTAACTCTTCCTTTTCAGGCACAGGAGTCCGGCCAGAAATCCTGGTTAAAATTATCGTTTGACTTACACCTGGCAAGGTCATTTCTTTTTTGACCGCAGCATTTGCAGCCACAAAAGATGAAACGCCAGGGACAACTTCATAGGAAATATTTTCCCTGTCCAACTCTCTCATCTGCTCGCCAATGGCCCCGTAGATACTTGGGTCGCCTGTGTGCAAACGGACGACGACCTTGCCTGCCTTGTGGGCAGCTAGCATTACATCCATGACTTCGCCCAGATGCATGGTTGCTGAATCGTAAAACTCGCATGTCTCTTTGCAAAATTTCAAATGGTCTGGCGTAACCAAACTGCCAGCGTAGATGACCACGTCAGCCCTTTCAAGTAAGTCCCGGCCGCGGATTGTAATTAGATCAACAGCGCCCGGTCCTGCTCCAACAAAATAAATCATTTTACACCTCTTAATATAAAAATGGGGTTGTTGCCCCTCATCATTCCAATTTTATCGACCTTAGAGCTTTGAATTAAATTTATCTCCACGTCTTTAAACAAGTCCTTCATTGCCGCCTGGGCTTGGCCAACATTTTTTAAAAGAATAAAGCTCATGGCCAAAACTCCGCCCGGCCTTAGTCTGTCGTGAGAAATTTTTATTAATTCCTCCAGTTTGCCCCGGGACCCGCCAATAAAAATCCTATCGAAATCTTGATCTGGAATTCCCTCGGGCGCCATGGCTTGGATGACGTCTACCTTCACGCCAAACTTGTCTGCATTTTCTTTTATGAGTCTTACGCCCTCGTCCACGCACTCAATGGCAGTGGCCTTGGCACCGCGCATGGCCGCTTCAATTGTAATCGACCCCGTGCCTGCGCCTATGTCCAAAAAGTCCTGGCCCTCCTCTATATCAAGGGCGTCCATAATAAAGACGCGGACTTCGCGTTTGGTCATGGGGACCTCACCCCTTATAAATAATTCGTCATCTATTGCTCGCATAAAACCACCACACATACTGCCAGAGGGCTTGGCTCTTGGCCAGTCTCCCCTAAGTCAAATTCTTCTATCAATTCGTCTTCATAGGATAAATTATAGCCTGCAAAAACTTTTCCTTTTCTGCCCAATTTAAATAATTCTTGGGAAATTCTGTTGGGAGTCATTTCCTTATCAGTCAAAAAAATCGTGTCCCTATTTATATTTTTCAAATCGTAGTCCCGTCCGTGAAGGCTGACCAAATCCATGTCATGCCAGGATTTTTTAATGGCCGCCGCCATGCACTGGATGGATGAGATGCCCGGATAAATTTTCCCCAGGACTCCCATCTTTTTTATATATTCGCTAATCCCGTAAAACATTGGGTCGCCAGAAGCCAAGACAAGAGCATTAGCCTCCTTGTAAGCGTCGACTTCTTTCAGGGTTTTTATTTCAATAATGTCAGGCCTAATGTCACTTAGGCTTTCCTTGACCCGCTTAAAGGCCAAAACTTTTTCATAAGTTTTGATGGCCTCCAAGACCTGGCCGGTAATTAAATTTATATTACCAGGTCCAACTCCTGCCACATCAATCATCGACAAGGCCTCCTTCCATAGAATATATATAGACCCTGATATTTAAATCTGGATCCTTCAAATATCTTTTAATCCTCGCCTCGGCCCCCCTTTGCATTTCGATAATGGCTTCCTTGTAGCCAGATTCGACGCAAAGATTCATGGCCTCCTCGGCTGTGTTTAAAGATAAAACTTTCATAATAAAATCTCTGGGCGCGCCCAGCAAAAATAAATAAAAGGCAAAGGCCTCCATGCGGGTGTCGCAATTTTTGCTGTGGGTGTTAAAAATTCCCAGCGACAACTTGGAAAACTTTCCAATATGTCCAAGTAGAGTAATATTTCTAAAGCCAGCCTGGTAGGCATATTTCAAAGCGTCGCCAATATAATTGGACATCTGCACATGAGGTAGGTCCAGCTTGTAGGCCTCACGCATTTTCTCCCCATAATTGCCGGGCACCAGGAGAATATTGTCAGTCCCATGCTCTTCCTTGACCACATTTACTTCCAGCTCAATGGTCTTTAAGAGGGCGTCCTCGCTCATGGGATGGACGATTCCAGTTGAACCGATTATGGAAATCCCTCCCACAATGCCCAGATTGGAATTGTAAGTCCTCTTGCCGACCGTTTCTCCGTCTGGAACGAAGATAATAATTTCGTAATTATCATCCGAGACAGATTGAACAGCTTGCAAAATCATTTTCTTGGGCACGGGATTAATAGCCTTCTCGCCAATTTCTCCGTACAAGCCTTTTTTTGTAATGGTCCCAATGCCCACTCCGCCGTCAATGGTCGTAGGGTTTTGAGTTTTGCGGATTTTTGCGTAGATTAAAATCTTGTCTGTCACATCTGGGTCGTCGCCCGAATCTTTTCTGATAGCAGCGACCGCCCATTCGCCATCCATGTGGAGGTCCAAAACATCCAGGTCCACATCAATGCCAGCCGGCGTTAAAATATTTATTTTTTCTCTTTGCTCGCCTTCCAGCAAAAGGGCTCCTGCATAGGCCGCGCCAGCTGCGCAAGTCCCAGTAGTATAGCCCAAGCGAAGGCCGTTTTCATAAAGTTCCATTACTTGGTCGCGTAAATATCTTGGCGGTTGTTCTCGTAAAGGATGGCGTTAATAATCGAAGCCGCAACATTTGAACCGCCCTTGGTTCCCACGGTTGTAATTTGTGGAACGTCAACAGTCCTGAGCTCTTCTTTGGATTCAGCCGCCCCGACAAAACCAACTGGGACCCCGATTACAAATAATGGATCGCACTTGCCTTCTCTGATGAGCTCGATCAAACGGAAGAGGGCTGTGGGTGCATTGCCAATGGCAAACATACGTATCCCCCGTTCAACTGCCTCTTCAATGGCAATGAGGCTGCGAGTTGTGCCACGTTCTTTGGCCTTAGCCGCAAGGTCCTTGTCGCTAACCAAGGTTATTATATCGCAAGACGCTGCAGCCAGGGCCGGCTTGTTGACGCCAGCGATTATCATATTGGTATCAGAATAAATGGTCCCACCGTTTTTGATGGCCTCCAGGGCTTTAGCTGAAAAATTATTTTTAAAAGAAATTATATGCCTGTAGTCCACGTCGCCTGTCGTGTGAATCATCCGCCTGGCAATCTGTAGGTCCAGGCCTTCGAAATTAACATCCTTAAGGGATTCGTCAATTATATCCATCGATTTGTTTTCAATTTCCATTGGTTTTTTTATATACATATAGTCTCCTTTTTATTTTTATTATTTATCTTTAGCAAAGTCAATCAGTCTGTCCATCCAAGTCAGCGGATGGAAGTGGGCGAAAAATCCGTAGGCGTTTTTGTATCTGTAGCCGTCTTCCCATTTTTTATCTGTCCCAGGCTTGGAAATTTCAAAAATAGTTTTTTCGTCAGTCTCAAAAATTCCCCGGTGGAATTCCCTGGCCCTTAAAATCTCGCCTGCCTTAGCAAAGCCCAAATCTTCTTTTGCTTTGAGTTCGCAGTAGCCAAAATTTTGTAGACGGTCGGTCATCTGAGCAGACCCTTTAAAAATTCCCGCCATATTGTGGCCCTGGAATTTTTCCGCCAAGTACATGAGGCCGCCACCGTAGGCAATCAGCTTGCCGCCTGCTTCCACATAAGATTTTATGGACTCCTTCATGTCAATATTCATCTCTAAGTCGGCGATAAAATCTTCTGGGTAGCCGCCACCAATCAAAATCAAATCAGCTTGAGGTAATTTTTTATCCTTGAGAGGTGAAAAGGGAATGAAGTTTTCTCTTCCCTCAAAATTATAAAAAAATGGAAAGGCCTGGTCGTGGGCGTAGGCGATTTTTATATCCTTTAAATCATTGGCATAATTTTTATAAGACTCGTCAACTTTTATTTCCTGGCACTGGGCAATCCTATAGAGCTCGTCCATGTCCAAGTGGTGGACGACCAGTTCGCTTGCCACCTCCAAGAGTTCCATGAAATTTCTCTGCTCATGAGGCAAAAGTAAGCCTTGGTTTTTTGATTTTATATTTAGCCTGTCGTCATAGGGCAGGTAGCCCAGAACCGCTATGCCAATATATTTTTCCACCTGGGTCTTCAAGAGCTCGTACATTTTTTGCGAGGTCTTGTTGAAGATTATCCCCTTGATTTGTCCGCCAGAAAAATCCACCATGCCCTTGATCTTGGGTATGGCCGTAAAGGATTCACCCTTGGGTTCGTAGACGATTACGACCGGCGTATTGGTCCGCTTTGAAAGATCGTAGCAGGAATACTCATAAGTATTTTGCAGGCCGTCGAAATATCCCATGACTCCTTCGATAATTTTAAAACCATCCTTGGCCAGAGCCCTTTTTATATCTTTTTCATCCATCAAAAACAAGTCTAGGTTTTCAGCCGGCCGGCCAGCCGCCTGTGACAAATAGTCTGCGTCAATGTAGTCAGGTCCCACCTTGTAGCCGCGGACTTTTTCATCCCTGCCAATGGCCCGCAAAAGAGCCAGGGATATAAAGGTCTTGCCCGTGTTTGAAGATGGGGCTGCAATCATAAGTCTACTATCCATTTATAATCTCCTTAAAAGCTTGAATGAGTTTTGCGTTTTTTTCATGGTCTTTAACGGCAACCCGGATAAAATTGCCCTCTAAGTTTCTATATGAAGAGCACTTGCGAACCAGGATCTTCCTCTTTAAAAATTCTTGGAAGACATCTTCTTCTCCGCGGTCGCCCAAATTTATTAGTAAAAAGTCTGCAGATGACTCATAGGTCTTTAAGCTTAATTTCTCAAGCTCGTCTATTAAAAATTCCCTTTCCTTTTTTATATAGGCCTTGGATTTTTCCCTGAAGTCTTGGTCCATAAAAATCTTTCCCATATTTTCCAAGAGGGCTCCCACCGACCAAGATGGGACGAGTTCTCTAAGTCTTTTGATATTTTTCTCAGAGGAAAATGCCATGCCAAGTCTGAGGCCAGGCAGGGAATAAAATTTTGTCGCCGCTTTTATCAAATAAATATCGTCCCCAATATAATCCATGGCCTTGTAATCCAGGTCTGCAAAGTCGTCAAAGGCCTGGTCCAGCATGAGATGGGCTGGAGAATTTTTAATAATTGCTATCAGCCTTTCAAATTCATCTCTTCTTAAAGCCCTGCCGTTTGGATTATTGGGATTTGTAAGAATAATTAAGTCGCCCTTTTTAAAAACAAATTTTTCTAAATTTTCAAAGTCAAGAGTAAAATCGCTTTTTAAGCTTATTGGCAAAAATTCTTTGCCGTAGACCCTTGCCCGAATTTCATATTCAGAAAAAGACGGATCAAAGACGATTATTCGTTCGTGTTCAAAGATAATCCGGTCAATAAGCTCAATGGCCCCGTTGCCCAGAGCGATTTTATTTTGGTCCACCCCAAAGGCCTTGGAGATATCGGCCATCAAAGACCTGTACTCAATGTCCGGATATCGCTCGATGGATTTTAAATTTTCCTCGATAATATCGTAAACATAGGCCGGCGGCCCAAGTGGATTTATATTGGAAGAAAAATCCAGAATGTCCCCGTCCTTGGCATATTTAAAAATATTTGCCCCGTGGATCATGGTCTTATCTGTCATTTTTTTCTCTTCTTCCGATTATTAGTGACAAATAATTTTCCTCTGCCAAAATTTCCTGGTCAGTCTCTGCAACTCTTTCATTGGCAGCGGAAATATTGGAAATATATTTGTATTCAAAGCCACCAGCCTTTAATTTTTTGATAATTTCTTCCTTAGAAGGGTTTTTAAAGGTCTTTAAAACCGCGACTGCATCAGCCGCTGATAAAATTTCCTCATTTACATCTTCGCAGAGGACAAAGGCCTCGCCCTTTTTAACAAGTGGCACAGACAGCCTGTTGGCCGCAGCCAAAAAGCTTGGCACGCCCGGGACAAATTCGATTTCCATGTCCCTGGCATAGTGAATTGTATTTACCAAAGTCGAGTAAACAGTCGCATCGCCAATAGTTACAAAGGCGCCCGATTTGCCGTCTGGAATTTCCTTTTCAATAATTTCAAAGGCCTTTTTATAATGGTCTTCGGTTACAAAGCCCATGGGAAAATCCAAGTAGACGATGCGCTTGCCATCTATAAAATCTCTGACCGTGTCCAGGGCCATGTTCTTGCCCTTGTTGTCGGGAGCAAAAATCACATGGGCCTCTTTGAGGGCCTCCACAGCCCAAAGGGTCAGATATTTTTTATCCCCTGGTCCGGTCCCAATTGCATAAAGTTTTTTCAATTCATAATCTCCTTTAAATTTGCATAATACATATCGCGGATGAATTCCTCTTCGCCTAGGCCAATAAGCTGGGCGTCGACTTTTATGCCTTCTCTTTCAAGAATGGACTTCCATGAGTCTTCGTCGTCACCTGCCATATCGTTTTTGGCGTGGTCACCTGCCACCAGCATGAGCGGACGGAGAATGACTTCTGTTATGCCAGCTTCTTTTACCCTTGGCAAAATATCTTCGATAGACCTTGAGCCTTCAACTGTGCCAACAAAAACCTTATCGTAGCCCAGCTTTTTAAAGGCCTCTTCAACTTCGCCGTAAACCCAGTCGACTTGGTGTTCAGTTCCGTGGCCCATAAAAATTATGGCCTTGTCCTTGGGTAAATTAATATTTTTTGCAAAAAATTCTATGTCTTCCTTTGTCTCTAAAAGTGGCTTGGCAACTTTGCCAAGGCCGATCCTCTCAATTTTTTCGTATTCAAAACCCCTTAGGATGTGGAGGGGCAAAATGTAAATTTCATCGCAAGTCTCTTGGAGCTTGGCGATAACTTCCTTTTCATTAAAAACAAATTCTCCGCGTTTTTCTAAAATCCTCTTGATAATCCGACTGGTAAAGGCCAATTCAGTTTGTCCGTCAAAATTTTCCTTTAAGTGGTCGTAAATTGGTCTAATGTTTTTTTCATAAGTGTCCTTGTGGCTGGTGCCAAAGGCTATTACAGCGAGTCCTTTCATCTCTTACCTCCAAATAATTAATAAAACCATGATAATCACAAAAATTATCTCACTAGTGATGGCCGCCCTGTTGGCCCTTGTAATATCATTGGGCTTAAGGGGCCTGCGGTCATTACCTATATAAGGCTTATTGTCCATGTGGCCAAAATATTGGCTGGGTCCTCCCAGGCGAACGCCCAGCATACCAGCCATGGCTGCCTCTGGATATCCTGCGTTTGGCGACTTGTGCTTGCCGTGGTCTCTAATCATAATTTCATAAGAGCCCCTGGCGTCATAGCCCAAGAGATAAGCCGCACATACAAAGAGGAGTCCGGTAATTCTGGCTGGGATATAGTTAACCCAGTCGTCAAAAATTGCGGCCGCCTTGCCCAAGTATTCGTACTTTTCATTCCTGTAACCAATGGTCGAGTCCATGGTGTTTACAAATTTGTAGACCATGCCGCCCACGGGTCCAAAAAACAATATATAAAAAAGTGGTGCGATTATTCCGTCGCTAGTGTTTTCTGCCACGGTTTCCACAGTTGCCCTAACGATTTTTTCTTCAGATAAATTTGCAGTGTCCCTGCCCACGATCATGGACAGCTGATATCTGGCTTCTTCAAGTGATTTAAAAAGTGCAAGTCTAACTGCATTGGCGCATTTTATAAGTTCTCTGCCAGCTATGGCTGAGTAAATCAGATACAAAGAGAAAAGTTTGGCCCCTGTGTCATTAAGTAAAGAAAAAATTCCCATAAGGACCAAGATTGTCGCCAGCAAATTAAAAACGAGCATACAAAGGCCGGCCCAGAATAATCCTCTGTCCCCGCTTACGTGTGCTCGTACAAATTGCTCTTCCCTCCTAATAATCCGCCCCATAATCCTGATGGGATGGTAGTAATAGTTGGGATCACCTATTAAAAAATCCAATAAAACTGCAAAAACTAAAATCATTTTAAACCACTAATCCTCTTAATAAATTCCATGTCCATATTTTCTTCCAAGACTTTTTCAAGTTTGTCCAGTTCTAAATTGAGTTCGTCTTCACTTTGGTCCTCGTGGTTGGCGTGCTTGTCGTAATCGATTAGGCTGTCCTCATCCACCAGTTCAAAGTGCTCGTAGGGAATGAGACCTATAACGGGAATGCCCGTTAGGTCTTCGATTTTTTCTATTCCAGACTCAAGTAGAGTCGGGTCTCCCCTAAATTTATTTATTACCAGGCCCTTAATCCTTGCTCGTTCATTTTCAGGAAGGAGCATGACCGTTCCATAAAGGGAAGCGAAAACTCCGCCCCGGTCGATGTCCGCCACCAAAATTACTGGCGCGTCCACCATCTCAGCCAGGCCCATATTGACTATGTCGTTGTCACGCAAATTAATTTCCGCCGGACTGCCCGCCCCTTCGATTACTATTATATCATTTTCTCCCTCAATTTGCTCGAAGACTTCCATAATATGGTCGCGAAGTTTGACTTTAAAATCAAAATATTCACGGGCCTGCATGGCCTTGTACTTTTCCCCGTCGATTACAACCATGGACCCAGTGTTGGACTGGGGTATGAGAAGGACAGGATTCATCCTGACGTCGGGCTTTAATCCTGCAGAAAAAGCCTGGAGAGCTTGGGCAGTTGAAATTAGCCTACCGTCTTCAAGCTCATAAGCCTTTGAAGACATATTTTGTGATTTAAATGGATAGGACTTATATCCATATTTTTTAAAATACCGGACCAGACCAGTCACCAGCAAGCTCTTGCCTGCTGATGAGGTCGTCCCCATTACCATTAACTTAGCCATTATTTGTAAAGATAATCAAAAATCATTTGATAGGCATCAACGTATTTTGAATTTGGCTTGTTGTGGAAGAGGCCGCGTGGCAAATAATAAACCTGATTGTTTGCAACAGCGTCCACCTTGGCCCAAGCGTCGGTTGATGACAGGTATTTTTCAACGGATTCTCTAGCGTAGTCTTCTGAATTCATGCATTGGATGAAAATGTATTCTGGATTCATCTTTACAATGTCTTCAATGCTGATGTCAACCCTGGGGCTGGCACCCTTTTTAACTTCGCCTCCCAAGCGGTTTTGTGTGCCCAAGTCTTGTAGAATTGTTCCCAAGTCGCTTTGAGTGTAATTGCCCTTAATACCCTTGGCAACTGGCATGATTGAGATGACTTGAGGCTTGTGGTCCCTGATTGGAACCTCTTCAATAATTTTTGATACGCCTTCAATGGTCTTTAGAGCAACATTGTCGAAGGCCTCTTGGTTGTCGTTAAGTGAAGTGTAAATATAAGCCCACTTTGCGTAGTCGCGAACGCCGTTAAAGGAAATACCAATTAGGTCAATACCAGCAGCCTTGGCAGCTTCTTCAATTGTTCCATAGCCATTTGAAGTCATAGCGCAGATAATTAAGTCTGGTTTTTCTGCAATAATTTTTTCCACATCCCAGTTTTTTCCGCTTGGTGATGTTACGATGACATTTTTGCCTTCGGTAATATCCTTGCCGCGTTGGAATTTATAAACTTCAACTGCATTGTCGCCGCCAATAATTAAATCGATTTTACCGCCGAGTTCGTCATACATGGATGCGTATGAAGAATAAAAAACTGCAACTTTTTTCGGACGCTTTTTAACAGTTACTGATTCCCTGCCGGTATCATCTGTAAAAGTCATGGTATCTGCATCTTCTTGAATTTTTTCTAGCTCTGCAATGGCGTCCTTGGCAAGTGTTGACTTTTTGTAAGCCTCAGCAATTTTTTCTAATTCTGAAATAGCGTGGGCCTTGAAACCAGCTTCTGCATTTGCGTCTTCTTTTGCATCTGCATTTTCTTTTGCATCTGCATTTTCATTTGCATCTGTATTTTCAGTGACCTCTGCAGCCTTCTTATCTTCTCCTGCCTTGTCGTCCTTTGGACTCGTACACCCTACCGCCAAAAGTCCTGCCATTAATAAAATAAGTAATTTCTTTTTCATAATTTCCTCCTGCCGGGAACCATAATCATCTGCCCATCGTGGTGGATAATCTCGGCATCAAGGGCAAAAATATCCCGGATATTTTCGCTGGTGATTACCTCTTCCCGTCTTCCTTCAAATAAAATATTTTTGTCCTTTATGGCAAAGAGATAATCTGAATATCTAATCGCCAAGTTTATATCGTGAAGGACAAGCAAGATGGTCGTACCGTATTCTTCCTTCACCCTCTCGATCAAATCCATAAGCTCTATCTGGTAGCTTATGTCCAAGTAAGTCGTGGGCTCGTCCAAGACCAAAATCTCGGCTTGAGTTGCCATGGTCATGGCTATCCACGCCCGCTGGCGTTCACCCCCCGACAAAGTCCTAAGGGCCCTATGTTCTAAGGCACTAAGGCCAGTAAATTCTATTACCTCGTCAATAATTTCCTCGTCTTTTGCAGACAAGCCCCCAAGCATTGACCTGTATGGAAACCTGCCGTTGGCCACCAGCGTTCGCACGGTCGCATCTGTCGGCGACTTGTGGATTTGCGGCAAAAAGGCAATCTTCTTGGCCAATTCTTTGGTATCATAATCGTAAATGGACTTGTCCTTGTAAATAACTTGACCATGAGCCGGCGGATTTTTCCTGGAAATCAGCCTGAGTAGTGACGACTTGCCAGACCCGTTTGGTCCGATAATGGTCGAAATCTTTCCCTTGGGCACGTCCATGGACAAATTTTCTATAATGGTCTTGGTCCCGTAATTAATTTTTATATCTTTAAAGCCAAAATACATCTTAATGCCCCTTTCTGTACCTTTCTCTTAAGAGATAGAGGAAGAATGGTGCGCCCAAAAATGCCACGATAACGCTGACTGCAATCTCGCCTATAGGCAAAATTATCCTGCCCACCGCATCTGATAAAATCACAAATGAATAGCCCAAGAGCATTGAGGCCAAAGATAATTTCCTATAGTCGTTGCCCACAAAAATCCGAGCTATGTGGGGGACGATTAAGCCGACAAATGAAATTAAACCTGCAATTGCAATGGCCGCCCCAGATAGTAAAGATGAGACAATTATAATTAAAAATCTAAAGCGCTCTGTCTTTAGGCCAAGGGAGCTCGAAAGTTCATCGCCCAACATCAAAACGTTCATGTTATTTGACATCATAAGGGCAATTATAATGCTTATAATTATATAAGGACTAGCAAAGAAAACTTCTCCCCAGCCGAGGCCGTTTAAAGATCCAATTGTAAAGCCCAATGTAGATGCCAGTCTTTCTGGAAACATGGACCTTAGCATATTGTTAAAGGCCGTAAACATGGCGCCAACTGCCACACCCGAAAGAACCAATCGATTTGGATTTATCCCGTCGCTATAGGCCAAGCGGTAAATAAAAATCGTGGTCAAAAGTGCGCCGACAATGGTCCCCACCGGCAAAAGATATGCGTAGGCAGGAAAGGCCATGAGTGTCAAGTGGCCCACGAAGGAGGCTCCATTTGTAACACCTATTACAGAAGGTGAAGCCAAATTATTTCTCATAACTCCCTGCAAGAGGGCGCCAGAAAGTGCCAAAGCCATACCGACTAAGCCGCCGCCAATAACTCTTGGCAATCTAATTTTAAAAATTATCAAGTGCTCCATGGTCTCGTCGTGGACAAAAAGGCCCTTTAAGACCTGGCCAAAAGAATATTTCATTGAGCCCAGGGACAAACCGATTACGGTCGATGCCAGGGCAATTAAAATAAATATATAAATGTATGAGTCTTTTTTCTTCAAGGCTCCTCCTAAAAATTCCAATAAAAAAAACATGCTCTTACAGCATGCCAAAAGAACGCATAATCCCTAACCCAGATTATGCACTCATAGGGTATCCTGACTCTTTCTTCATCCTTTAGGCCGCCTTCCCACGATCGCGCAGTGGCCTTGGCCCTCGTCCAAAATACAGTAGAGGTAGCTGTAAGGTTTTTCCTTTTCCCCACAACTATTTTACCATTAACGGCCCTACTTTTCAAGATAAAAGACGCCTTGCCATGAATAATAATAATAATAATGGGTATAAGACAAGTGAGGTGATTAGATGAAAAGAAAAAACATATTAATAATTTTAACTTTACTTATGCTTGGTCTGACCTTATCTGCATGTGCGACCAAGGAAGAAGCCCTAATAGAAGACTTTATCAAGGACTACTACGCCTACATAGGCCAGGTAAAATCCGATGAATACCATGAATTGGCAGCCAAAGAATTGGCCTACGGGGACGAATCGGTCCTAAAAAAATACTTGGATGAAAAAACTGTAAAGATTTTAGTGGCGGATGGGAATTACCTAAACCCAGTTTACGAAAAACTTGACGCAGGCCTTGCCACAGTAAAGATGGAGGAAATCAAGCAAGACGAGGCTGGTGATTACAGAGTAAAATACCACCTGCACTTCTCCGACAACCACGAGTTAAAGGAAAGCCATGAATTAAGATTGGCCGTTGACGGCGACAAAATAATTATTAAATTCGGTTCGCTAGGACCAACCAAAGAGCTCATGGAAAATTTAATCAAGTAAAAAATAGACGCAAGGAATTATTTTTCCCTGCGTCTTTTATATTGTAAGTTCGTAATAGCATTCGTAAGCATTCGAAGACATAAGCTTAAAACCAAGTCGCATCAAAAGTTTTCTGGACCTGACATTATTGGTATAAGACCGGGCACAAAAATTTTTCACCCCGTACTCATCAATCATGTAATCCATAATGGCGACCAAGGCCTCTGTCATGAACCCTTGCCCCCAGCATTCCTGGCTCATGGCGTAGCCGATGGAAATAAAATCCTTCTTATACTTGTCCCAGTCAAAATCAATGCAGCCAATGGCATGGCCGTCGTACTCCATACAGTAAACGGTCTTAAACTCGTGGAACATCTTTAAAAAAGTCCGGGAATCATCCAGAGACTTGTGGTGGTTCCAGCCCGCCATCTCGCCCACTCCCGGCACAGAGGCAAAGGCGTAGAGGTCCTCCAAATCATCCGGCCTCCAACTTCTTAAAACCAACCTTTCAGTTTTTATTTCCTTAAGCTTAATGCACACGTCCGCCTCCTAAAATCTGGAAATTTTTCCTCTTTTCGTGTATAATTATAACATAATTGTTTAAGCAATAACAATATAAGGAGGAACAATGGATAATTTATTTTTAAGCTCTGCCGAAGTTACAGAGCGTTCAAGACAAATCGGGATAAAAAAAGCCAACAACAAGGCTAGGACAACCAGGTCCCTCGCCTTTATGGCAGGCATGTTTATAGCCCTGGGTGGAATTACAAATACAGTTGCAAACATCGTTTTATCTCCTGGCATTGGCCCATTCCTAGGAGCCTTTATGTTTGCCCTTGGACTCATGCTAGTCCTAGTTGCAGGCGGAGAACTCTTCACCGGAAATATTCTCCTCTACGGAGCCTATCTATCAAAGGACATCAGCCTAAAACAACTGGCCACCAACTGGGGCAGAGTCTACCTGTGGAACTTTATCGGTGCTTTATGCTTTTCAGCTGTAACCCATCTTACAAAATTCAACCCAGCTATTGTTGAATCAATCACAGCAGCCTCAGCCGGCAAATTGGAACTAACTGTTATTCAGTGCCTAGCAGGTGGATTTTTATGTAACATCCTCGTCTGCCTAGGAGTTTGGGTCTCATTCTCAGCCAACGACGGGGCATCCAAATTTGTATTAATGGCCATGCCAATCATAGCCTTTATATTATTAAAATACGAACATAGCGTAGCAAATATGTTCTACTTCTCATTCACAGCCATTGAATCAGGCATCGATTTTGTGGGAGTTCTAAAAAATATGATCCCAGTTACTGTTGGAAATATTTTGGGCGGGATGTTTATTGCATTCATTTACCACCACGCCCACCACAAATAAGATAAATTTGCTGTTAATTTCGCGACATTCTCGTGAAAAATTTTTTTAGTCCTCGATGTACACTCTAGTACACCTGCGTCCTAAAAAAATTCTTTCACATCGAATCTCATCGAAATTTCCTAGCAAATTTAAAACTAGAGTTTTTGAAAAAGTATATATTTATGAAGTCGCGGCTTTTCGCAGTGTTCGAAATTTTTCTCACTGCGATGTAGGCTTACTACATCTCATTCGCAAAATTTCTGCACTTCGCGAAATATTCCCGTTTTTCCTCGCAAATTTATACAGAAGAGTTTTATATAAGTATTTATTTTGTAAAAGAACAAAAAATAACACGAAGCGTTTGTAGAGGCTACCTTTATGGTAGCCATATTTTTTGTTCTTTAGGTAATTATATTTTTAAGAGATTGTTATTTTTACAATCTCTTTTTTATTTGTTAAATATAACCTGCTTCCTAAAAAATATATTTCACATCGAAGCCCTTGTCCAAGAGAAAAAAATTTTATTCGATTACTTAAATTAAATATATTTTTAGAGCTTTTAAATCAGTCTTTTTTAAGAATTCTTTTTACACATCAAATTTTTCAATTCCATAATATAAATATAATTTTATTTTCATTATTTTTTATAAACCAGCTTTTCATAAACATTGTTCACTTCTTTTCACTTTGCGCATACATATGATGATCCATCATCTCCAAATCAATTGATAATTCTTTTCAATTGATGTTGACTGTAACGATTTCACTAAATTTCTCTCCACTTATCACTCATTTTTCTTTTATATCTAACCCCTCCATACAAAAAAGAGATTGCTTGAACAATCTCTTTTCATTTTCATTATTCTTTTTAAAATCTGTTTTTGAAATACTTATCTGCCTGGTAGAGGGCGCCGACTGGGTTATGGGCGAGGACCCGGTCTTTGGCAACGAGGGTTGTGACCAGGGCGTCTGAATACTTGGTAAAGAGCGAATCGTGGCCCACGCACAGGCCGACTATAACGTTGAAGTCGGTCTTTTTGTCGTTGAAATATTCCGCCTGGCCAATTGGATTGCACATGACTTCCTCAGTGCCTGGGCGAATTTTTTCTTCGTCTTTGATATCCAGGAATTCCTTGGGCACACCGCCAGACTTGCACATCATGGAGTGGACTTCAAAGCCATTCTTGCGGAGGATATCTGCAAAGACCCTGGCCTCGTACTTGAGGCCAATGCAAAAGGCGATTCCTATTTTTTTGAAATCATTCTTCCTGCAAAATCGCATAATCTCCTCGACTCTGGTGTCCTTGAGATAGCCTTCCTTTTCCGTTTGGCAAGCGGCCCTGGCAATCTTGTAATTCTCTTCGGTCTTATAAAGTTTTTTGATCTCTTCCATCCGCTCTTCGTCAACAGTTGGACAGCCCTTGGGAAAGACCCCTTCCTTGGAATAACATTTTTTAGATGGGCACAAATCACAAATTAATTTATCTTCACTCATAAAATCCTCCTAATCTTCAATAGCAGAAATGTTGAACTGACTGCCATCACCTATGGCCTCGCCTTCAATCGCGATTTTGTCACCGGTCTTTAAAAATGGCAGGCGGTTGGACTTGGCAATTGTAGCAATATATATAGTCTGATCACCCTTGGCCTTAATGAAGTAGTTGGTGTTGCCCTCAACAGTGACCGGCACAATTTCTTCTATAATAATATTTCTCTTTTCAGTCTCTGCTGGCTCATGATCGCTTGCCGCATAGGATTCATTAAAGGCCTTTAAGGCTTCCTTGACCGTTTGGCCAGTGCGAACTGTTTGATAGTTTTGTGCATCTATAAAGGCAAAGGTCTTGATAAGTCCTGCGTTATCCTTAAGGGATAGGAAATAAGTTGGACGATTGTAAAGGTTGATGAGGATTGGGAAAGTCGCTGTGTAGCCCTTTTCTTGGACAGCGCCCTCCGCAGAATCCATGGCCGAGTGTTCGTCAGCCGATGAAAGCGGATAGAATTTGGCTTGCTTGGTCCTCATATTGATAAGGGCAAAGCCAATATTAGATTCGTCTTGCAAAACGGAAGTAATCCCCGTGTACATATAAATATCATTGTCAATGGACAGGTAATTGTAACCGTCAGTTGGCTGGGTAACGCCCTTTTGCCCAATGAATTGATTTATAAATCCGCGTTTCATCCTCCCGTTCCAGTTAAGCTGCCTCATAACTAAATTTGCAGAGTAAACTCTGTCCACCCAATCAGGCACTTGGCCAACTTCATAGCGGTTGGCCTCACCAGTTACAGCGTCCACAACTATGACCGAATTGGAATCAAAAGCCCCAATGAGGCCAACGGTTGGTTTCAGAGTCGAAGCCACCCAGTAAGGATGGTCCTTGTCGTCAACTTCAAAATTTATTTCATCAATAATGGCAGTCGGATACTTAAACCTGATCAACCGCCTAATATTTCTTTGAAACTTGTCTGAAAAAGAATACTTAATTGGCTGGGGCAATTTCACCATCATAACATCTTGGTCGGCCATGTCAACCGCAATATAATAAGGAATGCCCGAAGATTTATTTTGCAGCCACTTAATCAGGTCCGAATAAACTAAAGGCGTATTTCGCATTGGCTTGCCATTAACAGTTACCTGCGAATAAGCAGGATCAATGCTGTACTGGGAAACCAAATCTCCCATCTCGCCCATCTTTCTGGACCCAAGTTTAACAGCCGTGTCCCTGTCAACAACAGGGATTTTTTCGAAGTCAACTTCAGCCACGTCGTCCTTAAAGACCCCCTCTTGAAGCTCAAGAACTTTTGAATAAGACTTGGCGTGGAAAATCGGTGCCGAAACGATAACCATAACAAAATAAATAGCCCAGATGCCAACAAGGAACTTAAAAGCATGCTTGCTTAACCTATAAGACTTCCTAAAGCCCCGCCTGCAAAAAATATTTACAAAAATCGTTGTCGCCGCAGTTACAATAGTTAAAGCCAAATAAAACTCGCTAGCGAAAATATTTATCGGCGGCAAAACAAAATAATAATACAAAAAAGCAAAGACCAGGCTGCAGATGATGGCCTTAACCACACCAGCCTTGGACACGGGCCTAGGCGCCTCAACCTCCTCCTTGTAATTATGTATCAAATCCTTCAAATTAACATTAATCTTCATATCAATACCTCCAAATAACTCTTACCCATTAAGAGCAATATTTAAAGTCATCTATTGTATGTATGAAAAATTTTACAAATGCCAAACATTAGGCTGTTATTTTGAAATTACAAAAGCCTTTAAAGAATAAAATCACAAGGCCTTTTGTTTTGAAAATATAAAAAAATTGGCACAGAATATCAGGCCCGCCTTCTTGCAAATTTAGCTTTTGTAAAAGGCCCAAGAATTGAAGTACTTACAAAATCAGCTGGCAAACTTTTTGTCAAAATTAAAGGCACAAAAAAATCTATAATGAACGAGTCATTATAGATTTTTATAGCTAACAATATTAAAGTCTTTAATCGTTTTGTCTTAACAAGAGGCCGAGCTCTTCTGCATTCATCTTTTTGATGGATATGAGTGATGAGAGCGGACCCATTATTGTGCCAATTGCAAATACAGCAACAAATATTATTGCAAGCGTTAAAACATTCGGTGCCAAGAATGGCATTTTGAAACTTTGACTAAACCAAGTTCCAAATAAAATTGAAATAATTAAGCCGAGTATACTTCCGCATGCAGCACCTGAAATATTTATGGTAAATATCTCCCACAAAATAATAGTCCTCAAATGCTTTTTGCTGGCTCCTAAAATTCTTAGGGTTGCAAATTCTCTCTTGCGTTCTTTAATTGTAATTGAATAAACAAGGGTGAGCACAAGGAAAACCAAGAGCCAAACAAGGGCGATTAAGATATAAACATATTTAATCATATCTTGGGTCGATGTACTTACTTCGTTCATCATGGATTGGGATAGTAAGGGATAAACGCCTTGACCAGCAAATTCGCTCCTAATATTGTTTTGAATTTCAGCTGGGTCGACACCCTTATCAGCCTTAATCATTACACATGAAATCATATTTTCATGATCCTTGTCTTCGAGATTAAGAATTTTTTCGTACTCCTTGGCAAGGCGTCTGGCTTCTTCAAAATTTACAAAAACCGTATTGTCAAAGCCCATTCCTGTCTTTGCCAGCCTGCCCCTAATAATAAATTCTTGGTTAAAGAATTTTACATGCTCATGCAAATCACCAACAATATTGTGGCCAACCAAGACCTCGCCCTTTTCTAAGGGGAGTTTCGCTTGAGTTGCCAGCCAGGGCTTTACTACGAAGTCTGTGTCCGAATCAAAGCCTATGACTTGAATCGGGAATGAACAGCAACCAGCGGAAAGGGTGGCAATAAATAATTGAGGGGTGGCAATTTCAACTCCATCGATTTTTCTAATTTTATCAACAACTGACTTGTCCAAGAAAAAGGTGTTGGGTTCTCCGCGAAGGATTGCGCCCCTGATTTTTGAATCGTAGCCTTCAGGCACCACAATAATATCTGCACCCATGCGGTTGGCAAGCGAATTCATACCATTTCTAAGTGACAAGATCAAAAAGCTGGATAAAAATAAAACAAGGGTTAAAATTGCTGTTAAAATTATAAGTGAAGCGCTTCTTACGCTTTTATTTTGAATATTTTTAAAGGCGATTTGCTTGGAATTTAATTTCATAAGGCCACCTCATTTAATTTACCATCTGTCATTTCAAGAAGCCGAGACCCGTATTTTAATAAATCATTATCGTGGGTTACTATAATAATAGTCGTGCCTTTTTCATTGATTTCTTTTAGCATATCCATAATTTCAATTGTAGTTTTTGAATCCAAATCAGAAGTTGGTTCATCTGCGATTAAAATTTTGGGTTCATTCATGAGGGCCCTTGCAATTAAAACTCTTTTTAATTCACCACCTGACAGATTTTTGCAAAAATCATCTTGCAGGTCCAAGATGCCGCACATATCAAGTAGCATCCTGGCCCTTTCAATTCCATTTCCCTCACGCTTTTTAAAAAAGTAGGGAAGTCTGACATTGTCAAGGACATTTAGGGTTGGCAGGGTTCCAAGTGATTGGGGAACATAACCAATAAATTCGTTTCTATATCCACTTTTTTCTTCATCATCCATGGTGGAAAGATTTTTGCCTTCTACAAAGATATCTCCAGATGTAGGTTCAATAATTGCAGACAAAAGAGTAAGGAGTGTTGATTTCCCACTCCCACTTTTACCAATGATATTTATAAAATCTTTTTCACAAACATCAAAACTTACATCATCAATTGCAAAAAAATCTCTTTCCCCGCGTCTAAATGATTTGGATAGATTATTTACATTGATTAGATTCATTGCAAGGCCTATTTAAAATTGCAGCAACAATGCTAATAACGATATAAAGTCCAATCAAAATATAAAGCATAGGCATAGTTTTTGCCCTGCAAGCCATTTCAGCCTTCATGCAGCCGCCAATTAATTTTGCAGGCAATAAAATTGCATAGATTCCAATTAATACATTGGAGATGGCTAAGGCAAAAAACATTTGTCTCTTGCAGCAGATAGCTGTGTAAATAAGACCAAGAACAGTCATAAGACCGCCAGCGCCTTTAATTGCTTGGCCCATCCAATGGCATTTCATAAATTTTCCATCTGCCATTGCAGGACATGTTGGAGCAATTGTGCCTGGTGTTAACATAATTAGAACACCTAATATTACAAATAGAATTCCGAAAATTTTATTTTTATTCATATTTACCTCCTAAGATTTTCAAGTTTGAGGGGCAAAACCCTCGAATAAATTATATATAATAGCCTTGGTAAAAGCTAATTAAAAATATCTATAGCAAGTTTTTCACTATAGATATTTTTAATACAAATTTTATTTTGCATCCTTCAATGCATCGTTTACAGCTTCTTCGAAAGATTTAAATGTAACAGTTGCACCAGAGATAGCCTCAACATCTTCAATCTTGCCCTTTTCAATTAAAAGTTTTGGATATTCTTGAGAATTTTTAACTGCATCTTGGGCAATCTTATAAAGACCTTGGTTGGTTGCACCTTCTTTGGCCTTACCATAATTTTCGTCTTTTTCACTTCCATCAGCAAGTAAATTTTTTAAATTTGCTTCAACAATTTTTCCATCCTTAACAGTGATATCTGTTGTAACCTTGCCGCCCCATTCATCAACTTGGCTTTCACCGTGGTAGGTCCCATCCTTGTATCCATCAGTGCTAGCTTTGTTATCCTTATTGCCGCATGCTGTTAATAATAAGGCAGCTGCAATTAATAATAAAGTTTTTTTCATACTAAACCTCCAAAATTGGTCTTTGTCTCTTTTGTTTTTCTTCTCTAGCAATTCTTCCATGTTCGAGATAAATTATTCTTTCTGCTTCCACACCAACCTCTTGGTCGTGGGTAACAACTATAATTGTTGATCCATTGTTATGGAGTCTTTCTAAAATGTCCAGAACTATTGTTTCATTCTTTTCGTCCAAATTTCCTGTTGGTTCGTCTGCTAGGATGAGGGATGGGTGATTAATGAGAGCGCGGGCAATACAAACGCGTTGTTGTTCACCGCCTGAAAGTTGGTTGGGCAAGTGGTTGTACCTATCTTTTAATCCAACGCTTTCAAGAGCTTGCAAGGCCTCTTCCTTATCAACCATTGAGTGATAGTATTGGGCCATCATAACATTTTCCAAGGCTGTTAGATAGTTTACCAAGTGGAATTGTTGGAAGATAAGGCCAATCTTATCACGTCTAATCTCGGTCAATTCCTTTTGATTTAATTTTGAAATGTCAATTCCTTCAAGTAAAACTTCACCGATAGAAGGCTTGTCCATACAACCGATGATATTCATCATTGTCGTCTTACCGCTGCCTGATGGACCCATAATTGAAACCCATTCACCTTTTTCTACATTTAAATTTATTTTATCAAGCGCTTTCAAATCGCCGTATATCTTTGAAATATCTTTTAATTCTAATATATTCATTATTCCCCCCTTAATACAAGTGCTGGATCAACTGCAGTTGCAGTTTTAACTGGTATGATACAAGCCACAATTGTAATTACTATTGAAGCGATGATTGTAATTGGAACGAGGGCCCATAAAAAGTTTACGCTTCTTGCAAAGACGCGTCTGGAAACTTCGCTTGCAAATAAATACCCGAGCAAGGATCCCAGGGCTCCGCCCATTAGGCCAAGCAAAAATCCTTCGCCCAAGAAATCATAAATGATTGATTTATTTTGGGCACCCAAGGCTTTTTTAAGGCCGATTTCTTTTCTTCTTTCAGCGACAACAGCCATCATGGTTGTACTAACACAAATCATCATAATAAATAAAACAATGATTGTAACAATCCATACAAGGGCCTGGAGTTTTTCTAGGACCACACCTTGAGATTCAGTAACCCTTTTAACAAGTCTGGCACTAACAGCGCTATCGATTTCGTTTATATTATCTGCAATTGCTTGCAACTCTTCGCTGTTTGCATCGATTGAACATTCGATAATATTGATATTTAAATCGCCCATAATGGACCTAATGTCCTCAATGGACATAAATATCAAATCTTCTTCTTTGCCGCCAGTTGTTACAATTGAAGAGACTGTAAAATCACTATCTCTCATTTCTTGTGAATTTTCCTTTGGAGTACTCAGTACGAAAGGGTCTCCAATTTTTAGGCCAAGTTTTTTTGAAATTTCATGGCCAATCATAACAGTTCTTTTTTCGCTAGGCCAATCACCATCGACCAACCAGAAGGGACTGTTCTTTTTTAAGCCATCAAAATTTGTGGCTGCAATAACAAAGGGCTGCTCATTTATCTTTGCGTTTTGATAAATATAGGGGGCAATGCCCACAAGTTTATCACCTGCAAGCTTTTTAATTTCATCAATGTGTTTATCGTCAATCTTATCATCCTGGGACTTTGGAATGACAATCATATTTGCCCCGTAACTTCTAAATTCCTTGCCCAATTGTCTAGGGATATCATAATAGATTGTAATAAGCCCTGATAGAATTGTTGCACCCATAGCAATGGCGAGAAGGGCAGTAAGCATACGGGCCTTTCTTCTTCCTATTGATGACTCAACCATCCTCCAAAAGAATTTTATATTTTTTGTTTTAGCCCTTTCCATGAAGCACCTCCGTTGGATTGAGTTTGAGCAAATATCTAATGGCTGGAATAGAACCCAAAATAATTACCAGTAAAATTAATATAATTACAATCGGTATTACCATTGGTGTTGGTGGAATGCCAGAACCAAAAACTGTTATACCAATTATTTGAGTGAGTCCAAGTCCAATGAAATAACCAACAGTTCCACCCATAATACCTGTGGTAATATTTTCAACCAAAATTCTTGTAATAATTCTTCTATTGTTGGCACCAATTGCTTTTTGCAAACCAATTTCAGCACGTCTTTCCATAACAGATGCTGTTACTAGATTGGAAATTGCAAGGGCAGAACCAATTAAACTGAGGGCGGTAATTAAAACCATTAATAAAGTTGTCTTATTTAAAATATCGCCTTCACTTTCTGCAACCTGCCTAATTGGCTTGGCAATTGAATCAGTCATAACCTCTTGAATTTGGTAGCAAATTGCACTTACATAAGCTGTGCAATACCAAACTTCCCATTCTTTAATGGTAAGAGACTTTGGATTTCTTGCGGCCTTCCTTGCCAAATCATTGTCAGGAGTTGTTAGAGCAGAAACTTCAACACGAGAAACAACATTTGATACTCCCTCCAATTCTTGGGCGACCTTTAAGGGAATATATATGTGTGAATCTTCATCACTGCCTGAATCGAAAATCCCTGCGATTTCAAATTCTTTTGTTGCAGCAGAACCTTCGATTTTAATTTTATCACCAAGTTTATAATTATTTCTAAGGGCAAAGACGGTACCAACCATGGCCTTATCTGTGTCGCCATCTTCAATCCATTCGCCTTCGATGTTCCACCAAGTTTTTAATTTCCTCATACCAGTATCAAGTGATTCACCTGTTGGAAGGTCCATGTGATTGTAAAACCACGTGCCCACTACCCTTGTTGAATCTCCGCCAACTCTTGCATTGATATTTAAATACGGCGTGTAGTCAACAATATTAAAGGACCAGAAAATGGTTTTTATCATGCCAAGTTCATCTTCCTTTAAATAATTTTTTTGACTGTCTTCACCAATTCCATAAATATCATCAAGCATGGAAGACTCTTTGGGAACAACATTTATATTTGCCCCATAAGCCTTTAATTCTCTATTAACCTTGTCGCCGATGCCAAGCATGGTATTAAGCATGCCTGTTGAAAGGCAAGTGCCAAGCATTACGACAAATGCAATCATGGCCATTTTTTTCTTCTGCCTGAAGATTGCACCCTTAATCATTCTAAAAAACATAAATCACCTACTTAAATACAAAGCTATTAGCATCAAGATCTTGCGTGCTGATTTTAATTTTTTCATCATGGACAATGTAAGGGATAGGGATTGGATTACATCCGCCCTTAAAACCAATTGTACCACGATTCATAACAACATCGCACAATTTACAAATAACGTCATCGCCACGTTCATAATAACCAGATGGCCCGCAAATTTCGCAGGCATCGAGGACAACCCCATAAGAACCCTGGGATTTTTTAATTAGGAAAAATCTCATGTGAACTCCATCAGACGCTGTATATTGATAACGGTGGAGTCTCATATCCTCAAGTTCTGATAGGGGAACAATGATCGTATCGTTTTCAATTACATATTCTTCGGGTTCTGAAAGCTCAATATCACGACCAGAATAAGCCCTTAGATAAGTCAAACTAAAAACATTAATTGCAACTAAAACCAAGAAAAACTTTGCTAAATTCCTATTACATCTCATGTGGTATTTCTTTTTTCTGAGTTCAGCAGGATTTTTAAAAGTTTCTTTAACTTTAATATTATTCAAATATAAGATTATTGGTAGGATAATTAAAAAAATCATAAGACTAAAGCCGATGTAATTTGCGTGGTTTATTACCCAGGCAATTATGCTGAATAATTTTGCATTTCTTGGTATGAGATCAATTGCATATAATCTTTGAAGAATAATAAAAATTTGATTTATTCCCCAAATTAAAAAAGAAATCAGTAATACTTCATCCCTATAATTTTGGCCAACCCGCCTAATAGTTTTAAAAATTGCAAGGCCCGATAAAAACATAAGAACAACTGCAAAAATATAACCGATAATTCTATATAAAACCATAGTAGAGACAGCAGATTCTCCATAATAAACAAAATTGTTTAGCTGGACAAAAATGGCTGGCATATAATAAAAAAATGACGCTATAATATACAAGGACAAAAAACCAACAAAAACATTTTTATAAACATTGGACTTTTCTTTTAGAAAATAAAATACAATAATTCCAATAAGAGCAATTACTATTGGGACCATTGACCAAAAGGATAGGGAGCTCCTGTTGACAAAATTTGGAATTTCTCTAAGAATTGAAGAAATAATTGCCGCAAGAGTGCCCATAAAGACTGTGCCAAAAATAATTTTATATTTGTTTTTGAAATTTTCTGTACTTAGATATCCAAGCGCCAGACCTATTATAAACGAGAATCCTATGCCCGCTTCCATTACTTTAATAAATATCTTTAACATAAAACCCTCCTATGTACAAGAAGGAAATGGCGCGAAGCCATTTCCAATCTTTTACCACTTTGGACCAGTCCATTCAAATTCTTGCCATTCAATGATAATTGGTTCTGTCCAGAATCTTCCTGTTACACCTGTTTCTTTGTCAACGTGTAAGAGATAGTCGTTTCCTGGAGCAGAGATTTCGAATTTAACATTGTATGTTCCGAGACCTTCTTCAAATTTAATATTTGCACCGTAGTGTGGACCGTCTGATGCGTTCATTGGCATGAAAGCAACTTCTTGAACCTTGTCTGAGCCCTTCTTTTGAATATAGGCTTTAACATTTAACCAAGGAACAAAGTCGCCTACACCATAACCAAGTGTTGCACCTTCATCTGTTGCTGTAATGTCAGCTTCGATGTGGCAGTCAGCTTCTTCTTTTGACAATGAATTGCCAGCTGGTTCCATGTCTACTGGTTGGAAGTAAACACCTGAAACTGCTAGAGGACCTGATTCTTGTTCATCACCAATTGGGAATTCTTCAAATCCTGCATCTTCACCAGGAGCTGCAACATCTTTTTTGTCTTCAGCCTTTGTGTCTTCAGTCTTTTTGTCTTCAACCTTAGCTGTTTTATCATCAGCTGGTTTTGATGACTGGCTGCATCCGTAGGTTACAAGCATCATGGATGCAACTACTAATACAAATAATTTTTTAACTTTTGAACTCATAATAAACCTCCTATTAGTTCTTATTTGCATAATCTCTTTCGAGTTCTGCTCTTTTAATTCTGTTACGTCTAATTTGGACAATAACGGTTATAATAGTTATTATTAATAAAATAACTTGCGGTAACAAGGTTTCAACCCTATCATAAATTCCTAAAATCTCGATTGTAAATCCATTCATCCATGGAATTATTGTTCTGCCAATAAGATCAGCTTCTTGGAATTCATAAACACCCTTTCCGATGAATGAAATACAAAGTACAAACATCAGTATTGAAGTAAAGGTGAAGAAGGGTTTTAATGGGAGTCTTACACTCATCTTTGTAATTAGTACATAGACAATTGCAAGTACAACTATTGCACAAGCCAAACCGCCCCACATATAAGTTGGGTTATTGGAAATGTTTTCTCTCATACCTTGGAAGAAAATAATCAATTCTGCACCTTCACGGGCAACTGCCAAGAAAGAGCTAAATACCAAAGCCATTGCACTGCCTTTTGTAATTGAGCTTTCAACTTTTGATTGGATGTAATGGTTCCAAACTTCCACTTCGGATTTTGATAACATCCAGTTGGATACGTAGAACAAAACAATAACTGCCAAGAACATTCCGCATCCTTCAAAAATTTCTTGACCCATACCGCTGCTGTCAGCACCGAATTTTTTAGCGATGATATTAAATATAATTGCAAGAATTATTGATGCCACAATACCTAAAAATGCACCGACATAAACACCTTTTACATATTTCAGATTATTTGTCTTTGTAAGGTATGCAACAAGGGCTGCAACAATCAGAATTGCTTCAAGACCTTCCCTTAAGGTTAGACCAAGTACACTGAAGAAAACTCCCCAGCCAGATGTGTTCTTGCCTCTCATTTTGTCTAAAGTCTTAGCATCTTCGTGTAGGTATCTAATCAATACCTCAACTTCATCTTTGACAACATCGATATCTTCGTTTAGACGCATGGATTTTCTTGCCAAATAAAATTGATTTTCAACTGTTGAACCACGTTTGCCGGAAATTTGTGACATAACAATTTTTTCAAAACCTAATTTTTCATAAAATTTGAAATAGGCTTCGTTGATTTTGTCATAGCCTTTTTTACCAGCATCTGGGCCACCAGCTTCATAAATTTTAACGGCATCCCTTAAAATCACTTCCATGTCCTTGCTTACATCTTCCCAGTCCTTGTATTTTTTAGTTGCAAAGACAGATGTAATGGACATTAGAAAAACTAATGATATCACCAAAAAAATGGTTAATTTTTTCATAGTTCCTCCTTTCAAAAATATTTGGCAAATACAATTGCCATTAAAAAACAATTAGCAGCTATTCTTTAAATTAGCTGTTGCTAACATTATACTCTTCAATGATTTTAAAGTCAATACTTTTCCCTTGACATGCCAATAAAAAAGCAAATATTGTAATAAAAGTGATTCAAGTCACATCTGCTTGAAGGAGAAAGTGTTAATTTTAAAAGTAAGGAGTTTATAACTTTTAATTTTTAAATACATATAAATATTTTAAATTACAAATGAATTTTTATATAAACTATTTTTTTGTAAATCATAAAACTTCTTAATAAAAAACACGCAGAAAGTTTTCGCAAGAGAAATTATAAAATTTGTTATAAAAAATATTTAGAAAAACCTGTAATTAATAAATAGTTTTAAAATTTATTAATTTATATTCTGCATATTTTTTTACAAAAAAAAGACACTGTGCTGCCCCTTTAAATCCGGCTACGGAAATAAAAAGGCAATACACTAAGGTCTATCATAAATTCCTTTTTGCTTGGATAATATTATTTTTTGTAAGGATTATATTTTAATAATTTTTCCTAAGCAAAATATCTTTGTCTTTTAAAATTTTTTCAATAAATTTTTGTAAACAGATTTTTCCTAGATTAATAAAAAAATCTAATACTGGCAATATTTGCTTCATATGCATTTGCATTTTTATTCAGCAAACATCTCAAGCTGGGACCCATAGATCTTGGCAAAATCTCCTTTTCTTTTAATTAGACTTTCAAAGTCTCCGTCTTCAACGATCTCTCCATCCCGCATAACTATAATCCTGTCTACATATTTGATTGCCCCCAGCCTGTGGGTGACTATAACTTCTGTTTTATCCTCTGAGTTCTCATAAAAGAAATCGTAAATTTCTTTTTCATTTAAGGGGTCAATAGCGGATGTGGGCTCGTCCAAGGTTATTAGGTCAGCGGGCTTGTTAAAGCCACGTAAGATCGCCACTCTCTGCCACTGGCCGCCAGACATTTCTCGGCCGCCAAAATCTCTGGTCATTTCATCATCCATAGATAAATTGTCATCTTTTAAAAATTCCCTTAATCTTTCTTCGCTATATATAATCTCTGTGTCAAAGGCTATATTTTCTCTTAAGGTCATGGCATAGGAAGCGAAGAACTGATTGACTTGGCTGGTGCCATCATACATATCCCCTTCTCTTATATCCCTTGTAGACCTGCCACTGTAAGTTACCTGGCCCTCGGTGGGCAGGAGTTCACCTGTCAAAAGGCGGACCAAGGTGGTCTTGCCCGAACCATTTATACCGACAATGGCAATTTTTTCGCCAGGCTTTATGCTAAGGTTAATATTTTTGAGGGCATAGTCCTTTGCATTAGGATATTTAAAGGACATATTTTTAAATTCAATATCTCCATCTGGCTTTCCAAGACTTCCAAGCCTCTCGCCCATATTCATAAATTCAAAATAAGGACTCACCATGGCGTCAAACTGCCTGCCATAATTTACCAGGGATAAAACAGCCAGAACTTGGCCTTTTAAGTTATTAAAAGCCGCCAGCGATCCACCAAAGCCTGCAAAAGAAATTTTCCTTATGGCCAGCAAATAGGCATTTATAGCCAGAGCCGAGGCATCGGCATATAGGTTTAACGGAAAGAGCCCTAAGGACATTTTAAATATACCTGCCTCCTCATCTCTTACCATGTCCTTGTAAGCCTGACCTTGGTCTCGGTATTTATCCAAGAAAAATTCATCGGCATAGTTGGTCCTGGACTCAATAAATTGCGGGTTGCCACTTATGGCCTCCTCGTCAAGTTTTTTTATCCTGGAAATATCTAGCTTTTTGTCCCGATTTTTTACCTTAAGTTTGGTCTCATAGACCTGAGAAATTACAGTTGGCACGAGGGCAATCACAAGCCCTAAGCCAATATAAATATTTATAGAGGTCAAAATAAATACAAGTGATAGGCCGGATAGGCAGGTAAAAATCAGCTCCATAGTAGTTTGGGCCAGGCGGAATAGGTTGGTTCCTGCAAAAATCGCCCTGTGTGCCCTCATATCAGACATGGGATTTAAAAGATTTTCACTGGAAATCCTGGTGACTTTGTCGTGGATTAGAATCTTTAATTTTCTCTCCAATCTTGGCATGCTGACAAAGGTTGAGTAAAAGCGCATATAAAAAATATTGTGCCAGCTAGCTATAAATAAGGCAAGGGCAAATATTAATATGCGTTTAATATCAACCGCCTGGCCTGTTATTATATTTGGAAAGACCTTAAAAAGCTCCATCATGGAATAAGTATAGAGAATTGGCCCTGTAAATTTTATTAACAAGGAAATTACCATCATAAAAAAGTCATAGGGCGAAGCCTTTAAAATTATTTTAATAGATTTGCCTGCGTTTTTCATAAGTACATCTCCTTTTGAGTATTGTATAAATCCCTGTAATAAGGCCTTTTCATCAAGTCCTCATGACTTCCCTTGGCGTAGATTTTGCCATCTTTCAATACTATAATCTCATCCATAAGCTTGGTCGCCCCCAGCCTGTGAGATATGAGTAGGGAGATTTTTCCTTCCAAGATTTCCAAATACTTACCGTACATTTTCGCCTCGGAAATCGGATCCAAAAGGGCATTTGGCTCGTCAAGAATATAAAGGCTGGCATCTTTGTTTAGAGCTCTCATAATGCCCAGTCTTTGCCACTGACCACCAGACATGCTGACGGCGTCTTTGGAAATCGCAGAGAGGTCCGTGTCCTTGCCCTTTGGCAAAGAGGAAATAATTTCGTCTATGCCCAAAGCTTTCGCCAAGCCCTCATCGTATTTTAGCCCACCCTTAAAGTCTAAATTTTCTTTGAGACTGGCCGGATAATGGTGAGAGCTTTGAAAGACAAGGGCCATGGAGTCTTTTAAATCGGATTTTTTGTAAGCAGAAATATCCAAGCCATTTATCAAAATCTGGCCAGAAGTAACCTCATATAAGCCCATTATAAGCTTGGTTATAGTCGACTTACCAGACCCATTTTCCCCTACAAGCCCATAGGACCCCTGGTCTAACTTAAAGGAAAGGCCTGACAAAACCTCCTTATCTGAATGAGGATATGTGAAGTGGACATTCTTAAACTCTATGGATTTTATAGTGTCCAAAGGCTTGTCCCCAGTCTTTTCTTCTGATAAGTCAAAAAATTTCATATAATTATTTTCTACAACTTTCGCTGACTTGTAGGAGAAAAAGTTTAGAATTAAGTCACTTACAGTAAGCTTGACCTCTATTAGCTGGTAAAAAAGCGATGTGAATAATCCTAAGCTAAAGCCTGGGGCATTTGGCCTGGCAAAGGTAAGTACATAAAAAATAATCAGACCGATAAAACCCAAATCATAGGCCATATCTCTGATAAAGCGACCCCTGCCAAGGGCCTTATTGACCTTTGACGCAGAGAAAAATTCATTAGAGAACTTATCGTTAAAAAATTCACTAGTGGCGAAAACTTTTCTTTCGCTTAAATACTTACTATTAATGAGAACATTAGAAAAATAATTCGCCCTCCTCATATTTGACCTATAAGAAGCCCAGATATCCCCAGCTTTTCTAAGACTAAAGGCTTCAATGCTTATTAAAAGGCCAACCAGGATTAAAAGCAGGATGGCGAACATTTTATTATAGGCAAATAAAATAAAAAGTGTTCCAAGTATAATTATAAGATTTTTTATCATCAAAGCCTGACTGTCTATCAGCTTTTCCTTGTAAGAAGATTCGGACAAACATCCGTCATATAAATTTCTATTGTCTGGATTTTCCAAATCGGCTATAGAAATTTTTGTCCACTTATCTATCAAGTCCTCTTCATTTTTTGTCTGGAGGAGGCTATAATTTACCTTCGACATTCTTCTGTCGACAATCATTAAAATCCGCCTAAGACCGATGACGATTATAAAGGGAATAAAATATCTAAAAAATGCCCCTTGGCCAATGCCAACATCGATCAAGTCCCTGCGAAAGCCAATCATCAAAATCGACGATAGACCCAGCAAGGCATAAATTATGTACTTATAAAGCCTAAATATTTTCTCCTTCATAAGCCCCCCCTCTTTTATAATTATACTTTTAATTTAAGATTGTTTATATATGCTCATCAATAATTTTTCGCTTCCGCTTGCTTGTCAGTAATGTTACTTGCACGAATTCCATTGAGTTTCCAATAAAATAAATTCTATTTCTTATTTTTCACTTAATAATTTTTACAATATCAAATAAAAATTTAAAAAAATAATCATACACATTTATAATAGCATATAATATTGCTTTAGTCAAAAAAAGGACTGCCTACCGGCAATCCTTAAATAGATATATTCACAAAATAAATCTCTGGATAATCTAATTCAAATAAATTACTTTGATAAAAACCGTCCATAACAAATTAAATAAATTTTATACCAGAAATCTTGTAAAATTTAAAACTAATAAGATTATTGGACCATGCCGATCCCTAGCTTTTAAATATCCCTTTCTAAATATAAGCTAGGTATAATCCTGTAAAATTCACTTAAGACAAAATTAATCCAAAATCCCAAGCCATTCTTCCTTTGAGATTCTATTAACTATCAAGTGTTCGACTTTTCCAGTCGCAGTCTTTTTATCAACCTCCCCAACTTTTTTAAGACCTAGTTTTTCTTGGAGGCGCTTAGATTGGAGATTGTAATCAAAATAGCCTGCATAGATGTTATCAACCAGGTCATTTTCAAATACAAAGTCAAATAAAATTTTGGCAGCTTCTGGCATTAACCCTTGACCCCAATAATCCTTGGATAAAACGCAGCCCATATTGGCATTTCTCTTATCCTTATCTTCAGGCAAAGGATTTGCTTCATCCCTAAGATCAATCGATCCAATGACCTTGTTATTCTCTTTATAAACTATGGCAAAACATGTGCCAGCCTTTAAAAACATTTGTATAACAGCCTTGGTCTGATCAATCGACTCATGGTGTGGCCAACCAGCCATTTCGCCAACGCCTTCAACCCTCGCGTATTCAAAAAAATCTTCCGCATCGTCCATAGTCCATGGCCTTAAAATTAATCTCTCGGATTCAAATTTTTTATTTGTAAATTTCATAAAAGCATCCTCCTTATCAAAATAAAATTATTTTTCATAATCAAATCACTCTTAAAAATCAAATTACTTATCATAATCAAATTACTTATTAAAAAAACACCTCACTAGGTGTTTAAATAAAATGGTGGGCCTTCGGGGATTTGAACCCAGGACCGACCGGTTATGAGCCGGGCGCTCTAACCGCTGAGCTAAAGGCCCCAATATATTATGGCAGGGGTAGCAGGACTCGAACCCACGACATTCGGTTTTGGAGACCGACGTTCTACCAACTGAACTATACCCCTACATGTTTAAATAAAAAATCTATGTTTGCTTTTATATTCAATTTTTTGGCTTTTGTATTAGTTACAAACCACGACACTACGTGTCGCTTCAGAGAAGGCACTAAGTTTATTATATATAAAATTTTTTGATAAAAATAAATGGTGCCCAGAGCCGGAATCGAACCAGCGACACGTAGATTTTCAGTCTACTGCTCTACCGACTGAGCTATCTGGGCAAGTGTTAATTTTTATATTAAATTGTAAATGGCGGAGAAGGAGGGATTCGAACCCTCGCGCCGCTAAAATCACGACCTATACCCTTAGCAGGGGCACCTCTTCAACCGACTTGAGTACTTCTCCAAGGTTTAAATTATTTTGTGAATCTTGCGACACTTATGTCAAAAGAATTAACCGATAAAATCGATTTTAATGTTAATTTGGCGGAGAGGGTGGGATTCGAACCCACGCGGGCTTTCACCCAAACGGTTTTCAAGACCGCCCCGTTATGACCGCTTCGGTACCTCTCCATAAATGGCTGGGGTAGCAGGACTCGAACCTACGAAATGCCAGAGTCAAAGTCTGGTGCCTTACCGACTTGGCTATACCCCAATATTGGTGGAGGAGAGTGGATTTGAACCACTGAAAGCTAAGCTAACGGATTTACAGTCCGTCCCCTTTGGCCAACTTGGGTACTCCTCCTAAAATAAGAGCTCTACCGATGATAGAGCTATTTAAAATGGAGCTGATGAGAGGACTTGAACCCCCAACCTACTGATTACAAGTCAGTTGCTCTACCGATTGAGCTACATCAGCATATATGATTAAATTGGCGACCCGGAACGGACTCGAACCGTCGACCTCCAGCGTGACAGGCTGGCATTCTAACCAACTGAACTACCGGGCCTTTGGTCAAAATCTACATCTTCTTTATGATATCATTATTTAATCTTTTTGTCAAGTTTGAATCAACTA
>NZ_JCBCEO010000005.1:0-110511 GCF_059862345.1 Ezakiella massiliensis
TTTCAAACTCTCCTTTGTAATAATTGTTGACCCACTCGGGTTCCTTGTTCTGCCACTTTAAATATAAGTGGAGCCCACGACCAGGATTGAACTGGTGACCTCATCCTTACCAAGGATGTACTCTACCGACTGAGCTACGTGGGCTTACATTTCATATAATACCCTATTTATTTTCTTTTGTCAAGACTCGGAGGTTTTTTAAATCACAAGCAGACTTTTTTAATAAAATCTTGCTTTCTCATTTGTTTTGCCTTATAATATAGTAAAGTGGTTTTGTGTTTTTACTCATAAACAAAAGGAGGGAAAAGATGAAAAAAATTCTTTTAATTCTATCAATATTAATGGCCATAAATTTTGCCGCCTGCAAAAAATCCGAATATACAATTGGCGGCGATAAAAATTTCGGCACTATCAAGGATAAAATTGCCAATCCTGACGAAAAGACCATCGCCTTTAACAATGCGGCCGGCCTCAAGGGCTTTGAAGATATCATGGAGGCGTCAAATATTTTAAAGGGCGACATTAATGCAGAAATTTTAAAAGGGGACAATTTAATTTACTCACCCCATTCCGCAAATTCTGTTTATAGTTTACTGGCCCGCTATTCAAAGGCCATGGAAAATGAAGAGGTCTTCCCCGGCTTTCCTATAAAAGACCTCATGACCTATAAACTGCAGCCATCACTGATCGATTCCAGGTCACTATTTCTGCTTAACAGCGAACCAGATACTCACATCAAGGCCTTGGATGGCGATGGGATTTTAAAGGTCGTCGCCTTCCCTAATGAAGCTTCTGACCTGGCAAAAAAATTACAAAATCAAGTCCTAGGCGAGGTCCTCTTGGAACCCGGCTACAAGGACATGGACCTTTCAATTATAAACGCGACCAGGTTTTTCGGCGGCTGGGAAGACGAATTTGACAAAGACCTAACGGCAGATGACAAGTTCAAGACCTTTGATGGAGAGGCAAGAGTCCCCTTTATGAATCAAGAACTCATGGACAAAATCGCCTACCAAACTGAATATTTTACTGCCACTTACAAGGAGGCCAGGGTAGACAAAGAAAGTGCCCGCGTCTACTTTATGGTGCCCAAGGAAGTGGATGGCATAAGCCGTGAAGACCTTTACAAAAAGGCCTTGGAGGACATGGTAGACGCCATTACAAATGAAAAATACTTCGACCGCTATGATGTCATTTTAAAAACGCCAAAGATTGATTTGACTTCTAATATCGACCTCTTTAAAACCATGGAAAAAAATGAGAGGGACTTTGTAAACAAAGACTTTGCCGTTGACCAAAATGTACAAAATCCAAGCGATGAATCCTATAGGACCAAATCTATCAAGCAAGTGGCAAGGCTCAAGATCGATGAGAAAAAAGTTGAAGCCAAAGCCGTGACCATACTGGAAGGAGACCTGACAGCCACACCGATTGATGATGAAAAAATCCTAGAAGTCATCTGCGACAAGCCATATTTTGTTATAATCACCAGCCCCTATAAGGACGGCGAGCTCATAACTTTTATGGCCCTGATTACAAATCCAAAATAAAAAATTTTAAAGAATTTCAAGCAAAAAAATTAGCCGCAAGACCTGCGGCTTTTTTGATGCAATATAATCGTATAATAACCCATTTGATTTTTTGTCAAGACTTGGGTGCTTTTAAGAAAAATCTTGCTTTCTCATTTGTTTTGCCTTATAATATAGTAAAGTAGTTTTGTGTTTTGAATCGCAAACAAAAGGAGGAAAAGATGAAAAAAATTATTTTAATTCTATCAATATTAATTGCCATAAATTTTACCGCCTGCAAAAGAGCTGGCGATGATAATTTTGGCAGAATAAAAGGCGAGGCGATCGAGCCTGATGACAAGACCATAGCCTTTAACAATGCAGCCGGCCTAAAGGGCTTTGAAGATATCATGGAGGCATCCAATATATTAAAGGGCCCGGTAAATGAAGAAATTTTGCAAGGGGCAAACTTGATTTACTCGCCCTATTCTGCAAACTCGGTTTACAGTTTACTGGCCCGTTATTCAAAGGCCATGGAAAATGAAGAAGTCTTCCCCGGCTTTCCTATGAAGGACCTGGTGACCTACAAGCTAAGGCCAAGGCTAATAGATTCCAGATCATTGTTTTTGGTTAATAGTGAGCCGGATACTCCCATCAAGGCCTTGGACGGTGACGGAGTTTTAAAGGTCGTCGGTTTTCCAGACCAAGCTTCTGAACTTGCAAAAAAATTACAAAAAGAGGTCCTGGGCGAGGTCCTCTTGGAACCTGACTACAAGGACATGGACCTTTCAATTATAAATGCAAGCAGATTTTTTGGAGCCTGGGAAGACGAATTTAACAAAGACCTAACGGCAGACGACAAGTTCAAGACCTTTGATGGAGAGGCAAGAGTCTCCTTTATGAATCAAGAGCTTCTGGGCAAAATCGGCTACCAAACTGAATATTTTACCGCCGTCTACAAGGAAGCCAAAGTCGACAAAGAAAGGGCCCGCGTCTACTTTATGGTGCCCAAGGAAGTCGACGGGATGACAAAAGAAGACCTTTACAAGAAGGCCCTGGAGGACATGGTAGACGCCATTACAAATGAAAAACACTTCGACCATTACGATATAATTTTGAAAACGCCAAAGATTGATTTGACTTCTAATATCGACCTCTTAAAAACCATGGAAGCTAGTGGCAGGGGCTTTGTCAATAAAGACTTTGCCGTAGACCAAAATGTTCAAAATCCAAGCATTGAAACCTATAGGACGAGGTCCATCAAGCAAGTGGCTAAGCTCAAGATCGATGAGAAAAAAGTTGAAGCCAAGGCCGTGACCATACTAGATGGAGTCAAGTCAGAACCAGCAATCGAAGAAGTAAAAATCTTGAAAGTCATCTGCGACAAGCCATATTTTGTCATAATCACCAGCCCATCCGTGGACGGCGAACTCATAACTTTTATGGCACTTATCACAAATCCCCAATAAAAAAATTAAGCCGTGAATTTTCGCGGCTTTTTTCTTAAAAACTTTCCTATTATATAAAAGAACTTGCAAGATAACCTGCAAGTTCTTTTTTTTAGTCTTTGAATTTAATTAGGGAAATAAAAATCGTAAGGGCAAATATTAAACAAGCGAAAATTCCATAAAATGGCCTTGCCCTTAAAATTCCCAGATGACCCAGGCCAATTATACAGTAAGAATAAATGGCCAGCCAAAATATGGTAAGAGCCGGATCGGTCAGGCCAATCGAAATCCGCTTGCGATTGTTGATTAGATTTATTATAAGATTTATAAAAATATAAAGCCATAAAACTCCAAAGGCCAAGAAGGAAAACCATTCGTCAGTTAAGTCGTTTAGCTTGAGGGAAATAAAACTCAAAATCCCAACGGTCACCACTCCCATAAGGCCAATTATGATCGCCACCAAAAGATTTTTGACCAGGGACTTTTCCCCCCGCCGCCAATAGGTCTTGGAATAGTAAATGAGGGAGGGCGTTTCAAACATATAGCCCAAAAAATTCACCCAGATAACGGACATAAAAGTGTGGTGGCTGATGAGGATATTGACCTCTCTGCCATCCCAAAACCAAAAGCCGCCCGATAATCGTATGGCCGCCACGTCCAAGAGTAGATCCATGGTCACCACAAAAAATCCAGCTAAGACCGCCGTCTTAAAATCATTCAGCTTAAAACGCTCGGCTAGTCTCAGTGACAAAACAGCAACCGCCCCCCACATAAGGCCGCCAAAAAAGGGAAACTGATAAGGCTCGACGCCCACCATCAGATAATACAAATCAGAATAATGGTAGATATCCGTCAGTCTAACAGCCAAAAGCTCCAGGGCAAAGCCAGCTATGGCCGCCGAAATAAACAAATAAAATTCCCTGGTCAATTTTTTTCTGTAAACATCGACCAGAAAAATACAAACAATAATGTAGCAAATAATTTCAAAAGCGTTGATCCAATTCATCCGCCCACCTCTTTCTATTGCAATTATAACACAAGGTTCACAAAAATTCCCCCACAGACCTATGGCCTTTCGTGTATGAGCCAAAAATTTTTCAGGGCAATGAAAAAACGACCGCCCTAGGTCGTTTTTCGTGGAGATTTAACAATGAAATTGTATTAGCTTTGTCGCCAATAACTATTGCTAGTGCAAGACGGCTAAAACCGGATGCCCCCCTGCAACTACTCTAATTGTACAACGACATTAACTCAAAATTCAAGCGTTATAAGAAAATTTAATAACGATTATAAAGTTATAGAGAAAAATTATAGGCGATGAGTGATTTTTATGTAAATAAAAAGCCCACATAGAAACGTGAGCAGTAAAATTTTATTTAAATGAATACAAATTTGGTGTTCTTTTTTTATATTACAAACACAAACAAATATCCACTTTTAGTATTCGGATTGTAAAGATACAGCTTATAAGTTCCGCCTTCAACAAAATACATAAACTTGCCATCTTCATCAGCTTCCAAATCGCGAATAAAATCCTCGATCTCTGATATATCTTTTATCTTATCTTTGTGATTTTGTTTTATATATTCTAATTTCGGTTTTATATCTTTTAAACTCATCGGCTTATTTTTTTCAAGGTCATTAATTGGCTTAAGCCCTGCCATATCTTTGTTTCCATTTATAGAAAATGAATATATGGTAAACCTATCGTTGCCAAAACCTCTTTCGCTATCATATACTTCGTCTATATCCATTTCATAATCAACAATTTCCTTATAATCTTTATTTTTGCATGAGCTTAAAATTAAAATGCAAAAACATATTAAGATCAAGCACTTAAATAAATGTTTTTTCATTCTTATACACCAATCCTTTTATCCATGTCTATGAGATCAGGAAACATTCCTTTTGGGCAAGACTTTTCGGTCCACATAAAGTGGACCCTACAACCGCAGAGCGATTTTAAGATAAATACCATTTTTAAATGTCTTTGTAAATTAGCTATTCTCTTCTACATTAAATTTGCAAGGGAATTTCGATGAGATTCTTTTCTACATATATACATACAATTTGTTAGAAAAAATTGATGAATTTTTGTAGCTTGAGACTTTTTAGGAATGAGGCGTAGTGAGTCCTACGCCGCAGTGACGAAAAAGTCGAACACTGCAAAAATTCGCAATTTTAGCAACAAATTATTTTTTACCAGGAGCCGGACGAACCTCCTCCCCCGCTTCGTCCTCCCCCTCCGGAGAATCCACCGCCAAAGCCGCCGCCAAATCCACCGCGGCCACCTCTACCACCGTAGTAGGTCCCGCCTCTGAATGGATTAAAGAAGATGCGTGGGCCTCGGCCTCCGCTTTTTAGGAGAAAGAATATTATTAGTAAGAGGATTATAAGTCTAATTGCACTCATGGCGTCTTCTCCGCTATCTGTGGAGACGCCCCTGATGCCTTCGAGCTTGACGCCCAGATAATCCGCAATTAAACCTAAACTTATATTGTAGCCATCCATGATGCCTTGCTCCATGTTGCCGTCTTTGAACTCGGGGATCATGACATTTTGGATAACTTGGTTGGCCCTTTGGGCTGGCATAATTTTCATGAGCCCGTAGCCAACTTCAATCCTAACTTCCCCTTTTGAAGTGGCGGTCTTGGGCTTAACCAAGATCAAAAGACCCTGGTCGTTTTTGTCGCCAATCTCCCACTTCTCAAAGAGCCTGGTCGCATAGGACTCAATAGTCATGTCATTTAAATCATTTACGACCGCCACCACGACTTGGACGCCGGCCTTGTCATAGAGCTCGCTGGAGTGGTCTATGATAAATTTTTTAGACGACTCGGACAAAGTTCCCGTCTCATCGTAAGCGTAAAAATAATAATCTTGGTCGGGAAGTGAGTCATAGTCGAAATCACTTATCCTGTCCGCATTTATGGAAAATGTAAATATCATCATAAATGCCAGCAAAATATTTATAAATTTTTTCATCATTCACTCCCCTCCTTTCTTTGTGTATAAATCTCGTCCTCGCGGCATCGAGCCTGCTCGTACGAGGTGTCCACAATAAAGTGGACGGTACATGGCTACAAAAGCGTTCGTATGTTATATCCTCGACCACGGGGCATCGAACCCCGTGTTCAAGATGGCTTCGCCTTACTTTTAGGGCAAGACTTTTCGGTCCACATAAAGTGGACCCTACACGCTTCGCGTTATTTTTTTTAAATTTCACTTGCCTTTTCTACACATAATTTGTTAGATAAAATTGATGGATTTTTGTAGCTTGAGACTTTTTAGGAATGAGGCGTAGTAGAGCCTACGCCGCAGTGACGAAAAAGTCGAACACTGCAAAAAGGCGCAATTTTAGCAACAAATTATTCAAATTATTTGTTGAAGTCCACCTTTGGGGTCTCCCTTTCCGCTTCCGATATTTGGAAATATTCCCTAGGTGAAAAGCCAAACATGCCTGCGATCAATTTCTTCGGGAATCTCTTGACGTCTTGGTTGAAAACCTTGACCTTGTCATTATAGCGCATTCTTTCGGTTGAAAGTTCGTTTTCAATCGATGAAAGTTCAGCTTGGAGGGCCATAAAGTTTTCGTTGGCCTTGAGTTCTGGATAATTTTCCACAACTACATTGATATCGCCAATAGCCCTTGACAGTTCAGCGTTTGCCTCTGCTGCTTCTTCAGGAGTCTTGGCATCCAAAACCTTGCTTCTGGCCTCGGTCACCTTGATAAAAATATCTTCTTCATGTTGGGCGTAGCCCTTGACCGTTTCAACTAAATTTGGAATGAGGTCTGCCCTCTTCTTCAATACATTTTCAACTTGGGCCCATGCAGAGTCAACCTCTTCATTTTGGCCAACAAGACCATTGTACATGCCAGCAAAAATTGCAACCAGCACAACAATTACTATTATAATAGGTAAAAATTTTTTCATAATTATCTTCCTTTCTATATTAAATATCTTATAGCTATTATTACCCAATTTTTTATAGAATAATTAAATGGCAAAAATCGGCCTAATCAAAGGCAAACCGACGGCATGTACTATCCAAACAGTGAATTTACTGTAGAAGAACTAGCTCTTCTCCTAGACAAAATAATCACATGGATTGAAAACAACTAAAAATTGCTAGCGAACAATTACAAATCGCAGGCAAACGAAAAGACGCCCCCACGGCGTCTTTTTTATGTGCAATTATATATATTTTTATCGTAAAAGCTATCTTTTCTTAATTTTTCCATATACAAAAAACACAAACATTCCTACAAGCGCTGCAATTATAATCGCTCCACCTGGTTTGATGTCATAATAATAAGATGCGGTAATCCCTGTCATCATATAGATTATGCCAAGTATAATTGTTGTGATTAGGGTTTGCTTATAAGATCTTGCTACAATGAGGGTGGTTGCAACTGGTAAAACGATCAGAGATGTTACCATAAGTGCACCAACAAGTTTTACTGCCATGGCAATCGTAACTGCACTTAAAAGCGTAAATACGGCATTAATCCACTTTACATTAACGCCCGAGAGCCTTGCAGTGTTGTGGTCAATTGCAATTGCAAGTAGGCCTGCGTATTCCTTGATACTTGCAAAAAGTACAAGCACAAACACAATCGCTACATTTATGACATCTGTTGTTGTAACTGATGCAATGCTTCCAAATAAATATGATTCAAAGCTAGTACCTCCCGGTGCAAAGTCTGACAAAATCGACGCAAGCCCAAGGCCAATGCTCATTATAATTGCCGTCGCCATATCGCCATATTGAGGAAAGCGATGACGAATATTTTCAATTAAATAAGCCGCAAAAATACATATAATAACCATTCCAATCAAGGGGTCGAAGCCAAGTATGAGTCCCATGCCTACACCTGCAAGAGCGCTGTGAGAAAGGGCGTCACCAATCATCGAAGTTTTTCGATTAACCATTACAACGCCAATAGCAGGCACCATTATAGATAGAAAAAATCCAACTAAAAGAGCCTTGCGCATAAAAGCATATTCTAACATTTTTCTCCCCCCTTAAACTTTTTTACAAGCACACCGTCTTGAATTTCGTATGTGCTATCAACATTTGCAAACTCCATAACTTCGTCAAGCTCATGGGTAACGAGAATTATCGTGAGATTTTTGTCGTCATTTAGTTTTTGAATCGACTTTAAAAACGCATGGCGACTTGCCTCATCAACGCCAGCTGTAGGCTCGTCCAAAATCAAAATCTTAGGATTATTGATCATGGCACGCGCAATCATCGCACGTTGCTGCAGACCGCCTGACAGCTCGTTAATGGGTTTGTTCTTGTGTTCCAATAAACCCAAATACTCCAAAATCTCATCAGCTTTTTTGTATTGGGCAGCTTTTGCAAATTTTAAAAAACCAAACTCGCTGTACAGATTGAGCACGACCATCTCACGCGCAGTAATTGGAAAAGCAATCTTTTGCGCAACACTCATCTGCGGTACATAACCAATATCGTGATAATCCTTGTAATCTGCAATATTTTTACCTAAAATTTCAACATATCCAGTTTGTGGCTTCAATTCACCAAGCAAGTTTTTTATAAAAGTAGACTTACCACTTCCGTTGCTTCCAATAATTACAACAAACTCGCCCTCTTTGATCTCGAGATTTATATCTTTTAAAACCTGATTTTCTCCATAACTGAAATTTAAATCTCTTATCTCAATACTATTCATCACTTAGCTCCTCATATAAATTTTCAAGATTCATTCGCATCAAATCAATATAACTCATCGAGTCAATACCAACACCCGGAAGAGCGTATTCCATACTTGCCAGCGAACTTACTTTACCTCCATCAAGCTCCTCTGCAATTACCCGTGCAATAGATTTTGGAGCACCGTACTCTGTAAAAATCGTCTTGATACCAGCTTTTTTTGCATAATCAATCGCACGCACCATTGACCTAATACTTGGATCATCAATGCTTGTAAGACCTTGAAGAGGATATTGGACTAGATTTAAATCCCTAGCCAAATATTGAAAGGCATAATGGATGACAATAAACTCTCGTTTATCAAGCTCTTTAAACTTATCCCTAAACTCATTTTGCATCAAATTCAAAGTATCGACCGCATTAAAACGCCTCGAGTCAATCATAAACTTTTTATTTGGGACGAGCTTTGTAATCTCACGGGCAATAGTGTTTAAATAAGCCTTTGCATTGTTAAGCGATAGCCATGAGTGCGGATCGTATGTGATTTTATCAACACCTTGACTGCTCCCCCTCAAAAGCTCGGTACCAACGAGCTCCTCATCGTCCAAGCCGACAAATTTGTAGGACAAAATATCCTCCGGCAGTCTATCAGCAAATACAATCCACTTCCCCGTCTCAGGCAATTCATAATGAAGCTCACCCGATTCGTGACGCATCTTTATCCTATAAACTTTTTCATCTTCAATATCTAAATTGGTATCTTGACGTACTTCCACACCTACATCTTCCATCAGCTTCTTTCCAAGATTTACAAGTTCGTCTTGAGACATTGTGCCATCATCTTTTTTGAAAACCAAACGCAAATAGTCTTCATGAGTGTGGCCAAATAAAATATTATTCGTCTTGTCCTTGAAATCATAGCGCGTCATCAATTGAAAATCACCAAGACTTGCCGCACCAGTATAGCTAATCAAGTCGACATTGTCAGATAGCCTGACAATCTTTAAGTCCGGTAAATTCTCTTGAACCTTATCAACCCATCTCTCTGCATTCGCCCCATTAATAATAAGCAAGTCCGCTTCTGATAAACGCTTGATATCGCGAGGCGTCGGTTGCCAGTCATGCACAGTCGCACTTGTCGGCATAAAACTCTTTAGTTCAACATCATCCGCCGCAATCATTTTTGTAAGATCATATATAGGAAAAAAAGAAGCGTACACTAAAGGTTTTTCTTTGGTGCCGCTTCCATCTTCAATGTTTCTACACGAAACTAATGTGAAAAGTACAAGGAAAAAACCAATTAAAAAAAATTTCCCCCTTTTCATCTAGAACCCAATTATTCTGTTAACTCTTCAGCAACATCTTCACTTGATGTTGAAGTACGAACATAAGTTGGATATAGCTTGCTGTCTTCATCTTTAATTTCTTCAATTGAATCAGCAAACCTTGTATGATAGTGGGCAAGGTGATCTTCACCGTGAATTTGCATAAGACCAACCAATGGCTTAACATCCTTTGATTCAGTTTCAAATACAAACCAGTTTAAAGTCTTGCTGCCATGTTGAACTTCAAGAATATCTTTTAAAACATATTTTGCAGATGCAATTTCTTTACCTTCTCCAACTTTTCCATCATAGAAAGTAATTGTGTCGCCATCAATTGATAACCCCTTGTAATCTGTCTTTCTACGAACATCGATATTTGCGATGAATTCTTCAACTGTAATATTTTCTTCTTTTGCAGCATTTTCAATAGCCTCTTTAACAACTGGATCGTCATAGTAAGCATCTACTGAGTTCCAATCGCCCTTCCACATATCAAGAGAAACATCTTCTTTGTTGATTTCTGCATGATCGTGGTCATGATCGTGATCGTGATCGTCTTTCTTTTCTTCTGTCTTAGCTTCTTGCTTTACCTCAGCCTTTGGCTCAGCGGCTTTTTCTGCTGGCTTTGAGCAGGCTGATACTAATCCAGTTAGAACAATAAGCCCTGCTAGTAAAAATCTTTTTAAATTATTCATAAAAACCTCCTTGTGATATGTTTTTTGATAATGATTATCAATATCACATAACAACCATTATAAGCCATGACTAACTATAAGTCAATAGAAAATGTAAATATTAAAATAATTTAATTATTGATACATGCTCATATCTAGGTGTATATGGCCTTTTATAAGTTGCGATAAACACCTAAACATATAAAGCTTATAATATAATTTTATTCACTCTACGACTTAGGCTTGTAATCCCGATCTAACTTTTATATAAATGCCAATCACCAAGAACAATTATTTTTTACAAAAAAAATCTATATACTCATCCTAAATAGATGTAAATATTAATTAGCAAAACTTTCCCATCAAAAAAAGCAATCAAAATTTAATGATTGCTTTCTTGTCATCTCTATACAAAATTTGCTAGATAAAATTGATGGATTTTTGGCTTTTGAGGCGAGACTTTTCTCATCAACGTGGGCAAAAAATTTATTTTCTTGGGCAACAAGTTGCGTGAGATAAACCTCGATCGCGGGACATCGAGTCTCCGCGTTCGAGATGTCTGGGATAAACCAGACGCTACATGGCTACAAAAACATTCGTAGGGAAAACTTATCTTCTCTCAACTTTTCTCCCTCTCTAAATTTGCGAGGAAAAACAAATTATCTTCTCTATACAAAATTTGTTAGATAAAATTGATGGATTTTTGTAGCATTAAAATTATCTCTCTACTTTTACATCTCTCTAAATTTGCGAGGAAATTTCGATGAGAAAGGCGCAGTGCAGAATTTTTGCGAGTGAGGTGTACAAATGGTACTCCGCAACGAGCAAACAATTCGAAACAAGCCTTTATCGCGAAATTAACCGCAAATTTTGCAACAAATTATTCTGAAGTGTACCATTTGGCCTGTGCTTCGACCATTGAGAAGTATTCGCCCTTTCTCTCCATCAACTCCTCATGCGTTCCCCTCTCACTGACTCTGCCCCCATTCATGACGATGATTTCGTCGGCAATTCTGGCGGATCCAATTCTGTGAGTTATTAGTAAACCAATTTTGCCTTCAGAGATTTCGCGGAGTTTATTATAGAGTGCAGATTCTTCCAGCGGGTCTATGGCTGCTGTTGGTTCGTCGAAGGCGATTATGTCGCGGTCGCGGTAGACGCCACGAGCGATTGCCACCCTTTGCCATTGGCCACCAGAGAGATCGACGCCGTGGAAGTCCCGGGCCAAAACTGTAGATCCTCCTTGAGGAAAGATTGCCATATCTTCTGATAGGCCAGCTTTTTCTAGAGCTCCCTTGTAGGATTCATTTTTATTTAGGTCTGAGATTTCTATGTTTTCATCCAGTTGCATTTTGTATTTATAATAGTCTTGGAAGATGGCGCTTGCTTTTTCCCTAAGGTTGGGTCCTATAATTTCCTGATTCATTTTATCGTAGAATTTTATACTCCCTTCCCCGCTATCATATAGGCCAAGGATTAATTTTAAGAGGGTCGACTTGCCTGACCCGTTTTCCCCAACTATTGCGAGTAATTTATTTTTCTCTAGGTCTAGGTTAACATCTTTTACTGCATAGTCTTCAGCTTTTGGATATTTAAATGACAGATTTCTTACAGATATTTTTTCTATATCTGTAAGATTTTTTCCAATTTCCTGGTCTGGTTCATTCATTAACTGCAAGTAAAATTCTATACCGCTATATCTCTCCGCTATTGGTTGGAAGAAATTGGTCAAAAATTCTTCAATCATTTTAAACATAAATTCCATTGACCCAATTGTGGCTGCTAAAAATCCCGCATCCGCATCACCCAAGAGGGTGGCTCGAACTATCAGATAAATTACTCCGACATATGCACTTGCAGATACTAGTTGCAGGAGGGTTTCTATTATAAATATTTTTAAATTTGCCTTTAGCTTTAAGCTTTTTACGGCTTCCCATCCAGTTTTGTACTTTCCGTACAAGAAATTATAAAAACCTCCCATACGCATTTCTTTGGCAGCTGGCCCCACAATGTATTTTCTGTACTCATCACGAACTCTGGTTATTTGGGTTTCTTCTTTGCGCATTTTCACAAATATTTTTACCTTGACAAAATAAGCCAAAATCGCTGGTAGCAAGAGCAGTGGAAAGATTAAGGCCAAACTTGCATTTTTGCCTGCCATGTAGACTGTTGGAATGATAAAAAGTGGTAGGTATCCAGCTATGCTCATTATCAAAAGGACCAAGAAAAGGATGACGTCTTGAGCCCCTGCCCTTGCCCTTGAAAGCTTCAAGAGATTGTCTGGGTCTTCAAAATAGAGGGGCTTTAAAGTTTTTATCTTCCTCATCATATTGTTTTCTATGACCTTGTAGCCAGATTGGATAAACTTGTTAATGTAGAAATTTACAACTGCATTTATAATTTGTTGAAATATTATAAATGAGAAGAATATTCCCATCCACAGGGCAACAGTTTGGACTGGCCCGCCATTTATATACTCATTTACATATTGGAAAAATTTTGCCTGAACAATTATATTTAATCCCAAAAATGTCGATTGTAAAAAAGATGATATTAAAGTCATCCAAAAGTCTTTGGAGTTTTTCTTTAACATAGGTTTTAATGCGATTGGTGTAACATCTTTAAATGTTTTAAAAAATTTCTTTAGACCCTTCATTATAAATACCATTCCTTTTGTGAGTTATACATTTCAAAATAATCTCCCTCCAAAGCCATCATTTCTCCATGTGTGCCGTGCTCATAAACCTTGCCATCTTTAAACAAAAATATTTCGTCGCTAAGCGAAGTGGACCCCAACCTGTGTGAAATAAAGACGGTTGTGCGGCCACTGGTTAGCTTGCCCATTTTATGGTAAAGCTTGGATTCAGTTGTTGGGTCCATAGCGGCAGTTGGCTCGTCAAGAACTATAACTGGAGAATCGGATACAACCGCACGAGCTAAGGCTATTCTCTGTCTTTGACCGCCAGATAAATCTGCTCCCTCTTGGTCCAGCTTGCCAATTTCAGTTTCGATGCCGTCCGGCAACTTGTCAACCATATCCCTCAAATCCAAATCGTCAATGGTTTCATCGACTTTTGCTTCCCGATTCTCATATCCCATAGCAATATTGTTTCTAATGCTTGTTCCAAAAATCGTGTAATCTTGGAAGATTGCAGAGAAATACGCCCTCCTCTTGGCAAGAGGAATTGTACGAGCGTCTACTCCATTTATCAAAATTTCCCCATCATAATTATCATAAAGACCAAGCATCAGCTTTATAACTGTAGATTTACCGCTACCATTAGCACCTACCAATGAATAGTGACGGCCCTTATCAAATCTAAAACTCATACCCTTTAGGATTTCACGATCTGTACCCGGATAAGTAAAATGAACGTCCTTAAATTCTATAGATTCAAAATCAGGAACTTCATTTGGTCTAACGAGAGCATTCTCTTCCTCGTCAAAGGACATAAATTTAAAGAAGTCATTGAAAAATAATTTAGCGGTTGTAAATCCATCCATAACCTGGGGCACAGTCCAGCCAACGCTTTGAACAAGGGCAGTAATAAGACCGATCAAGGATGAATAAATACCAAAACTAATAAGGCCAGCCCTTAAAGGTTGTAAAAGAATAATAGCTACTGAAAGCACAATAAAAGAAAAAACAACTGACCCAGCCTTGCTTCTAATAAACCAGTCACGCATAACCTTAAACTTAGCATCGTGAATTTGCATAAACTTATCTAGGTCTTTTTCGTTGTAATGGTCGGAATAGTCAAATAAGTAACGCTCTTTTGCGGCCTCCTTGCTCAAGAGCACCTCATCAAGACTATCGACATACCTCTTTTTGTCATTCAAAGACTTGTCTTCCTCATAAGTCTTCTTAGCACCCTTCTTGGCCAGCCACAAAAGCGGCATAACAATTACCAAAGTAACCGGCACAATCCACCAAACATACCTAGTAATGGTAATCATAGCCGACACAACTGTAAAACCTACAATAAACATCTGCTGGTAAGTCATAATCACATTTGAAAATTGTGACAAAGTATCCTTATCAACCTGCTTTATAAGATCCAAAGATTCATTATCCTCAAGCCGCCAATACTTTAACTTTGTATGCTTATCGATAATCATCTCATTCAAAACACCCTCAAGCTTAACGTTAATAACAGATGATAGCCATTCCAAAAGCGGTTTGGAAATCATCTGATAAGCCATAAGGGCACACAAAATTCCCGCATACTTAAATACTAAAGACAGATCATCCATCTTTCCAACTTGGTCAATAACAGCATCAACTGTAAGACCCATAAAAATTGCAATGGCAGTTGGGCTAAGACCCCTAAGAATTGTAAAAACAACGTGAAAAATCACTGCCAGAGGAGCAGTTTTAAAAATCAGGCCATAACCCTTTAAACTAGCCCCCTTAACCTTTTCATCTTTCTCTTTCATAATCCCTCTCCTTTTGTTTTATTTTTAATACGCCATATGTATGGCAGAAATGTTGCAAATTTAATCTCGTCCTCGCGGCATCGAGCCCGCTCGTACGAGGTGTCTGGGATAAACCAGACGGTACATGGCTACATAAATATCCGTAGCCTACATCCTCGATCACGGGGCATCGAACCCCGTGTCCGAGATGGCCGGGATAAACCACGGCCGCTACCTCCGTTCTTATTAATATTTATTATGTTAATAACATTCAGATATTAAAAATTTATCTTCAACGGCCACAAAATTTTTGCCTTTCTCATAATTTAAAATAATTTTATCTTCTCAATATTTTTCTCTCATGATTTGCAAAGTAAAATTTAATAATTAAATCTAACGGCCACAATGCTTTTGTTATTCTCATAATTTCGTAGGAAAATTTGATGAGAAAGGCGCAGTACAGAATTTTTGCGAATGAGGTGTACAGATGGTACTCCGCAATGAGCAAACAATTCGAAACAAGCCTTTATCGCAAATTTAACACGAAATTATTCGTATTGCGGCTATTGGCAAACCCATAATGTTGTAATAATCTCCGCTTATCTCTTGGATAAAATACGCCCCCCTATCCTGTATCCCGTACGCCCCCGCCTTGCCTGTGGAATAACCATCCCTCACATAGGCTTTGGCAAAGGCCAGATAATTATCATCCATGGGGATAAAACGAACTGTGGATGTAACCGTTTTGTTAATTATATCATATTTACCTATAATAGCAAAACCCGTTAAGACTTCATGGCTTTTACCTGCTAGAGATTTTAGCATTTCAAGAGCATCCTCATCATCCTTGGGCTTGCCCAGCGGCTTATCTGCAAAGACCATAGTGTCGGCCGCCAAAATAATCTCTTCGTCGCCAACTTTTTCTTGAATAGCCTTGGCCTTTGCCAAAGCCAAAGCCTTCAAGCACTCTTCACGTTCATTTTTGTCCGCCAAATCATATTTATTTCTAATAATATCCTCGTCAATGTCCGGCGCCATTGTCACAAAATTAATGGCAAACATTTCAAGAATTTCCTTTCGCCTGGGCGAAGATGATGCTAAAATCATAAAGCCTCCTAAATATTTTTTATTTATTATGCTTTATTATATCACAATTATATCAAAAAAAAAAATAAGTCCAGTCAAATGAGCAAAACATTATCTAGTGCGGATTAATATCAGCATATCTTAAGTGCCTTTCCTAATCAATTTAAATTAAGCACAAATAAAAACACGCTCTGAAGCGTGTTATATCTTCCATATAATATTTTTTATTCCGTCATCTGTTGTTGTGACTTGCGATTTTACTCCATAGAGCTTGTAGATCATCTCGTCGGTAATTATTTCCTCAGGCGTGCCTTGGGCGATGAGCTGGGAGTTTTTTAAACAATAAAGGTAATCGCAAAACATGAGTGACAAATTTATATCGTGGAGGGCGGCGACTGCAGTTTTTTTCGAGTCTCTTACGAGTTTCAAAAGCTCCAGCTGGTATTTAATATCCAAATGATTTGTGGGTTCGTCCAAAATTAAAATTTCACTCTCCTGGCAAAAGGCGCGTGCAAGTTGGACTCTTTGGCGCTCCCCACCAGATAAGCTGGACAAGAACCTGTCTTCCTTGCCCTCCATGCCAACCATGTTAATGGCTGCTTGGACAATTTCCTTGTCGTGCTTGTTGTCCCTCTCCATAAATTTTTTGTGGGGGCTGCGACCAAGCATTACCATTTCATAAACCGTAAAATCGAAATTCATATCGTTTATCTGACTCATGACGGCGAGCTTTTTTGCACTATCCCTTACCTTTATGTCCTGCAAGTTTTTGCCATCAATAATAATATTTCCCGTATAATTTTTGTTGGCCCTGTAAATACACCTTAGGATTGTCGACTTGCCCGACCCGTTTGGCCCGATAATTGCGACAAACTTTTTATCTTCAATTTTCAAATTTATATCTTTTATAAGGGTTTTGCCATTAATTCTATAAGAAAGATTCTCTGTAATAATCATTAATTCCTCCTAAAAGATTTTGTGATAATTAAATATATAAATAACGGTGCGCCTATGAGAGCTACAACAACTCCTGTGGGCAACTCTGTGGATGGAATGAGGACGCGCGAAGCTATGTCCGCCCAGATTAAAAGGATGGAACCCAAGATTGCAGACAAAAACACCAGCTTTTTATGGCTGTTGCCCACAATAAATCTGGCTACGTGGGGGATGATGAGGCCAATAAAGCCTATAATCCCGCTTACATAGACTACAAAACCAATCATTATACTTATGATAAGTAGGTAGATGTGCCTTAGCTTGTTTAGGTTAACACCCATGGTGATGGCGATGTCGTCGCCCAAAAGTGCCAGGTCCAAATTCCTGTGCTGGGTGAAAAATACAAGCGTACAGAGGAAAATGATGGGGGCAATCCTTGTGAGGTTTTCCCACTTGGCCCCTGCCAAAGATCCCATGAGCCAAAAAGTTAGTTCACGCGAGGCCTCACGATTTGATGATAAAAATATTAAAACCGAGGACAGGGTGTTCATGGCAGTTGAAAGGGCAATACCCGAAAGCAGGAGTTTGGATGTCGACGATTGCGAGCCGATGTTGGACAAAACTACAACCATAATTGCAATGGCAAATGCTCCAATAAAGGCACATACACCAATGGCATTTGATCCGAAAATCCTATTTATGCCAAGGGTAATGCCCAGGGTTGCTCCAAAAGTTGCGCCCGAACTTATGCCGAGCACATAGGGGTCTGCAAGAGGGTTTTTAACTACAGCCTGCATTACAAGACCCGACACGCCAAGGCTCATACCAACAACAAGGGCAAGGATAAGTCTGGGCAGACGTATAAGGTAAATGATGTCAAAATCTTGTGGGCGAATTCCACTAACATCAACGCCAAAACCGATCTTGGACAAGATAATTTTTAAAACATGGTTAAAATTGATTTTGGCATAGCCAATATTTACGCCCAAGATAATAGAAATGGCTAATACTACAAGTAATATTAGCATTAGCCATCTAAATTTTTTATCTTTCATTATAAAGTCCGTTTACGATAGTGTCGATACCATCGGCTGTTCTAACGCCAGATGAATATACTTCACTAAGCATAATTGGATAAACGCGGCCATTTTTTACAGCGTCCAAGGATTGCAATTGTGGGTTATTTAAAATCTTTTCTTTTTCGCCATCCCTAAGCTTTTCATCTCCAAAGTAAACTGTAAAAATAACTTCTGGATTATGTTCGATCAATTCTTCCAGACCAAACTTACCATTCTTATCAAAAACCAATTTAGCTCCAGCCAAGCTTGCAATGTTTCCTCCGATTGAATCCTCACCGTAATTTCTGAATTGGTTGTCGCCTTCAATTTCTAAAATAACAGCAGTAACTGGCTCTCTGGACTCTGAAAGTTTTTGACCTTCAGCAATCTTCTTTTCCATTTCAGAAATCAAAGTCTCTGCTTCTTCGTTTTTGTTAAAAATTTTGCCAAGGGTTCTGATGTCTTGGTATTCATATTCCAATTTGTCTGGCTTCATGATGCCACTGTTTAAATTAATATAGGTCTTAACACCCCTGTCATGCCAAAACTTAACATCGCCAAGAGTTTTATCACGGAAATAACTGGACCATGAAATAATCATATCAGGAGCCATATCAAGAACGGCCTCCTTTGACGGGGCTTTTTCAAAATACTGAACCTTATCAAATTGGTCCTTCCACTCATCCTTTACAGGTACGTCTAGCATTGCGTTTGCAATAACCCTATCGCCAAGGCCAAGGGCAAGCATATTTTCAATTGCAGATTGGTAAACACACAAGACCTTTTCAGGTGCCTTGTCAAAAGTAAGTTCGATTTTTTCTCCATCAGCACTGTAAGTCTCAACAGTTACTGGGTAGTAATCGTCTTTGGCCTCAGTCTTTTCTTCGGCTTTTTCATCTTTCTTTTCTTCAGCTTTTTCGTCTTGCTTTTCTACCTTTTCTTCTTGCTTAGGCTCTTCAACCTTTTTTTCGTCAACCTTGCTGCAAGCTGCAAATGAAAAAACAAGGGCAAGAGCAAGCAAGAGTGCGAAAATTCTTCTCAAATTTGTCATAAAAAAATCCTCCTTAAAAATATAGAGGAAGTTAAAATAAACTTCTCTATCTTTCGTAAAGAAATTACATGTGAAAGGTATCCTGACTCTTTGCCTCGAACAAATACATCCCTTCCCGTCAAGTGAGATGCACCCTCGGCTTTTACAGTGGCGAAGACCGTGTGGCTTAAACCAACTTCCCTTTTGCTCACACATTAAATTGTTTACAGGGAGATTATAGCACAAAATTTCTCAAAGAACAAACAACAAATGAGCACATATTTAATTTATAATGTATAACTTTTAGGGCAAAATTTTTCGGTCCACATTCTCCTCAGACTCTTGCAACCAATCAAACAAAATTTTTTGTCCGAAATTCTCCTCAGACTCTTGTCCTCAATCGTTCTTCCCTTCGGTCTAACGATTGAACAAGAGGTTGCGTGAGTCAACGCTTGCCAATCATCTTCACGCTTTCGCGTTCGATTCTTGGGCGTGGCTGCAATCGGACGCTACAGAAATTTTGTTTTCTTGGACAAGAGGTTGCGTGAGTCACTGCATACCAATCGGTCAATTTCTTGGCGACCATTTCAGGATCGCCGCTACGGGAAATTGACCTCTTGGGCAGGGCTTCGTAATTTCGATGAGATTCGACGCGAAAAATTTAATCGGTCATGTAGCGTCTACCTTTATGGTAGACAAACCGATTAAATTTCACGAGAATATCGCGATTTTAACCGCAAATTTTGAGAATATCTTTTGGCTCTTTAAATGAAATAGCCTTTTCCTGTAGATATTCCGTGGTCCCCCATTCCGCAATCCCATAACTTATCCCCGCGTCAATGGCGGCCATATGGTCGGTCACAGCATTGCCAATATAAATGGTCTCTGCCGGATTTAGTCTATGCTTTTTCATATACCAGACCAGCATGTCGCCAGAGGGTTTGGGATTAGCCACATGGTCCCTGCAGGCGTAGTCGTCAAAGTACTCGCCCAGACCATTGTGGGCCAGGGCGTACTCGCACTCGTCGATGTCGCGATTAGACGCCATTCCCATAAAATTAACTTTAGTTTTTATTTGGTCCAAGACCTCCTTCATGCCAGGAAAAAATTTCAAACTCCCACTCAAATCGTGGAAGTGCCTGTAAAGCTCGGCCATATTTTCATCATTGGTTTCTAGCCCTAAGGCCTTCAAAGTCTCCAACGAAGGATTGTGAAAGGCAAAGTCTCTCTCCTCCCCCTCCAAATGGCGACCAATTTTATCCATGGCCAGGCGGTCAAAAGCCTCTATAGTCTGCGAACGGGAATCCAAAAGAGTCCCGTCCACATCAAAAATAATATTTTTAAATTTCATTTAAAACTCAATCACAATCTGGTCTTTGCCGTGTTCCATCAAATTTAAAGTCGCGTCTTTGAAATAGAAAACAGCTGTGTCCTCGTCATCTGCAGCGTACTTGCCCTTGCAAAGTTCCACATTGTCGTCTACGAGTTTAGCACGCGCTTCGCGGCGGTCGTCCTCGATGAGCTCACCGTAAATCCTAAAATAGCCCTGACCAGTAGCCCTTGCAATAGCCACATAAGGATTGGCCTTGAGCTCAGAGTAAACATTCTTGTGCTTCTTGGTCACCAAATAAATCTTTCCTTCAAATTCTGTATGCACATCAAAAGGCCTTACATTTGGCTTGCCGTCAACGGATGTTGCAAGATAAAAAACATCAACGCTGCCCAAAACCTCTAAAACTTTTTTAATATTATCCATAATAAACCTCCTAAAATTCTTCTTCGGTGACAATAATCAAAAACAAAGCCACCACATTCATTCTACAACAAAAGGCAAGTAAAGTAAACAAAAAGCAGAGGCCGGGGCCTCCGCTTAATTTTTAATTTTATTTGCCCAAGGGCTTTTAAAGAAAATTCTCTTGCTCGAGAATTTTATCTAACCATAATGTCTGTAAATGCTGAACTTGAATACATATCGCCAGTAGTAACTTCATATTTGATTTCAAGAAGTCTAACGCCACTTACATTTAGATTTACATCAACTGGAAGTTGGCCAGAGATTATATCATAGGACTGAATAATAGTTCCATCTGCAATAAAATCAAAACGAATTGTACTTCCCTCTTGATCGGCACCCAATTTACCAGTTAGGTTTGTGTATTTTCCGTCAAGATTAAAATTAGTATGACCTTGCCTACCATAGTATGAATCATAATAAACGCCATTGGTGTACTCTTTGCCAGCTAATGATAGGGACTTCCTATCCTTTGTTTTGTAAACAGTGGCCCTTTTCATACTAAATGGATCCATAACATCTGTTAAATATTGACCAGTGCTTGGAGCTGGAGTATTGTTTTGATTATCTGCAACTGGAGCTGCTGAACCATCACCGATAAAAATAGTCTTGGTTGCGTCGTCCCATTGAACATTCTTGCCCAAAGCTTCTGCAAGAGCACGGACTGGGAGATAAGTAGTACCTTCATAAGCAAATGGCTCAATCTTGTTGCCAGCCATATCATTGCCCATAATGACTTCCTTGCCGTCAACCACAAGCTTGATGCCCATGTAGTCAACTGTGATGTTCTTTCTAAAACTTGCAGCAAAAATTGCTGATGAAAGCAAAAGAACGCCTACAAAAATAAATACTAAACGCTTTTTCATAATATAAATCCTCCTATATATTATTATATATAAATTTTACCACAAGAGTCATGTAAAGTAAATATGAAAATCCCAAGAGAGGGGAAATTATCTTTATACTCATTAAAGTGATTGGCAGTTTTTTATTCAAGCACTTGGCATTTTTACACAAACAAAAAGCCCACGAAAAGTGGGCTTTGGTTTGAAAATTAAATTGGCGTTTTATTTTACTAGCGCTTGGTACAATTTCTATTACTCTGCCCTATACTCTTCAGTAGCTTCTTTTATCATTCCATCATGCCAATCTAAAGTTTCTAACGGCATTTCATAATACTTATCAAAAACATCGTATAAATAACTATACGTTATTTTATTCTCAATGATTTTTTTAAGACTACTGGTGTCCATTGAAATTATTTTCATACCTGTAATTGTTTCATCGTCTCTAGTATAAGGAATTATTTTTCTATATCTAAAATCAGAAATTACATTTTTATCCAAGTATGTGCTTACAAATAAACTATAATCAAAAGGGTTGTTATATCTAATCCTATAATCCCCTAGGTGTCTAGAGACCGGCTCCATTTCCATTCTCCTTTGATTAGATCCATCAGATAAAGTTGCTTCAAGTAATAAGGCGTGCTTTGGATAAGACTCGCAGGCTTCGTATTCATAAATTATATCAGCATAACCGCCTGCAGCGTGCGTTTTTGGTAGCAAATTTGCCTCTAACGAAAGCTTCATAAAATCTAGTATATTTCCCTGTCTCTCGCTTACTTTATACCATATAATACCTAATACATACTCAAAAATTGTTGGTATTGTCGCCTCATCTGTTACAAGTTCTTCTATTCTTTTATCATCGCGTTTTTCAAAACATTGGAGTAATTCTATGAGTATAGAATCATTGAACTGCTTGTCAATTAGTTTATTAAATCTGCGATATCTTTCATCTTTTATAAAAGTTGCTGCTTGTTGTGGTGTTTTAATTGTAATACCTAGCTCTTTACTTAAAGCTTCATAGACCTTGCTCATATCCACCTTAAAGGCTTTAGATATAGTTTCTAGATTTACATTTTTCTTGAGGTTTTTATCCTTTTTAAAGGCTTCTTTGTACAAGTCATCAATAATTTCTTTGAAATAATATTTTGGAAGGATATCCAATTTAATTATACGGTCTTCAAATATTAAGGTATCTGTTATATTAAAATACCTTCTATTTAAGTCAAAATAGTCATTTAAAGTTGCCATAGCTTTGAAAACATGTAAGTACTCGAAAAAAACTTCCTTTAACTCTAATTCATTTTTACAATTTTTAAATGGACAGTCTTCTTTAATAGAGTTTATACCTTCATTCCTAATTTTCCTAATGCTTGTGGTTTCAAACAATAAGTTTCTCCATAAAGTCCCGGGATATTGATTTATCTTTTTAGCTGCTACTAGCAATGACTCGGCATCCTCTCCACCCTCAAGAAATATATTTCTTAGATTCCTATACAAATCATAATATTGCTTATCATATTTTCTGCTTTTACGATTCATTCCTATTAGGCATATAAGATTTTCATCTACTTCAGAGGATAGAAATTTTTCCCTAGCTAATTTGTAATTATCCATTTGCATTAATCTTTTATAGATTATTTCTTCAGGTAAAATCTTTCCTTTTCTATATGATTTTATGTCTGAAATAACCTGTCTTGTACTAGATCTATCATTAATCAACGGTATAAAATAGGTGAATTCCTCATAAGTTAAATATTCTAGCTCATTTAAGCATTTCAAAACTACAATGTATGGTCTCACTATATTACCATTTACATCTATACTTGTTTTAAGAAGTTGCTTAAGGTAAACAAAACTGTCATTACTAATATTAAATATATTAGTGTTTTCATAACTACCTTCGCTTGTAATTTGAAGTAATTCTCTTCCAGCCTCTGTGATTAATCTATTATCAGTAATTAAACCTATCTCAACTAGTCCCGAAGTTTTTTCTCTTGCATCCTTATCTTTTCTTTTTGCATCTCCTGTTAAAAAAGATCTGCTTTTCATAAAGTCATAGTATGATTTTTGTAACTCATTATTCCAGTTCCAGCTACCCTTGCTTGTTACTTCATTATAAAAATCATCAAGTAATAATAGCTGCTCTTCTATTTTTAAATTTAATTTTGCTGTCCTAAAACTAGTTGTACCTATAACCCAGCAAAAACTTTTATAAGGAAAACCTCTATTAGACATTATTCGCTCCTCCTATTAACGGGATAATTAGTAATTAATACTTCCTTAGAAATACTACTTTTATCTTTTCTCTGGTAATTGCTATTAGAATAGTTTTTATCCAAGTACGTAACTGTAAACCCTCTGCGTTTAATCCAGTTGTTTAATGACTCGTTTATTATATTTTTACTTTCCAAAACATTAGATAGAGCAAAAGAAAATCCTTTTTCATTCGCTTTATCTAAAAAATCATATAAGTCTAATTCATCTGTGTATTTCCACATTCCGTTTTCGTTATAAGTCGCATTTGTTATTAAATAAGGGGGATCACAATAAATAAATGTATCATCTTGGAGTTTATCCAATGATATTTCTCTAAAATCTTTATTTGTAAATTGTACATCCTTACTTTTTAATTCTTCTGAGAACAATATTAATTTGCTCCTCATTTTAGAATTAAAATCTCTTTTGCCAACTGGAAGATTGAAAAGACCTCTACTATTAAAACGAATCTGATTATTAAAAGAGAATACAATCAGTACATACAGCATAGAATAATCTATCTCTCCATTTAAAATCTTAGTATTGAAATCATCTCTAAGTCTTAAGAACTTTTCTTTGTTGTAATCTGCCAATCCTTTACCGCTATCACAATCGTAGTAAGCATATCCATATAATGAAGAATTTGAAAGCCCATACTCTTTTATTATATTATCTATTTTATTTAAGATCTTCTCTGTATCTGTTTCTTTGATATATTTTATTAAGTTTATAACTTTTTCATTTGAGTCATTAAGAATTACTTTTGAAGAAGATGAATTTATTCCAACGTTCCCTCCTCCACAAAATACATCTAGAAAAGTAGACTTATCAAGAAATAGAGGTTGTAACTGATTGAGCAACCTAAATTTTCCCCCTGTATAATTAAAAGGACATTGTATATTTAATTTTTTTCTATCCTTATCTTCTTTAGATACCTCACACAAGAACAGCCTCTCTTTATTATCTTTTATATCAGATTTACCTGTTGTAAAGCTCTTATAGTCTGATTCAAAAATAGAGACTTTTCCCTTATCCGACAAGATTCTCATAATATCCTCATCAGAAATTTTAGCATTTGATCTACTATCTCCCTTATCAGACATATTATTGTAGGATAGTAATATATATTTTGCTTCTGCGTTTTTAATAAGGTCTTCAAACGCTTCCGTTGCAGTAATCAAACTGTAGTCACTCTTAAGATTAGTTCTGTCCATTTTTCTTGCCACGCCATAAACTTCTGGTTTTTCCCATCTGGCGACATTTTCAAGTAAGTGATATAAGTCGCAGTATTGCCTTGAATTATATGGTGGATCTAAATAGAGCAAATCACATTTTATATCTTTTACTAGTTCGTTAGCATCTAGATTGTAGCAACTATTATTAGGATTCATATCTTTTTCTGGCAACAAAACATTTAATACTAAATCTTTGTCAAAGCTAGAATTTTTTCTATAAGCGTCATAGTGCCCAACTGTATTGGCTATTTTATCCATGGCATACAGAAGAGATGTAATCAAAATTGCATATTCTTTAAAGTTAATGTTACCCTTCTTAAATTTCCCTTCTATATCTTCTCTTATAAAACCAATTTTACTACAGTCATCCGCAGAGAAGAAAGTATCCGCAAAATTTTTGCGCATATAATTATCTTCGCTTGTTTTTATTTGATTGTATTTGTATATAATTGCAATTATTTTTTCAGATGAATAATCTTCAGGACCAAACCAAGCGTAATTTGAAATATAGTTGCTATAAAGCAAATCATTGGTTATTATCATTTTATCTTTAAAAGCATTTGCAACTGCACCAGTACCACTGAAAATATCAACAACAATATTTACACCGTTACAATTTTCATCAACAACACTCCTGATAAAATCAGAAAGTGAATGTTTATTCCCCAAATATCTTCTATTATTTATAAATGATTGCTTCAATCCTAATTCTGAAATCAGATTATCAGTAGAGCTAATACTTTCTTGATCTTCATCATCTAAAAAGTTGCTTATTGTTTTAACTGCACTTCTATTCCAAGTATATCTCCCAGTATCACTTTTAGGAATAGCAATATTGTTTTTATCTACCAACTTATATAAATATGACTTAGAAATTCCTAATTCTTCAACTACTTCGCTAACTTTTATATTTTCCATTTCAATTCCTCCCGCCACATTTTACTCTCTATAGTAGACATTATAGCAGATTTAATGCATTTTATCTATATTTTTTCACTAAAAAATGGATGCTAATAGCTTCTATATCTTTTCAAAATCCTATAAATGAATCCTCCGATTCGCTGTCTTGTTTTGTCCACATTTTAACCAAATCTGCATTCTCACTAGTTGGTGATTTATCTTTTGATAACTTTTCTACCTGAACAAGTAAGGGCATTTCAAAACTTGTTCCAGTAATAATGCACTGTCCAGGAGCTAATGATGGAATTTGACTTTTTGATAAAGAATCTAATGAATTTACAGAGTTAGCAATCATTTTTAGATCCTGTTCGTTAACTAATCTATGAATAAAATAATTATGCAACTGAGAAATTATAGTCGGGGAGATATCGTAGGGCCGTTGACTAGCAAGCGTAATAAAAAATCCAAATTTACGACCTTCTTTTATTATCTCTTCAAATACTTCTAATCTATAATCTTTCCACGACTCCTCTTCTCTTTTGGATTGAAAGGATAAAATGTTGTGTGCTTCATCTATAATTAAATGAACGGTATTATTAACTTCAGTATCATCCTCGATTTTTTTCTTGTGGTCATCATATAATTCTTTTGCTATCAATAATGGGATCATTTTTTTAGCCTCAGAATTACAACTTCTAAGAGAAATAATATTTATAGGATTCCAGTTATCTTCAGATGCAGAAAGGTCTATAGTTTTTTCTATAAACTTAGATTTTGTTTCAATCCTATGTATTAGCGGGCTAATATAATCAAAGTTGACCTTGCCATAAGACAAACAAAATATTAAATGACAATTTACAGCTATCTGTAGCTTCTTCGTTAAAGATAACTTGTCTATCTGAGAATTAACATCATGTATTTGCAATAAATTTTCAAATTGAATGCGTTGTTCCTGTATTTCATCCTTAGTCTTATTATTAATGTATACTGCCTCTTTCTTATCATCATTTTTATTAATATAATAATATGTATTTGAGCTTGAATGCCATAAGCAATCTAGCCATGAAACATCAATCTCTTCTAATGCCTCTGTTTTGTCATCGTGAACATCAATGCCAATTATCTCTATGCACTTGTTTAATAGCGAGAGACTTTCTTTATTATTATTCGCATTAAATACATTGTTATTATTCGCATTAAATACATTGGAAAAAGCTAAGCACATTCCATTAATAAGCTTTTCACTCGTTATATCATATTTTTCTTTATCCAAAAAGAAGTCAACTGCTCCTTTCAAGAAGGGTTTCTGTGTTTTTTCTGTAGCTGAGTATAATATTGATAATGTCTCTATATCCCAAAAAGATCTTGGCTTAAGCAATATTTTATCAAGTCCTTGGGCTTTGTCTGTAGATAATTTTATAATTTTTTTATTATTGCTAAAAATATTATCCTGTGTGTACTCTCCATTAAAGTCCAAAAATACAAAAATGCTTTTGTTGTTAAAGTTTTTAATAATTTCTGAACCTTCCTTTAAAAAAAGCTCTGAGTACAGTTTTGTCAATGTATTTGATTTTCCACTGCCTGTATTCCCAAATATGCCTATATGGGTATTAAAAATCTTATCCCAAGCTAAATTAACCTCTATATTGTTTGAAACATACGTTCCTATAGATAATGTATGCTTTGAAAGTACCGAATCTTTTTGTAATACCTGCTTAATTTCATTTTCTGTTAATAATACAACTTCATTGTATATCATTGGAAATCTTTGAATCCCAAAACTGAATTTTTTGTCATAAAAATTACCAATTAAATGAACTTCTAAATGCCTTTCAAACCTATTTTGCATGTACTCTTGTTTGCTTGGATCTTTAATAATATCTTCTAAAAATTCTTTCTCAACCCTTGCAACTATTTTGTTAGACCCTCTAATTATGCCTACATAGCTACCAATAGAAATTCCATCATACATCTCTCCATCAAAATGAAAAGACTCTAGATTGGACTGATCGTTCATTAAAACATCTATTTTTAATCCATCTACCTTAATTACATTTCCTACAACATAATTATTTTTCATCGCTATCACCTAATAGAGATATAAGATAATTAAAATCTCCCTTTTTTGTCTTTGAAAATTCAGAGGGTAGATAGGTTATATTTTTATATCCACTAAACTTACTCTTTATTTTTTCTTGCCCTCCTTTAGAATGAGAAATAAAGTAAACTTGCAACTCAGGGTTTGAAAGAGATCTTTCAAAAATTTCTTTTAAATGCTCATCTGCAAAAGAGAATCCAAATACAATAAGAACCGCCTGTTTTTTCTCCAACTCATAGCTAAACGATCGAATTAATTGGTAATAATGTTGCTCTAAAACAGTCTGAGCAAATTTATATTTATCAGGGTTTATTATATTTAAACTTTTGTATTCTGTATAAAAATTTTGTAATTTTCCCTCATTTACACCTAATTTACTAACTTCTTCATTAAAGTTTCAATGAATTTATCAATTTCTGATGATTTATCGAAGCAATTATTAATTATATTTTTAATTTGCTTGATATCACAATTTACATTATTTGCCGCTTCATCAATCAACTTAATATTGTCATTATTGCTATGTAAAACAGCTATTCTATCTTTATCAAGCTCCCAAGATAATGATCCATGTAATTTAAATAGGTTAATGGTTGGTACCTCTCTTCTAAAGTTGTCGTTATAACCACTATGAGTAACATTCAAATAATAATTTGAACTGTTAATGTACTTTTTGTTTATCCCCCTTGAGCCATCATTAAAATATACCAACGGATTATTGAATAAAAATTTATCAAAGGTCCTCTCGAACATTAAATCATAGTTAGTGGTAAAAATATTTATTCTCTTAGGTTTTTCATTGCTTTCACTAATTAAATAATCAAATAACCTTTCTATAAAACGTTCATAATTTTCAGGTACATCTCCAGTTTCTTCTTTGAATTCCTCTTCTGGAATCAACATCTTATAAATCCAATTTTTAAAATAATATAAGTACATCAAATTTTTAGCTGTTTCAGTGATATTCTGATTTGTAACAATATCTTCAAATGATGGTAAGTTTTTTCCAAGTGATAGAGTTTTATACATTGGATCACTAGCCCCAGATCCAATTAGAAAATTTATGCTTTTTCCTCTTATTTGTTTATCAAACTTTTGCTTATCCATACTATACTCCTCTCTATTAAGGCTTAATGTATACTTCCTTCTTTTCCTATATTTATTAGATTTATATCTTGTTCTTCTACTTTTGTTATTAAAATTAGTTGAAATCTTCATCTGTTATTTTTCCTTTCAGAAAATTAAATTTATACTCTTTCTTTCATTATATCACAGTCCTTTTATATTTCCCACAGATATATCCGTATCTCAATCTTAAGCCAGTCGTCTTGCCACTCTTTGGAGGTGATTTTGCCGTAGAGGTTTTTGCCGGCATCCATGAGGCGGGCGAAGACTATGTTGTCGGCGCGGGGGACGTAGCCGATTTTTTGGTAGCCGGTGGTTTCGATCCGGATGGCTTGGGGGTCGTGGGGGTTGGTTGGTTCCCGGTAAAAATTGACCTTGTCGCCGATTTTAAGGAGGGGCTCTATGGATTTAATTTTTTCGATGTGGGTTGTCCCTGCCACGTGGGTGTCGAACAAATATATTTCCCTTTCAAAGGGCTTGGGCATGTCAAGGCCTCCAGCGTGGGCGGATATGAGGGCGAGTTTTTCTATGTCGTCAATTTTTGCTAGGTCTTTATCTGTCATCGGTCTCCTCCAATAGTTTTTTTATAATTTCCTCAAGTGTGTCTATGGTGTCTTTAAAAGATTTTTGGGCTTCTTTGAGTTCAGCGATTTTCTCTGCTTTTTTGATTGGGTCGTCTAAGATTTCTTTCCAAATGTAGGGGGTGGTCGTTTTAATTTGTTGAATTTTTTCCTTGACGGCGTCAATGCTATTAAGAAGCCTATATCTTTGTTCGGCCATTTCTTCCATGGTGGATTTGATCTCGACCTCGGCGTCTGCATCTACGACTTCGGCCAAGACTTGCATTAGGCTTAAATTGCCGTCCTTGTAGGCTTGGACGACCTTGTGGAAGAGTTCGATCTTGTCTGGGCTTTGGTCGGGGTGAAGGTCGGGGTGGAGTTTTTTGATGAGTTTTCTGTAGAGGCTTTTGATTTCCCTGGTCTCTTCTGTGGTCAGGACTTCTTTTTCCAATTCTCCTGCGGCCTTGGTGATTTCCTCTGCCCGGTCGTCAAGGCGTTTTTGATATTCTGCAAACTCTTTGTCAAGGTCGGTGTCGATCATTTTGAGGTCGATTTTTTCGTGACGGTATTTGTGAAAGCGTATTCTCTCGGCCTTGCGTTTGAGGCGGAGATACTGGCAATAATCTTTGTAGACCAGGTATTCCAAGGTCCCAATCTCTAGCATATACTTGGTTTTTATGTTCTTGCAGATGATGTATTTGAGTTCATCGTATTTAAAAATCGTTTCCGTCAAGGTGTTTTTTAATTCTTGGATTTCGTTTTTTAAATTTTCATATTCTTGGGATAGTTCAATATTTGCCATGATAGTCCTTTCTATGTATTTTTTCGATGTTTTTCTTCTTTCCTTTATTATACCACATTGTTTTATATTTTTAAGGTCATTTTTACACTTGTTGATATTTTTCCCTGTTTTCTCTATAATTATATTAATATATTAATATTTTAGGAGGTATGTATGAAAAAGTTTATCCTACTTTTATCTTTTCTTATGGTTTTTGCCACTGTTTTGAATGCTGGACCAGAGGAAAAGGTTGAGATTGTCGATGCCGTGATGAATTCACCTAAGCTTAGTCTTGATGGCCAAGCTGTAAAGGTAAATGGCTATGTGATTAAGGGCAGCAATTATTTTAGGATCAGGGACATTGCAGCTATTGTTTCTTCTACCGATAGAAAGTTTGACGTGGGCTTTGACAAAGACCAAAATATGGTTTCCATTGAGCTAGGCAAGGCTTACAGCGGATCCAAGGACTTGTTTACACCAAAGAATTCCAAGGCCAAGGGTGAGTCCAGAGAAACTACCTGCCTGGTTGACAACCACCAGTATTCTTTTAAATCTGTTTTAATCGATGGCAATAACTATGTTAAACTCCGCGATTTAGGAGATCTTGTTGGTTTTTCTGTTGACTATGATAAGTACAAGGGCGAAGTTGTCATCAAAACCATTTTTAAGGACCATGTCGAAACAGAGGAATACAATGAATATGATGATGTAAAAAAACTAGGTCCTGTAAGTGTTGAAGCGGTAAAAAAATTAAATAATTCAGTAGTCGGCGACTATAAACTTGAGGTCGAAAGCAAGGATGATGGAATTAAATTCTATGTAAATCACGATGGAAAGAGGGAAAGGTTTTACCTTAATAGATACTATTACAAGGAGAGAAGTTCTATATTATATGGTGAACCAGAAAGGAAAAAAGAACTTAGCTTCTATGAAAATTCTAGAAATACTATCAAATTTTTAGAAGAATTAAATGAAAATTTGGATAAGGCTGGTAGGGAAAATTTAAAAGTAGAGTTACCAGTTTACAATTATATATATTTTATAGATAAAAATGATTTTGAAGAGAATTTATCAATTGATATAGGTATCTTGCCTGGTGGCATGTATGGGGTTTCTGAAAATGGAATCAAGCTTCCTCTAGCCTTTGGCTTCTATAATCGTATTGGTGCTGCAGCAGATAAACTACGCGCAGATGGTGTTACAAAAGATAATGAGGGAGGCATTATCATTGATGGAAAAACAATCCCTCTTGGACACATTTTCCCTTATAGCATCAAGGAAAATGGAGAGACGAAGAAGTTTAGCAATGATCTTTTGCTGGATTTTGATAGAGATACCCGATTGCTGGTAATCGATTATGTAATTTCTGGTGTCAATGGTAAAATCCTTGTCTATTATGTAGATTAAAATTTATTAAAATTGGTTAAATGGTCGATTAATTTCGACCATTTTTATTTGTAAAATAAATAAAAAAATTGGCCATTTACATGGCCTTTTACATCAAAAAATTAATGGCTTGGGGGAGGATTTCAAAATCGATCTCCCTAGTCTTACATACATCGCCGTCGTAGTTGAGATAGGTGTCTTGGCCCAGGCTTTTGATTTTGCCGGACTTTACCTCATAAGTAGATACGCATTTCATGTTGAGATGCCTGCCTTTTTTGTACCTCATCATAAGGAGGGCGACTTTTAAATAGGATAAAGTTTCGACCAGGGTGAGGTCGATGATCCCGTCCCTGATGTCGGCCAATGGCGCTGGCTTGAAGCCTCCGCCATAATAGGATCCGTTGGCAAGTGTCAAGAGCAAATATTCTCCTTGGCCAGAAATTTTTCTCCCGTCGACAAGGTCCAACTCATAGGAAAGTGGGAAGACCCGGTCGTTTTTTAGTGACTGAAGGGCACCCACAAGGTAGGACATGCCCTTGTACTTGCGGACGTTATTGACATTGTTTACAACCCTGTAGACTGCGGCGGCGTCAAAGCCGATTGATCCAATGTTTATGGAATAGCGGTCGTTCATCTTGATTATGTCGATCTTGGTCTTCTGGGCATTTTTAATTTCAGCTAGAACTTGGTCGACAGTCTTGCCTTCGTGGACGGTCCGGCAAAAGTCGTTACCAGTACCGCATGGGAGGACGCCCATGTATGAATCCGTCCCCACCAGGGCCGAGGCGACTTCGTTGATGGTGCCGTCTCCTCCGCAGGCGTAGATGGCTATATCAGGTCCATATTTTGCCGCCTGGTCCTTGGCGATATCAAAAGGCTGGCCAGCGTAGGTCGTGTAAATAATCTCATAGTCCTCGCCTGCCATGGCCGCTTGAATTTTATTTTCATCCGGCAAATTTTTTCCACCTGCCGCCTTGGTTGACATTATAAATAAATATTTCATCAAAATATTCTCCTAATTAATTCTTTCATATCCTCTGGCATTTCTGCAAAGACGTCGACCTCACGCCCGCCCGCATTGGTCCTTAATCTAAATGAATGCAAGGCTTGGCGGTACATGCCGTCAATCCCCACCCCGTACATCATGTCGCCCAAAATTTGTATACCTAAACTCATCAAGTGGACGCGAATTTGGTGGGTCCGGCCGGTTTTTATCTGGGCCTTGATAATAGAATAAGGCCCTTTATTGTAAAGGGGCGTAAAAATGCTGTGGGCCTCTTGGCCCTCGCCTTCGGCCGCGATTATCCGCCTGGTCCCGATTTCCTCGTGGCGGCCAATAGGCAGGTCGACCAGAGTTTTTTCGTAGAGGTTGCCCTTGCAAATGGCTATATATTCTTTGACCGTCGTGTCCTTGTGGATTTTCGAATAAAGGCCCTGGGCCAGGTCCGACTTGGCGATTAAAATTATCCCCGAAGTGTCCAAGTCCAAGCGATTTATAAAGCGGACTTGCTGGCGGATGCCAAGCTTATAAAAAGTGTTCTTTGCATAGTCACGAAAGGTTATCCCGTCGAAATTTTTGGTCTCGTGGGTTAAAATCCCAGCCGGCTTATTCATGGCGACAATGAGATCGTCCTCAAATAAAATTTCCCCCTCGGGCGCGCCCGGCGTGTAAGGTTGGTCGGACGCGTCAAATTCGTCATCTATGTGAAAAGTAATGGTCGATCCTGCATAGACGGGCGATTTGCCGTGGATGATTTCCCCGTCCACAAAAATTTTGTCCTGGTAAAAGTACTTGCGATAATTCCTGTGGGAAATGGACAGGTCCATAAGGGCATGGTTGAGATTGTAAGCGTCTTTTGAAACTTTAAAGTTAAGAATCTGCATTTGTGTCCTTAAAAATTTCCATAGTTCTGTCGTATGATTCTTGGAGGCGGCCTTTTATAAAGTCGTCAACGCCCTTGATCTCGCCATTTAATCCTGCCTCGCAAGGATAAATTGTAAAGGACAGGGGCTTATTTATCCTGTGGACCCAGGTCGGGTGATAGGTTACTGTGTCCGCGTAGATACGATCGCCGGCTGCTTTTATTTGGAGCTCGACAATGACCCCGTCTTCGCCGTAGGGTGAACCGCCCATGTACTCTCGCCTTTGATTTGACAAGAAGTTGCCCATGGAATAAATGCAATAGGTCTGGAAGCCCTCGTGGTCTATAAATTCCGCCGGCTCGATGACGTGTGGGTGAGAGCCCAGAATTATGTCGACCCCGTTTTCTGCAAAAAATTTGGCCCAGTACTTTTGATAGTCGTCGGCCGTCCGCCTGTACTCTGTTCCCCAGTGGACGATGACAATTGTCCCTTGGGCATTTTCCTTGGCGTAGGCAATGTCTTTCAAAACCTTGTCTTCGTTCAAGGTGTTTATCATATATTCCTTGCCCTCAATGTAGCGGTCAAGACCGTTGAGGCCATAAGTGTAATTTAAAAATGCTATGTCCCTGCCCTCGATATTTACGATTGTTGGCAAGTTGGACTCTGGGTCCTTGTAAGTGCCCACGTGGGCCAACTGGTAAAAATCTGCGGTTTCAATCGTACGAACAACTCCTGCCAGGCCCCCGTCAAGGGAGTGGTTGTTGGCCAGGGCCACCATGTCAAAGCCCACGAATTTTATAGCATTCATGGCATTGTGGGGGGTCCTAAAGGCCGGATAGCCGGAGAAATTGGCATCGGCTATTGTGCTTTCAAAGTTGGCAAGAGCGTAGCCCTTGGAAAGAAGTGGTCGCAGATAGCGGAAGGTATTCATAAAAGAATAAGTCCCGTCGCCTTGTCTGGCCGCGTCCAATTGGGGGGAGTGGAACATAATGTCCCCTGCCACCATGAGGGTGGCCTGGTAATCCTCATTTGCAATTTCATTTTTTATTTTCTTTTCTATTGCCTCTGAATTTGAATTTAAAATTTCTTTTTCTTTTTCATCTTCGCTTGACTTAGAACTTGAATTTAAATTTGCATTTTCTTCTTTCTTTGAGCTTGACTCTAAATCTAAGTTTATATCCGTATTTTTATTTTCCTTTGAACTTGCCTCCACTTCTTCGGCAAGCTGGGCCTTGTCCTTAGCCTTGTCCCCTGGCTTGCAGGAAACAAAGACCAGGGCCATTATTAATAAAAGTATAAGTCTAAACTGTCTCTTCATCTACATAATCTCCTTTTAAAACGCTGAGGCCCAGGACCAAAATTCCCGCCGCCAAAAGTATATCTCCAATGGACACGACCTTGGGGAAAGGATAGGGCCGCATAAATGGAATGATATCTGCCAAAAATTTAAAATTAGTGGTCTGGTCCATTATAAAATGGTGGAAGCTGGCTCCACTTTCTGTCAGCTGGTAGGCCTCGGGGCTTGCAATGAGCTTATAATATTCTCCGCTTATGGGCATCCGCATGCCGTTTAATAACATGACAATAAAGTTTAGAAGGCTCCCAATAAAGACCAATAAAATACCCCTATAATCTCTGTTGAAATACAAAAAGGCGAAGAGTAGTGTCTGGCTCATGAGGGAGAAAAACCTCAGGCCGCCAAAATCCATGCCGATTTTAATACACAAAAACACTATCACCTTTATCCCAATAAAGGCCGCCAAAAATCCCCAGGCCCGCTCGGGCAGGCTGGACAAATTTTCAAATGAATAGCGTTTGTATATTGCGATTACAAACAGAATTATAAGGGTCTCTGCAATCATTTTATTTTTCCTTTAATTTTTTAATTATATTTTTCCCGGCAATCCTCCCAGATTGGTAGGCCAAGATAACGGTAGCCGCGCCAGTGACCGCATCTCCGCCCGCGTAGATCCGTGGGTTTGAGGTCTGCAGGTTTTCGTCAACGACTATGAGCCCGTCCTTGGTTTTTATATTTTCCTTTTCATAGTCGATTAGTTTATTGGGCTTAGTTCCAATGGCTATAATTACCAAATCTGCAGGTCGTCTGACTTCCTCGCCGTCCTTGGTAAAGATGATTTCATTTTCGCCAATGGCCTTTGGACTGTAGCCAAAGTGCATGTTAACGCCCTCTTCAATGGCGTGGTCGATTTCCTCGACGCGAGCTGACATGTCCTCGTAAGCCCGCCTATAATACAGGTCGACCGAATCGTAATAACGTCTGGCCACCCTGCTGGCGTCCATGGCCACATTGCCGCCGCCAATTACAGCCACGGATTTCCCCAGTGGCATAGGCGTCCGATAATTTTCGTCGTTGGCCCTTAATAAATTGACCCGGGTTAAAAATTCGTTGGCGGTTAAGACATTGTTGGCCTCTTCGCCAGGTATGCCCATGAGATTTGGAAGTCCTGCACCGCTCGCTATAAATACATAATCGTGGATGGCCAAGAGCTCGTCAAAGCTCATGGTCTTGCCTACAATTACTCCCTTGTGAACTTCCATGCCAGATGCGACTAAATTTTCGATTTCTTCATTTACAATTTCTGCTGGCAGGCGGAATTCAGGAATCCCGTAGACCAAAACGCCGCCCAACTTATCAAAGGCCTCATAGACTACGGGCTTGATGTCTGCGCGAATTAAATCTGCAGCCAAGGCCATGGCGGCTGGACCTGAGCCCACAATGCCGACAGAACCTATAAAATTATGCTTAGATGCTTGAGTTTTGCCCCGCATTTTGTCGCCGACATAGCGTTCCAGCTTGCCGATGTTTACGGGCTTGGCTAATTTATTGTAGATGCACAGGCTTTCGCACTGGGTTTCCTGTGGGCAAACACGCCCAGTTACACAGGGGAAAGCGTGTGAGCTTTGAATGGTTTTATAAGCCGACTCGATGTCGCCAGATTTAACTTCCATTATAAATTTTGGAATGTAGATGCCAACTGGGCAGCCCTTGACGCACTTTGGGTCCTTGCAATTTGCACAGCGTTCTGCTTCAACGACCGCCTCTTCATCGGTAAATCCCAAGTTGACCTCATTGAAGTCCTGGATCCTCTCATCAGCTGGTCGGTCGGCTGGATTTATCCGGTCGCGCTTGGACGCTTTTAAATTTTTTTGCATTTCTAGATCTACCATCTCTTTAGCCTCCTTAGGGCGTCGTCCCAGTCCACTTCCTCGCCCCTAAATTCTGGGCCGTCAACGCAGGCAAATTTGGCCTTGCCCTCGACAAGGCACCTGCAAGATCCACACATGCCTGTCCCGTCAACCATAATTGGATTTAAGGAGACAATTATAGGTATGGATAATTTTTTTGCAGTCAGGGTCGCAAACTTCATCATAATCATAGGGCCAATGGCGACAATGCGGGTGAAGTCCGCCCCCTTGTCAACCAAGTCCACCAAGGCATCTGTGATAAGGCCGTTAAAGCCCTTGGACCCGTCATCAGTTGCTATGTGTAAATTGGCGACTGCTGCCAATTTGTCTTCGTATATAAGTAAGGATTCGTTTCTGGCGGCCAGGATTACGTCGGCCTTGACCCCGTGGTCGTGCAAAAATTTTGCTTGCGGATAAACTGGGGCCGCGCCAACGCCAGCTGCCAAAAATACAACGCGTTCTTTTTTTAAGTCTTCCTCGTCCATAAGGGCAAGGTCAGATGGATTGCCCAGAGGTCCGCAGACGTGATAAAGTTCATCTGCAGTCACCAAATCGCGAGTGGAATCGCCCACCTCCATGACCACAATCGTAAGCTCGCCAGTCTCCAGATCGGCGTCGGCAATGGTCAAGGGGATCCGCTCGGACTTTTCGTCGGTTTGGACTATTAAAAATTGCCCGGGCTTGGCGTTTTTAACCAGGGCCGGGTCGGTGAATTTAATTTGGTAAATATTTTCTGCTAATTTTTCTCTTGAATTAATTTTCATTTATTATCTCCAATGATTTTGCAATAATTTCTGATATATCGTGAGCCCTCATAACCATGCAGGCCTTGGCTGGTCGGTCGCAGACCAAGCAATGTCGCTGTGGCAGATCCAGAGCCTGCCTATCCACCATGGTTTTTCCGTAAACGTCTATGTCTATAAGGGAACCAGCTTCCAAGTCTACAGCCGCTTTTTTTACTGCGACTGGATCTGCATCCCCTAAGTCATAGATGGCCCTGTATCCAGTCTGGTCCTTGATTTCTTTAATAAGTTTAAAATTTTTATCGTAAATTTTTTGGTATTTTTCGTAAAAGCCTAAAAATTTTTCATTTGTCTTTATCCAGCCGGGAAAAACCAGGGACAAAATAATTTTGTTCTCGTAACCTATAGAACCGACCTCTTCTTTGGTGGCTAGGATTTGCTTTTTAAGGTTTTCCGAATAAGATTTTTCATAGGTCAAAAAAGTCTGGATAAAAAAAGAATTTATAAGTATATCAGCCGCTCCGCCTGGAGACAGGCTATTTTTTTCTATTATATCTCGGAGTTCGCGTCTGGCCTCTTGGGATTTCAAAGATTTTTTGGCCAGGTCTTGGACTTGGGCTAGCAAGTCTTCTCCGCCCCTCCGCAAAATATTGGTATCCATGAGTTTTGAAATAATAAAATACAGGCGGTCGGATTTTTTATAGGCCAGGCTATCAAAAGTTATCTGATAGGCGGAGGTCACCTCGGCCCGGGCCCCGACTTTCTTTTCTTTCAAAAGAAAATTTAATTTTAAATCCTCCAGCTCTTTGGAGATTTCCACCTGATAATTATTTTTATCAATAAATAAGCCCCGAGATTTTATCCGCCCGGTCAAGTAGACGAGGATCCCTAGCTGAAAGATGGCCCCCATGTGGGTGTTCACTCCCCCGGTTGCTCTAAACATTTGGCGTTCCGCCCTTTGACCTAAGTTTCTAACCTTAAAAAAAGGCTCTTTAAAGAAGCCCAGAGAAAAGGCTTGTTCAAAATAAGTTTCCAGGCTCCGAATCCCCCGTCGCATCAAAAAATAATCCATATCTCTATGGGATCCGTTTGATACAGGTGTGACCAGGCCCGGTTTATCAATCATATCAAGCTCTTGGACCATGGCCCTGAGGGCCAGGGAAGAAATTTTTTTCTGGTACATTATTTCTTGGCCTTGGCCTTTTTTTCTACAGTCCCATTTTTAATGGCTGATTTTTGTAGCTCTTTGATAACGCGTTTTTCTATCCGGGAAACCGTCATCTGCGAAATGCCAAGCTCTTCGGCAATGGCAATTTGCGTTTTGCGGTTGATAAATCTTTCGATAATAATGGTTCTTTCGATTTCGTTTAAATTTTCCAGCTCCCGCTTGATAAAATCTAAGTTTTCTATCCTGTCATAGGTTGGGTCGTCGTCCCCAATGACATCGGACAAAAAGAGTTCGCTGCCATCGTCATTTGATTCGATGGAAATATCCAAACTACCAGGTGTGTAGACCTTAGATGCCTCCATGACCTCGATTACCTCTTCTTCAGACAAATCCAAAAAGTCCGCTATATCCTTGGCCGTTGGCGCCTCGCCCATAACTTGGCTGAGGTGGATTTTGGCATTGGAAATTTTTTTGGACTGCTCTTGGATCCGGCGGGGAACTTTTATAGTCCAGCCCTTGTCCCTAAAGTGCCTCTTGATTTCGCCCATAATTGTCGGGGTTGCATAAGAGGTAAAGGCGTAGCCCTTGGATGGCTCAAAGCGGTCCACCGCAAGGATCAATCCAATGCAGGCTACCTGGTAGATATCGTCAAAGTCAATGCCCCGGTTTACATACTTTCGGGCCAGGATATCGCACAGGTACATGTTTTTTTCAATCAGTTGGTCGCGAATGGCAGGATCTCCGGTCTTATGAAATTCTTCAAACAGTTTATTTAATTCTTCTTTGCTGGGTTTCTTGTCGACCGTAGACTTTGTCATCTATGCCCCCCTTTTAAATTTAACGCAAACGGAGTCCTCTTGGATTTCCAGTTCGTCGCAGAGGGCTTCCATAATTTTTATAGATAAATCGTCCTTTTGGTCTTCTTCAACTAAGGAGAAGATGGACAGGTATTGATCGCAAAGTCTAATATGGGTGACAAATTTTTCAAAGTCGTCTTTGATGGCCATGACAAGCATCTCACTTACAACTAGCTTGATGTCTTCCATGGTGTCCACATCAAAACCAGCCCGGCTGGCTATACCTGAGGCCAAAAGCCTCAGGCTAGTCGTGTATTCTGCCTTGGCAGGTAATTCTAATTTAATATCTTCGCAGCTCATTTTATATCAAACACCTCTTCAAGTTCTGTTATAACAAAGATTTTTTTGATCTTTGGGTCCACATTGACAATCCTTAGCTTGTAGCCGTCATCGTTTAAGACTTTTTGGATGGAGATAAGGACACCCAAACCAGTGGAGTCCATAAAGCTTACGTGTGAAAAGTCCAGCACTATATCGGACTTGGATTTTTCGTATTCATCTAAAACTCTAACGCGGACATCTTGGGCGTTAAAGATATCTAATTCGCCATCAATATAAATTGTCCCGTCTTTTTTAAATATATTCATTATTCCTCCGTTTGAATTGCTGAAACAATTGTTTCATCGACTAGGTCCATGAGTTTGACCCCTGATGTGGCCCTGCCTGTTTCCCTGATGCCATCCGCATCAATCCTGATGATTGTGCCGTTTGATGAGATGAGGAGCAGGTCTTTACTTTCATATATTACAAGGCTGGTTGCCACGTCGCCTGTCTTCTTGGTGACCTTGTAGGTTATAAGTCCCTTGCCGCCGCGGCTTTGGCACTTGTACTCTTCGATTGAAGTGGCCTTGCCGTAACCCTTTTCACTGATTGAGAGGAGTTTGGCGTTTTGCATAACTGGATCAGATGAAACAACTACGTCGTCCTTGTCCAGGCTAATTAATTTTACCCCACGGGCAGTTCTGCCTGATGGGCGGATGTCGTTTGCCTTAATCCTGATGGCCTTGCCCTTCTTGGTCGTTGTAATAATTTCTTCGTGGTCATCGGTTAGGTAGACGCTAATGAGTTCGTCGCCTTCGTTTAAACCGATTGCAACAATGCCGGTCGACCTGATATTTGCAAAGAGGTCACGCTCTGTTCTCTTTATTATACCGCCCTTGGTAACAAAGGTAATGTATTCCTTGGTTTCGTTTTTCTTGACCGGTAAGATTGCGGAGATTTTTTCGTCGCCAGAGATTTGCAAGAGGTTAACAATCGCAGTTCCCTTGGCTGTCCTGCCTGCTTCTGGAATTTCAAAGGCCCGGAGTGAAAATACCCTGCCCTTATCTGTGAAGAAAAATACCTTGTCGTGGGTTGTCAGCGTATAGATGTCGTTTGGCTCGTCTTCACGGGCTGTGGACATGCCGCGAACGCCCTTGCCACCGCGTCTTTGAGTCTTGTAGGCGGATTCGTTTACCCTCTTGATGTAGCCGCGGTCTGAAATGGTAATTACCACTGACTCGTCAGCTATCAGGCTTTCGATATCGATGTCGCCTTCGTCTAAGACGATTTCTGAACGTCTTTCGTCTCCGTATTTGTCGCGGATTTCGGTCAGCTCTTCTTTAATAATTTCTAAAAGCAATCTTTCATTTGAAAGAATTTCTTTAAATCTGGCAATTCTCTTAATCAAATCTTCGTATTCGGCTTGGAGCTTGTCTTTTTCAAGTCCTGTTAACCTGCGTAATTGCATAGCAAGGATTGCGTTGGCTTGGATTTCTGTAAGTCCAAAGCCTGCCATCAACCTGTCTCTGGCCTCTGCGTCGTCCTTGGATGAACGAATGGTCTTGATAATTTCATCGATCCTATCAAGGGCAATGAGTAAACCTTCGACTATGTGGGCCCTGGCTTCAGCTTTGGCCAAATCAAAACGGGTCCTCCTGGTTACAATTTCCTTTTGGTGTTCAAGGTAATAATATAAAAGTTCCTTGAGCGACAGGGTTTTTGGTTCCCCATTTACAAGGGCCAGGTTGATTACACCAAAGGTGGTTTGCAGCTGGGTCCTCTTGTAGAGTTGGTTTAAGATGACCTTTGGATTGGCGTCGCGTCTTAGCTCGATAACAATCCTCATGCCCTCTCTGTCCGACTCGTCTCTAATATCTGTAATGCCGTCGATCTCCTTGGTCTTAACAAGGTCGGCAATCTTAATAATCAAATTGGATTTATTTACTTGGTAAGGAATTTCCCTAACGACAATCCTGTTTCTGCCCTTGGAAGTGGTTTCAATTTCAGCCTTGGCGCGTAAAGTAATAAGGCCGCGTCCAGTCTTGTAGGCTTTTTTGATGCCAGCAGTTCCAACAATGTTGGCCCCTGTTGGGAAGTCAGGTCCCTTGATATATTTCATCAGGTCCTTGTAATCGCAATCGGGATTATCCATGAGATGGAAGAGGCCGTTAATAACCTCTACCAAATTGTGGGGAGCCATGTTGGTTGACATACCAACAGCTATACCCGAAGATCCGTTTACCAAGAGATTTGGAAAGCGTGAAGGGAGAACATTTGGCTCTTGCAAGCTCTCGTCAAAGTTTGGAGAAAAATCAACAGTTTCCTTGTCGATGTCCCTTAGCATTTCCTCAGCCAGCTTAGACATCCTGGCCTCTGTATAACGCATGGCCGCAGCCCCGTCCCCGTCCACAGAACCAAAGTTACCGTGGCCGTCTACCAATGTGTACCTGGTGTTGAAGTCTTGGGCCAGCCTTACCATGGCGTCATAAACAGCCGTGTCTGAGTGAGGGTGGTACTTACCTAATACGTCCCCAACCGTACGAGCACACTTTCTGTAAGGTTTGGATGAAGTATTGCCCAGGTCGTACATGGAGTACAAAATCCTCCTGTGAACTGGCTTCAACCCGTCCCTAACATCTGGCAGTGCCCTTGAAACGATAACTGACATGGAGTAATCCAGGTAAGACTTTTTCATTTCCTTTTCTATTTTTACATCTACTATATTATCTGGTCTCATAATTCACCTATATATCCAAGTTTGAAACGTACTTAGCGTTTTCTTCTATAAATTCTCTTCTCGGTGCTACCTTGTCACCCATAAGCATGGTAAAGATCTCGTCGCTCTTGTTCATATCTTCGATATTAACGCGGAGGAGAACTCTCTTTTCAGGATCCATGGTAGTTTCCCAAAGTTGGTCGTAGTTCATTTCCCCAAGACCCTTGTACCTTTGGATATTGATACCGTCGCGGCCAATTTCATCCAAAAATTCACTGAGCTCATCGTCAGAGTAGCAATATTTTAAGGTCTTGCCCTTGGTTACCTTGTATAGAGGCGGTTGGGCAATGTAGACATGGCCCTCTTCGATAAGAGGCGTCATGTACCTAAAGAAGAATGTAAGGAGCAAAGTTCTGATGTGGGCGCCGTCGACGTCAGCATCCGTCATGATAATGATCTTGCCGTATCTGAGCTTTTCCAAATCAAAATCTTCGCCAATACCCGTGCCAAAGGCTGTGATCATGGCCTTGATTTCTTCGTAGCCCAAAATCCTATCTAGCCTTGCCTTCTCGACGTTCATAATCTTACCCCTTAGAGGCAGGATTGCTTGGAAGTGCTTGTCACGGCCTTGTCTAGCTGAACCACCAGCTGAGTCCCCTTCGACGATGAAGACTTCTGTAATTCCATTGTCGTTGGATTGGCAGTCTGAAAGTTTACCAGGTAATGTTGCTGAATCCAGGATAGACCTGGACCTGGAGATTTCTCTAGCCTTTCTGGCGGCCTCTCTGGCGCGTTGTGATTTAATTGCCTTGTCGATAATGGCCTTGGCAATCTTTGGATTTTCTTCAAAGTAAGCTGTTAGGCAGTCGCCCATAACAGAGTTTACAATGGAAGAAGTCTCTGAGTTACCAAGTTTTGCCTTGGTTTGCCCCTCGAATTGTGGCTGGGCCAGCTTAACTGAAATAACTGCAGTTATCCCTTCACGAACGTCATCACCTGAAAGGTTGGAGTCTTTTTCTTTTAAAATATTAAATTTACGACCGTAGTCGTTAATAGTCCTGGTTAAAGCCGTCCTAAAGCCTGATAAGTGGCTACCACCTTCTGGTGTGTGGATGTTGTTAGCAAAGGTCACCACATTTTCACTGTAGGCATCTGTATATTGGATGGCAAATTCAACTTCTTGGCCATCTCTTTCTTCATCAAAGTAAATTATTTCCTTAAAAATAGGAGTCTTGGACCTATTTAAATACTCGACCATCTCTTGGATACCGCCGTCGTACTTAAAGACCTTGTCCTTTTCTTGGCCTGGGCGTTTGTCAGCCAGCTCAATCCTAACTGATTTGTTTAGGAAGGCCATTTCCCTTAGCCTGTCTTCTAGGGTATCGAAATCAAAAATAACTGTATCAAAAATTTCTGCATCTGGCATAAAGGAAATAGTTGTACCTGTGCCTTCAGCCTTGCCCACAATTTCCAGCTCGCTAATGGCCTTGCCGCGGGCAAAATTTTGCTGGTAGATATTGCCATTTCTCTTGACAGTGGCCACCAACCATTCACTAAGGGCGTTTACAACTGAAACCCCAACCCCGTGGAGACCGCCCGAAACCTTGTAGGCATCGTTATTAAATTTACCACCTGCGTGCAAGATTGTAAGTACTGTTTCAACTGTTGACTTGCCTGTCTTTGGGTGGGTGTCTACTGGAATACCGCTACCATTGTCCTCAATAGTGGCAGATCCGTCTTCGTTAATTGTCACGCTAATGGTATCGCAAACGCCAGCTAGGGCCTCGTCGATTGAGTTGTCCACAACTTCGTAAATCAAGTGGTGGAGACCTCTTTCAGATGTGGAACCAATATACATACCAGGCCTTAGACGAACTGGTTCTAAGCCCTCCAAAACCTGGATATTAGAAGCTCCATACTCTCTCTTTTTATTTTCCATAAATACCTCTTTCTTATAAATATTTCATCTTGTTATCTTTTATTTCTATAATCGCATCCGCATCCATCAGTGAAGTCGAGGTCACAAATGCCGTCATACCCTTAATTTTATTTTCCAAGTTTGCATTTCTAATGGAATCAAATTCATATAATAAATCGTCCAGCAAAATTATGGACTCCCGATTGGATAATCGCTTTAATATATCCAAGTTAGCCAGCTTCATAGAGACCACAATGGCCCTCTTTTGCCCACGAGAAGCAGATGTTTTTGCCAACTGACCGTTAAATTCAATGACTATATCGTCCTTGTGGACCCCCCAAGTGGAATAGCGCCGCCTCAGGTCTTCAGCCAAAGCTTGGTCTCTAAAGGCACCTGGATTTTCCCTGTCCCAGGAATAGTCTATAGAAAATTTGACCTTCCAATTTGGATCTATATCGTAAAGATGCCTGGCCGTCCTCTTTTCCAAAAGCTCCATATACTTGATTCGGTCATGGTTTATGGCCTGGCAAAGCTTGATATAATCGCCATCCATTAAATCCAAATGAAATTTGGGATTTGCCGTCTGCAAGTATTCATTCCTGAGCCTATAAAGATTGTTGAAGTCCCTAAGATTTTTCTCGTAAGACAGACTGACGTCCTGGATCATATCGTCCAAGAACCGCCGCCTAAGTCCCGGGCTCCCATCTATAATAAAAGTATCATAGGGTTCAAAGACAACCGCATTGTGGGTCTTGAAATTTCTAATCCTCCCCACCCGCTTGTCGTTAATCTCGCGAAGAACCCCATTATCCTTTTTTATATAGACGATTTTTTCCATATCGCGAACGCCTTCTTTGAACTTGGCCCTGACCCCTGCTTGGGTCTGGTCTCTTTTTACCAAATCATAATAGGTGTCCTTAAATACAGTTCCCGTTAAGGCCAGGTAAAGGCCTTCCAAAAAAGTCGTCTTGCCGGCCCCGTTTTCCCCGTAAATCAGGTTCATGCCGGGCCTTATGTCCAAAGACTCATATGAAAAATTTCTAAAATTGTAAAATAAAATGCTCTTTAATTCCATTATATAATAGAAATAGTCACTTCTTCGCCATTAAATTCAATTACATCCCCGTCTGATAGCTTATGGGATGGTCTCGTTTCCACCTGGCCGTTTACCTTGACCTGGCCGTCCTTTATAAGGTGCTTGGAAACTCCGCCAGAATCCACTAGGCTCGCCAGCTTGAGGGCGTTTTTTAATTCTGTATCAAGTCTAACTTCTAAAATCAATTTTGTAACCTCACTGGTAGTAAAATATATTTAAGGCCGTCTTCGCTGGTCCCGTAAACATTTAATGGGCTAGCTGAATCCCTGAAAACCAGTCGGACAGTCTTGTCAGCAAAGAGGGATACCCCTTCTTTTAAATACCTAGGATTAAAACCTATAACCAAGTCCTCGCCAGCTTTTTGAATTTCCATATCGTCTGAAGTTTCCCCCAAATTACCGGTGGAACCCAGGTGCATGTTGCCTTCTTTTATGTCTAATCTAACCATATTTAAATTGCCCTTGGCCACAATCATGGACCTATCCAAACATTCCTTGAAAACATCCTTGTCCAAAACAACTTCAGTTGGACCGGATTCAGCCAAAAGACCAGAGTAATCGAAAAAGTCCCCGTCAAAGAGCCTGGTGTAGACTGCAGTTGACCCAAATAAAACCATGGCGTGATTTTTGGCCCGCATAATGGTAACTTCGTCATCGTCCTTGACTAGTTTTTCCACTTCATAAAGGGAAACAGAAGGAACGATAAATTCATCGTTTGCATTTGAATGAATTGGCTTATCCACAATGGTAACCCTGTAGCCGTCAAGGCTTACGCCCGTTAGCTTTTCTTCGTTTACCTGGAATTTAATACCGGTGTAGATCATCCTATTTTCATCTATAGAAACTGAAATCCTGTTCTTGTTGATGAGGTCTTTAAGAGCGTCCCCCTTGATGGTAAATCTGGTGTCGTCGTTAAGGGTTGGAAACTCTGGGAAATCTCCAGAATTTAGGGCTTGGAAATTCAAGCGGCTCCTGCCCGAAGTGGCCTTAACCCCCATTTCCCCGTCAACTTTAACCTCAATCATATCGTTGGATTTGAGTTTTGAAACAATATCATAAATTATATTTGAATTAAAAACATACTTTCCTTCTTCTCTTACATCGCATTCCACACTGGTTTTAACGGAAATCCTCAGATCAGTTGAATAGAGAATCAGGTCCTTACCCCTGGTTTCAAAGAGGATGCCCTCTAAAAGAGAAGACTGAGAACCCTTGCTAACACCGCGCAAAGCGATTCTGATAGCTGATAATAAATCACCAACACGAATTATAAAATGCATAATTCCCTCCTAAGTGCAAAAATTTTTGCCTTAATAATATACTATAAATATAGTAATAGTAGTAGGGCCTGTGAAATATGTTAAAAAATGGTCACAAGCCATTGCCTATAAGATTTTCCTTGTTTATATCTTGGGGATATTTATAAACATCATCTGAAGGATGATTTTTTAATTTCCCTTACCATCTTGTCAACTGAGCGCTTTAGGCCCGGGTCCTTGGCTGTGGAATTTCTAATTTTATTCCAAGCATAAATAACCGAAGTATGGTCCTTGCCATAATAAGCTCCAATATTTGGAAAAGAAAGTTCGGTAAGCTCCCTGATCAGATACATGGAAATGTGTCTGGCCTTGGAGACTTGGGCGCTTCTACTAGAACCAACTATATCTGAAACCTCAACGCCAAAACGCTGGGAAACGTATTCCAAAACCTGGTCGGGAGTAATATTTACCTCTCTCCTAGCCGCCATCTTCATCTCGGATAAAACCCCATTGCAAATTCTCTCGTAGCCCCTGACATCGCCGGGCTCAACATTCATAAACTTGGCCCTGACATCGGTCCTCCTAATGGCCGACTCCAGCTCGCGGATATTGTTGGTAATATTTTCTGCAATAATCCACATAACTTCGGATGGGACCTGGTATTTGTTAAATTCAGAAGTCTTTTCCAAAATCGCATAGCGGGTGACCTTGTCAGGCATCTTGATATCGGCTACAATTCCCGATTCAAAGCGGCTGACCAAACGCTCTTCTATAGGTTTAATCTCCTTGGGCAAGCGGTCAGACGCCATTACAATCTGAGCCCCCTTGCTCATCAGAGCATTAAAGGTGTGGAAAAATTCCTCTTGGACCACGTCCTTGCTCTCCAAAAACTGAATATCGTCTATAAGTAAGACGTCCAAATTCCTGTACTTGTTTTTAAAATTGGCCTTCATAGAAGGGTCCTTGGTATTTCTAATGGAAAAAATCAGTTCATTGGTAAAGGATTCGGTCGACACATAGTGGACCCTCTTTTCAGGATTTTCAGCCAAAACCTTGTGGCCGATGGCCTGCATAAGGTGGGTCTTGCCGATTCCACTTTTTCCGTAGATAAAAAACGGGTTAAAAACCGTACCCGGATTGTTGGAAATCGCCCAGGCAGTTGCGTGAGCCATAGAGTTTGCATCGCAGGTAACAAAATTTTCAAAAGTGTACTTGGGATCCAAAACGGGCCTTATGCCCGGCATGGAAAAATCCACTTCAGGCAGGACTTCGTCAGCCTCCTTGACATACTTATCCTCCTCTTCGGGAGTGATAAGTCTTAGTTTCATGGTAGAAATCCCAGCCATGGCCTTTTCCAAATGGTCTATAAACCGCCTCTCTACAATATTTAAAGTAAAGCGATTGGGAGCAAGCAATATTAAATTGTTATCCTTGATACAAATAGGAGTTAAAACGCGGATGTAGGCAGAAAATTCTGTAGGCGACATAAAATACTCAGCCTGCATTTTTTTCAGCACTTCCGTCCAAATTTCTACACTGGTCATATTTCCTCTTTTCACAGCCTGTTAAAAACTTTCCAAGTATGTTGAAAGTGTTTTTCACAGGACAGATGTTAAATGTATTTAATAACTTGATGTTTACACAGTTTTACCTGGCGAAAAAATCTTAAAAAACTCTTATAAAGATTGAAAAATGCCTTTTGTTAAAGGATATTAACAATCGAGTGATTTTTTTCACATTTTACCCAGGCTGGCCTGTTAAAAACTAAAAAAATTAAAAAAATATCTTCAAAATTCCTCACATTTTCCACAGCTATTATACCACAAAAGCCCTTTCTATGCAAAGGAATTTGTATATTTATTATAGCAGATATGAAGTTATAATTCAAATGACCTGCATAAATGTGATTTTAAAATGCATATACAAATATTTTTTTAAAAGTGAAAATCAAAAGGCTTTTCAAATTTAAATAAATTCTCAATACGCTTGATATTTGAGAAATCTTATTATATAATTAGAATATATTAAAAGACTAAGAGGAGGCAAAGATGGGATTAGATAGAAATCAAGTCAAGAGCATTTTAAACGACAACGGCTACAAATTTACTACGCCACGCAGGCATATATACAATTTTTTTAATACGACCAAGTCGCATTTTACCATTCAAGAGGCCATTGCCGAACTGGAAAAAGACCACGATGTCGGCACGGCAACCATATATAGGAATATTGTTCTCTTTAACAAACTGGGAATTCTAGACAAGGTAGTTCTCAAAGACAATGTGGTCAGGTACGAGATCAAAAATATAAAAAGAGACCACAACCACATGATTTGCTCCTGCTGCGGCAAGGTCATTGAGACCATGAGAAAGCCTGTGCCAGGCCTTTTACAATTGGCAGAGGACGAGGGCTTTTTGGTGGAAGACTATGAATTAAATTTTTACGGCCTCTGTAAGGACTGCCAAAAGACTTGCAAGTGCAAAGAGTCTAGCAAAAATAAAGGGGCATGTGACCATTAATGCTTTGGATTTTATTTGAAAAGTTTTTTAAGATTGGCTTATTTTCATTCGGGGGCGGCTATGCCATGCTCCCTCTTTTTAAGCGGGAATTTATCCAGGCGGGCATTATCACGGAGGAAATTTTTTACGAGATAATCACCCTGTCTGAGATGACCCCGGGGAGTTTTGCGGTAAATGCGGCGACCTTTATTGGCAAGGAAAAAATGGGAATCCTAGGCGCTTTTGTGTCCACCTTTGCAGTCTGCCTGCCCAGCGTTTTGCTCCTTATCCTTCTTATGAATGTCATTAAAAAATACGACAAGTCCCCAGTTAAGGAAAAGATTTTTAAGGCCCTCCGCCCAGCCGTCTTTGGCTTTATTTTGTCGGCCATTGCCATGCTTTTTAAACCAGCCATGGTCGATTGGACATCACTTGTCTTATATTTGATGAGTCTTGGCCTCATCTATTCAAAAAAAGTCCACCCCATACTTGTAATCTTTATAATGGGCTTTGTGAGGATGATCTTATGAATTATTTTAAATTTTTTCTGACCTTTTTGAAGCTCGGCTTTATCAGCTTTGGCGGAGGCTACGGGATGATTCTAGTAATGAAAGAAGAACTTATCAAAAAGAAATACATTAGCGAAGAAGACTTTATGGACGTCCTGGTCGTGGCACAAAGCGTGCCCGGGCCCCTGGCAGTAAATATTGGAGTGGCATCTGCCAAACACATAGCAGGGAATTTTGGCGCCCTAATTGCGGTGGTGGGAATTGTAATACCCAGCTTTATTGTAATTTTATGTCTGACCTTGATTTTTAATTTGATCGAGCACAACCCCTATGTAGAAAAGTTTATGATTGGAACCAAACCAGCGGTCCTGGCCCTAATTACAATGAGCTTTGTAAATCTCTTTTCCAACTACAAAAAAACCTGGCCTGCAATAATATTAATGGCTCTAACCGTGGTCTTAACAGTGGTCCTCAAAGTCCACCCAGCCCTGATACTAATAATAATCGTGGCAATCGGATATTTTATAAAAAATTTGGAATAAAAAAATAAATGGCAATCGGATGGTCGGTTGTCATTTTTTGTGGAAAAAACAATAATGGATAAGAATTTGGAATAGAAAATTGAATTAAATATATTAGAAAATTAGCAATAGAAAATAATTTTGAAAATCCATGTTGTTTTAACAACGTGGATTATTGGGATAGAAAAGACAATAGAGTATTCGAGTTTAATATATTAGAAAATTGAGATAGAAAATTGGATATAATTGGATATAATTAGATATATAAGTACACAATAAAAAATTTTGTAATAAGAAATTGCAAAAAAACTTCAAAATCCATGTTGTTTTAACAACATAGATTAATGGAATACTTTTAATTTTATATTTTATGTGGATTATTGAGATATTTTGACTTTTATATTTTATGTGGGTTGGAGCTATTAATCTTAAGATATTTATGTAAATGTTTAGTCGAATTTTATTTTACTGGATGAAATAGGCTGATTTTTAAATACAAGTATGAAACAAATAGTTTGAAAGAAATTGTGAAATAGTAATTTTTAAGATCTATGTTGTTTTAACAACGTGTATAATTAGAATAAGAAATTGAATTTAATATAAAAAATTTGCAATAAAGAATTTTGTAAAAAATAAATGCCAGTCATTATTCACCGCCCTCTTAAATCCAGACATGGCAATAAGGGGGTATTTTGATGAGAACAATAATTTTCAAGATCCATGTTGTTTTAACAACATAGATTATTGGAATAAAAAATTCGCATTGAATACTCCAAAGAAATTGGAATAGAAATTTGAATTGAATATGTTAAAATATTGGGATAGAAAATTGGATATATAAGTACGAAATAAATAACTTAAAAAAAATCCCCCATCTCTGGGGGAAAATTTTACTTATCTTTTTTAATCAATTCGCCGGTTTCTAAATTGTATTCGTATTCAATGTCCTTGCCGGCCTTGGTTTTAACTTCGATTTCCAATTGATTGAAGGATCCGGTCTCCTCAAAATCAATAGAATATGAATCCAAGTAATAATCTGGGCCTGCGTCCTTTAGGGCGCTTTCAATTAAGCCGTCTACCTTTGAAAGTAAAGATAGGTCTATGGCCTTATTATCTGATGTCCGGTCTTTTTCTGCTTCTTCTTTGATAATTGAACCGTCAGCAGCGGAAATTTTTAGTTCGTATTCGTGGGTCTCATCAAAGCCTTCGATTTCGTATTCGTCGCCTGACATTTCTTTTTCAAAGCTGATCTCTTCGATGCTTGCATTTGGATACTTGTCTGTAAATACCTTTACGGCATCAGCTAGGCTGATAATATCAGCGTCTGCCTTTGTATCTGTCTTAACATCCGCCTTAGATTCTGTTTGAGTGTCGGCCTTTGCTGGCGTAGGTGTATTAGCTGGCTTTTGGCAGCCTGCAAAACCTAGGGCCAGGGCCATTATTAAAATTAATTTCTTCATTAAATCATTCTTTCTTTTTTTACGATACTTCACATACTTACCCAGGAAGGGGATTTTTAACACATTTATATTTTTTATTTTAAAAACATGTTCCAAGAGGTCAATTTCCTGTAGCGGCGATCCTTGCACACGAGGCGGAGGTTACCATAAAGGTAACCTCTACAACTTCCGCCTCGTACGCAAATGGTCGCCAAAAAATTGACCGATTGGTATAACAACTCACGCAAGCTCTTGTATAATCGTTTGACCGCCCACAAAAAAATCAAAGAAAATCCACTTGTAATATTTATCATAAAAATATAAAATAATATATAAATAAAAAATGAATTTAAGGGAGATAAAAATGGAAGTCGATTGTGGTTTTAGAAAAGAAAATAAGTGGTTTAGATATAGGGCGGCAGCTATTATAGTTGAGGATTCTTGCGTCCTCTTTGCAGGAAATGAAGTCGATGACTATTACTATTCCATAGGCGGAGGAGTCCACTTGGGAGAGACGTCTGAAGAAGCCGTAAAAAGAGAAGTATTTGAAGAAACAGGGATCCACTATGAGGTGGATTATCTGGCCGTCATCCACGAGAATTTCTTTACTGGAAGTTCAGGCTTAAAAGGGGTAGACTGCCATGAAATCACCTTCTATTATATGATTAAGCCTAAGGGCAACAAGGATCTTAATAGCCAAAGCACTACAATGTCAGGACTTAAAGAGACCATGCACTGGATACCTATAGAAGACCTTGATAAATACAAGGCCTACCCAACCTTTATGAAAGACTATCTCCAGTCAGACTATAGGGGCGTAGAGCACATAGTTACGGACGAGAGAAACAAAGGGAAATAGGAAGCTTGTAATATTTATCATAAGTATATAAAATAATATTAAGATAAGTTTTTAAATTTTTTAAAGAGTGGATTTGTATTATTGGACCAATAAATATAGGAGATTTTTATGGAGAAAATATATTTTATTTCTGGTTTAGGATCTACTGAAGACTCTATACAATTGTTCAACACTGAATTAATTAAGTATGGGTACGAAATAAAATTTTTGGATATACCAGGCCAGTATTCTAATGTGAACGTAAAAATACTTGATGAGAAAGATTTTGTAGAGTGGTTGAAAAGCAGTATTCCTAAAGATTCTATTGTCATGGCTTTTTCAATGGGTGCAGATTTGGCACTTAAATTTAATAAAGAAATAAATCCTAGCAAACTAATTATTCTAGATGGGGGTATCATTGGTTATGATTTTGAAAATAGAGATTTAGAAGAAGAAATACAAGAAGCAAGAGATATTATCATCAAAAACAAGTTGAATATGGATCCTGATACTATCTCAAATTTAATGAAAATCATAGCTGATGATTATAAAGATATTTTTGAAGTTGATTTATGTTCCAGGGTATTGTTTTTTGTCGCGGATAGTCCAGATTATGCTTTTGAATATAAAAAAATAAAAATTGAAAAATACTACGAAACTAATCGCGATGATATTATTATTAAAATTATTAAAAATTCGACTCATGAGATTTATACAGAAAAATCAAGCTGCTTATCAGAACAAATTGCTGAATGGCTCAATAGGGATAAAAATTAAATATCCTTTGAGTTTCTAGATTTGTGGGATGAGCGAAAAGTATGTCAATGTTATAAGAGTAATATTAGGAGAAAAAATGCGCATAAGTAGAATAAATAATTACGACGATAATCGGTTCAGTCAGGAAGCACTTAATCAGCATGGCTGCTACCTTGTAAATGGCGATGTGCCTATAGAAATTAAAATTATTTCACAGAGGGAAGCTCTCATAAAAGGCGATGAAGCCTACTTTGGCGAGGTTATTGACGAGTTTCGCTTTAATGCAGAGCAGATTACAAGATTTTATGATCAAAAAAGTGGAAAAATAGTCAAGACATTTAAAGATCTAGAGTTTTTTAAGCTTGATCTAGGAAAAATTCAGCCAATACAGTTCTTTGTCGATAGAGATAAATTAGAAGCAGTGAGGACTTTTGTTAATAGAGAGGAAGATGTGATTATACCAGTTGTTATGCATGAAGGCACTTACGCGTCACTAGATGGCCACACACGCCTTTACCTTGCGCACATCCTTGGTTTTAAGCATGTCTACGCTTATTGGAGCCAAGACTTCGATAACTTCGACTACTTCTTTGATGAAGCAAGAAAAAGAAATATATACACAGCAAAAGACTTGACATTGCTTGAACATGAGGAATATAAAGAGAAGTGGGATAAGTTTTGTGATGATTATTACATGAGGAGAGAGTGAATAAGCAGAGAACAATTGATAGAGTGAGATGTTTTTAATATTCTTCACACGGTTTTTTTAAAATATTTTATCTAATTAAAAACGCCCGGCGGGGCGTTATTTTTTACATATTTTCTATATATTTTTTTACATCTGGGCCCACGTAGATGTCTCCGTCATCGGTGATTAGGATTGGGCGTTTTACGAGCATGCCGTCTGTGGCCAGCAATTTGTATTTTTCTTCTTCAGTCATGTCGGGGAGTTTGTCCTTGAGCCCTTCGTTTCTGTAGATTTGTCCGGATGTATTAAAAAATCTTTTGATGTCCAGGCCGGATTTTTTGTGCCATTTTTTGATTTCAGCGGCACTTGGATTGTCCTCTTTGATGTCCCTGTAGTCGTATTTTATGCCCTTTTCCTCTAGCATTTTTTCCACACCCTTGCAGGTGGTGCATTTTTTGTAGGCAATTAATTTCATTTGTTTTCTCCTTTCATATTTTTATTATTATTAATGTCAACCAGATTTCCCCTGAGGAATTCTGAGTGGATGATGTATTCTAGTCTTTCGTTTATATAGATGGCAAACATCCGCTTGTGCCGAGTTTTGATTATAAAAAAGGCCATTGAGAGTGCCACTGCGATTATAACCAATACAATGAGGACGAAGGTCGCTATGGATATGCCAAAGAGGGACCGGACGTCCAGGTCCTTGATAGACCTCACGGTTAATAAGACAGCACCAAAGGATAGGAAAAACGGGAAGAGGACTTTCCAGATGGGGGCGAAAAATGATCCCAGATTTACAAAGCGATATTTGAAGTCCAAGAGTACATTGATATTAGATGCAATCGTTATGACTTCGTCAATAGTGCCCTCATTCTTGTCTTTAAATATGTCCACCATGACATCTTCCAGGGCCTCTTCCTTGGCCTTGTGAAGAAGGTTGGATATGCGCTTAAAGTGTTTTTTGAAAAAACCTTCTTTCTCGGTCAAATATAGGTCCTGAATTTCTTCTGTTAGTTCTGCTTTTATTGTATTTATATCCAAGGGGGTCAGGTTTTGGGCCTGGTCCTCATTGTTATTTAAATTATTTTTATCAAAGCTGTTCATAAGTCCTCCGTTTGTAGACTCTTACCCAATTTTGAGGACGCCTATTGCTTTTTTTTAAAAATTGTTGTATATTTGTGCCAAGGAGAGTGGGAGAAATTGACTAAATATGGATTAGTGCTTGAGGGTGGCGGGGCCAAGGGTTCTTACCAAATTGGAGCCTACCAAGCCCTCCAGGAATTGGGTTATGAATTTGAAGCGGTTGTCGGGACCTCGATTGGGGCCATCAACGGGGCCTTTATCGTCTGCGGCGAGGTCGACAAGTGCAAGGAAATGTGGCGGACACTTAACATGTCCGAATTTGAGGAACCCGAAATTAAAGCTTTTGACGACAACGACGATATACTTACTATAATTGCCAACGCCATTAAGATTTTTAAAAACGGAACAATTTCACCAGAGCCTTTGAAACGCCTGGTTTACAATAATTTAGAAGAGGACAAGATTAGAGCTTCCAAGATGCGTTTTGGCCTGGCCACTTTAAATGTGACCGACAGAAAGGCCGAGGACGTCTTTGCAGACCAAATTGAGGAGGGCCTCCTCCTCGACTATATAGTTGGGTCTGCCTACCTGCCGTTTTTTAAGATGGAAAAGCTCCACGGCAAATATTTTTTGGACGGGGGTATGTACAATCGTATTCCCTTTAATATGGTGGTGGATATGGGACTGACTCCTCTTATTATCAGGGCCAACCCCAAGGATTTAAGAGACAGGAACTTCCCTAAGGACGCCATAGTCATTGAGCCCTCGACCAAGATCAACAACGTTTTAAATTTCAACACCCAAAAGGCCGACAAGCTCATTCAAATGGGCTATATGGATGCCATTAAAAAACTCAAAAACTTATCAGGCGACGAATATTATTTTGAAAAAATTTCCGAAGAAGAAGCCCTAAAAATTTTTGAGGCAAAGGTCATGCCTGGCCTTGTAATGACCAAAGAAGAGGGCCAAGTCTCATCGCCATATCGCCTGCTCTTTGATAAATACCTGCCTATGGTAGAGGAAAATCTCCAATTGGACTACGACTATAGCCTGGTAGACGCCATGGTCGCCCTGGCCGAAACCTATATGGCCAAGAAAAACCTGGACAAATTTAAAACTTACAAGATAAAAGACATAGCAGAACAAATGCAGGAAGCAGACTTCTACCCAAGCAGATGGTAGAAGTAACCACCCGTAAGGGTGGTTTTTTATTGGAAGTTGTATGTGGAAGAAAATTGCTTAAACACTTGCCATCATTTAAACATTAGTGTATGTCTGTTCAAAGAAATTTTCCACTCACTTTCTCATATATTGATTTATTACTTAACATCTACTAAGTAATGAATCATTCAAAGTAATAGATCAAAAACTCTTTATTAATAAATAATTTAATAAAGAATAGAATCTTTCTAATCCGCTCCACAATAAAACGTTGCGCTTTAGTGTAAATGTAATTAGAAGTCGGGAGTTTTTTTAAATAAAAGTGATACTTGTATGAAAATTATAAAGAAATTATGGTTAAAGCTAATTATGTAGTCCAATCCATTAACACTTGCCCGTTAACCATCATCACTCATCTCATCATTTAAACATTACTAATAGAAGCATAAAAGCTCAATTCAATTTAAGTAAAAAACAACAGTTACTAGTCCGCCACACAATAAAGCGTTGCGCTTTAGTTCGAATCTAGATAGAGGGTGGACGGCTTTTATTTATATATAGGTTGCTTGTTCAAAAGTAGTGAGAATTGGGATAAGGATTGGGAATGGGTGAAAAAGATGAACGAGTGGGAGCTAATATTTTTTAACACCAGAAGATTTTACTCTCTCTTGTCGACAGGAGACTTTTTCCTCTTCTGTTATTTTTTGCATTAGAGCTTGTTTACTTATAAATTTATAAATTAGATTTTTCCACAAAAAAATTGCAGGTTTTTGGCCTGCAATTTTCTTAATAAAATCTGTCAATTATTTTTTCATAGAGTTCTTTTTCAAAAAATGGGTGGACGATTTCTACTTCTTCTTTATTTTCCATATCCATTTGTCTGACTCCCGTCCAGAAGCCGCCAAGTCTCATGGCAAAGTCCTCGTTGGTCATCCTTTCTTCAGAGAGGAATTCGTAGTAGTTAAAGACCGCACCCCTGCCCAGATAGTATTGGCCGTTTGACCTAAAGACTACATATATATCCGAGAATACTCCGCTGCCCACTTCTAGGTAAGAGCCTTCAGGTTCGCCTACTGCATTGGATCCTACCCTTTGGATGTCGGCTATATTTTGGGTTTCCCTTTCGCTGGCTCCTATGGAAAATTCTTCATCTTCTGGTGGTACATAGAAGCCTAGGAAAATGTTTTCCATTTCTCCGCCAATGGCTTCTAGCCTATCGTTTTCGGCTTGGCTAATGGCTTCTTCACGTAGTTCTTTTTCGCTGACTGCCGATAGAAATTCCAAGAGGTCCTTGTAATCTTCCAGGGTTTTCTTTTTCTTTGCGTCAAGAATTCCATAAGCTTCTGCGTTTTCCCTTGTGTAATCGGTCATCCAAATGAGTCTTTGATAGACTTCGACATTGGGCTCTACATAGTGGTGGGTTGGGATTGGTTCAAAGCCGCCCATTTCTGCCCCAAATTGCTTGGAGTAAAGAATTGTATTGTGCTTGAGTTGGGCCCATGATGCTAAGGCTGTGTTTAGGTCCTTGTAGGCCCATTTTTCATTTTGCATAAAGGTCGGATAGCCAGTTAAATCTTGGTTGTTAAAGCCCTCAAGTGTCCACAGCCAGGTCCGGTAGATATTGGATCTTTTTTCTTCATCAGTCCTGGAAGTGACTTGGGTCTTAATAGTTTCGAGTCTGTCTAAAAATTCATCCCATTTTAAATTCTTTTCATTTGTGGATGAAATATTGTAGGCCAGGTCATTACCCATGACTGCCATCACATCAACGCCAGATGCGACTGGGCGCATGGAGGCTGGACGATCGTCGATGAGTCCTTGGAGCCAGATGTTATCCACAACCGCCCTTTGTGGGAGCAAGGACATTTGCATGCCCTTGGTCGGATTGATTTTCGGCCCTTCCATGGACTTTAAAACGTCGGCAACCTTTTTCACGACTATGTCTGAGCTAATTTTTTCCTTATCAAAATTGCTGTCGCCAGTAACATCGTAAACGATTTCAGCGAGCTTTAAAGGAGTTAAATCTTCTGTTGATTCCACCATAAAGCTGATGGGTTCATAGATTTCCTTCCACAGATTTGCAGCCTTTTCATCTATGACTAAGAGTCTGGACAAGAGGATGGCTGATCGAATGGCTTCATATTCGGGTTCATTGGAGAAATCTAAGACTCTAAAAAAGTTTTGCGAATAGAGCATATTGGCCTTAAAATATGATTTTAAGTCTTCAGACTTGGTGTAGTTGCCGCGGACCTTAAACATAGAGTAGTCGACTCGGGCTCCGGTGATATTGGATATGGCCATGGATTCACCATCGATATTGGCCATCTCTGCATCAGATATTTCCTCTACCTCTGCTGGCACATCGGCATCCTCGCCAAGGAGCCTGAGGCCAGTGTAAAATAAAGCAGCATTTCTAATAGAAGCTGGGTCCTCGTCCAGATCATCAAGAGCTGTCTCCAAGAGGCCCTCTGTCATGGCCAGGAGCTTGGATCTTAGGCCATTTGCCTCCATATTTTCCAGAAGGCCCAGATAGATTATATTATAAAGGTGGAGGACTGAGTCCGTCGTTACAAAGGAATTTCTAAAGGTGTATTGGTTGTTTTCATAGACGGAAAATGGCTGTTGCCAAAGCTCGTAAGTGACAGCAAAACCGTCTTTTTCTATTGACTTAATGGCGTCTGGTTGCTTTTCACGCATGTAATCGCTAACGCCATCTACATTGGCCAGGTTTTTTTCTATTACATAGGGCTCGACATTAGCTTGGGGTTTTTCAAAAGCGTAATCGCCTTGCTTGGGACCCTTTAGCTTAAAAAAGGACAAGAGCTGGGCTTCGTTAATTTTATTTTCGGCCTTACTATTATCTTTATCTTGGTCTTTGTCTTTGTCTTCCTTTTCCTTAACCTCTACTGGGTCAGGATCTTTTTCCTTGTCTCCGCTCGTAGACCCGTCATGGCGCTTGCAGGATACAAATACTAGCATTAGTGCCAGGATTAGAGCGATAATTCTCTTAGTTTTCATATATACTTACCTCCTCATTTTTTAAGTACACTTGATGTTTTTGGTCGCCTACAATAAATAGGCCTTGGTCTATTAGGAAAAAATCTGCCTTGAAATCCAAATCAAATGATGAAATCAATTCGATTTTCAAATCGTACTGCCTGTACATATTCAAAGAATACTGGTCCTTATATTTCTCTATGGTGTAGATCTCGTCAAAGCCGTCGCCGTCCAAGTCGGCCAAGGCAAAGTCCACCATGGGCCTGATAAAACGCGAACAGCGGAACTTGGGCCGCAGGATCCCGTCATCGATATAGTAGATGAACATGCGTTTGGCATAGACCTGGTGAGAGGGGGCCTTGTTGTAAACCCCGAAGGCAATGTCAAAGTTGGTCTCGTCGTTCACCCGGCCGGTCTGGACCTTATAGATATTGTGCTCGTATTTGCCCTTAAAGTCACGGATGAATTTTTCATCTCCCGATTCAAAAATAAGTTTGTTTGAGTACTTGGACCAAAGGGGCCGGACCACAGTCATCTGCCAAGGGCGATTGTCTTCGTCATAAACTTCGTAAGTCTGAGATTTTTTTGCAAAAAATATAAGCCAGATAAATACAAGCAAAAGCAAAAATACCCATATTAATTTTTTCCTAGTGAATTTATATCTCATATCTAAGATAATTATAGTACTTTAGCATAATAATTGCAAGGCAGGAGAAAATTTTCAGATTGGGTGCAAACTTTTTAGAATATATGCAGATTAATATTATTATATTTTGAAAATAATAATCATGAACCATACAAACTTGCGAACCCTCACCCCATAAATGGGGTTCAGGTTCTCGTATGGTCGGGATTAACCGCGACCCCTACAACGCAGAGCGATACTTCGATTGACACAAATTATACACATACACAACTCATTATACATATATATTAACCCCTCCTAGTCCGATACCTGATAAAGCGTTACGCTTCACCGTGGATTGGATTAGGAAAAGCTATGATTAATGTTCCTAATGAATTGAGGATTTATTTATATAATGTTATTTTAATTTTATAAATACATTTAAGCTCGTCTCTTCAACCGGGATAAACCTGGTATCGGGTCTGAAATGGTCGAGATTAACCGCGCCCCCTACACCGCAGAGCGATTTTCCGATGAAGATGATTTCTTACGGATGCTTGTCAGAACTAAGGTAGAGGCCATCCTTTATGGTGGCCATTTCAGCCGCGGAGACTCGATATCCAGCGGTCGAAATATTAAATATAAAAATTATTTCCAAAGCAATTATCAACCCTTCCTAAATTTTCCCACAAAAAATGGCCGACATTAAGTCAGCCACTACTTTAAATTTTTATTAGAATTCATATTTTACAATGGAATAGGTTTCGGTTTCCAATCTGTCCTTGCCTTTGAGGCCGGTTAGTTCAATCAAAAATCCTATATCCACAACTTCTGCTCCCATATTTTTGAGGAGTTTTTCGCAGGCCATAATGGTTCCGCCTGTTGCCAGTAGGTCATCGACAATCGCAACCCTGTCGCCAGGTTTGATGGCGTCCTTGTGGATGAAGAGTTCGTCTTCCCCGTATTCTTTTTCGTACTTGTAGGATACAGTTTCCCTTGGGAGCTTGCCCTTTTTCCTAACAGGGACAAAGCCTATGCCCAGCTCAACTGCGACTGTGCATCCAAAGATAAAGCCGCGAGCTTCAGGGGCTACAATGTATTTGATCCCCTTGCCTCTTAGTGGTTCTGCGAGTTGCTTGACCGCTTCCCTGTAGGCTTCTGGGTTTTGCAAGAGGGTTGTAATGTCCTTAAAGGATATGCCCTCTTTGGGAAAGTTTTCTATAACTGCTATTTCTTTTTTTAAATCCATAATTTCACTCTTTCTATTCTATAATATCGCCGCGTATTGCCTTGTCTATGGCGATTAGCTCCTCTTCTGAGAGGGGGATATTGGATCCCTTGTTTCTAATTGGCTTGGCATAGCTGATGGACTGGCTGCCAGCGTAGATGCTGGTCAAAATAAAGCCGTTGTAATAGGAGTCCAAAAATGCAATCGAAAAGGACAGGTCGCCACCTCGCCCTAATTTTTCGTTGGCCAGGGCATTGTACCTGTAAAAGCCGACCTTGTTTATAGTAAAGCTGTAGGCCTGCTCCAATTTTGCAATCTTTTCTTCTCTCAAGATATTTCCCGTGTGGATGTCATTTATATCTTTTCTAAGTATGCCCAGTAGCTTTTCAAGGTCTATATCTTCGTAGCCGGCCATTTTGTCGAAGCGATTTTTTAGTTTTTTGATTCGATTCATGTTTATTATAACCAGGATTAAAAGTATTGCCGACAATCCGCCTAGCCCGTAGATAATTTCCATTTGATATTTTTCTAACATGTTTTTACCTAATTATCTTAAATTATTTTTTCTAAAATTTTTGCGGCTTCTTGGACCTCATCCATGGTGTTAAAGTAGCCAAATGAAAACCTTACCATGCCCTGATCTAGGGTATGGAAGTGTTTGTGGGAAAGCGGTGCACAGTGCATTTGGCTGCGAACGGCAACCTCCCCTTCCCTGTCTAGGGCCGTGGCCACTTCGGCGCTGTCCCTGTCACTTATATTTAAACTTACTATGCTGGTGATTTGGTCATCGGATTCAATCCCGTAGACTATTACTCCAGGCATATCTTTTACCAGCTTATAAAAAGTCTTGGCCAAGTCTTTGACATGGGCTTCGATTTTTTCTATACCAACTTCATTGATCCAGTCTATACCTGCGCCCAGACCCACAATTCCGTGGAGGTTTTCAGTGCCCGCCTCGTACTTGTCGGGTGCAAAGTCCGGGTGGACCAGGGACTGGCTGCGTGATCCCGTGCCGCCAACCATAAAGGGCAAAATAGCAGTCTCATCGCGCACATACAAAAAGCCTGTTCCCATGGGCCCCATAAGGGCCTTGTGGCCAGGTGCTGCCAAGAGGTCAATCCGCGCCTCTTCCACATCTATTGGCATGTGGCCAATGGATTGGGCTGCGTCGACCAAAAATAAAATATCCCTGGATAGGCTGTTGCCAATTTTTTTGATATCCTTGACCCTGCCGACCAAGTTATCCACGTGGGAGATTGCAACCATCCGCGTGTTTGGCTTGATGGCTCTTAGTATGTTATCCGCAAGGTCATCAATTGGGCAATCTAAAATATCCAGCTCAATACCCCTCTCCTCTAAAACGTGGAGGGGGCGGAGGATGGAATTGTGTTCATATACACTTGTAATGACGTGGTCTCCAGCTTGGAGAGACCCAAACATTGCGATATTTAAGCCTTCAGTACAGTTTTTTGTAAAGGCTATATTTTTTGTAGACTCTGCATTTATCAGGTCTTTTATTTTTTCGCGCACCTTAAAGACCTCACGAGCTGACTTCATAGCCAGCTGGTGAGCTCCTCTGCCCGGGTTTGCAGCATAGTCAAAAGCCTGGGCCACAGCCTCCTTTACAGAGGGAGGCTTGGGCCAAGAGGTTGCTGCATTGTCCAGATAAATCATATTATTGGAGTTTTGAGTAAACGATCTTTAGAGTTTCAGCTTTTTTATCTGCTGCTTCTTTTAGAAGTTCGTCTGCTTTCTTTCTGATGCCGTTTGCGTATTCTTCGTCTTTAATTGAATTTACGTTGATTAGTACATTAAAGAGAGCGCCTTCGAGTCCTGATTGAAGTAGAAGTGTGCCAACTCCAACGTCTGTGATAGCGTTTTTGTTACCGCAGTTTGCGTAAATGCTTTGTAGGTTTAGAGCCTTTAAGCAGAGTTCAGCTGCTCTTAGAGGAATTTCAAGAGCTTTCTTGTAGCCTTCTTGGATAGCTGCACTTCTAGCTTTCTTTTCTTCGTCAGTTTCCTTTGGAAGTTTGAAAGCTGCCATAACATCATCAAAGCTTGATGCGTCTGTGTCAACGATTTCTTCTAGCTCTTCTCTGATTGGATCGAGTTCAGCTTGGATTTTTCTCATTTCAGCTTTTTCGTCTTCTGTGAGACCTTCAAAAGCTTTTTTGTCGATTGTGAGGCTGCCAACCATTTGAGTTAGGGCAACACCGAGTGAACCTGCATAGGCTGAAACGCTTCCGCCGCCTGGTGCTGGAGCTTCTCCAAAAACTTCCTTATTGTAATCTCTTAAGCTTAAATCAATTAATTTCATATTGTCCTCCTATAATTATAAAAATATTTTGCTTTTCTCTTCCTATTATATATATGATAAACGTATTTTGCAATTTATAAATGCATTACGCTATCAGTAACTATCCTGCCAACTCCGCTCATTACGATTTGGCCATCTTCCCTGTAAATCTCAATTAGGCTGGGCCTTTTCATGGCCTGGCCTTGGTAGATTGTAATGTGGTCTCTCCCGATTTTATCCAAGAGGATTTTTCCAACTGAAGCCGCTGCAGAACCTGTGGCCGCTTCTTCAAAAAATCCAATGGCCGGTGAAAAATACCTGGTGTAGGCAAATTTCTTGTCCCCGTCAACTGAGGCGTAGACTAGGTATAAGCCAGATGCCTTGAGGTCTTCACTCAAAGTTATCAGGTCAAACATATCGGGCTTTGCCATATCTAAGGTCTCCTTGTCTTTGACAAAGACAATCAGGTCGTGGTTAAAGTAACCGCCCAGATGAATGTCGCCAAGCTTGTCTTCTTCGATTCTTAAAATCTGTCCAATCCTGGACTTGTCGACGCCGGCATTCTCTAGTTTAAAATATTTATTATCCATAACTATGCCGATCTTCTCGACTTCATAGTCCATATAATCTATATTTACATCTAGGATTTCCCCGTCTTTGAGCTCCAGCTCTGCCCTCTTGGTCCCCTCTTCTATAGGCCTGATGTAGCCCATGTTAGACAGGACATAAAAGGCGCCTATAGCTGCGTGGCCAGAAAATTTAATCTCCTGAGTCGGGGTAAAAAATTCTATAAAAAATCTGCCGCCCTCACGGTTGTGGATAAAAGCACTTTGTGAGAGGTTGATCTCATTTGCAATTTGCGGATAATACATTTGAGGGACTTCTTCGCACTCCGGCACAACTGCGGCCGGGTTACCGCCAAAGCGGCACTGCGTGAAGCTATCAATTGTAATTAGCCTTAAGTCCATTAAATTCATATAATCACCTTTCTTATTATATCAAATGTGATTTAATAGTTCAATTAGTCGGTCAAGCTCGTCCATGGAATGGTAGTCTATGACGATCGACCCTCTGCCCTTTTTGTCATTGATGCGGACCTTAGCCATAAATTTATTTTGCAGGTCCTCTTCAATCTCTTTAATAAAAATATTTTCTACTGTGCCCTTGGCCTTCTTGGACTCTTTTTCAGTTTGACGGACATTTAAGCCAAGCTCTTTAATTTTCTTTGCCAAGACCTGCTGGTCCTTTAGAGGCAGGCCAGATAACACTTTAGCGTGGCCAAAGCTAATAGCCCCAGACCTAACATCTTCCATTACGTGGGGGTCAAGCTTCAAGAGTCTAAGGACATTTGCCACATGGCTCCTGCTCTTACCAATTTCCTTGGCAAAGTCAGCCTGAGTTAGGCCAGCTTCTTTCATGAGTTCTTCATAGCTCAGGGCCTCTTCAATTGGATTTAGATTTTCCCTTTGAATATTTTCAATCAAGGAAAGCTTTTTGATGTCTTCCTTGGGGAAGTCTCTAACAATTGCTGGGATCTTGTCCCTGCCCAGGCTAATGGTCGCCCTGTACCGCCTCTCCCCTGCAACTATCATATACCCATCTTCAAATGGAGTTAACAGGATTGGCTCCAAAAGTCCGTGAGACTTTATGCTCTCGGCCAATTCTTTGATCGCATCTTCGTCAAAGTCCTTGCGAACTTGGTCGGGATTGGCTTTAATTTTACTTAGCTCTATTTCTTGGATCTCTTCCTTAGGGATGTGCTTAGTCTCTTCGACTTGTTCGAAAAGTGCATCCAAGCCCTTGCCCAGTGATTTATTTTTTCTCATATAGACTCCTTTATCTAAAGCGCTTGTCGAATTCGTTTGCAAACTTCTTGTAAGCTTGGGCACCGGCAGATCTTTTATCGTAGTCAAAAATGGATAGACCGTGGCTGGGTGCCTCCGCCAGAGTTACATTTCTGGGGATGGAAGCTTTAAAGACCAAGTCCTTAAAAAATCCCCTGACCTCTGCCTCTACATCCTGGGCCAGATTGTTTCTGGTGTCATGCATGGTGAGTAAGATGCCCTTGATCTCAAGGCCAGAATTATAATTTTCCTTGACCAAGTTAACCGTTTTCATCAGCTGGGTCACGCCTTCAAGCGCGTAGTATTCAGACTGGATGGTCGATATAACCCCGTCGCTAGCATTTAGGCTCATAAGCGAAAGTATGCCCAGACTTGGCGGACAATCGATAAAAATGTAGTCGTAAAGAGGACTGACCTCTTGCAATTTATTTCGGAGGAGATAATGCCAGTTGCCATTTACAGCTAGCTCGATTTCCATACCTGCAGAATCACTTGACCCAGCAATGAGCTTTAGGCCCTTGTGAGTGGTATCGGAAATCACAGAAGAAATATCTGCATCCTCCATGATGAGCTCATAAATATTGCCCACGATTTTCGTGGAATCATCTGTGAGACCCGAGGATAAATTTGCCTGGGGGTCCACGTCGACAACTAAAACTTTGCGGCCTTTGTCAACCAAGGCTGCAGCTAAGTTCAAGGTCGTTGTAGTCTTGCCAACGCCGCCCTTTTGATTAAAAAAAGATAAAATATTTGCCATAAGCCCTCCTATAATTATAATACCATAAAAGGACCAAGAATAAAAGACTAATGGGATTTATTTTTTAAATTGTTCCACGTGGAACAATCGAAAAATAAATTGTGATTTAAAATTGCGAGCATACGGCCAGGAAATTTGAAATAATAATGCGATTTGCAAATCAAAGATGTGGGACAACAGAATTGAAAGAAGAAATTTTAATTAAAAATCATGAACATAAGGCCGTGTAAAGTTAAATGAAAAACGCAATTTGCAATTGAAGGCACGCTGCTAGCATATTAGGAATAAAAAAACAATTTCAAATGTAAGATGAAAATCAACAGAATTGGAAAAATAAACTGTGATTTAAAATTAGAAGCGTATGGGCAGGAAAGTTGAAATAAAATTTTAATTATTAAACAAAGATGAAAAGCGACAAAACTTGAAAAACAAATTGCCATTTAAAATTAAAAGTACAAGCACAAGAGCATATAAAATAAAAAATGTTCCACGTGGAACAATTAATAAGTAACAACTTATAATGCAGACAAGAATGCAAATAAAAGTCAGACTTTAAATGCAAGTTAAAAACAAAGAAAACTAATCGTCAAGCACGACTAGAAATAAAAATGCAAGTGAGCGATAAAAATAAAAACAAAGGAAGATATGAATAATATAAAACACATAAGCAAAGGTAATTGCAACAAAAGATAGAGCACAAGATAAAACATAAATAAAAATAATGTTCCACGTGGAACATTATTTGTTTAAAATCTTAATAAGGTCTTCAATTGTATTTATATCTGGGAGCTTGCACTCGGATTTTATCCTGGCTATTGTCGGCTGTCTGAGGCCGGCTTCTTCTAAAAGTTCTTTTTGACAGAAGACTTGGTCCTTTGTCCCAGATGCGATTATTTGCCCCTGGCTGAGAACGCTGGCATGGGTGCATATGTCGTAGATAAAATCCATATCGTGGGAAGAAATTAGAATGCCAACGCCCTCACTTGCCAAGGCTTTGATCAGCTGGGTCATGTTTTCCGTTAGTCGGGGGTCCAGGCCCGCTGTGGGTTCATCAAATAGTATATAGTCGGGCTCCATGGCAAGGACTCCTGCTATGGCCACCCGTTTTTTCTGCCCGTAGCTAAGAGCGTGGGCAGGGCGGTCAAGCAGATCTTCTATCTCGAGTTTGTTTGCAAGAACCTTTAGTTTGGCCTCGATATATTCATCTGACCTTTTAAGGTTTCTAAGAGGGAATACTATGTCATCTCTGACATTTGAGTAAAAAATCTGCTTGTCTGGATTTTGCATGACAAGGTTGACCCTAGTCCTATAGTCCCTTAGCTCTTTCTTTTTGAAAATGACTTCTTTGCCTTCCAAGAAAATTTGTCCAGAGCCGGGCGTATTTAATCCCAGTATATTGAAGAAGAGCGTGGATTTGCCCGCACCGTTTTCGCCCACCAGAGCATGGACTGTTGATTTTTCAATTGTTAAATTTATATCCTTTATCCCAAATTTGCTTTGGGGGTAAGAGTAGTTTAAATTTTTGATTTCTAACATTGTTCACCTAATAATAAAAATTTCCATCAAAGAGTTTTAAGTCAAGGGCATCTTCCCATTCGCCGTAAGAACTTAGCATGTCTATAAAGAGCTTGGACCCCATGAGGCCAGAGGATTTAATCATCATCCACTTGGTATCGTTTGCGTGTTTTAATTCCATGGCCACATGCATGTCTTTAAATTCCATCATAAAAAAGTTTATATACCTGTACATAAGGATAAACTGCTCCACAAAAACTCGGGGTAGGTGGAGGTCCTTAAAGATCATAATGGTTTGGTTGATGGGTATGGTCAGGGCCATAAAGTATGTGCAAGTTATACATGCAAAGCTCCTCACAAAGGTCTGGTAGGCACTTGTAAGGGCCTGGGAATTGGTGCCGATGTAAAGTCTTCCTATTATAATATAGTATTCGACATTTTCCTTTATCTTTGCTATTGTAAGGACCATTGCGATTAATGAAATAACAATAAAACCAAGGGGTAATTTATATAATTTAAAAAGTGGTCTGGCCGGAATTTTTGCCCCAAAAATCATGACTAGAACCACGGCTATAGCGATTAGAGCCTGGGCATAGAGATTATTAATGCTCAGGGATAAAATAAGTAAGGCAAAACCCAAGAGCATTTTCACTCTCGGGTTTTTCTTGGTAAAATTATTATTGTATGCGATTTGGTCAATCGTCATTATTTATTTGCTCCTTGTTTTTTGCCCTTGTTATAGCCAAAGTAATAGCCTATAACAATTGCGCCGATAGCTGCTTGGAAGGCAAACAAAAAGCTTTCGATTTCGCCTGAGGCTGGTTCGTAAATACTTTCAAACCAAGGTTCGAAATCTGGGTTTGCTTCGGCTATTCTTTCTTCGGCTGCGTCATCAGCTCCGCCAAATTCTGCGTCTTTTTGAATCATAAAAGGCACTACAAATAGAGCCACCATTAAGATGATGAGGATTATCTTAGTTGACTTTTTCATATAAAATGCCTCCTTCGTACTTGACAATTGCGTTGTAAATAAGGACGGTTAGGATACCTTCCATTACAGCAATTGGAAGTTGGGTGATTGCAAAAATTTCCAAATAGCTTAGGACTGATGCACCGAATGTTGGATTAGGGAAGGCCAGACCGAGCTCAATTGAGGTTACGATGTAAGTCCCTAAGTCTGATAAGAATGCTGCTAAAAATACAGCTACTAGGTCGCTTACATTCATTTTCTTCATTAGCTTGTAAACACCAACAGCTATATAGGCACCAATAATGGCCATTGATAGGGCGTTAGCACCTAGAGTTGTCAGTCCACCGTGTGCAAGTAAGATGGCTTGGAAGATTAGAACAATTGTTCCAAGGACAAACATTGGGCCTGCGCCAAACAATATTGCCCCAAGGCCAATACCTGTTGGGTGTGAGCATGATCCTGTCATTGCTGGTAATTTAAGCGATGATAGCAAAAATACATATGCGCCAGCAAGGGCCAAGAGCATTTTCTTTTCAGGCTTATTTACTGTGATGTCTTTAATTGACTTAATCCCGTAAATCACAAAGGGGATAGCGATTACAAAGTAAATAGCCGCGTGAACCTTTGGCAAAAATCCTTCTGCTATGTGCATGGCGTGGGTGGTATTTGGGACCATGATAGCCATTGCAAAGAGAAGAAAAGCTGCCAGTCTCTTTTGAATTTTCTTCATAAAAAAACCTCCTATATATTCTGCTCCGACAGATATAATGGAGGGTACTAAAAAAATTAGACCCTTCCCACCGAAGCGTCTCTAACTAGTCGCAGGTATCCTGACTCGGCGTCACAGCGTTGACCCTGCCTTCCCTTTAAGTGGCAAGAGGTCGCTCAGCCTATACAGTAGCGGGGGCTGTCCGGATTTACCGGTTCCCTGATATCGATTAGCTATCAACAAGTTCATTCTAACACGAAAAATAAATTATTGCAAGCAAATTGATAGGGAATTATCATTTATTTGTAAAAATTTCTGCAAAAATTAATTGCAATTAAAAAACTCTTGTGCTACAATGTAGGCAAATTTGAAAAGGAGGTTTCGAAATGAAACAAAGACTACTCGCATTAGTGCTAGCCTTTATGATGATCTTCTCAATCGGATTAAGCGCTGCACCACAAAAGGTCGAATCCAAGGACCTATTAACACAAAATGCTCGCTCATTTATTGATGGCGACCAAATTAAAACTTACGGCCTCGAAGTTGAAGCCAAAGAAAAAACTCTAACCGTCGTTGACGGGGAAGACAAAATCAGCTTTACAGCTGGATCCAATGTCATGACCGTAAACGGCACTGACTTTACAATGGATACCAAGACAATCGCTAAGGACGGCAAGGTATATGTTCCATTTAGGATTTTATTTGAAACTTTAAACTACCAAGTTGGCTGGGACAAGGCTGCAAAAGCTGTCACTCTTGACAAGAAAGCAGAAGCTAAACTTCCTGTCAAAAACGACAAGTACGAAATAAAAGAAACTCATTCCAAGATTGTATCAATCGCTCCATCAGTAACTGAAACATTATTTGAAATCGGAGCAGGGGACATGGCCTTAGGCAGAACTGACTACTGCAACTTCCCTAAGGAAGCTGAAAAAGTAACATCAGTCGGCTCAATGATGGAACCTGACATTGAAAAAGTGATTAGCTTGAAGCCAACTTGTGTGCTTGCACAAACTCACTTTAAGGAAGAAGTTTTGGCCAAATTACAAAAGGCTGGCATCAAGGTCTTTGCCATGGAAACACCAAAGTCAATGGAAGAAACTTACAAGTCAATCGAAACAATTGGCCTAATTACAGGCAAAAATGCAGAAGCCAGAGCCCTAGTTGCAACCATGAAGGCAAAGCTCCAAAGCGTTGAAAGATACACCAAAAAATTATCAGCTCCTACTGCATATATAGTAGTAGGCACAGGTGAATACGGTGAATACACCCACGGCAAGGATTCATTTATGGATGATATCCTAAGAATTGCCGGCCTTACAAATGGCCCAAGGGATGCAGAAGGCTTTAAGTATACCTTGGAAAAATTAATCGCCCTAAACCCACACTACATGTTAGTGCCAGCTTTTGCTATCGACCAAGTCAAGACAGACAAGGTTTACAAGGGCCTATCAGCTGTTAATGAAGGCAGGGTAATAGAAATAGATGCAGACGTATTCTCTAGACCATCAGCCCGCGTGGTTGATGAAGGAATCAAGGCTCTCTTAAAGATTGCCCACCCAGAAGTTCTAAAGAGTTTGGAATTCTAATTTATGAAAAAAACTTTTCTCTTATTGGCCTTGGCGGCTTTAATCGGCCTAATGCTACTGGCAATCGGCTTTGGCTCGATTGATATTAGCTTTGCGACCATAATTGCTGCCATAAAAAATCTAATAAGAAATGGGGTGGATGGGATTGATTTTACTGATCCCATCCACTTTATCATATTTGAGGTAAGGCTGCCTAGGATTATTTTGTCGGTTCTAACAGGAGGCTTACTCGCAATGGCAGGGGCTTCATATCAAGCCATCTTCCAAAACCCCATGGCCGATCCCTTTGTAATGGGCGTGTCATCAGGGGCGGCTTTTGGTGCGACAATGGCAATTGTATTTTTGCCGGCCACCAGCTTTTTTGGCCACACCCTTGTGAGCCTATCGGCCTTTGCCTGCGCAATAATCACATCGCTTATAGTCTACACGGTCTCGCGGACCAAGAGGGGAGTGGACAACTACTCGGTTTTACTTACAGGTATTGTCATCTCGGCTATTCTTTCCTCGGCCATCTCTCTTATAATGATGGTCCACAGGGACGAGGCTATTGCCATTATCACCTGGACAATGGGGTCTTTTAACGCCAAGAGCTGGATCCACGTTGGAACGATTTTTATACCGACCCTAATTGCCTTTATAGTTACAATTTACCACGGCAAGGATTTAAATCTCCTGGTAATGGGCGAAGAAGAGGCCATATCCATGGGCCTGGATGTAAAAAAATTAAAGCGAAATCTTCTTTTACTATCTGCACTTTTAACATCACTGGCGGTTTCAGTGAGCGGAATCATCGGCTTTGTCGGCCTTATAGTCCCACACTTTATCAGGCTAATCTTTGGCGGCGACCACAAGTTTTTGATGCCGGCCTCCATGATAGTGGGGGGAATCTTTATGCTCTTGGCCGATACCTTGGCCAGGTCGCTCATCTCAGGCTTTGAACTCCCGGTTGGCATTATCACATCACTAATTGGCGGGCCCCTATTTATGGTCCTTCTTATCAAGCACAAGAGGAGCCTCCAATGAGCATACTAGAAATCAAGAATTTAAACTTCAGCTATGGAAAAAATCAGGTTTTAAAAAATATTAATCTTTCCCTTGAAGAAGGAGACAAATTAATAATTATTGGCCCCAACGGCTGCGGCAAGACCACCTTGTTAAAGGTCATCTCAGCCTACTTACAGGCAGATTCTGGTTCAATAACTTTGGACGGCAGGGACTTGGATTCTTATACTATAAAAGACCGGGCGAAAATTATTTCCGTCCAACACCAAAATCCAAACAGCTCTTTTGATTTTACAGTCGAAGAAGTGGTCGAGATGGGACGCTATCCATTTTTATCTTGGACGGGCAAACTGAGCGAGACCGACCAAAAAATCGTGGACGACCAAATAAATATAATGGAATTGGCAGACTTAAAAAATAAATCCATCCTAGAAACTTCCGGCGGAGAAAAGGGGAGGGCCATGACGGCCAGGGCCTTTGCCCAATCGCCCAAGCTCATCCTAATGGACGAACCCATTGCAGCCATGGACATAAACCACCAGATAAAGCTCATGAAGACCATAGAAAAAACCTCGGACAAGAGCTTTATAATCGTCCTCCATGACCTCAACCTAGCCTCGGCCTTTGCAGATAAGATTGCCCTTATGAAAGACGGGCAGATAGTCGCCCTTGGCAGGCCAGAGGAAGTTATAAATGCGGAAAACATCCGTCAGGTCTACGAAGTCCAAGTGGACGTAATAATTAAAGACGGCAGGCCCTTTATCATCCCAAAATACAAATAAGAGATAAATTCTGGCAATAATTATTAAATTATGGTAGAATAAATATAGAATTTTCTAAAAAAGGATGATTACAATGAAAAAAGATAAGAAAAAAATAAAAGCCCTTGGCTACACCAGTCTTAAGGGCAGGATAATATACACTGCAATTACCATGATAGTAATATTTATAGGAATCAAAATCATAGATAGCAAGAGCCTCCATACTTATAATCTAAACTTCAGGACCAGCGAAGTCGGCAAGTACCTGGATTTAATGAGCATCTTTGTATTTGTCTACAGCCTCTACTTTATGCTCTACTCGTCGCTTGGAGTCTACGACGCCTTTGATTTTATGACCTCTCACCACTCCTACTCGCCCCTGATCTTTACGGTGATTATGGTGGCCCTGGGAGTCATGATGGCCTTTACCGGAATAGATACAATCGGCAGGATGTTTGAAATGAACGGATTATTAGTAGCCCGCCACGCAAACACATTTTCCGGCACCTATCTATTTGCATCAGCCCTCAAGGCAGTCCTCTACAGCGTCCTCATGTACGTGGTCAGAGTCGCTTCGACCTTTGTAATGAAAAAACAAAACGAACACCTCATGAAAAACAACATGGACATGAGAAGCCGGAGGGAAAGACTGGAAAAAATGTTCAAAGAAAGCGAATAAAAATATTCGAAGAAGAAGGCTCGTTCGCGGGACATCGAGTCCGCACGAACGAGTGGCGACCATTTCAGGATCGCCGTTACGCCACTGCCATTAGGTGGATAGTGCATACATACGTGCTGAAAAATGTTCGTAGGAGAATGGGTTTTGAGCCGAATGTTCATGCCTACAAGGGGCAATCACATTCGCCTTATGTCTGGGATAAACCAGACGCTACATGGCTATATTCATATCCGTAGGGTAAAACTCTATCGCCAGGCAGGTAAAATTGTCCGACCTGGCAGACAATATGAATTTAAAAAGATTAAAGACGATCACAGACAAAGACTTGGAAAGAGTCGAAAAATATAAAAAAGCGCAGAGAATCCTTAAGGCACAGTAGAGTGCCTTTTTTATTTGTGGAAAATATTCTTAATAACATTCTACTAATAACACTTTTCTTTATTTGTCTCTTCCTATTGCATCTCCTCCTATATATGTTTCTTTACCTTTTTTATTCCTATTGCAGCTCCTTCTATATATTTTTCTTTACTTTTATCTTCTTATTCTATTTTCTCTATTCCTACACTTTTTAAATTTCCTCTTTCTCTGTACAATTAGAATGCTCCTTCATCACTAATAATAATAACCATTCTTCTACTCCAATCCACAGTGAAGCGTAACGCTTTATCAGGCGGCGGACTAGGATGGGGTGAATATATGCGTGCTATATGTATGAGTGAGCAATGTGTAAGTGTGTGAAATGTGTGTACCATGAGCTGTGTATGTGTATAAGATGTGTGTATGTGTATAGCTTATGTGTATGATGAGTTGTGTATGTGTATGATGACTTGAGTATGTGTATGGTGAGCTGCGTATGTGTATAAATTATGTGTATGTGTATGAAGGCTTGTGTATGGTGAGCTGTGTATGTGTATGAACGAAATGTATATGCCTGGCGAGGAGGTATTTAGAAAGTCAAGCGCGGGTTATCGAACCTTCCTGTTTGAGGTGTACGCAATTCTAAAGGATGATTTTGATTTTAGTTTTATGGCTGGGCTGTCATGGCCCTAGCTATGAAAAAAATTTTTAAAAATTTAGCAAAAACATATTGAATTTTTTCTATATGTATGTTATAATAAATTTAGATTAAGAAAGGAGTGACTTTTAATGGCTGAGAACATTTATGAAAATATATCCACCAAGCTCAAGGCAATTTCTGATCAAAAACGCTTGAAGATTGTCGACATGCTTTCTTGCGGCGAGCTATGCGCTTGTGAGATTTTGGAAAAATTTGATATCAGTCAGCCGACCTTATCATTTGATATGAAAAAATTGGAAGAGGCCAAGTTGGTTAAGAGCAGGCGGGAGGGCAAAAATGTCTACTACAGCTTAAATCAAAAGGTTTTGGGCCATTTGCTGGACCAGCTTACAAGCATTTTTTCTGACAGCCCCGATTGCATTTGCCACTCAAAAGAGCGGATGGATTATTAATTTTTTTATAGAATAGATAGAATTATTTAAATATGTCTATGTATAAGGAGGTAAATTATGACAGACATTAGAGAAGAGGTTAGAAAGTATTATTCAAAGATTACTGGCGAAGAAGACGGTATAATGGAGACCAAGATTTGCTCTTGCGCCTTGGACGATCTACCTAAGTATGTAAGCGAGGCCAGGGCCCTGGTTCCTGACGAAATTGTCAAGCATTTCTACGGTTGCGGCTCGCCAATTCCAGCTGCCCTTGAAGGGATGACCGTCCTTGACCTGGGATGCGGGACAGGCTATGATGTTTACACCTTGGCCAAATTGGTAGGAGAAAACGGTCGGGTAATTGGCGTTGATATGAACGACGACCAGCTTGCTATAGCCAGAAAATACCAAGACCAGATGGCAGAAAAATTGGCCTACAAAAAATCCAATGTGGAATTTAAAAAAGGCTATATCGAAGACCTCAAATCTCTTGGCATAGAGGACGCCAGCGTGGATATTGTAGTCTCAAATTGCGTTATCAACCTCAGCCCTTACAAGGAACAAGTCTTCAAGGAAATTTGGAGGGTCTTAAAGCCGGGTGGCGAGCTCTTCTTCTCAGACATATTTGCCGACAGACGCTTTGGCGAAGAAATCTCTATGGATTTGATTCTCAGGGGCGAATGCCTGGGCGGAGCTATGTATATAGAGGACTTTAGGCGCCTGCTCAAAAAAATCGGCTGGGAAGACTTTAGGTATATCAAATCCTTTAAGTCCATTATAGGCAACCCAGAAATCGAAGACATGGTGGGTAATGTAGAATTTTACTCACACACCATTAAGGCTGTCAAGCTCCCAGACCTGATAGAAGACATCTGCGAAAATTACGGGCAAGTCGCCATCTACAGGGGCGGCATAACCGGCATGGAAAACTACTTTGATTTGGACGACCACCACAGGTTTTACAAGGACCTACCCCTGGCCGTCTGTGGCAATACCTCTGCCATGATTGAAAACACTCGTCTGGCCAAATACTTTGACATTATTGGCGACAGGACCAAGCACTTTGGAGCCTTCCAAGGATGCTCTACAGCCCCATCAACATCCGACCAAGAAGAAGGCGGCTGCTGTGGAGGAGGCTGCTGCTAAAGTAAATACAAAAGAAAAACCGAGGCGGTGGATACATTTATTGTAGCCACCGCCTTTTTGTAGTTAAATTTGTGATTTGTAAAATATATGGGGCAAGAATCTTGGGCGACATTCTCCTTTAGAATTGTTGCAGGCAATTAGGAAAAATTCGCTCCACATTTTCCTTGAGATTCTTGTCCTCACTCAGAAAAAATTCGGTCCACATAATCTCGGTCGCGGGACATCGAGTCTCCGTGACCGAGGTGTCCACGATTCTCCTCAGACTCTTGTCCTCAATCGTTTTTCCCTTCGGTCTAATGATTGAATAAGAGGTTGCGTGAGTCGCTGCATACCAATCGGTCAATTTCTTGGCGACCATTTGCGTACGAGGCGGAAGTTGTAGGGGTTACCTTTATGGTAACCACCGCCTCGTGTGCAAGGATCGCCGCTACAGGAAATTGACCTCTTGGGCAGGGCTGCAAGTGGACGGTACATGGCTATATTCATATTCGTAGGAAAATCCCACAAAAAAACAGCCCTTATCAGGCTGTTTGAATACATATATTATATTTTTTATTTTATTATTGCCGCTTTGGCTTTTTGAACTTCTTCCTTTGTGTCGCCCACCAAGAGGACCACGTAGTCGTCTACTTCGAAGACTTCTGCTGCCTTTAGCTTTTCGGCTTCGGCTGCCAGGTAACTGGAGTAGAGTTCGATTTGGTTTTTCAAAAATTTGTCCAGGGCGTCCTTGAGGGCTTTTTTGTCTGAGCCTTTGATGACCAGGATTTGGTTGTTGTTTAAGTTTGTCTCTGGATACATGTACTTGTATTCGCTGTAGAGGCTTTCGTCCAAGCCAATAACAAGGGATAACATGTCTGAATCCTTGTCGTCCATGGTGGCTGTGTCCATATTTTCTTTGGCGAGTTCAAAGATTTCATCGAGTGTTTTTGCAGGCTTTTCGGACTTGTCTTCTGCTTTGTCTTCTGATTTATCTTCTGGATTGCTGGCGGTCTTGTTGCCGCAGCCAAGTGTGAATAGTCCTAGCAGGATTGCCAAGATTAGTGCTGTTTTTCTCACCTATGCCTCCTTGTAATTTTCTTGGATAAACTTCAACCAATAGCGGTAAAAATTTCTATTCAGATGGATGCCGTCTCCCTCATAAAAGTCGGGATGGGCTCTGAGGTAGGGTCTTAGGTCGATAAAGGGTATGCCAAATTCATTTGCCAAATTTGCTAGCCCCGCATTGTAGTCGCTGATCCTTTGGTTGTTGATCCTGGCCATAGCTTTTTTATTTGAGCTGTCGGCTGGCAGGATGCTGGTGATTGCAACCTTGGTCTTGGGGAGCTTTTCATTGATTTGACTAATCAGGCTCCTGTACCTTTCGATAAAGACATCTACATCATCCACGTAAATTGAATCGTTCATGCCAAGCATTATATAAATATACTTGGGATTTTTCTTTGTAATTTTATCTATACTTCTTAAAGATTTTTTAAGGTCTTGTCCGATATCGGCTAAAACATTTTCGGCCTTAACATGCTTGTAGTACATCAGACCGTTTGAAATGCTATCTCCAATAAATAAAGAGTCCTTGTAGACCTCCTTGAAATCCGTCCCATCTGACGGATTTACATCGTAATTCGGACCAGAACCCTCAGCTTGTAATAGTATATTAGCTTTCTTTACGCTTTGTTCAGCGGATTTTTGCTCTCTTTGACTTGCCTGCACAGATTTTTTTAAAACTATGCCGTAAGTCTTTTCAAGGTCAAGGCTATTTTTAACCTCAAGGCCTTTTGCAAGTGCTTCATTCACAAAGCGGGTGTTTGAACTATGGATAAATAATCCTAAAATTACCAAGAGACATAGGGGAACAAATTTTAGAAATTTTTTCATAAATACCCCCTATAAAAAAATGGTCGGGGTGAGAGGATTTGAACCCCCGGCCCCATGCTCCCAAAGCACGTGCGCTACCAAACTGCGCTACACCCCGATAGTTTAATATTTATTTTGACAAATTCAGAATCCTTACACCTCAGGTGTAAAGAAATTCTGTCCTTTGTCGGCTCGTCTCATTGCCATTGGTTAGTTTTCCCAACCAACAAAAACTATTATACATAAGAATTTAGTCTTTGTCAAGCAGTTTTTACAAAGAATAAAAAATATTTTCTTTTTCAAAATTCTCGCCTTCAACTTTTGAAATAAAAATTGCGTTTTATTTTTTAAAATTTTCGCCTTCGACTTTTGAAATTCAAATTGCAATTTATTTTTCAAATTCTCCGCCTGCACATTTTGAAATAAAAATGGCTTTTGCAGGTTCAAATCTCGGTCACGGGACATCGAGTCTCCGTGACCGAGGTGTCCACAATAAAGTGGACGGTACATGGCTATATAAATATCCGTAGGAGAAAATAAACTCTTTTTTTAATTTTATTTTGATTGAATGCCTTTCTTCTATATGTTATAATGATAGGATAAGAAGGAGGTGCACAATGAGTGAAAACAAGAGAATGTTAGAGTTAGAGAAGCTTTCAGATGAGTTTCGGGCTTTGATTGAAAAGAAGGACTTAAAGGCGGCCCGTGAGCTTTTGCTTTCTCTAAATGAGATTGATATTGCTGATCTTATTGACGAGATGGACCCGGTTTCGGGTGCCGTTTTATATAGGATGCTTCCCAAGGATTTGGCGGCTGAGGTTTTTGCATACTTCGACTCTGAGCAACAAAAGGCCATTATAGATGTGTCAACCGATGTTGAAATCAAGGATATTTTGGATGATTTAAACATGGACGATATGGTCGATATGCTTGAAGAGATGCCGGCTTCTGTTGTCAACAAGATTTTAAAATATACTTCTCCAGAGGAGAGAAATCTGATTAATGTGTTTTTGAAGTACCCTCAGGATTCTGCGGGTTCTATTATGACTATTGAGTATGTGTCTTTGAAGAAGAAGATGACGGTTGCCGAGGCTTTGGAAAAGATCCGCCGCGAGGGTATTGATAAGGAGACTGTCTATACTCTTTATGTAACTGACAAGGAGCGTCGTTTAGAGGGGATTTTGTCCTTAAGAGAGCTTTTGGTGGCAAATGATGACGATGTGATTGAAGACTTGATGGAGTCGGATGTTATTTACGCCCACACCCACGACGACAGGGAGGATGTTGCTAATCTTTTTAGGAAGTATGGTTTCAAGGCCCTGCCTATTGTAGACAATGAACGCAGGGTGGTTGGGATCGTTACTGTTGACGATATTATGGATGTTATGGAAAGCGAGACCACGGAAGACTTCCAAAAGATGGCTGCTACCACACCAAACGAGACTCCATACCTTTTGACTTCGCCATTTACCCTGGCCAAGCACAGGATTCCCTGGCTTTTGGTTCTGATGATTTCATCGACTATTACGCAAAATATTATTAACGGCTACGAGCATTTCTTGTCTTCGATTCCGTTTTTGGCTGGCTTTATCCCCATGCTAATGGATACGGGTGGTAACTCGGGGTCCCAATCGTCGACTCTGGTTATCCGCGGTATGGCCACTGGCGACATCAGGGGCAAGGATTGGCTCAAGGTTTTGTGGAAGGAAATGCGGATTGCACTTTTGTGTGGCCTCACCCTGGCTATTGTAAATTATTTTAAGGTTATTTACCTTGACGGGGTTCCGGCAGATGTGGCCATGACCGTTTCTTGTTCGCTGGTGGTGGCTGTCCTTGGTGCAAAGCTGGTTGGAGGACTACTTCCTATAGCGGCTGCAGCCCTCAAGCTGGACCCGGCTATTATGGCCTCGCCACTTATTACGACTATTGCTGACGCAACGAGTTTAACTGCGTATTTTATATTCGCTCAAATAATTATTAAATAGGAGTTTTTATGTCAAACTTACACAACAAAACTGTAGAGCTTGACAGGATAGAGAAGAGATTGAAGGAGCTTGTGGAGGCCAAGGATTTCAAAGGCGTCCGCGTTTTACTTTCGGTTTTAAACGAGGTTGACGTGGCAGATTTGATCGACACCTTGGACGACAAGACGGGGGCAATTATTTATAGGACCCTGCCCAAGGATATGGCTGGCGAGGTTTTTTATAATCTGTCCTACGACCAGCAGGAGGAAATTGTCCGCACTGTTTCAGATACTGAGCTCAAGAGCATTATCGAGGACATGTACATGGACGACAAGGTGGACCTCTTGGAAGAGGTTGACTCTGATCTGGTGGATAGGATTTTAAAGTATTCATCACCCGAAGACCGCAAGCTTATAAATCAATTCTTGCAATATCCTGAAGATTCTGCAGGATCGATTATGACAATAGAATATATTTCATTAAAGAAGGAAATGACGGTCAAGGAGGCCCTCCACAAGATCAAGACCGAGGGCATCAAGAAGGAAACAGTTTATACTCTATATATTACTGACCAAAATCGCAAGCTAGAGGGAATTGTTTCATTGCGTGAGCTAATTGTCGCCTCACCAGAGACACATATCAAAGATCTGATGAATCCAGATGTGATTTATTTAAATACCCATGACAGCGAAGAGACGGTTGCTGAGACTTTTAGAAAATATGGCTTTGAGGCCCTGCCAGTTTGCGATAAAGAAAACAAGATCGTCGGCATTATCACCGTTGATGACATCCTTAATTTGATGCAAGAATTGGCTGATGAAGACTTCCAAATCATGGCTGCTATTACGCCAACTGACGATAAGTATTTGGAAACGGGGGTCGTCACTCACGCTAAGCACAGGATTATTTGGCTCTTTGTCCTCATGATTTCGGCTTCTATTACCCAGAGGATTATCAACGGCTACGAAGGGCTTTTGGCCTCGACTGCATTTTTATCCGGCTTTATACCCATGCTAATGGGCGCCGGCGGTAACTCGGGTTCACAATCGTCGACCCTTGTTATTCGTGGCCTGGGAACTGGGGAGATCGAAACCAGAGACTGGCTAAAAATCGTTTTTAAGGAACTCCAGGTGGCCATAATCTGTGGCCTGGCCCTAGCTGTGGTAAATTATTTCAAGATTATATACATCGACGGGGCCCCGGCAAATATTGCCCTCACAGTTTCCCTGACACTTATTGGATCAGTGACTGCGGCCAAGCTCTTGGGCGGCCTTTTGCCACTTGTAGCCTACAAGCTAAAGATGGATCCGGCTATTATGGCCTCACCTCTTATCACGACAATCGCAGACGCGACGACCCTTGTAGTTTACTTTACCCTAGCATCTAACATTATAGGATTTTAGGAGGAATTATGAAAATTTTCAACTCTTATAGCGGAAAAAAAGAAGATTTTAAACCCATAAAAGAAGGCCAAGTGACCATGTATGTTTGCGGGCCAACCGTCTACAATGACATGCACTTGGGCAATGTCAGACCCCAAGTTGCCTTTGATGTTTTGAGAAGGTATTTTATCTTCAAGGGCTACGATGTAACTTATGTTTCCAATTTTACTGACGTGGATGACAAGATTATAAATAAGGCCAACGAAGAAGGCGTTGATATCAAGACTATTTCCGACCGCTATATCAAATCGGTCGAACGCGATTACACGGACTTAGGGCTTTACGAATATCCAATCGAGCACCCAACTTGCACGGACCACATGGACGATATTATTGATTTTATCCAAGGGCTCATTGACAAGGGCTTTGCTTATGAAGCCAATGGATCGGTTTATTTTAGGGTCCGCAAACTCAAAGACTACGGCCGCTTGTCCAACCGCAATATCGAAGACCTGGAAATCGGCGCCCGCATTGAGGAGAACACCGAGAAGGAAGATCCGCTCGACTTTACCCTGTGGAAGGAAAAGAAGGAGGGCGAACCCTATTGGGATAGCCCTTGGTCTGAGGGTAGGCCGGGCTGGCACATAGAGTGCTCGACCATGATTCGGTCTCGCTTTGGGTCGACCATTGACATTCACGCTGGTGGAGAGGATTTGAAATTCCCCCACCACGAAAACGAAATCGCCCAATCAGAGGCATTAAACGACGCGCCTCTGGCCCATTACTGGATGCATAACGGTATGATAAATATCGACGATGTCAAGATGAGTAAGTCCCTGGGCAATTTTTTCTACGCCCATGAATTTATAGAAAAAGAAGGGGCCGAGCTCCTCAGATTTTTCATTTTAAACGCCCAATACAGGAAGCCCCTCAACTATTCCAAGGAGGCCATCGATTCTGTAAGGGCCATGATAAGTCGTTTGAGAAACGCCAAGGACAGGCTAAAAGGCCTGATTGAAAAAGCAAGTGAAGGACCAGAAAACAAGGACCTAAGGGCTTCTGTTGATCAAATTAAAAATGATTTAAGAACCCACATGGACGACGATTTAAATACGCCAGACGCTGTGACTGACTGGCTCAGCTTGGCAAAATTAATAAACACAAGCTTGGATGAATCTACTTCGCTTGAAGATTTAAAATACCTAAAGTCTGCCTTTGACGATTTTGTTTTGATCTTTGGCGTTATTGAAGACGAAGAAACAACGATTGATGCGGACATAGACGCCCTCATCCAAGAACGAGAAGAGGCTAGGAAAAATAAGGACTACGCCAGGGCTGATGAGATCAGAGACCAGCTCAAGGCTGAGGGTATTGTCCTCAAGGATACCAAGGACGGTGTTAAGTGGCAGAGGCTTTAAAGAAAGAGTACGCACAAATGGATGCTCTTAACCTGGCTTTTTTGGGCGATGCTGTCTATGAGCTCATGGTTAGGCGGGACTTGGTCGAGGAGGACCGGCACGTGGCCGACCTTCACAAGGAGGCCGTTCGCTATGTATCCGCCAACGCCCAGTGCAGAGACTTTAAAAACATCGAAGAGCTCTTGACCGAAGAGGAGCTGGACCTGGTTAGAAGGGCCAGAAATAAGAGCCAGCACCCGCCCAAGCACACCAAGATTCAGGTCTACAGAATTGCAACTGGCTTTGAAGCATTAGTTGGCGCCCTGTATTTGTCGGGGGCCAAAGATAGACTGGAATATCTTTATGAGGAGATAAAAAGGAGAAGATAGTGGAGATAATTGGAATTAGAGCCGTTAGCGAAGCCTTGAAAGCAGATGGCAAAAAAATTCGCCTAATAGTTCAAGATAAAAAAGCCCCAAAATTAAAGGAAATTTTGGATTTGGCCTACGACCAAGGTATAGAAGTAAGAGAAGACAGGAATTATTTTTATAAGTTCAAATCCTCTCACCAAGGCGTTTGCCTGGAAGTGCCCGAATACGAGTACATGGACTTGGACGAATTTTTGTCAAGGCCAAAAGAAGACAGAAAGGCTATAGTTGCCCTTGACGGAGTTGAAGACGTGGGGAACTTTGGATCTATAATTAGATCTGCATCGGTCTTTGGCATAAGCGCAATTATTATTACCAAGGACAGGTCGGCCCACATTACACCGGCCGTTATCAAGACTGCCCAAGGGGGACTTGAGGACCTGCCTATTATAATGGTAGTTAATCTATCCCGTGCCCTCAGAGATTTAAAGGACGCAGGCTATTTTATTCTGGGCACTGATATGGAGGGCGACGACGTCGGTGAAGTCTTTGATTCAGACGTGGTCATGGTAATTGGCAGCGAGCACTCAGGCATGAGACCGGGCGTAAAAAAGGAATGCGACAAAATCTTAACCATACCCATGGATAAAAAATCGAGTGTTGGATCCTTAAACGCTGCAGTTGCCGCCTCAATAGTTTTTTACGAATACCACAAAAAACAAATCTAAAATAGCTTATGAAGGAAATTTTTATAGTTGATGGCTACAATTTAATACACGCAAGTCACCTAAAAGACCTCCTGGAAATATCTTTGGAAGAGAGCAGGCGGTCGCTGGAGACCATCCTCTCTGGCTACGGCAAATACATCGGCAAGAAGATTATCGTGGTCTACGATGGCCACATGGTCAAGGACAATCGGGGGGAAACTTACGAGAAGGACGACCTCACTATTGTCTTTACACGTGAAAACGAAACCGCCGACTCCTTTATAGAAGCCGCGACCTACAAGTACGCAGACCGCTACAAGATGGTCGTGGTGACCAATGACCTGGCCGAGTCTACGCTTGCCTTTAATGAGGGCGCAAGTCGGATGGGGTCAAGAGCCTTTTTTGCCATGATCGAAGACAGCTTAGAGCTGGAGAAAAAAATGCACCAGAGGCAAAAAATCAAAAACGACCACCTGGTAGAGGAAAGCGAAATGGAAAGAGAACTCAAAAAGTGGCTGGAAGGCAAGGGCGAGTAAGAGTTAATTTTTTATTATTTTTAAAAATTTTAACTCAGCTATTTGTGAAAGAGGCAAAATTTAAGTTGATTTAAGATTTTGAACTCGCCTAAATTCTTTTGAAATACTATTTAAAAGTATAATTTATCTGCAGTTTGATTTTCTATATTTTTAAGACTTACTATCAGCGGATATAATTTATCAAGATTTATAGTCTTTTTAATACTTTTTATTTTTATGTTAAAAAATTCTTCCTATCAACATGTAAAAAAAGAGTTCAAATATTAAATGAAAAAGTTCTAGAAAGGCAATTGATAAAAGTTTTCAATTGCTGGATTAGCAGAAATCTTTTTTTATTTATTATTATTTGAGGAGTATATAAAGATAGTTTTAGGACCATTTTAAATTATAATTTTTATTAGAGGAATATTTTATCTTAAATTGTAATTTTTTTACTTATTCATTATTATACTTAGCTATAATTAGAGCATATAGAATGTTTTTAGAATATTTTTTTACAGTTAATTTATTTTTACTGAAATTTTTATTTTGGAGTTTTTATGGACCAGAGATTTTTTAAGAATTTTATTTTTGATATAGACGGGACGATTTTGGATTCGCGTTTTGCTACCATTGAGGCCTTTGAGCGGATGACTATGAAAAAGATCGGCCGGCCTTTGACTGCAGAGGAGAAGGCTATTACCCTTCACTTGCCTGTAATAGATGTCTTGGCGGCCCTTAAAATCGAGGCAAATGCAGAGAATATGGGTGAGCTTTTTGCGCATTTTGACGAGCTGGCCCACGGGATTGGAATGTTCGCTGGCATGGACCAGGTCTTGACAGAGCTTAAGAGTAAGGCGAATTTTATGGGCTTTGCTACCAACCGGGACCGAACTGGAAGCCATATTGTCTTGGACCAAAATGGCATGGATAAATTTTTTGATACTTTTGTTTGCAAGGACGATGTCGAAAATCCCAAGCCCAGTGGCGACATGCTGGTCCTTTTGATGAAAGAAAATAATTTAGACCCCGACCAGACCATTTATATAGGAAACGCCCTTAGCGACCACCTGGCTGCAATCGACGCTGGCATAGCCTACGGAGCATGTGAGTGGGGGACGGACGAATATTTAAAGCACGATAAAATTCTTTTAAAGGAGCCGGCTGATATTTTAAAGCTCTTGGAAAAGTAAAATTAATTTTAATTTAAATTGTGGGACCGACCACAATTTTTTTGTGAGAAAAATTTTGGGAAATTTTTGTGATTTATTTTTAAAACTATTTTTGATTTATTTTTTGTAAATTATTTTACTAATTTTTTTACTAAATGCAAGGCAAAATGCGATTGACAATTGGTTTTTTGTTGACGGAAAGCCTTTTATGGAGTATAATTTACCTATATATTGAGTTTAAGGAGGTAACGGTTATGGACGCTTTGGATTTGATAAGAGAATCTCTTAACAAACTCACCTTTGACGTTGTGGTCCAAAGGGCGATTTGGATTATCCTTGGTATTTTGATGCTGACAAGTTTGTATTATCTGATACAGATTGCCAACAAGCACGTTGATGAGGATAAGCAGATTAGGGTCTCGACAAAAAAGGTTTTTAAATGGTTTTTAATTGCCCTGGCAGTTTTTATTTTTTATTTGATTTTAAAGACCAATGCGAGCCTTAGGTATTTATTTAACACCTTTATTGCATCGCTCATCATAGCCTATGTATTAAATCCGGCGGTTAGGCGCTTGGAGAAGAGAAAATATATGAATAGGACCCGGGCTATTGCTGCTATTTATCTGATAGTTTTGGTTATCTTGGTAATTTTTTCTCTTACAATTTTGCCAAAGACGGTCCAAGAATTTAAAAAGCTTATAAATAACCTACCTTCATATGTAAACCAAGCCCAACAGCTGGTAAATGACTTGTCTGTCAAAATTGCTGGCAAGGAGCTTTTTGATATCAAGACGGTTGATTGGGGAGAATTTATACAAAATATGATTCAAACGGCCAGGAAGAACATGGGAGGAGTTTTGTCTGGGGTTAAGACAACTGTTTCCAAGACCCTGATGATCGTTTTGATTCCTCTATTTGTCTTTTATCTTTTGAAGGACAAGGAATTGTTTGTGGCAAAGGCCAAGGCTTTGATTCCAGAAAAACGCAAGGAAAAGACCCTGCAAGTCTTATCCAAGATCGATAAACAGGTCGGCAATTATGTAAAGGGTAAACTCCTGTCTTGCCTGGCCCTAGGGATTATGATTAGCATTTTCTTAACCATAGCTGGAGTAGACTTTGCCTTTGTAATCGGGATTATCTCCATGTTTGCGGATATTATTCCCTATATTGGACCCCTGGTTGGATTTATACCAGCCTTTATATTTGCCATTATAGACAGCCCTGCCAAGGCGCTGGCTGTTATAATTATATTCCCAGTTTCTAACTGGCTACAAAACAACATTATTATGCCAAAGATTTTTGCAGACACTTTGGGCATGCACCCCTTTACAGTGCTTATAGCAATACTGATTGGGGGCTTCCTCTTCGGTTTTGTGGGCATGATCTTTGCCCTGCCGATTGTGATTATTGGCCAGGTTGTTTACAACGAATACAAGGATTATAGGAAAAATAAAATTAAAGAAGAATCGAGGATAGAAAATGACAGAAAATAAAATTGGTATGCACGAGATAAGACGCAGATTTTTAAAATTTTTTGAATCCAAGGGCCATCTCGTTCATCCATCATATTCACTAATACCAAAAGACGACAAGAGCTTATTATTGATCGGGGCTGGTATGGCTCCACTTAAAAAATATTTTACCAAGGAGGCCACACCGCCAGCTTCACGGATGACCACTTCGCAAAAGTGCGTTCGCACTGGCGATATAGATAACGTTGGAAAGACCCTCAGGCACCTTACATTTTTTGAAATGTTGGGCAACTTCTCCTTTGGCGATTACTTCAAAGAAGAAGCCATCACTTGGGCCTGGGAATTTTTGACTGAGGTTATGGGCCTTGACAAGGACAGACTTTGGGTTAGCGTTTACAAGGACGACGACCAGGCTTTCAACATTTGGAAGGACAAGGTCGGAATCCCGGAAGAACGCATTGTCCGCTTGGGCAAGGAAGACAACTTCTGGGAGCTAGAAGTTGGACCCAGCGGTCCCTGCTCTGAAATCCACTACGACAAGGGCGTGGAATTTGGTTGCGGAGATCCAAACTGCAAACCTGGCTGCGACTGTGACCGTTTTCTAGAAGTTTGGAACCTGGTCTTCACCCAATTTGACAAGGACGCTAATGGCAATTACAATCCCCTCCCAAATCCAAATATCGATACGGGCATGGGCCTTGAAAGAATTGCCTGCGTAATGGAAAATGTAGAATCAGTCTACGATATTTCTACTATTAGAAAGATTATCACCGAAGTTGAAAGGCTGTCGGGCAAAAAATACGATGTCGAAGAAAAGATCAACACCTCAATGAGGATCATCGCTGACCATACCAGGGCCATGACCTTCCTCATCTCAGACGGGGTTGTTCCTTCAAACGAAGGCCGCGGCTATGTCTTGCGCAAACTTATGAGAAGGGCGGTAAGACACGGCATGCTCCTTGGCATCAAGGATATGTTCTTGGTTGAAATTATCAACAAATTCATCGATGACTGGAAGGAAGCATATCCAGAACTCGACGAAAACAGGAGAATTATCCTGGAAGTTGTCCAAACTGAAGAAGAAAGATTTAAACGCACAATCTTTACAGGCTCAGAACTTCTAGATGCCAAGATGAAAGACCTAAAAGCTCAAAATAAAACTGAAATGTCAGGGGCAGACGTCTTTGAACTCTACGACACTTACGGTTTCCCAGCTGAAATTACTGAGGAAATTTTAAGCGAAAATAAATTAACTTATAATAAGGAAGAATTCGACACCGCCATGGAAGAGCAAAAAACTCGGGCACGCGAAGCCATCGACAAGTCCGACTCAGGTTGGAAGAAGGATGGTAACGACGAAATCTTCAAAGGCCTGTCAAACGATTTCTCTGGTTACAGTGAAGTTGAAGGCGATACAGAGATTACAAATATCTTTATGGATGACAAAAAAGTCGACTCCATTAAATCTGGCGACAAGGCACTTCTTGTCCTTGCAAACACTCCTTTCTACGGGGAAAGCGGGGGCCAAGTTGGCGATGTGGGTACTATTACAGGCGATGGTTTTGCCATGGACGTTATAGACACACAAAAGACCAAGGGCGGCCTCTTCCTCCACAGCGTCAAAGTTACTGAAGGTTCAGCCAAGGTAGGAGACAAGGTCTTCGCAAAGATCGACAATTTCCGCAGGGAAGACATCAGACGCAACCACTCTGCCACCCACTTGCTGCACGCAGCCCTTCGTCAAGTCTTGGGCACTCACGTCCACCAAGCTGGATCACTGGTAGAAGCTGACCGCTTGCGTTTTGACTTTAGCCATTACCAAGCCATGACTGAGGAAGAAATTGCCAAGGTCGAAAGAATTGTAAACGAAAAAGTCTTGGAAGCAATCCCAGTTGTAACTGAAGAAAAATCTCTTAAGGAAGCCAAAGAAGAAGGCGTTATGGGTCTCTTTGAATCTAAGTATGGGGAAATCGTCCGTGTTTTAAAGATGGGCAAGTTTTCTATGGAACTCTGCGGAGGCACCCACGTTAAAAATACATCCGAAATCGGCCTCTTCAAAATCGTAATGGAAACGGGCACAGCTGCAGGCGTTCGCAGGATCGAGGCCATCACAGGCCACGCAGCCTATGAGTATGTCTTGAATAATGAAAAACTAATCGAAGATATAGCAGGCAAGCTAAAGGCAAATCCTACAGATATCTTGCAAAAGACCGAAGACCTGGTCGGAGAAAATCGCGAACTTAAAAAAGAAGTTGAAAGCCTAAAGGCAGAGCTCTTAGCTGGAGCTGCAGGCGATTTGGAATCCAAGATTGTCGACTACAAGGGCCACAGACTCCTTGCTGAAACATTTGAAGATGTGGATGCCAATGAGCTCAGAAGCATTTCCGACGAAATGAAGGGCAAGTTTGACGACATCCTGGTAATCCTCGGCGCAAAAAACGGCGACAAGGTCAACCTCCTCGTCTCAACAACTCAAAAGCTAGTCAAGGAAGGGGTAAATTCTGGACAAATCGTCAAGAAAATCGCCCAAGCCCTGAGCGGCAATGGTGGCGGTAAGCCAGACATGGCCATGGCAGGCGCCAAGGACACAGAAAAATTATCATCCGTCTTTGATGACATCACATCTTATTTATAAATAGAATTTAATATATAAAAACAAAGGAGGCGGAAAATAAAAAACGCCTCCTTTTTTGTATGAAAAATCGACCGAAGTCAATTAAAACCGAGGCGGAAAATTGTAGCGGTCACCTTTATGGTGACCACCGCCTCGGATAAAAATTGACCGATTGGCGTATGCTCACTCCCGCAAATGTTGCCTAAGAAAATAAAATTTATGTATGTTCGAGCTAGACTTTTGGGCGACATAAAGTCGCCCCTACAGCCGCAGAGCGATCTAAAATCGAATCTATTTAACCTATGAATATTTTTGTAGTAATTACCGTCCTCTTGCACCCACGCCCAAGAGGTCAATTAAAAAAGGAGGCGGAAAATAAAAACCGCCTCGTTTTTTTGAATTTAATATATATAGGCAAGAGTCAGGATCCCCTGGCTCTTTTTTATTGGGAAAATAAATGTTAGGCGAATATTTATTCAACTGCTAACATGATTTTATTTTTAGGCAAAAACATAGGATAATCTTAAAAACTATTTATATTTACATAAAATCAAGAGGATTTTTGAAATAAAAATCAAATATTAAAGAAAACTTGAAGAAAAACCAAGTCTAAATCGGGAAATGGATCCCGTATTTTAAGATAAAAGGAAAGTATTTTTTAAAAAACTCACCACAATATATAGTACTATATCTAGAATTAGTTCTTAATTATCTCCTTACTAAAAAATTAATCTAGGGACAAATGTTAGGAGATTATCCATAGAAAATATAATTTTTTAAAGAAAAAATTAGAAAAATCGTTTGACTTTACCAGAATAAAAGGGTAAGATTAAACTAATAAAAGAGCTATAAATAAAGCTTTACAAGGATTTTCTAAAAAATATGAACAATAACTACAAAATTCAGACGACATATATATTATAAGAAATAAAGTAATAACTAAAGAAAGGGTAAGCACAATATATAGTGTTTAAGTAAGGAGGAGTTAAGGATGTTAGGCAAATTTGTATTATTATATGCATCGATATTATTAAGTTTTAGTCAAACTGCATATAAAAATGTAATAAAAGATTACACAGCCAAGGCTGGCAAGGTTGAGTGTGGTGTTGAATACAATATAAAGGGCAAACCTGAAGGCGTTTATGTTGAAAAGTATTATATAGGATCAAAGGACAACATGCATTGTGTAAGTCTAGATAAAAAAGATAAAAAAGAAATAGCTGAATGCCTTAAGGAAAATTTAAACCAAGTTGATTCAGCTGGTCTCTTTAAAACATACAGCATTAGGGAAGAAAATGGAAACTATTACTACTGCTTCCACTCTCCTCACGATGAAGAAAAGACCAAGGCCCTGCAAAATCAAACCAGGGGCTACAAAAAAGAAATGCAAGCAGTCATCAATTCTTGGGGACAGGGTTTAACCGACCTACAAAAGCTAGAAAAAATTAATCGCTTTATAATTGACAAGCTGACCTACAACGAAGTGGGATTAACCCAAGACGTTTATAAGTTGCAATCGCCATCTGGCTATTGGCAAAATACTTGGCCAGCTGCCTACGAAATGAACACAGCTCTTTGCAGCGGATATGCAGAACTATTTGACCTAATGGCAAAGCTCGCTGGCCTTGAATCCAAGGTCGTCAGCAATGACATCCACGCTTGGAACGTAGTCAAGATTAATGGCGAATGGAGACACTTTGATACAACTTGGAACGATTATCTAAATCAAGAAAAACTCTACTTTAACCTTAACTTTAACGAGTTAAATCAAATGGATGCTAAATTAAATCAAGCAGCCTTTAACCATACTCTAGGAAATACCTACCTAGCATTGAAATAAAAACAAATAATGTAAATCAAAAGATGGCAGCGGCCATCTTTTTTTGTTGGAAATTTTTGCTTGTACAATATGTGCTGAGTATAAAAGTATAGAAAAGATTATAAAGATTTTTTAGATAATAATTTGCCAGAGCCTCTGTGTGGATAATCTTTTTTATCCTGCAAATATAAAGGCGGACATGACTTTTTTAAAAGATCTAATTGTGTTATAATACTTCCTATAATACTTACACGGAGGCGAATATGAAAAAAGAAAATGTTTTGGCCACGGAGCCAATTTCAAAGCTGCTCTTTAAATTTGCTCTGCCATCTGTCATTGCAATGATTGTGGGGGCTTTTTATAATATCGTCGATCAGATTTACATAGGAAACAGCGTAGGTGTTGTGGGAAATTCTGCGACCAATGTGTCCTTTCCTTTAACCACCATGTGCATTGGACTGTCGCTTTTGATTGGCATTGGGGCTGCGGCCAGATTTAATTTATCTTTGGGCGAGAAAAAAGAAGAAGAGGCAGGCAAGTATATGGGGTCTGGCTTTTTGATGATTATAATTTCAGGATTATTATTAACTGTTCTAGTAAAAATTTTTTTGCCAACTCTATTAACAATTTTTGGGGCGACAGCAGAAAATTATGAGTACGCCAAGACCTATACGGACATAACTTCCTACGGATTTTTATTTTTAATCCTGACTAATGCAGGCACGGCCCTAATCAGGGCGGACGGATCGCCAAAGTATTCTATGTATGCCATTCTTGTGGGCTGCATTGCAAATATAATCTTGGATCCAATTTTTATCTTTGCCTTGGATTTGGGTATGGCTGGAGCCGCTTGGGCAACCGTTATTGGCCAAGTCCTCTCGGCCCTTATGGTAATTTCCTACAGTCGCCACTTTAAATCGGTCGATTTAACAAAAGATGATTTTAAATTTAGGCCGGACTATATGGCAAATATTTTAAAGCTGGGCATTGCACCCTTTATAAACCAAGTTTCCATGCTCTTCGTGCAAATAATTATGAACAACTCCATGGTCCACTACGGAGCCCAAAGTGAATTTGGCCCTGTAATTCCACTTGCAGTTGTGGGAATTTGCATGAAGGTCTTTATGATATTTTTTGCCTTTGCCCTTGGAATCTCCCAAGGCATGCAGCCAATTGTGTCTTACAATTACGGGGCCGGCAACTATAAGAGGGTAAAGGAAGCATATCTCACAAGTGCCAAGTGGGCAATGGGGATCCTTACTCTTGCATTTTTGCTCTTCCAATTTGCCCCAAATCAAATTTTACATTTATTTGGAGACGGCAGCGAAGAATATTTTAAATTCGGCAGATATTATTTTAGGATAAATCTAATGATGACCTTTTTAATACCAATCCAACCTATCACGACAAATCTCTTAACCTCAATTGGAGAAGCCAAGTGGGGGGCCTTCTTGTCCCTGACCAGGCAGGTAATATTTTTTATCCCATTGGCACTAATACTTCCAAAATTCTTTGGCATAATGGGCCTGGTCTACACAGGACCAATATCGGACTTTTTATCATTTGTACTAGCCATAATTTTAGCCAAAAAAGTTTTCCAAATGATGGACCAAAAAGAAGCTTGGGATGGAGAAGACTAGGTAAAAACATTTGTGTATGCATGACCCACAAACCTTCACCCCACAAGGAGGATCAGGCTTGTGGAATGGCGACCATTTCAGGATCGCCGCTACCCGCAGAGCGAATTATGAGTGAAGATTATTGGTAATTTAAAACACCCCCAGGAAAAAATATGCCTGGGGGTTTTATAATGCGAAATTTTTGGAAAGAACATAGAGCAAAATTATGGTGGAGTGAAAGACTCTTATGTACAATGTTATTTCGCAGGAAAATTTGATAAGATTCGTAGGGGGAAATTGAATCGGTCATGTAGCGTCTACCTTTATGGTAGACAAACCGATTCAATTTCCCAAGAATATCGCAAATTAGACAGCAAATTACAGAATTATAATGTGGATTTGTGGTAAAACGGGCCATATTATAATGCGGATTTGTGGTAAAACGACCTATATTATAATGCGGATTTGTGGTATAATGTAGGTAAATGAAGTGCGGATTTGTTTTTTTCTAGTATATGGAGGTGAAGGGCGCATGTTTAAGAGAAAAATCTATAAAGACCTGATGGAATGGAAAACAAACTCTAATGGCAAGACTGCCCTCTTGGTAGAGGGGGCCAGACGGGTTGGCAAGTCCACAATCGTAGAAGAATTTGCAAAAAATGAATATAGGTCTTATATTTTAATTGATTTTGCTTTTGCTCCAAAGGCTATCAAGGATTTGTTTGATGATTTGCATGATTTGGATTATTTTTTTCTACAACTGCAATTGCAATATGGTGTAGACTTGCACGAGAGAGATTCTCTGATAATTTTTGATGAGGTTCAATTTAATTCTTTGGCCAGACAGGCTGTTAAAAGACTAGTTGCAGACGGACGTTACGATTACATTGAGACGGGGTCTTTGATTTCTATTAAGAAAAATGTTCAGGATATTTTGATTCCTAGCGAGGAGAGGCGGATTGAAATGTTTCCCATGGATTTTGAGGAATTTTTGTGGGCCATTGGAGATGAGACTACCAACAATCTCTTAAAGCAGGCCTTTGACCAGGGGATTTCTTTGGGAGATGATCAAAACCATAATATGATGAAAAAATTTAGGCTTTATATCTTGGTGGGCGGAATGCCCCAGGCCGTTAAGGCTTATGTAGAAGAAAATAATTTTAGGATTGTTGATGATGTAAAAAGGGATATTTTGAATTTGTATCTGGAGGATTTTTATAAGATTGATCCAACAGGTAAGATATCGCTTTTGTTTGAGTCCATACCAGCTGAACTCGCCAGAAATTCCTCTAGATACCAGGTATCAAGCGTCCTTAACAACCATAGGGCCAGTTCAATTATGGAGGAATTGGCTGAGCTTAAGGCCTCAAAAACTGTCCTCTTTGCCTACAATGCTGACGATCCAAATGTAGGCCTGTCCAGCAATTTAAATTTGGATAAGTTTAAAATCTACCTAGCAGATACGGGCCTTATGGTAAGTCTTATGTTTAAGGATAAGGATTTCACAGAAAATCTTATTTATAAAAAACTTTTGGCAAATAATTTATCAAAAAATTTGGGAATGGTTTACGAAAATGTTATTGCCCAGACCCTGGCTTTTAATAGGCATAAGCTTTATTTTAATTCCTATTATGACAAAGACCAAAAACGAACTTTTGAAGTAGATTTTCTTTTGACCGATAAAAATAAAATAAATCCTATAGAAGTAAAGTCGTCAAATTATCGGTCCCACCGATCCCTGGATGAATTTTCAAAAAAATATTCAGATAGGATTGGTAAAGAATATATAATTCACACCAAGGATTATAGGAAGGATGGAAATATTATTAAAATTCCATTTTATATGGCACAATTTCTATAGCAAATTTCACAAAAAAGGAGGCGGTTTTTATTTTCCGCCTCCTTTTATTTTTTTATTTGAAATATATTTTTGAGATTATTTTTAATGCATCTTTGACTTTGATTTTGTCGGTGGCCTTGTAAGATTTATCGATGATTTTGGATGCTCGGGCGATTTGCAGATATGAAGCAAACTTTGCGTCTTCATTTGTCTTTGCAAAGTAGGATGGGTCGAGCTCATCGGATAAATCTAGTTTTGCCTTGTAATAGGCCCTAAAGATTTCGCCTGATGGTATATTTGCATCCAATTTTTTCTCGTCAAAGACCTTGGTGAAGGCCAGGTCTTCCAAGGTTTTATCAAGGTCAGGCACAAAGTCATTGGCGAGCTTATAGATATTTAAGAGCAAATCCTTGTAATCGAAGTAGTCGTCGTAGGATTTTTCGCTGGCAACCCCAAAACCTGCGTCGATGATGTCGACCAAGTCTTTAGGCACATCTCCACTGGGCTCGTTCAAAGGTTTCTTGTATTCGTAAGTCTTAAAGTCTCCGGTAACTGCGTCGTATGGATTTATTTTTTCCATAAAAGCGTAGGCTGCCTTGATGCCTTTGACCTTGTTGTTTGGACCTTGGTCGTCGTCCCTATATGTTTCTACATATATGACCTTTTGCCATTTGCCCTTGTCCTTGATATCGGCTTCGGCTGCCTTTTGGTCAATCTTTTTCTTGGTGTAAGGGGCAGTCGTGTCGTCCTTGGACAAATTCAAAGTGTAGTCGGTCAGGAACTTATCATTTGCCATGAGGGTATAGTTTTCGTTCTTCAAATAGTATTCGTCACGTTTCTTGTAGTATTCACGGCTGACATTGTAGTCGCTTGTGTTTTCTATAAGCATGTCATAATTTAATCCCAGTTTTTTGTTGAACTTTTCAATAATATCTGCGGCTTTTTTGCTGTCGACTTTTGCTGACTTGCCTGGCTCCTCGTATACATTTCTGTGGTAGCTTAGAGGCAACAAATCGTTTGCACGGATGCCAGCGGAAATATATTCCTTGGAGTCTTTGCCCGTATCAAATTCGATATTGTATTCATATTTATCTGATATAGCATTTTTCCAAAGGTTCAGGTACTTGGTCTTGTCGTATTTTATATTGAAGAAGTCCTGGGCTTTTTTGATGGCCTGGTCTTTGGATTTTAAATTTTTAACTTTGTCCAGCTCTTTAACCTCTTCCTTGTTAAGGGAATCCATAGCATTCATGTCTTTTGCACCTTCCGCTGCCCCATAGCCAAAGTACATTGGCATATCCAAAAGTTCCAGAGTATTTGCGTCGACAATTGGAGTCGTATTTAAAAAGCTGTAGTAAGGATAAAGTTTGTCTTCGTCGTTTCTTTCCAAGAAAAGATAAAGGGGATTTGCCTCCAACATTTTTTCATAGGCCTTGTCTGCAGGGTTTTTAAAGTCAAGGTCCTTGAAGTCAATATCATTTACTAAGCGGCCCAGAGACTGACTGTAGACCGATCGGATTTTTCCGTTTTTCCTGTTGACTTCCACATAGATCTTGGCCATGTAAATCGGAGTGTCCTTGTACTTGTAGCCAAATTCACAAGTAAAAGTCTCGCCAGTCGCTTGGATGTCAGTCAGGTAAAAATCGTAGGCCTTCTTTGGATAAAGAGCCTTTAGGGTTTTTGTGGCCAGTTTTTCCGCGTCAGTTCTATTTATGACTGACTTGGTCTTGGCGTCAGTGTTCATATAATTATAAAAGTCTATGAGATTTCCCTTTTTGTCGTATTGAACCCGGACTCGTTCGGATTTTTTCTCGTCCTTGTAAGCCCAAACGATGGAATAGGAATCATCCTTTACACTTGTCGATATATCGTCAAAGTCATTGGCGATAGAAAATATTTTTTTTGTAAATTTCATTAACTCTTCCAGCTTGGCCGAGTCCTCTTTGGCAGCCTTGACCGGTATCATGAGGCTAAAGACCATGAGGCTGGCTAGAGCTATGGCTAATAGTTTTTTCATAATTTCCTCCTTTAAAGCGTTTTAATTTTTCTGACAAAAAAATGAGGCTAGGCCAGAAAAGCTGGCCTAAAATTTCGCCCCGTTTATATTTTTTATCTTAGATTTATTTTACGATTTCAAGAACTGCGATGTCGTCGTTTACGACCATCATACGCATCTTGGCACCTTCTTCGAGGCGACCAAATACTTTTGCATCTCTTGCCAAGACTTTTGTAAATTCTTCATTTGTTTCTTCGCGTGTGAATTCAACAGTTGTAATGCCGTCTTTTTCTGAAACAGATTTGATCAGGTAAACTCTCATATCTGGAGTAATTGCCTTTTCAGCCTTTACGACCTTGCCATCTTCGCCAAGTGAAAGCTTTACGATGTCGTTTGGATTTAACATTTCGATATTAGCGTTTTTGAAAATTTCATAAGAAACAGCATTGCCGTTAATGTCTTCAGCAATAATTGCCTTGTCTAGCTTTTGGTCAAAGCCGTTTGTCATTTTTACAACAACTTCTTCTTTAACAGTTTGAGTTTCTTCAAAGTTGTCAAAGAGGATAGCGTAGATTAAATCATCACGAGCTGATAGTGGGAGCTTAACTCCTGTGTTTGCTGCTTCGAAATCAGCAGTTGTAACGATTGATGCCATTAGGTCTTTGTCCTTGTTGGCGTATTTGCTTACAAAGTCTAGGTCTGTAAACTTGTAAGTGTTGCCTGATTTAATTAGGACAAAGCTGTCTTTGCTGAGTTCATAGGTCTTGCCATCAACATTGATTAGGGCAAAACGTCCACGACTTGGAGCAAGGTCAATCTTGAAATTGTCTCCAGCCTTGTCAACTTTGGCTGATTCGCCTAGAGTTGAAACCTTAGCAATCTTTTTAACGCCATCTTTGTCTGAGAAAACGTAAACTAGGTCATTTACATTTAAGTCTGAAAGTTTGATAACTCTGTTGCTATCTTTGATTGACATGCCTAGGCTGTCTTTAACTTCGATAGTGCGGTTGGTCATATCTTTTAGACGAACTTCGCTAGCTGTCAAAGCATCAACGATCATGAACTCTTCTTTTTGTGAGAGGTCGCCCCTGATAAGTTGAACATTGCCAAAAATATCAACAGCGATTGTGTTCTTTTGACCTGCCATTGAAAGCAGTGTTGGCATAGAATTAATCTTGGTAGGAACAACTGTGTCATAAGTGTTGTCTTGTAGGTTTAGAACAGCTCTAAATCCATCCTTGTCAGCAAGTGGGAATTCTTTGCCGTCAACCATAATAATGCCGTTTTGAATTCTAAATTCAACATCCCTTAGAGTCTTCTTGGTAACGACAACCTTGTCATTGTCATAGAAGTGGAGAACGTCGTCAATAGAAATTGAAGTGTCAGTTCCCTTTGTAAGTTCGTTGCGGTCATAAACCCAAATTTCGCTTAGGTTTAATTTCTTTCTTTGCTTAGGATTTTCATCTCTAACAACATAGATATCTCTGCCCTTGAAATCTACTACAGGTGTAGCTTCTTTGAAGTTAAAAGCGTTGATAAATACAACCTTTGAGTTGTGAACAGTAACTTGACCAAAGTCGGCCTTGTCATTTGCATCAGCTCTAAAGTTTGCAAGTGAATAATTCTTTCCATTGTAAACAATGTTTAGTAGCCTGTCTTCGGCATTTTCTTTTTCGTCGATAACATAGCCGCGTTTTTCGCCGTTCATGTAGAGGCTGCCGTCCTTGCCAATAGTAAATGAACCGGTTAGAGTTTCGTATTCCTTGGCAACTTTGACTTCCTTGACTTCGCTTCCTTCAAATTTGAAGTCAATAGCTTTGCCCAAATAATTTGCAGGATTGATTTCCTTGGCAAATTTAAAGGCAACTTCGTCGCCAACTTTTAAGTCTTTGGCATCGCCAGCATTTAAAATGTGGAGCTTAGCGCCTTCATCTGTAAGTTCGCTAACAATAGCTCTGATATTTAAAGCTTGTGGTGTAGGATTTTTAAGTTGTAAAACTTCATAAAGCATGTTGAAAACGTCTTCGCGTTTTGCATTTGCCTTGTAGTCTGTAACATTTAAGTGTTTTAAAATTCCAAGTTCGCTAGCCTTTTCAATATAAGGAGTAGCCCAAGTTTGACCAGGAGCCTTTTCAACCTTTGGAAGGTCAGCACCATTTGCAACAACTGCTAGCATTTTGATAGCTTGTTCGTAAGTAACGAAATCATTTGGAGCAAATAGATTTCCTGGGTAACCATTTACGATTTCCTTGGTAGCTGCAACATTGGCATAACCATTTGCCCAGCCGCCAGCCTTCATATCCTTAAAAATAGGAGCAGCAGGTTTTAATTTTTCTGCAAGTTCGACTTGGTCAATTGCATAGACAACGATCTTTGCAAATGAAGCCCTGTCGATAGGTGAATCCAATTTCAAATCGCCACTTCCATCACCTTCAACGATTTTCTTTTCTACTAGGTAATCTACCATATCATTTGCCTTAACGTCGGTTGACATAAAAGCAAAAATAGCAAGCAAACTAACCAGCATAATGCTTAAAGTTTTTCTCATAATATACCTCCTCGTATCTTATAATACATATTCGTATTTATAATACATATATAACCAAAAACTAGCGTCCGTAAACGCTAGTCTTATCTACTTAATATAAATGTAATATTAACCCAAGAAAATCTTTTCGAGTTTCAAAGGTTCAACGTATTCTCCGTCCTTGTAAGCGCGCATATTGCCGCCTGAAATTTCGTCGATCAAGGCAACCTTGCCATCGACCATACCAAATTCAAACTTGATATCGTAAAGTTCAAGACCCTTCTTGGCCAGCTCTTCCTTAACAAAATCGCCAGTCTTTGCAGCAAGCTTAACAAGCTCTTCGTATTCGTCATTAGACATAATGCCCAAAATTGCTAGAGCATCTTTTGTAATGAGAGGATCGTTTCTATCGTCGTCCTTCAAAGTAATTTCAACATAAGTAGGAAGCTTATCGCCAGATTCAGCATAGAGACCGTAACGTCTAATGAAAGAACCCACAGCCCTGTAGCGAACGATAACTTCAACGCCCTTGCCAAAAACCTTAGCCTTTCTAACAACGGCTTCGTTCTTGTCAATATCAGCTGAAACAAAGTGAGTGTTAACGCCCATAGCGTTTAACTTTTCATAAAAATATTTTGTCATAGTAACAGCACTCTTGCCAGCGCCTTCCATAGTTAGGCCAACGTGATTTTCGCCCGGATCAAAAACTCCATCCTTGCCAGTTACGTCGTCCTTAAACTTTAAAAGAACAGTCTTGTCATCAATTTCATATACATCTTTGGTCTTGCCAGTGTATAACTTCTTCATCAATATCACCTCGCCTATATTTTAATACTAAAGCCCGAAAAATGCAAGAAAATTTTTGTGCAATTTTTCCAAGCAGTCAATTTCCTGTAGCGGCGATCCTTGCACACGAGGCGGTGGTTACCATAAAGGTAACCTCTACAACTTCCGCCTCGTACGCAAATGGTCGCCAAGAAATTTATCGCTTATCATTTATGCACAAAAGATTGACAATCGGTTTGTCCACGATAAAGTGGACGCTACAGGGCCGATTGTCAATCTGATAATATTTTTTGTGATTTGAATTACGAATGGGGAATTTTTTTCGATTTTTATGCACGGAAAATTTGAAAAAATAATTGCGATCGTTATCAAAAGATGAAAAAATAATTGCACTTGTCCGCAAAAGATGAAAAAAATTTGACGCCTGCATGCAAAAAAACTGACAATCGGTTTGTCCGAAATAAATCGGACGCTACAAGGCCGATTGTCAATTTTAATTATATAAAACATTTTTACATTTCCCCCACTTATGCTATAATAAATTCAACAAGGAGGCTTTATGGTTATTTCTTTTGACGGGGTTACAAAATTATACAAGGGCAAGCTGGGCGTGGAGGATATTTCTTTTGATGTCGGCCAAGCATCCATTGCTGGTCTGATTGGGCCAAACGGGGCTGGCAAGTCCACAATTATAAAGATGATTGCTGGCATACTGACGCCGGACTCTGGCCACCTAGACGTAATGGGCTATAAACCCAGCACCGACATCAAGGACTTGTCCAAGCACTATGGACTTATGTTTGGCAACCGGTCATCCCTCTGGTTTAATCTAAAGGCCAAGGAGTCTCTGCTTTTGATGAAGGACATTTACAATGTTTCCGACAAAGATTATCAGCGGACCCTGGACAAGTACGTGGAGATTTTATCCGCAGGCGATTTACTAGACAAGCCCGTTAGGACCATGTCCTTGGGTCAGAGGATTAAGATCGAAATTTTGACCAGCCTGATCCACGAACCTGATTTACTTATTTATGACGAGCCGACCTTAGGCCTCGACATCCAGGCCAAGCTCGCCTTCCGTGAAATTTTATCCAGCATCCGGACTGAGGGCAAGACGATTTTAATCACCACCCACGATCTGACTGACGTGGAGAAGCTTTGCGATAAAATTATTTTAATCAACAGGGGCCACAAGCTAATCGACCTGACTCGGACCGAGCTCAAGGAAAAGTTGGCTGAGAAGGTGGTTTTGACATCTCAAATCAAATTGGACGACCTAAAAGAATCTTTTGTGGAAGAAATCCAAGGCGAATACAAGTATATTTTGCCTGCTGACCAAGCTAAATCCGCGGGCGAGTTTTTGTCCGCTCATTTTGACATAGGCTCCTACACTTTTTCTAAGCCAGACTTGGAGGATATTTTGTATGACTACTATCAGCCATAGGCTAAAAATTTTACGCAGGTATTTTATATTATATATAAAGGAAAAGACCGTTTTTAAAAGCGATGCGATTTTAAGCGTTTTCGATTTTTTTATTTCCATCATGTCGACCCTGGTCTTTTGGCTATCCATCAAGGGCATGGGAGTTAAATTCGTCGGATGGGGAGTAGAGGAAATCAGCCTTATGGTCGGTTTTAATATGGTGTCCCTGGCTGTTAGCGAAATATTTTTTGGCTTTAGAGACTTGGAATACAAGATTATCTCTGGCGAATTTGATGTTATGATGACCAAGGGCCTGAGTCCCTTTGCGATTTTGGTCCTTAGTCGGATGAATTTTATTTATATTTTACTTAACGCTGGTCTTGGCCTCGCCATTATCATTTATTCGTTTATAACCTATGGCTTGTCTGCATACTTGGTCTTGGTCGCTTTAACAATATCAATTTTTGCGACCCTGACCTTGCAATTTATGTACAATTCTTTTTCTTTATTAGCATTTAAATTAGGAGAAATTTATTATATCAGAGACTTAACTTTTTCATTTTTAAAGGCCAAGTCCTATCCCACGGATATTTTCCCCAAGGGCCTTTACAAGTTTTTTATTTATATAATTCCTCTGGCACTTATGAGCACTCTTCCGACCAAGATTGCCTTTGCAAGGGTGGATTACAAAATTTATTTGCTGGTCAGCTTTTTGTCCTTTGTATTGATGAAAATTTTATTTAAGATTTTTTCTAAAAAAGCAATGAGCCTATACTCGGGGGCAGGTAATTAAGATGAAAAAATATTTGAGACTTTTTAAAATGGGCAAGCTGGAACGCAAGGCCTTCGCCCACAATTACAAATTTTCCTACCTTTCGATTGGAATCCAAATTGCTATTAGCTTTTACTTTTGGCGCTTTGCAAACATTGACCAGCTGGCTAGCGACTTTACCTTATCCAGCATAATGATGTATTTTTTGGCCCTGTCCATATTGACACTCGTCTTTACCCCGGCCATGTACATCTGCTATGAAACTTGGACCAGCATAAACTCAGGGGAGATAATTATCTGGATATCGCGCCCGGTCAACTATATATTGATGAAATTTTTTGAAAAGCTCGGCATCTTTATCACGACATCAGCCCTGCCCATGGCCGCCTATGTTTTGATCTACACAATTTTTTACAAGGGTCAGATCAGGCACATATTTTTTGGAATTTTGTCAGCCCTGGCCGGCTATGTAATTTTATTCTTGGTCCAAATGCTAATAGGGCTTTTGAGTTTTTGGGTGAAAAAGACCATCACCATGAGGGACCTGATCTTTGAAATCTTTGCAATCCTAGGCGGGTCACTCATGCCAATCGATTTCTTTCCGGATTTAATTCAAAAACTTTCCCTCTATTCGCCCTTCGCCTATATCTATTACCTGCCAAGCAAGATTTTGTCAGGGGCCATGGACCAAAATTACGGCAAGGGATTAGTCATTCAAATAATTTGGATTATAATCTTGTATATTGTTTGCCAAGCCCTCTATAAGTTTGGTAAAAATAAAACCGTCCAAGGAGGATAGAGATTTAAAGTTGTGGGCCTAAGAGCCCACAATTTTTTGCAGAATTTAAATGTAGCTTTATTTTTTTTTTTTTTTTTTTATGATATAATAGGATAAAACAATAAAACAAAAGGAGGAAAACATGAAATATAAAAAATTTTTTATAACCATGCTTTTGATTGCAATTATTGGTGCGGTAATTACTTTGGTGCCGCCAGCCCTTATCCAATACTGGAAGGCCAATAATATCAACATTGACAACGCTATGATCTACACTCTGGCAGGAATTATTGTGGCCTCATATTTGATTAGGGTGCTTTTGATTTATGTTAGGGAGAAATTTGCCCTGGAGTTTAACAAAAATAATTTTTTTAATTCTCTTGGCCAAGCCCACAAGATGCAATATGATGAACTCACCAATCGTGGCCCATTAAACGTCCTTGAAAGAATTATAATGAGCGTCAACTCGACTTATTCATTTATGACCGGAGACTACATAAATATTTGGTCAAATATAATTATAATTTTGGGAGCTCTCGCCATTTTATTTAAGGTAAATTGGGTCATCGCCCTTGCCATGGCTGTGGTTCTCCCCATAAATATCTTGGGTTACAAGGCCCTAAACAAAAAACTCTTTGAAAAATCCAAGGTCATGCAAGAACAGACGAGCGCCGGCTGGCAAAAGGTCTTGTCCTTTATAGACAATGTGGATGATTTCAAACAGCTATCCAAGTTTTCCTATATAGAAAATTTAATCGATGACGACGTCCACAAGATTTTTAAATCAATGGCAGATGTAAATGTCTACGCCCAAAGCGTCAGCTATATAATCCACGGCTTTAACGAAGTCGTCAGGTCTATAATCATGCTCTACATGCTCTTTATGGCGACCAAGGGCGAATACCAAGCAGGGGTTATTATGATAGTTATATTCCTTATCCCGGTTTATTTCTCAGCCGTTTCGTCAATCGTCTCTTCAAATTTAAACAAGAGAGACTACAAAGTTGCCACAGGATTTATTGACGAGGTCAAAAGCCTGGCAGAAGCCAATGGCAAAAAGAGTTTAGACCCAGTTCAAAACATGGAAATCGACCTAGACCACATTGGTGCCGGAGAATTTTTAAGAAGAGTAAATATTAACGAGACTTTCAACAAGGGCGACATAGTTTGGGTCAAGGGTGACAGCGGAACTGGCAAGTCGACTCTGGTAAAATACCTGACCAAGTTTAGGCCAATCGAAACTATCAAATACAACGGCGTGGACATGATGGATCTTGCCAATGAGGACTTGAGAGAAAGGGTAATCTACCTCAGCCAGCAATCTTCGATTTATAACGCAAGCATCTTGGACAATATAATTATAGATAAAAATAAGCAAGGGCAAATGAGAAATAAAATTGAAAATGAAAAACTCCTGGCCCCAATCTTTGCAAACAAAACTGTGGATACAATTATAAATCCGGCAGTCGCCAACCTATCTGGCGGAGAAAAACAAAGAATAGCTTTCGCCAGAGCCATCTACCGAGACCCAGATGTCTTGATCCTAGACGAAATTACATCAAACATAGACGACAAGTCGGCCCGTGAAATCTACGCCCGGGTAAATGAAGAGAGAAACAAAAGGATAACCTTTATAATCTCCCACGACGACCTGCCGGGAGAAATATCCAATAAAGAAATCAATCTGTAAAAAATATAAAAAATAATTTGTGGGCCTAAAAACCCACAATTTTTTTGTGTATATATTTGTTCCGCAAACCCTTACCCCACAAGGAGAATCGCGGACATAACTGAATTACCGCAAGCCAAGCGGTTAATTTTATGTTGAGCAAAATTAAAAAGAAAAATAAATTCGGTTCTTGATTAAAATTCAAAAATATTATATACTCATGATGAAAAAACAATAAAAGGAGGGAATCAAATGGAATTTTCAGATGGAGAATTAATGGTAATGGAAATGTTATGGGATGGCGAATGCCTGGATGAAAATGGAGAAATTCAAGCCTTAGAGTTATGGAAAGAACTTAATAAAAAACATGGAATGGCAAAGACATCATGCTACACATTTTTAAGCAGACTTTTGGATAAGGGTGCTATCAGTAGAAGATATCCAAAATACACATTAAAACCCATAGTGACCAGAGAAGAAGGTTTAGAAAGCGAAAGACAAAGCGCTATAGAAAAATTATTTCAAGGCTCTTTATTAAATGTAGCTCAGACATTTTTAAAGACTAAAGGAATTGATGAGGACGAAGCTCAAGCTATAAAAGACCTGCTTGACAATTTTTAAGGTTTATATTTTTAAATGATTTTAAGCATAATTAAATCTAATGGCATGCAAAGAAGTTTGAAAGCCATATTTTTATTAGCATTAATACTGCTAATAAGAAAAAAATTAAATTTAAATAGCATAAAAAGAGCTAATAAAATATTGTGGACGATAATGATTGTCTATTTAATTATACCTTTTACCCTTATGATAAGAATACCTGAGCCCATTAAAGATAATATATTTTTTAAGGCTCTATTTAATTTCGATCAAATGCTGTGGGCGATAAATAATAGCTTTAGTGAATATCTTTGGAAATATTATAGGGTTATTATAGGAATAATATTTTTAATTTACCTGATAAAACAAGTTATAAAACTAAACAAGCTGATGAAAGATTCTGTTTTACTTGCTGGGGATAAAAGAATAGAAGGCTATATTAAGAGCTTTAATATAAAAAGAAAGGTTAGAGTATATTTAAATGATAAGGTAAAAGTGCCTGCAACCTATGGTCTATTTAAGCCGAAAATAATTTTACAGGAGAAAATTTTAAAAGATGATGCCTTGTTAAAACACACAATTTATCATGAGATGACCCATATAAAAAAATACGATATAGTTTTCTCTTATATAAAGAATTTAGCATTATGCTTGCATTGGTACAATCCCTTTATTTGGATATCATCCAGATATATACAAAATGACATAGAAATCCTATGCGACAAACTTGTTGTCAATAAACTTGGTGACAATATAGAAAATCGAAAGGAATATTGCCTATCAATGGGTAAGCTCTTAGGGTTAGGAACAAGTGAATTCAATCAAAATATAGAATTTAGGCCGACCATGGAAAGAATGCTAATTATAAAAAATTGGAAAGAAAAGATAAGCGGTGTGCTTGTTCTTATACTAGCTATATTTTTATCGCTAGCAATTTGTACAGAGCTAGTTGCAGATGAAGAGGTAAATCTAATTGTAGAAAAAGCAGGAGCAGAATTTGCAAATGATTCAATTGTTAGTATCATAAGTGATGAAGACTATGAAAGCCTAAATCTTCAGGAATTTAAGCAAACTGGACTTAGATCTGCAAATGTTGACGAATCAGAAAGCATAGATGGATATGGATATAAGACATACTCTTTTGATATGAGCACCTGTAAAGGGACTAATCATGATGGACTCGTTATTAAAATATCTGATGTATATCCTGCAAAAGGAGCAGACTATAATCTTATTTTAAAAGAAACTGGCAAAACTATATATAGAGAAATTTTTAGTGATTCAGTAAATCTTAAAGTAGAGACTAGACCAAAGCTCAGCTATGAACTATTAATACAAAACGCCTCATCTCATAAACTTAAATATAAAATCCAAATCAAAAGTTACACAAAAAAACTTGACAAAAACATATAAAGAGCATATACTCATTATGAGAATAATAGTTTTTTGCATCATATCTAAATTAGATATATTTTATATAATGAGTGCGATGTACGGATTAATGATTGAAAAACTTCACTATTAGACGATTATTAGCTTTTGGTCCAATCTATAAAGGTCCTCTTGGAATGTTAGAAAAGGAATACATAGACAAGCTTAAAAAGACCAATCATATAAATAAAGATGAGCTTAAAGATACTATCTACCATTATTTGACTGAGGGGGATTATTATGAAGAAGATTATTAGAGGGATATTAAAGAAAGATCTGGGTGTACTAATCCCTATTACTATTCTTACTGTTGCCATTGGGATTTCGCAAATAGCTTTTAATATACTCTTTGGAAAGATTGCAGACGCGATAATATCTGGTGGAGATTTAAACAAGATTATAAAATATCTTATTATGGTTAGTATTATTACGATTGTATTTATTGCAATTAGGGACAGGATAAAAACTTATAAAAATAATCAGATGATGCATGATGTTAACTATGAAGTTTTAACATTGCTACAGAAGTCAGATATATTATATTTTTCAAATAAATCTACAAATAATATTATTCAGACTATTAACATCGATTCTTGGGAAATTACAAATTTTATATGTGGGAAAGCTACAAATGCAATTAATAATACCATTGTAGTAGCTTTTATATCAGCATATATATTTAAATTAAGTCCAAGATTATTTGTAATACTTTTTATTGGTATAGCCTCCTTGTCTTTAATGTATTTCCTCTTAAGACAATATCTTACCAAAATTCATGCTGAGTTTAGGGATAGGCAGTCGGATTATTTTAGGTCAATGTTTTCTATGCTCGAAAACATCTTTTCAATAAAAGTTAATAGTCTTTATGATGAATTGGGAACCCTTTTTAATAAGGCTAATGACAATTTTTTGAGAGTACTAGATAAAAATGAAAAAGCCACAATTGGAATTAATAATATATCATTCTTTGTCATTAGAATTGTAATTCTGTTTATATGCGTACAGTCGGTAAATTTAATTGGCAATGGAAATATAAGCGTGGGCGAATTTGTATCAATTGCTATGTTATTAAATATTTTAATGCCATCACTAAATTCTCTGCTTGGTTTTAACAAGGAATATAGAGATGTAAGGGTTAACTATGAAAGAATGGATAAATTTTGCAAGGTAGAAAAAGATATAAATGGGACAGAATATTTAAATGATATAGATAATATTAAAATTCAAAATCTAGACTTTGCTTATGCAAAAGATGAAAAGCTATTTGACAATTTAAATTATGAATTTGAAAAAGGAAATATTTACCAAATCAAGGGAACCAATGGTACAGGAAAAACAACTCTTACTACCATAATGTTGGGGTTAATTCAACCAGGATCAGGGTCAATTTTATATGAGAATAAAGATATAAATACTTTAGACACATTAAATATTAGAAGAAATATTATAGCGTATGTTGAGCAAGAGCCTATCATAGAGAGGATGACAATTAGAGAAAATATAGAATTGGGTCTAGATGGATTTTCAGAAAAAGAATATGAACGACTGTATGAATTGTTTGATATTGCTAGCTTTGATAATGGGAAAATAGTTTCACAGTCCATGCTATCTGGTGGACAAAAGCAAAAAATTAATATTATGAAATCTTTGCTAAAAAAATCTGATATTTTATTTATGGATGAACCGACATCGGCCTTAGATCATCAGACAAGGGAAATTCTAAAAAAAGAATTAAAAACTCTGGCTAAGGACAAGATAATAATTATTATATCCCATGATGAAAACTTCATTGATATATGTAATAAGGTCTTGGATTTAAATAAAATTAAAGAGATGAAATAAAATAAAGTAATAGGAGGATTAGGCGTTTTTAATAAGGAGGTTAGTAGAATGTGGGAAAAAAGCGAAAATAAAATAAATAAAATTTTTCTAGCGATAGTCATTGCCCTTGTTTTAGTTTTAGTATTTAAAGTCACTATATATGACAAACACTTTTCTAAAACTGCTAAATTTGCAGCTTTTAATGATATTATTGGTCGCATGGATTCAATTAATTTAGATGGACAAAAGATCAAAGCAAGACCTGGATCAAAGCAGATTTTAGAAGAAAGGCCTGAAGATGAGTACTCAGATACAAAAGATGTAAGCATCCTTGGAGTAGATGGCGAAGAGGTAAGAAAAGCTAAAATGTCAATGGCAGACTATGATGGAAAACAAGAGCAAGTAATCAGAACATTTGGATATGAGATTATCGTTGACTTAGAAGAGTGACAGGAAGGAGGATTAAGCCTCTTTTATGTACGCAGTTGATATATATGGTAGAATAAAGTAGAACAATAGGAGGGATTTATTTTTTGCAGTATTTACTCATGTAATCCCACTATCTATATGTTATAATGAACAAAACAAAAGGAGGGACTTATGTTTAACAAACACTTTTCAGAAATTAGGAAGCAGCAGATTTTAACCATTATTCTGGGTATGATCAATGCCGTTTGCGCTGTTTTGAGTGCGGCAATGATTCAAAAGATTGTGGATGCTGTTATCAGCAATGAGTTGGATTTGGTGTGGGATTTGTCCATGCAATTTACTATCCTCTTGGCAGTCTTTCTCTTGGTTACTTTTGCCTTCCAATATTATGTGAGGATGATCGTTCAGACTGGATCATTCCAAATTAGAAGGACGATTTTTTCAAATCTTTTTAACCACGACTACAAGGATATAGCCAAATTTAAATCTGGCGATGTACTTACGGTAATTACCAGCGATACGGAGAGAATCTCCGATATGTATGCTCAGTCTACGGTGAAGTTGTTTATTATGGCGACCCAGTTTTTTGTAACCTTAGGGCTTATTAGTTATTATAATTTTTATGTTACTATCTTTGCCTTGGCCTGCGTGGTGGTTGGTGCTTTGATTTCCAATATGACATCCAAAAAGATTGCCAAATACAGCGTGGACTTGCAAAGGGTTGCTGGCCTTGAAAACTCACAAATAATTGAAACTATGGATGGGGCTAGAACTGTCAAGCAATTGAAGAAAGAAAAATATTTCTACAAGGACTACAAGGAAATCTTGGATGAAAAACTTGGCGTTTCAAAGAAACTCGCCGTTCAAGTTGCAATTTACGCTGACGTCTTTATGTTTGTAAGCAACATTATGCCTTTTGCAACTGTTTTAATCTCACTTATTTATGTAACCAAGGGGCAAATGACAGTTGGGCAATTGGTTGCAATCCTATCCATAGCCGGTGCCTTGACAGAGCCGATCACTTACATTGGTGACCTCTTGAGCAAAAAGAAAGTCGCCGATAGCCTGCTTTCTAAGGACAAAAATCTCTTGGAAGCCCAAGAACCCAAGGCCGATTACAAGCACATGCTAGTAGGTGGACCAGTCTTTAAAGAACTTACTTTCACGTCTGATGGATATTCCTTTGGCGAAAGAACCATTTTGGAGGACCTTAACTTTTCTTTTGAAAAGGGCAAGACCTATGCCATAGTCGGCGAGTCCGGCAAG
>NZ_JCBCEO010000006.1:0-107924 GCF_059862345.1 Ezakiella massiliensis
AGTCTTTGTCAAGGGTTTTTTACAATTTATTTTATTTTATTTTTATTCCCCGAATCTCCCTTGTTTCCTTGCCTCCAGCGTTTTTGTCTTCGTCTTTTGAAAAATTATTTTAAAAAATGTTTTAAAAAGCTTTTGTTGGGTAGGGAAAACATTTTTTTGCCATCGATTTGCGTAAGCAGGCTATGTGGATTGTGCGTTGCCAGTCGGTCAATTTTTGGCAATCATTTTTCTTGAGATTGTTGTATTCTTTCAGAAAAAAATCGGTCCACATTCTCCTCAGACTATTTCATTCAATCAAACATCGCCTTTGGCTCGTTTTCTTGAGAAATAGGTTGCGTGAGTCAACGCTTGCCAATCATCTTCACGCTTTCGCGTTCGATTCTTGGGCGTGGCTGCAAGTGGACCCTGCACAAATTTTGTTTTTTATTGCATTTAATATTCTTCCTATTATATTATATAAGACACAGTTGTAATTTTGTTTTGCTAAGGACTTTTAATTTTCGTCTATATGGTGTATAATATATCTTAATAGGAGGGCTTATGGACATAAGACAATTAGAGACTTTTATTTATCTATGCGATTATAAGTCTTTTTCAAAGGCTGGTGAGAAGCTTTTTATTACTCAGCCAACCGTTACTAATCATATTAAAAATTTAGAAAATGAACTCGGTGTTAGCCTGGTCAATCGCTTGGGCAATTCAATTTCTATTACAGATGCAGGTTCAATTTTATATAAGTACGCCAAGGATGTTCTCGATTCGATCAACATTGCCAAGCACAGTATCGTCATGTATGAGGGGACTATCGAGGGCAATTTAAATATTGAGACTTCTTCAATTCCCCTGCGTTTTTATTTGCCGGAGAGGATTTCTGGCTTTATGAAGCTCCACGACAATGTGACTTTTAATATTTCCTCGTCGGATTCTTTGTCCGTTATCTCCCATGTTAAAAACGGGCGTTCGGACTTTGGTATTGTCGGCTTTAAATCGGACGATACTTCTGTTGAATTTACCAAGATTTTTTCCGATGAAATATTCTTTGTAGTTTCCAAGGACAAGCTACCTGACTACAGAGCTTTCGATTATATTAGCACAGATGATATCAAGCACATCCCGCTTATTCTTCGCGACTCCAGGTCTGGAACCTTGCGGACTGTGGTTAATTCCATTACCAAGGTCGATCAAAATTTCTTTAAACGGGAGACTTCCGTCTGCGATGATAACGACTCTATTTTAAGAATCGTTAGGTCAGGCTACGGCGGTAGCTTTGTTTCTGGTCTTCTTATAAATGATGCCAGCGACCTGCTCCTCCTCCGCATCAAGGATGTGGATTTGACCAGAGATTTCTACTTAATATACAACAAATTAAAAAATCTATCGCCCCTGGCCTCGGCCTTTGAAGCGTATTTATTAGAAAAAAAGAACTGATATGAGAAAAACTCATATCAGTTTTTTATATGCTTTGATTTAAATATTCTATAACGGCCTGATAAAATGTCTTGGGCGCTATGGATTTGTTGATTAGACTTACTTGATTCCTGATCGTTTTTTCAGATATGTCCAGGGCCTCCGCTATTTCTTTAGTGGTCATGCCTTGGGCTGTCAGCGCACATATCTCGTATTGGCGCCGTGTCAGCTTATCTAAAAAGTCGTCTCTCTTGTAATTTTCTAGGCTCTTCGAAATATATTGCTGCCCTTGGTTAAGCTTGTAGATGGCTTCGTGGAGCTCACTGATGTCATCGTCATAAGCTATGCAAGCATCTATGCTTAATTTTTTTAAGTCCAACCTTCTGAAGTCTTTTTTGTTTTTCAAAATGACTATCATAGGTGCAGGTATTATTTCCGAATGGTTTTGCCTGCATACATAGAGAAAAAATCCATCCATTTTGTCCAAGACGTAGACGATCAGCCTGGCCCTCAGGTCGGTGTCTCCGTCTTTTTTCAGGTTCTCGGCCCTGTAATTATTCATCTCCAGGGCTTTTTCTATGCCAAAAAATTCTATATAAGAATCCGTTACAACTATTGCCCTGCGCTTTTTTTGCTTTAGCACTTATAGACTACTTTACCTTTCTTGATAACTTGGTCTGTGTGGTTGATACCAAAGTGGTAAACCAAGTAATCTAGGTTTGGTGCATTGAAGATTGCAATATCTGCTAGCTTGCCTTCTTCTAGGCTGCCAATTGTATCTTGGCGGTTGATGGCGCAAGCTGCATTCATGGTGACGCCAACCAAAACTTCTTCTGGTGTCATCTTCATATTTAAGCAGGCCAGGTACATGCAAAGTTGAATATTTTCAGTTGGGCATGAGCCTGGATTGTAGTCTGTGGATATTGCAACAGCAACTTCGTTTTCTATCATTTCTCTGGCAGGGGCAAAGATGCCGTCACCCATATTAAAGGATGTGCCTGGCAGTAGATTTGCAATTACGTCTCCGCGCTTGAGTTCGCTGACCCCGTGTGATGAGCACTTGATCAAGTGTTCAGCGGAAATCGCTCCCACGTCAGCAGCTACGGTTGTGCCGCCCAGTTCCACGATTTCATCTGCGTGAATCTTTGGAATGAGCCCGTATTCTTTGGCTGCCATAAGAAGTCTTCTGGATTGGTCTGCGTTAAAGACCCCCTCTTCACAGAAGACATCGCAAAATTCTGCTCTGCCATCTTCTTTAATCTTTGGTAGATAATCATTGATGACTATGTCTATAAATTCATCTGGATTATCCTTGTATTTTTTGGGAACTGCGTGGGCAGCCATAAAGGTGTGGACAATGTCGACCGGATGATTTTTGTCGATCCTATCTGCAACATTTAACTGTTTCATTTCAGTTGCAAAATCGTCAATGCCGTAACCTGTCTTGGCTTCAACAGTTGTAACCCCGTATGATAAAAGTTGATCAACAGATTTAACAGCTTGGTCGTAGAGCTCGTCTTCGGTCCGGTTTTTGGTTTGAGTCAGAGTGTACATAATACCGCCGCCTTGGGCTAGGATGTCTAGGTAAGGTACACCGTGGAGCTTTTGGTTTAGTTCATTTTCGCGGCTACCGCCATGAACCAAATGTGTGTGCGAATCAATAAGCCCGGGTGTAACCGTCTTGCCTGTGGCGTCGATAACCACTGCATCAGCTGTCAACTCGTAGGCCGGAGCCTTGTCGGCTGGGCCGGCGTAGGCGATCTTGTCACCTACTACCAGTACCAAACCGTTTTTAATTCTGTCAATTTCTCCCTGAGCCTTGCCGCGTCTCTTGCCATTTTCGCCAGAGACGGTAATGAGCTCCGAGATATTTTCAATCTTTAGACTTGGATTAATCATGAAGTTGTGTTTCCAAAACTTGGCTTGTTTCGAAATCATCTACTTGCAAGTACCAAGTAGCTACGTCGACCATGCATTGTAGTGGAACTAGGCCGATAACTTCTGAGTTAACAATTGTTACCCCGTATCTCATAGCTTCGCGTTTGATAGCTTCAAATACACGGAAAACTGGAGTCTTGGTGTAGTCAACAAGGTTCATGGAAACTTGAGCTAGGTTCTTGTCTTCTAGGAGAAGGCCGATAGCTTTGCAGTATGTGAATCCGCCGCCTTTTGCTCTCATGCTCTTGGCAATTTTCTTTGCGATTTCAACATCTGATGTGTTTAGGTTTACGTTAAATGCAACTAATGCTGGTCTAGCACCGATAGCAGATACGCCTGATTTTTTGTTGAGTTCTGTTGGTCCAAAGTCAGGTGCCCAACCTTCTTGTTTTAGCTTTTCTTCCATAGCTTCGTATTGGCCACGTCTAACATCTGCTAGGTTTTCTCTAGTAGGTGCACTTGCTGATCTTTCATATAGGTATACGGAGATTCCAAGTTCCTTGCCAACTCTTTCAGCTAATTTCTTTGAAAGTTCAACAGCTTCATCCATTGTGATTTCGCTAATTGGAATTAGAGGACAAACGTCCATAGCGCCCATTCTTGGGTGTTCGCCGTGGTGAGTTGTCATATCGATAACTTCTGATGCAACCTTGCAAGCGTTGAAAGCTGCTTCGATAACTGCTTCTGGTTCACCAACAAATGTAACAACACTTCTGTTGTGGGTTGGGTCGCTTGAGTAGTCTAGAAGTTTAACGCCTTCAACTTTTCTGATTTCATCAACGATTTTTTCTACCTTTTCCTTGTCACGTCCTTCACTAAAGTTTGGTACGCATTGTAAAATTCTTGCCATAATTTCCTCCTTTTGATTCATCCGCCCCAAGGGGGCAATTAATTTCTTACTTATTATACGTATACCCTTTATGGGTTACCGTTAATAATTATTTTTTAACTTTTTAATTAACTTTTAAAAAGTTTTTAGCAACCGCAGTTTTCATCCTTGTCGACAATACTGTCAATCAAATCATCGCTTGCGATGTAAGGAATTGTGATGTGGTTGGTGTCTGCAAATTGCTTGTTGTATTCGATAGTGGTTTCGATTGAGTGCTCGTTTCTTGCCCAGTTTCTTCTGGAAACGCCGACCATTGTATCCCATGGCATAGCTGATTTTAGAATTTCATCAACCCTGTCGCTGCCATCCAGAACCATACCAAATCCACCGTTGATTGACTTACCAATACCTACGCCGCCGCCGTTGTGGAGAGCGATTAAGCTCATGCCCCTTGCAGCATTACCTGCGAAGCAGTGGGTAGCCATATCTGCCATGATGTTGGATCCGTCTTTGATGTTGGATGTTTCTCTAAATGGTGAGTCTGTGCCGCCTGTGTCGTGGTGGTCACGGCCAAGCATAACTGGTCCGATTTCTCCATTTCTAACCATGTCGTTAAATTTAAGAGCAATCTTTAATCTGCCAAGAGCGTCTTGGTAAAGAATTCTAGCTTGTGATCCAACAACTAATTGGTTTTCTTCAGCGTCTCTAATCCAAATGTAGTTGTCACGGTCTTGGCCGCGTCTGTTTGGATCGATGCATTCCATAGCTGCGTGGTCGGTCTTGATCAGGTCTTCGTGCTTGCCTGATAGGCAGACCCATCTGAATGGTCCGTAGCCGTAGTCAAAGAGCATTGGTCCCATGATGTCTTCTACATATGATGGGAAGATAAATCCTTCGCTTTCATCTACGCCGTTTTTAGCAATGTCCTTTGCGCCTGCGTCGTAAACGGCCTTCATAAAGGAGTTGCCGTAGTCGAAGAAGTAGGTTCCCTTGGCTACCAAAGCTTTAATTAATTCATAGTGGTGGCGGAGGGACTTGTCAACTTCTCTCTTGAAGCCTTCGTGGTCTGTTGCAAGCATCTTGGTTCTTTCTTCAAAGGTCATGCCTTGTGGGCAGTAGCCTCCGTCGTATGGAACGTGGCAGGATGTTTGGTCTGATAGAAGTTCTATGTGAATGTCATTATCTACAGCGTATTCAAGTAGGTCTACAACGTTTCCGTAGTAAGCGATTGAACGAGGTTGTTTAGCATCCATTGCCTTCTTTGCCATTTCGAAAACGGTTTTTGCGTCGTCTGAGTATTCGTCGATCCAACCTTGTTCAAGTCTGGTTTCGATTCTTGATAGGTCAACTTCTGCAATAAGTCCAACAGCCTTTGCAATCTTTGCAGCCTTACCTTGAGCACCGCTCATGCCGCCAAGTCCTGATGATACAAACATGTGGCCAGCCAAATCTCCATCAGCAGGAACGCCAAGTTTCAAACGACCAGCGTTTAAAATTGTGTTGAAAGTTCCGTGAACGATTCCTTGAGGTCCAATGTACATCCAGCCGCCAGCTGTCATTTGTCCGTAGTTGGCAACGCCCATTGCGATTGCCTTGGCCCAGTGTTCTTGGTCGTCAAACATACCTACCATAAGAGCATTTGTAATGATAACTCTTGGAGCACGCTTGTTGGATTTGAAAAGACCAACTGGGTGACCTGAAGCCATAACAAGGGTTTGTTCGTCTGTCATAACTTGCAAATATTTTTTGGTTAGTTGATATTGCATCCAGTTTTGTACGACTTGGCCAGTTTCACCGTAGGTTACAAGTTCGTATGGATAAAGGGCAACGTCAAAGTCCAAGTTGTTGTCGATCATTAATTGGAAAGCCTTGCCTTCTAAGGTCTTGCCTTCGTATTCGTCGATTGGCTTAGCCTTGATATTTCCGTGTGGACGATATCTGTAGCCGTAAATTCTGCCGTAGGTCATTAGCTCATTGTAAAATTCTGGAGCCAATGTTTCGTGCAAGGATTCAGGGATATATCTCAAAGCGTTTTTAAGTGCTAGCTTAATTTCGTGCTTGGATAATTTGAGTTCCCTAACTGGTGCCCTTCTGATACCTTGTTGAAATTCTGGTTCTGGTGGCAACACATCGCTTAACTTAATGGTCATAGCGTCGCCGATTTGTGTGTTTGTAATCATAAAACCCTCCTATACTCTTAAATTTCCTATTGCTTCTTCAACTGCCTTGACGATTGAACCGTCTTCAAGCAGGTCGTCTACTTTTTCTATTTCTAAATTCATAACCCTGTCTAAGTCAATGTAGTCAGAGTGTTTTCTAATGATGTCATAGCAAGCTCTGGTGCCTTCGGATAATTTATCTTTTGATTCGTGAATGTCAATTGCTTGAGCTGCTGCAAGAAGTTCCATAGCCAAAACTTTTCTAGCGTTTTCATAAATTTCTCTAGCTTGTCTAGCTGCGATTGTTCCCATAGAAACGTGGTCTTCTTGGTTGGCTGATGATGGGATTGAGTCAACGCTTGCTGGGTGAGCCAAAACCTTGTTTTCACTTACTAAGGCTGCTGCTGCGTATTGAACGATCATAAAGCCGCTGTTTACGCCGCCGTGGGTTGTCAAGAATGCTGGTAGACCGTGGTTCAAAGCAGGGTTTACCATTTTTTCTAGCCTGCGTTCTGAAATATTTGCAAGTTCTGCCAAACCAATCTTCATAAAGTCAAATGGTAGGGCCATTGGTTGACCGTGGAAGTTACCTGCGCTGATTGAAGCTTCGTCATCAGGGAAGATAATTGGGTTGTCTGTAACGGCGTTCATTTCGATATCAACCTTAGTCTTAACATAGTTGAAGCAGTCCTTTGAAGCTGAGTGAACTTGTGGAACACATCTTAGGGTGTAAGCATCTTGAACACGAACATCCCCTTGGCGGGTAACATTCTTTGAATTTTCAAGGAGCTTGCCTACGTTTTCGCTAGTTCTAAACATGCCTTCGTGTGGTCTAACCTTGGCAACTCTTAGGTCGTAAGCGTCGATAATTCCACCAAGAGCTTCCATAGTCATAGCGTCTGCAATGTCTGCAATCTTTGCAAGCTGAATTGCATCGTAAAGGGTAAGTGCGCCAACAGCTGTCATAATTTGTGTGCCGTTAATAAGAGCCAAGCCTTCCTTACTTGTAAGTTCGATTGTAGGAATGCCTGCATCCTTCATAGCCTTTTCACTGGCAACAACTTCGCCCTTGTAATAGCAATCGCCAATACCCAGCATAGGTTGAACCATGTGTGAAAGTGGAGCCAAGTCGCCGCTTGCACCAAGTGAACCCTTTTCAGGAATAATTGGAGTAACTTCAGCGTTTAACATCTTGATCAAAGTTTCAACTGTTTCTAATTTTGCTCCAGAAAAACCCTTGGCCAAAGCGTTTGCCCTTAGCACTTGGGCTGCCCTTGCAGTTTCGATAGGAAGTGGATTGCCAACTCCGCATGAGTGAGAAATAATTAAATTTCTTTGTAGGGTCTTGGTTTCATCTTCCTTGATGTGAACTTCTGAGAACTTACCAAAACCTGTTGTAATACCGTAAACAACTCTTTCTTCTTCTACAAACTTATCAACCAATTTGCGTGAAGCGATGATTTGTGCCTTAGCATCTTCTGATAATGCTACCTCTGCCTTGTCCCTAGCGACAGCTACTAGGTCTTCTAATGTAAGATCGCTGCCATTTAAAATAACTTTTGCCATACTATCCTCCTAATCTTCTTTTAAAAACCTCTCCAATCACTAAACTGTGATAAAGCGAACAAAAAACCGCAACTTAGATGTTGCGGTTCAAAATCTTAAATTGAATTGTGAAATTTCTTCTCATAGGAAATCCCCCTTCAATAATTTGATTATAACACTTAAAAAAAATTAATGCAAGCAAATCGTGACTGAAATCACGAAAAATTTGTAAATATTTTGTAAAAATCTTTGAGAGAAATTTTTTAAAGGATTTTTTGTGAAATTTTAAAAGCTTCCTATAAGAAATACTCAAAAATAATATAATTATCCTCAGCCGGGTCATAAAAAATAATCATCAAATCGTAGCCGTCCTTAGAAAGGGTCCCCACATAAGCCATGTCATCAAAGGGAAAGTTTTTCTTGAAAAATCTTTTATAAATATCATTGGCCATGATTTTATCCTCAGATGGAATGGGATTTCTAGACCGCCTACCAAAGATCGAGGCCTCCGCCTCTTCCCTTTTGAATTTTAAAACCGTGTACTTGACCCCATCGCCCGTAAAACCCGTGTCGGATTCGTGGGCCACGACCTTGGCGCTCTTGGGGAGAGGCAGACTCCAGTTGAGGCTGATGGCAGATAAAGTCATCTCATCATGGTCTATGCGAAAAAACCTATATAGACCAAAGGCGATTAAAAATATTATTATTGTAACAATCAAAAACTTTTTTAACTTCATAAATCCTCCAGATAAATTATAACAGATATACCCAGTCATTTCCATCTTGACAGATTCCCAAATCCCTGCTATACTTAGGTTAGTCATAGATACGGATGATGTTTTTCCAGCGAGAAAGACGCTGGCGGCTTATCCCCGTTAAGAGATTTACTAGAGATGGATTCCCATGAAGATTGGTGGTACCGTGTTTGACGACGCCCAATTGTTCATTGGGTTTTTTTATTTTAGGAGGGAAATATGAAATTAGTTGAAGAATTAAGAGCCAGGGGACTAATTGATCAGATGACTTACCCCGAAGAACTCGAAGAAAAATTGAACAATGACAAAGTCACTTTTTATGTAGGTTTTGACTGCACAGCGGACTCACTCACAGCCGGCCACTATCTGGTAATTACCCTGATGAAGCGGATGCAAATGGCAGGCCATAAGCCAATCGCCATGATTGGTGGAGGCACAACTTTAATCGGTGACCCAAGTGGTCGTAACGATATGAGGGCTTTGATGTCCTTGGATTTTATAAATCACAACGCCGAATGCTTCAAAAAGCAACTGTCCATATTTTTAAATATGGACGGCGACCATGGCCTCTTTATGAACAACGGCGACTGGCTAAGAGATTTAAACTTCTTGGAATTTGTTCGCGAAATCGGCACAGAATTTACAGTTAATAGAATGCTTACATTCGACTGTTACAAAAATCGTCTCCAAGACGGGCTGACATTTTTTGAATTCTCATACATGCTCATGCAGTCCTACGACTTCTTGAAACTCTACAGAGAACAAGATTGTATTTTGCAAGTTGGCGGATCAGACCAATGGTCCAACATGCTAGGCGGATACGAACTCGTTCGCAGGAAGGAAGACGCCAAGGTCTACTCTATGACCATTCCACTACTGGTCAATGCTGACGGAGTCAAGATGGGCAAGTCCATGGGTAACGCTGTTTGGCTGGACGAAAACAAAACTTCTCCATTTGATCTATACCAATACTTTAGAAATGTTGACGACAGGGACGTAAAGAAATTTATGCTCCAACTCACATTCTTATCACTTGATGAAATCGACAGAATCACTTCCGAAGAAGATATCAACAGGCAAAAGGAAATCCTGGCCTACGAAATCACCAAGGACGTTCACGGCAAAGAAGCAGCTGACCAAGCAATTGAAACTGCTCGCAAGCTCTTCTCAGGCAAGATGGATTTGGAAAATATGCCAGCCTTTGAAATCGAAAAAGCAAAAATCGCTGACGGCATTGGCATTTTATCCCTAATGGTTGAAGCAGGACTTGCCAAATCAAATGGCGAAGCCAGAAAACTCATCCAAGGCGGCGGTGTTTCAATCGACGATGAAAAAATCACCGACCCACAATTAAATCTTCCAGCCGATAAGTTCGACCAAGAATTCGTGATCAAAAAAGGCAAAAAAACCTTCCTCAAGATCACAGCAAAATAAATATTAAAAACAAAGAGCACACCTGTATTTAAAGCAGATGTGCTCTTTTTGTGTGTAAATATAAAGTTTTTAAATTAAAAGCTTCTTTCAGCTAGTATATTTCAAAATCTCATGGACGGCATCTACTAAGGCGTAGTACTTTATAGAATCTCTAAATCTAGCCCCAGGGTGGCAGTGATCAATAATAATTTTATTTGCCAACCTAATGTAAGGGATACCTCTTCTGGTCATTTGCCAGTTTTTATAAGCTGGGTCTATACAGTTGTTAACATAATCTACAGCTGTTCCACAGCAAATAATTATATCTGGATCATACAAATCAATTTGCTCTTTTATTATCTGCTTGTTTTCACAAGCTGCTGCCGAAATTTCATTGGGGATTGATTCGTAGGTCCCTGATAGTTTTTTTAAATTGACTGCTCCTATTTTCTTAAGATATTTCATTCTCCTAGCTTCATTATCTTCTTTAAGGTAGTCCCAGGGATAGTCCTTGTCTAAATTTAAAATTCCCTCAGTCCATCTGGCTATATTATCCCAAGTTTGGCTGCGGCCACCATCTTTAATAAAATCTCTGAGGTCCCAGCCTTTGCCGCCATTTACCTCTTTCATAATATAAATAATTTTATACTCAGCAGATAAGTACTGACTTTCATCTGCAAGTCCATCTTTAATTATATCCGGATTTTTTAGCTTGTCAAATATTAAATCCTCTTTTTCTCTTATAGTCATAGCTACCTCTTTTTGAAATCATAACTTTTTATTTCAATTTCACCGATTATTTAATATCGTGCTCTTCTCTTAACTCAGCAAAAACTTCCTCTGCTGGATAGGCTCTGCCTGCTTCTACATCGTCAATGCCTTTTTGAATTTCCCTATCCAAATCTTCCTTGGTCATTTCATCCAAAAACAGGGGTCTGGGCTCTTCCAATTTCAAGTCAAAGGGTATGCCGCGTTTTAAAACGATTTGCCTGTAAAACATATTTATCGCCGTTGAGGCGGAGAGCCCCAAGCTGGATAAAATTTCCTCGGCTTGGTTTTTGAGTTCAGGTTCCATTCTAACATACAAACTTTCGGTCTTGGCCATAAGATCTCCTCCTTTTATAATAATTATAGCACTTTGTATGGACATACGCAATACAAAACGCTTTTTATTTGCAAGAAAAAACTGCCCAAGATTAGGGCAGTTTTAATTCTTATTTTATTTCAATTGTGTCTTCAAATTTAATTTTCGTTTCTTCCATACCCTTATCATTTGTAAGAACTGCCCGGCCTTTATTCTTCATGGCAGCTTCCAATTTATCTGCGAAGGCCTTGAAGGATTCGTTGTCAGTCTTTAGAGCTTGGCCCAGTTCACGGTTGGTGTCGTCCACTGTCTTGTGGCTAAGTAACATGCCAAAGGTTGTCAGTGACTTTTGCCTTGCCGTTAAGAGTGGATCAAACATATTGTAGGCACCGATGATGAGTGAATTTAAATCTTCCTCTTTAAAGTCCCTAGTCCTTAGCCAATCGTAAGCGTTTTCGTAAACTTCAAAGGTCTTGTCCAGATTTGGATCGCGGTAGGAGAACATGTAGACCATATTGGCTGAAACGTTGATACCGTCTCCATAGGCTCCGCCCTTGGCCCTGATGTTGTCGTGCAAGTATGAGTTTGAAAGGGCGCGTGAAACCACATAGTCAGCCCCGTTTTCTAGCTCGTATGGGCAAGCGTCCACGCAGTAGTTGACGTCTGTCATGGCAACAATGGCAGTTGATTTGGCTGTGCCAGATCCTACTGGGATTTCCTTGCGGTCACGACTGTCAGTATAAAGGCCTTGGTCTGTCAAAACTTTTTTAATTTCTTCAAAGTCTTCCTCTTCGCCAGTGATATGGAAGAGGCCATTTGAATTGAAGATGTCCTGATATTTTTTATAGCCATCATTTAAAATGCTTTCGATCTCAGCATCTGATTTTGCCAAGAGCTCTTCAATGGCCTTGATTTCTCTAGTTCCACTCAAGAGGGCCCTGATTTCTGCTGCCCTGCCAAAGCCCTTTAAGGCTTCTACAAGGGTGATGCCCACTCCGCCCATAACTGCTGTCATCTTTTTCTTAGTTGTCTCAGCTGTTAATAGCTCGCGGACCCTGGAAATTTTTGAGAAATCTGTGTTAAAGGTGATTTCCTTTAACAATTCAAAGGCGTCTGCAAAGTCTCCGCGGTTGGCGGAAATTCTTTGGACCAAAGTAAATTCACCACTTTCCTTGTCGTAGTACTTGCTTGCTGCAAAGCTTTGGTCGAAGTCGTAGGCCTTGAGGTTGATTGCTGTATTTAAGTCCTTGTAAGAATAATTTTTAGTGTCGACCTTGCCAATGAGCTTAGAAATTATATTTAAAATTTCTATGTCCCCGTCTGCCATGTCATCGATCGATGTGCTGGCGTCCATATATAAAACTCCGTTTGTAAAGGTGTCCACAAAGGACAAGTTGCCGTCGATTTTAACAGGCACTTCATCAACCTTGGCCTTTAAGTCCTTGACATCCAGGGCAGGAATTGTAGCCTTGGCTTCTTCGCTATCCTCGGATAATTGGAAGGCGAAGAGGTCCTTGGTGTCTGCAATTAATTGTTCAATTTCCTCATTCGATAGAGATTTTTTGTAGGCTGCCATCTTTTCTTTGAGGGCGGCCTCTCTCTTGTTATTTAATTCTGCATCTGGTTTGATGACCAAAACCATCTTGTCGCCATTTAAATATTTTTTGGCGTAGTCCTTGACCAGGCCAGGATTTTTTTCTATTGTCTCGATGGCTTCTTTAAATTTGAGGCCTTGGATTGGGTCATTGCCATAAAGCCATGAATCAGTTGCCCTGATGTAGACCATGATTCCCTTGTGGGGGCTGTCGCCAAAGTTTAGTGTGTCGTATTTTTGTTGGTGGATCAGGGCCTTTAAAACATTTTCTTCAATGCCGTCTTCGGCGAGTTTTTTGAGCTCTTCTTCCACAATTTTTACGATTTTATCCTTGTTGGCGGCGTCAGTCTTCTTGGCGATAACAGAGAAATTTAATTTGTCTCCAATAGAATATATACCAGTAACGTCTTCAGCCAGGCCTTCTTGGATTAGGCGGTCCTTGATATTGGACCCATCTTCGCTGATCATGGCTGACTCAATCAAATCGTGGACCAACTTGTCCACAGGATTTTTTCCGTCCCCGCAAACAAAAGACACGGTCACAAAATCATTCTTGGCCTTTTCTTCCCCATAATAATACAAGACTTTTTCAAAAGATTTTTCCAAAGGCTGAATGTCCTTCATATCGTCGACCAATTCAACCTTTTCAAATTGAGATAAGTACTCATCCAAATGAGCCAATTCCTTCTCGGTATCGCCGTTACCCCAATAAAAAACATAAGAGTTGGTCGGATTGTAATGGCTCTTGTGGTAGGCGCGGAGTTCGTCCAAAGTCAGGTCTGGAATATCCGCAGGGTCCCCACCTGAGTTATAGCAATAAGAAGAATTTGGATAGAGATACTTGCCAATCAATTCATAAACTTGAGAAATATCTGAGGACATGGCCCCCTTCATTTCATTGTAGACAACGCCGTTTATCTTGATGTCGTCGTCTGCATTTTCAATTTCATAGTGCCAGCCTTCTTGCTTGAAAATCTTGTCGTTTTCATGGAGGGCTGGGAAAAATACTGCATCCAAATAAACATCGCAAAGATTAAAAAAGTCCCTTTCGTTCCTGGATGAAATCGGATAAATGGTCTTGTCATTAAAAGTCATTGCATTCAAAAAAGTTTGCAAGGAGTTTTTGATCAGGTCCATAAAAGGCTCCTTGGTCTTGTACTTGCGGCTGCCGCTTAGAACCGAGTGTTCCAGTATGTGGCAAATGCCTGTGCTGTCCTCGCGAACAGTTTTAAAGCCAATTGAAAAAGCCTTGTTGTCGTCATCGTTTTCCATCTTTAAAACGCGGGCACCAGTTTTTTCGTGTTCAAATAATCTGGCCTTGGACTTGTACTCGTCCAGCCATTCTTCCTTAATTAATTTATATCCCTTGTACATATACACCTCTAAATTTCAATCCTGCCCTCGTAACTCCGCCTCAGAGTCAGAGGATCAAAGTATTCTAAGACCCCGCCTACTGGCAAACCAGTTGAAAGCGTAGAAACTTTTTTGCCAGCTTCTTTAGCCAGCATAGATAAAAATTTCGCCGTGTGTTCACTTTCAATATTTGTGGCCAGGGCCAAAATAATTTCCTTAACTTCTTCTGATTTTAATCTTTCGACAAATTCATCGGCGCCAATTTCCTTTGGACCAATCCCCTTAACGGGACTTAGCTCGTCATTTTTCAAAACAAAATAGAGGCCATCGTAGCCCAGCGATTCCTCAAAGGCGTCAATGTCCTTGACCGATGCAACCACCATAAGCTTTGAGTGATCGCGGTTGGGTGAGCTGCAGATGGGACAGATTTCCTCTTGGGAAAAGTTTCCGCACATCTTACACCGCTGGATCTTGTCCTTGGCCAGGACAATGGCATCCACCAATGCATCCACGTCAGCCTCTGGCATATTTAAAATGTGAAAGGCCAAACGCTTGGCAGATTTTCTCCCAATGCCCGGCAGCTTGGACAGCCTGTCCGACAAATTGTCAACGTAATTATCTGCCATTAAAACATTCCTGGCAGGTTGAGTCCTTGGGTGTACTTGCCCATGGATTCATTCATTTTTTCTTCGGCAGTGGTGATGCCTTGGTTAACAGCTGCAATTATTAAATCAGTCAGGGTTTCAATATCGTCTGGATCAACTACATCTGGGTCGATGTCCATGGATAGAACTTCCTTTTTGCCGTTGATAGTGAGCTTTACAACTCCGCCCCCAACTGAAACTTCAAATTCTTCGTTTTCGATAGCCTCTTGGCTTTCTTGCATGTCCTTTTGTAGCTTTTGCATTTCCTTCATCATTTTTTTCATATTGCCGCCACCTGGAAAATTTCTCATAATAACCTCCTAAAATTTATTTTAACTAATAATATTTAATTTGTCTCCAAACAAGGCCTTGGCCCTTTCAATGGCCGGGTCCTCGTTCTCCTTTAAAATACTTACCCGTCTGCCGTAGGAATCAAAAATCACTTCTTCGATTTCCGCCTTAAACATATCCAGACGGTCGTCATTTACAGCTGGGTTTTTGAGCCTAAAGATCAAGTGGTCGCCCTCCATCCTGATAAAAAACACCTCGTTTATGTCTACCAAGAGCGGGAGCTTGTCAACCAGCAGGTCGTAAATTTCATTGCCCGATGGATTGTCCTCGGTAGTATTTTCTGAGATGCCTTGAGCTGGTTCATTTAAATCTGCACTTTCATTTGTAGCTGGAGCTTCATTTTCCTCTTCAGCTTCATTGGTCTCTGTAGGCTCATTTGCTTGTGCGTGTTCATTAGTAACCGTCTGATCACTAACTTGTGCAGGTTCACTAGTAACCGCACCTTCACTAGTCACTGGTCGGTCGTTTTTACTTGCCTGCTCGCTAGTCCGTGGCTTTGTACTTTTAACTTGCGGTTCAAAATCGTAGGCCTCTTCCATATCCACGCCCTCTATAAAATCAAGATTGGCGTAGGGGTCGTCTCCTCCAAAATTTTGGGCCTGGCTTTGGGCCGGCTCTTGCTTTGCCGACGACTTTGAATCTGCATTTGAAATCGCATTTTTATTTTCATTATCGCTGGCCTTTGAATCTGCGTTTGAAATTACGTTTTTATTTTCACTTTCCCTTGAGCCTGAACTTGAATTTAATCTTGCATTTTGTTTTTCACTTTGACTTGTGCTTACACTTGGCTCAGGCATTTTTATTTGGCCGGTCGGATAGGACTGACTCTTTATATAATCGTCCTTGACTATGCCAAGTAGGCCAATTTGAAAGACCATAAAGCGGTCGTAGGCATTGGAAATATCATTTAAAATTAGCCTCAGCCTCTCCAAAATATTTAAAATAGCCGGAACTTCAATTTGATTAATAATTTTAAAATACTCTTCCTTATTTAATACATCAGCCTCTTGGTCGATCTTTAAAACATAAAGGTCTCTAAAAATTTGCATTAGCGAATAAATTAATTTCTCCGGACTCCTGCCCAAGTCTTCCAGCTGGTCAGTTTCATTTAAGACTCCCATGTAGTCAAAATTTATCATGGCTGTAACAAGTGGCATAAGCTCGTAAATTCCCGTGAGTCCCAAGAGTTCCACGGCTTCCTTCTCGCCGATTGGCCTTTGGGGAAGTCCCAAGACTTGGTCAAGGGCTGAGAGCGCATCCCTCATGGACCCCCGAGACTCGTTGGCGATGAGTTTAAAAACAGAATCATCTATGTCTTCATTTAATTTTACCGCCGCATTTTTTAAGGCTTTTTCAATGGCCCGCTTGGAAATCGTGTGGAAGTCAAATCTTTGAACACGTGATTTTACCGTGTCAGGTAATTTGTCTGGATCTGTGGTCGCCAAAATAAAAATTAAATGCTCTGGCGGCTCTTCCAAGATTTTTAAAAGCGCGTTGAAGGCCGAATTTGAAAGCATGTGAGCCTCGTCAATGATATAGACTTTCTTTTTTAGATTGGTCGGCGGATAAACGCCCATGCTCTTGAGTTCGCGAATATTGTCGACCCCGTTATTGGAAGCCGCGTCCAGCTCAAGGACGTCAACCGACCTGTCTTCCAAAATCTCCAGGCAGTTTTTGCACTTGTTGCAGGGCTCACCATCAATTGGATTTAAACAGTTGACAGCCCGCGAAAAAATCTTGGCCACAGAGGTCTTGCCAGTCCCATGAGTCCCGCAAAAGAGATAGCCATGGCTGGTCGCCTGGTTTTTTATTTGATTTTTTAGGACAGATGTAATGATGTCCTTGTCTATAACTTCTGCAAAGGTCCTTGGCCTAAGCACTCTGTAAAGGGCCTTCTTCATTTGGCCCTCTTGATCAGGTCGTTTCTGAGTTCAAAGAGACCTTGGCTGAGGTCCACATAATATGAATGTGGTTCGTCAAGGCGTTTGACTTCTTCCCACAAGCGGTCTTGGTTTTCGCTTGCAAAGGCTTTGATATCGTAGACGTCGGGGCTCTTGTAAACCAGTTTGCCCTTTTCAAAAATCGGTTTTAAAAGTGGCTTGGCCTCATAATTTTTAATAGTTGTCCGCTTCCAAGTATAAAGTGGATGGAAGATTTCAAATTCTTCTCCGCTTGGAGCTTCTTCGTCTCTTAGGGCAACCAGGTCAGCTTGCATGATGCCGGTATCCTTGTCGTAGAACCTGTAAACTTGCTTGAAGCCAGGATTTGTAATCTTGATAACGTCTTCTGAAACTTTAATCTTCGGAACCATTTGCCCGTCTTTTTCCACAGCGACCAATTTGTAAACGCCGCCGAAAACTGGGTCGGACTTGGCTGTGATCAACCTTTCACCAACGCCAAAGGAATCGATTTGGGCCCCTTGGTTTAGAAGATCGCGAATTTTAAATTCGTCCATGGAATTTGACACGACGATTTTCGCATCAGGAAAACCTGCCTCATCCAGCATCTTCCGCGTTTCTTTTGTTAGGTAAGCGATGTCGCCCGAGTCTATACGAATGCCAAGTGGCTCGTGGCCCTTAGCTCTCAATTCTTTAAAAACAGTAATTGCATTTGGAATTCCCTGACGCAATACGTCATAGGTATCGACCAAAAGTAAAGTGTGGTCAGGGTAAACGTCAGCGTAAGCCCTGAAACTTTCCAACTCTGAATCAAAACTTTGCACCCATGAGTGGGCCATTGTTCCTGTGGAAGGAATACCCGCCTGCCTGTCCATGTAGGTGTTGGCAGATGATGCGGCCCCACCAATGTAGGCGGCCCTTGCCCCGTAGTTTGCAGCGTCAGCCCCGTGGGCACGACGAGAACCGAATTCAGAAATCGCCCGGCCCTTTGCCACGCGAACCATGCGTGAAGCCTTGGTTGCGATTAGGGATTGGTGGTTTAAAATTAAGAGAAGCATGGTCTCTATAATTTGCGCCTGGTAAATTGGGCCGCGGACCGTCAAAATCGGCTCGCCGGGGTAAATAATTTGCCCTTCTTCCATGGCCCAAATATCGCATTTAAATTCAAAGTCCTTTAGCATTTGCAAAAATTTCTCGCCAAAAATCCCTTTGGACTTAAAAAATTCTATATCTTCATCATCAAATTTGAGGTCCTCAATGTATTCGATAAGGGTGCTCAAACCTGCAAAAATTCCATAGCCCCCGTCGTCGGGAATGGACCTAAAAAAATAATCATAGTAGGCAATCCGATCGCCCACCCCTGATTCTAAATAACCGTTTGACATTGTAAACTCGTACAAGTCAGCAAGCATTGATAAATTTCTACTCATTGTGCCCTCCTTGACATAATTATAACACAAAATATAGGCGATATCTAGTTTAGAAATCAGTCGCCTTTTATGTTTTTTAATAAACTTGCAGATCATTTTTATATGTAAAACACTTATTTAATTTTTAAACCTGTAGCCTCTTACTTTGTTAATATAAATGATAATTTTTTCTCCAAACTCGTGACCTCTTCCTTTGTTAATGTCATTCTAAAATTTCTTCAAAAATACAGTCGAGCAATTTGTAGATGCAATTGATAAAATCTTTTAATGACTGTTGATCTTTACTTATAAAACACAAACGCTAAATTATTTTAAAACTTCAGACCTATATTTATCTTGCAAAAATTACTTGTTTGGAAAAATCACTGATATTTATGAATCCACCCTAATCTATGTTGTTAAAACAACATAGATGTTAGTTGTAAAGAAGACATAATTTTATCATGTAATTTGTAGAGGCAAGTGTTAAAGTTTTTCAAAACTCATAGTTGTGCAATTTATAAAAGCAATCGATATTTTTTTCAATATTTGTTGGTCTTTAATTACAAAAAGTAAATGTAAGAAACTTTCAAAACTCACAGCCTCTTACTTTCTAAAAACAAACGTTAAATTAATTTCAGAACTCGCAGCCTTTTAATTTGTTAATGTCAATTCTAAAATTTCTTCAAAAATACAGTCGAGCAATTTATAAACAGCAATTGATAATTTTTTTCAATGATTCTTGGCCCTTACTTATACAATTAAAATATTGAAATAATTTCGAAACTTTCAGGCCTTTATCAATCTTACAATAATATTTGTATGGAAAAACAATAGATATTTATAAATTAATGCTGATCTATGTTGTTTTAACAACATAGATATCATCTTGCAAAATGTAAATGCTAAAGATAAAGCTTTTTAGTGCTTATTTGTCTTTAATTACAAAAAGCAAATGTAAAAAACTTTCAAAACTTGTGCCCTTTCACTTGCAAAATAAAAGCGAAAAAATATTTTCAAAACTCTTCAACCAATAAAAAAGCCAATCCCCACGGATTGGCTAGGTTATTAATTTAAATAGACTTTAAAGCCACGTCTCAGGCCACTTTCGACATAGTCGATTGTGATGTCCTTTGGTATGCTGGCATAAAGTCCTTCTTCGATAACGAACATGTGGCCTTCAACAAAGACATACTCATCGTTATCCCTCTTCTCATCCGGGGCCACGCCCAGGACAACTCCACTTCAGCAAGCGGACTTAATATATAAACGCACAGCCTTGTGATTAAGCTGGTTGAATTTTTCCCTTGACCCTTGAGTTAATTTTATTTCCATAGAATTAACCTCCTCTCTATTTCTTCTTCTTCAATATTCTACCCACTCAGACAAGTAATTAACCAGGGCAAACTTATTTTTATTTTTATTTAAGAAAAAATCTAAGTCGCCTTTCAGTCGAGATTTGTTAAGTGTGTTTTTCTTTTTATAATCTTTTGATAATAACTATTCTATACTATATTAACAACTAATATCCATGTTGTTTTTACAACATAGTTATTGATTTGAATTCATATTAATCTGTTATTTTTTAGATATTTATTTTGCAAGATAAATAAATATGATAGGCTGTCTCAACAACTATTACCCATGTTGTTTTAACAACATGGATATTATTTAGTCACACCAATCTGTGATTTTGTCTCAACAAGTTTTTTTACAAGATTAATAAATGTCTGCGGTATTTTTTCAACAAGTGTTAGTCAAGCAACTATTGCTTTAAGGCTACACAAAGTTTGTGAGTATTTTACAATAAAAATTTTTACAAGTTAAATAAATATAGTGTGCTGTTTTAACAGCTACTATCCATGTTGTTTTAACAACATGGATATTGGTATGAATTCATATTAATCCGTGGTCTTTTTTCAACAAGTTTTTGCAACATAAATAAATATCTGCAGTCTTTTTTCAACAAGTGTTAGTCAAGCAACTATTGCTTTGAGGCTATACAAAGTTTGTAAGTCTTTTACAATAAAAATTTTTACAAGTTAAAATCTTTACAAAATAAATAAATACGCTCTACTGCCTCAACAGCTAATATCCATGTTGTTTTAACAACATGGGTATTGGTATGAATTCATATTAATCCGTGGTCTTTTTTCAACAAGTGTTTGCAAGGTAAATAAAAAGGCTCTATGTCAAATGTTGGGGAGTAAAACCAGCAAATATTATACAGCTAATAAAAAAGTTGTGGTCCCCCACAACTTAAACTTTAATTCCCAAATTAATAACCGTATTTGTCGAAACATTTTTTAAGTAAAGCGCACATTTCCTCCCGACTAATTGGGTCCAGGGGCCTCAAATTATTTTCTCCATCCCCCTTGATGATCCCGTCGTGGATGAGGGCGGCTATGCCAGCTTGGTTGTGCACAACCACTGCGTCCTTAAAATGGTATTCGGTTTTTTCATCGGAAGTCCGCTTGTAAATGCCAGCCAAAATCCTAAAGGCCTCTGCCCTGATGATTTTTTCATTTGGCTCAAAGACCCCAGAATTTTCAATGAGGCCTGCACCGACAAGTTTTTTCAAGGCCGATCCGTACCAGGCATCGACCGGCACGTCTGTAAAATTTAATTGGGCTTCCACTTCTTCATCCATGAGCCTGCCCATTACAGCCACAAATTCTGCATTTGTAATATGGCCCTCAGGTCTAAAGGTCCCGTCCTTGTAGCCAGTAAAAAGTCCGCGGTCGCTGGCCCAATCTATATATGGCTTAGCCCAGTCGTCTTTGACATCTGAATAAGCCAAGACGCTTGTGGCTAGCATGCTCATTATTAATAATGTAATCAATATTTTTTTCTTCAATTTTTTTCCTCCACATCTATAATTAAAAATTCTTTTGGATTGTAAAACCTGGGCACAAATCCATAAATTTTATCAGTAGATCCCACATTTACATAGATTTTTTGTTTTTCATTTAATTCATACAAGCCTTTTTGATAAACTTTTTTGCCCAGCCAGATTTCTCCACCCGGTCCAACAAGACCGCCGATAAATGGCAGGCGAAAGTGGCCGCCGTGATTGTGGCCAGACAAGATCAAGTCAAAGCCCTGATAATAATCTGCGTACTCAGGCCGGTGGGCCAGGAGAATATTGTATGAATTCTCGTCCAAATTTTTATGATAGGCCTCCAGCTTTTCAAAAAAATTGTCTTTGTTCTTGTCTATATCGTCGACCCCGTATATTGCAAATGAATCGATCACTTGCGGCGAATTATCGTCCAGCAAAATTACATTATAAGAAGGCAGAGCCTCCATTATTTCTTTGCAATCGGCCCGCCTGTGCTCGTGGTTACCGGTCACATAATATTTTTTAACGGACCTTGTCCGTTCTAAAAATTCCCAGGCGGTTTTATTGTCGCCCTTGTCGTCAAAGATATCGCCAGTTAAAAATATGGCGTCCACATCTGCGACTTTTTCTATTAGTTTGTCCAAATTTTTCCGACCTAGCTTTCCGTGCAAGTCAGAGACCTGGGCAAATTTGTAAGGCCTAGAATTTTTGCCTGCTGTAATTTGTAAGTGATTTTCCTTGAGTCTCAAAGAATAAATTATTCCTAAGCTTACAAAGGCCACCACCAGGTAAATTAAAATCATCTATTGAAATTAAAGCCAACTGCATCGGTTACCGGCATGGTAAAGATTACGCCCTTGGAAGTTTTTTCCAAATCAAAGGCAGTGTTTATGGCGTCGACTATGCCGTCTTTTTTCTCTGGTCTGGTGACCAAAACTATAATATCTTTTTCAGGTTCGATGACCATATCAAAGATAGCCACTCTTTTTTCTATACCGCTACCCCTGCCGTGGAGGACTGTAGCTCCACTGCCTCCTGTCTTTGCAGCTACTTCTATAACATCATCTGCAAGTCCCCTATCGACTATTACATAAATTGCTGTTGCTTCCATCTTGTCCCCCCTTTGAAATTTACTATCGGTTGCAAAACAAACTCCCAGGCCGCCGTTTTCGAAATGAAATTTTTCTCTGGCCAGGTTTTTTATTGTTTCCGTCTCGTCGCGGTTGCCAAAAACCCATATCATCTCCATGGTTTTTTCTTCCAGGCCCAGGCTCTTTAAGATCTCGCTATTGGCCGTTCCGCTAGCCCGTACAACTGAATAATGTTTTATGCCAGCCAATCTCATTTTTCTAACAAATTTTCTCGACTGGTCTTCTCTAATTATAATTTGATTTAAAAACATACTTACCTCTTTTTAGCATATATTAATCCAAGTAGCATCAAGCTTACCACAGGTGCCATCGCAACAGATGCGATTACACCAAAACCATCTACCAGCGGATCTGCATTGGGCGCAACAGTTGCTGCCCCCTGCATCATTGATAGGGCAAAGGCCGTTGTCATTGGCCCAGACGCAACCCCTCCCGCATCAAAACTTATACCTACAAAAAGGTCGTCAACCTTTCTAAAGAGCATTATGGCTATTAAAAATCCCGGAGCCAAATACATCCACAATTGAAAGCCTCCAAAGTGGATCCGCATGGCCGAGAGCATAACGGCTGAGCCAACTCCGATTGACAGAGCTGTTAATACATATTTCCCGTTTACAGAACCACCTGTTACATCTATGATTTGCCCAACCAAGGATTGGACTGCAGGTTCCGCCAGGACTATCATAAGTCCTGTCAAAAGTGAAAAGATTATAAAAAGTGCCGGGCTCTTTACATATAATGCTGTTCCGAGGAAAAAGGCCATGTCCGAAAAGCCCATGTTTACGCCTATTAAAAATAAAATCAGGCCGATGTAAGCATAGAGCAAGCCCTTCATAATCCTAGAAAACTCGTTTTTGTTTACCTTCATCTTCCAGGCATTAAAAATTAAAAATATTATGGTAATGGGCAGGGTCGCCAGAGTCGCCTCTTTTAAAGCGGCCATAAAAACTCCACCGCCAGTAAGGGCCTCAGCTGCTGCCTCTGTCCCTTGGCCAACCGGCAGGATTAATCCCAAGATCAAAACTGCTGCGATCGGTCCGGTCGAGGCCATGCCTACCAGGCCGAAGCTGTATTTTTCTCCCTTATCTGTACCCTTTAATCTGGAGAGTCCATATGCCAGCGAGAGGAAAAAGGGAGTGGTTAGTGCCCCCGTGCTGGCCCCACTTGAGTCGAATGACAAGTTTCTCATGGTTTCGTTTTGCGTAAAGAAAAATATAAACATGACCAGGTAAACGCAGGCCAAGATTTTTTTGATGGATAGGCCCTTCAAAATTCTGATAAAGCCAAAGCCAATCATAAGGCCAACGCCAACGGAAATTAAAATCAAAAGCAAATAGGCATTAAAACCCACGATTGATTCGACATTTTGCGAAAAGACCATGAGATTTGGTTCTGCAATTGTAACTACAAAGCCCAGCAAAAATCCAAACAAAAATGTTAAAGTTGCTTTTGTTATATACTCGGCCATGCTTCCAAGGTGAACGGCAATCCTCTCTACGCCCAGGCTAACGCCCGTCAAAAATAAAGTAAGCCCGGCTATCAAAACCATGGAGGCCAAGACAAAGCTCCTGATCATTTGAGCCTGGGTGTCCACTATAAAAAGTGCAGCAATAAGTACCATTATCACAATTGGAACCACGGCCCTTATTACTTCTTTGAAATTTTTTCTAAATATATTCATATTTCACCCCTTTGCTTACAATATATCCATCAAAATTCCAGCCACAAAGCCTGTTAAAATAATAAAGGCCGGATGGATTTTGGGCAATTTTTCTCTGATAAAAAAAACTAAAATAAAAATCCCCACAAGTAAGTAATTACTAATAGCCTGGTTTTTGAAAAGTCCGATTAAAATCGGAGCCACAGCCGCCAGTATAAAACCCAAACTCATGGGCTTTAGATAAGTCATAATGGATTCAACATAAATGGAATCACGATATTTATTTATAACCCTTGCTATTAAAATAATAATTATAAGCGATGGAGCAACCAAGGATAAAGTCGCGACCACTCCTCCCCAAAAGCCCTCGACTTTGATGCCCACATAGGTGGCCATGTTAATGCCAATAGCTCCTGGCGTCGATTCGCTCACGCCTATCATGGTTAAAAGTTCTTGGTAGGTAAAAAATCCGTATTTGTTTCCAATTTCCACTAAAAATGGAATGGTGGCCAGGCCTCCGCCAACCGCAAAGAGTCCTGCCTTAAAAAATTCTATTATTAAAATTAAAAAATTATCCAAAGAACTTCACCTCGAGTGCAGCGATTATAGCAGCCCCAATTACAATTAGGGGCAGGCTGACTCCGGCCAGGGCCAGTCCCATTGAAACCGCCATTAAAATCACGGCCTTGATGGAAGACAATTGCTTTTTGGCCATGCCGTAGATGGTCTGCAAAATTAAACCAACGGCAACCGTCTGCACCATGAGGCCGGCGTAATGAAATTTCTCTCCTATTAGTTCTATAAAATTAAAAATACAAAAAATTATAATAAGGCTTGGGGCTACAAAACCCAAAGTGGCTATGATGGCCCCCAAGACTCCACCGACCTTGTAGCCCACAAAGGTCGTGGTGTTAATGGCGATAATGCCAGGAGTTGCCTGGCCAATGGCATAGTATTCCAAGAGTTCATCTTCACTTGCCCACTTTTTATTTTCGGCAACCTCTCGGGTAAGGACGGGAATCATGGCGTAGCCGCCGCCAAAGGTCGAGATCCCAATTTTAAAAAAACTTACAAATAATTCAATAAACTTCATCAATAACCGCCCTTACCAGGGAATCCATGGCGTCAATTATCCGCGGGTCATCAAATTTAATCAGGCTAAGCTCAGTGCAGGCCAACAAAATCTTGGCACCTGCATTTAATTTTTCTTGGATCATAGCCTTAAAGTCAGGAAAGTTTTCTAGTCTAGCCTCTTCCCCCGCCTTTATCCTGTAAATTGTCTCCATAGACAAATCTTTTTCCGCTTCCGTGAGCTCGATTAAATTTTTCTCTGCTTCTGCAATGGCTTTCCTATAAATCCCAGTCTTGTAGGTCCCCCGTGTTGCAAGCACGCAAATATTATCGCCTGCATCGTGGACCGCCAAGTCGACCATATTTAATATTTTTTTGTCGGTCATCTTTTTAAAGTCATCCATAAAATAATGGCTGGTATTGCATGGAATTGCAAAAACATCTGCTCCCCAGGCTTCCCCCAGTTCAAAGTGACTTTTAAATCTGGCCAAGAGGTCCTTGTCATCACCAGTTAAAATTGCCTGGGTCCTATCCGGCATGAGATTATCGGAAATCAAAAGCGTTTCAATATGGTCCTGGTCAGTCTTGGCTGGCGAGGACAAGATTATCCGCCTGTTGAATTCGCATGATGCCAGGGGTCCCATGCCGCCGATTATGCAAAGCTTCTTCATCTTTCAATCTCCTTTGATGTACGCAGAGACACCCACTTACCATCGTGCAAAACCTTTCGAACAGAGCCCACAAAGTCAAAGCGGGTCATAAAGAGTTCCCGCTGACAATTGGTGCACCTGAGTTTTATATCCACACCGGTCTTTAGGATTTCCCATTCGTTTTTGCCGCAGGCGTGGGGTTTTTTCATGGTAACTAAATCGCCCACATAATATTTTAACATTACTTCTCAATCCTTATATCTAAATTATTGTGAACAACGCCAATTCCCGCCTGGGTCAGGGCATCGTAACCAGTCAGACGCATAAGGCGTTCGATCCTCCACTGGTCGCCGGGAATTGTCTTGCAAAGAGCAGTTATAATCACGCCCTCTGGTAAAATATCCGTCGCTTCTAAAATCGCCACAGGTTCAATAACTGCATGGTCAGAGTCGACAGCCTTTGGCAGGACGTCTTTTAAAATTTCTATGGCCTGGTCCACACTGGAATCATAGGCAATAGGAAATTTTACCAAGGCCCTTTGAATATTGCGATTGCGGTTTGTAACCACGCGGATCTCTCCGTTTGGAATCACGTGGAGCTCACCGTTAAAATCGCGAATAGTCGTCGTCCTTAAAGCAATATCCGTAACTTCCCCGTCCTTGCCAGCCACAGTAACATAGTCGCCTATGGCCAAAGAATCTTCAAATATCAAAAACACACCACTAATAACATCTTCAACCAAGCTTCTGGCACCAAAGCTGATTGCAAGTCCACCGATACCGGCGGTAGTAATAATGGCAGATGTGTTAATACCGAACATCTTCAAAGTTGACAGGAGCCAGGTCAAGAGGATAACAATCTTAAAAACGCTCCTGATCAAAGAGGCCAAAGACTTGACCCTCTTGGCATCCTTGCCGTGAAGCCTGTCCGTAGATTTTTTTCCTATCTTATTTGCAATAAAGCCGGCAAGCTTTACAAGTATCTCGGCTAAGATAAAGGTTACAAGCGCAACCACTATCTTACCCCAGACATTCAAGCCGCCAGCCTCATGCATAAAAATAGATTTTATTTTATCTATCATATTCTAATTAGGTGTCCTGCCTGTGCCATTTTTTCGTATATATCGTACATATTTGTAATGCCGCCTACTTGAACATCTTCTTTTAGGTGGAAGAAGTCAAGACATAGGCCGCAAGCGTTAATATTTACGCCTTCTTCAGCTAATTTCTTGAGGTCGGCCAAAACTTCTGAGTTTGAAGTTACAAGCTTAACTGCTGAGTTAAAGAGCAAAATTTCCTTTGGCTTGTGGACTGCTTCAGTCAGTGTGTAGATGAAGGACTTGATTAAAATGTGGCCTAGCTCTTCATTATCGCCCATGTGGTCTTGGGAAAAAGCAATTACCAAATCTTCGTTCTTGGCTGCTACAAATCCAGCTCCTTTTTTGATCTTTACAGAAAAATAATCTTCTATGGTTTCAACTTCTGCACTTGCTCCCAAGCTTTCAGCTAGTTTTTTGAGGTTGTTAACTGCAACTTCGTTGTCTACTAGTGTTTCAATTTCCTCTACTTCTGCCTTGTCCAATTCTTTTTTTGTTAAAATTACTGGTTGTGGACATAAGAGTCCTCTTGCATCAATCATCCTTTACCTCCTAATAAATTAAAAATCCATTTCTAAATTCGACAACAATCCTGCCGTCGTAATGAATTCTTTCTATATCCCGCTCCGTTTCAACAGAGCTGATTAGACCATCGTCGCCCACCACTTTAAACTCGCGGCCACCGTAGATCACAAGCTCCTTGTCGAGCTTGTAAATGTGGTCCAAGCCAGATGATGGGACCTTTTTAATGGCGTTTAGACTATCATCCATAATAATAGTCTCCCCATCTGCGATTAAAATATAATTTTTATTTATCTTTTCCATGCCATAGAAGTCTTCGTAAGTCCGCCTAGCGTCAACCTCGCCATTTTTGATAAGGATAACCTCCTTGTCAGTGACCAAGATGTCGCCGCCCGAGGATTCAAAAAGCCTGAGGGGCACGTAGCCAGACAGTTCAAAAAGACTAGTGATTTCTTTTTTTGTATTGACCTTGGAAAAAAGTGAGCTCAAACCGTTTTCAGTCCGCCTTAAACTCAAAACCTTGAAGCCGTCCTTGGTCGGGACCAAATCAATGGACGCGTCCTTGGACAAAAAGCTCAAATAAGGATCCAAATTGTCATCAAATACCCTGGTTTCAAAATTGAGCCCATCATCTGAATACAAAACTATTTTGTCGCCAATTTCTCTTAGGCCATTGATATTATTTATGGGTTCAGATTCCATAATCAAATGATTTTCGCTATCGATAATATCCATAGTCTTGGACTCGTCGTCTACAAAAAATATATAGCCGCCTGCCCCCATCATCTTAGCATCATCAGCGGTTAAAACCCGTTCATACAAAATATTGCCGTCAAAATCCATGGCTGACATGTGGTTGCCGTCCAAGATAAAAATCTTCCCATCCACCACATAGCAGTAATCCTTGCGGGGAGATTCGATGTACTTGGCCCGACTTTCCTCGGCCTCGCGATTTTTCCTCATCTCGTACATGGATACAACATAATCGCTGTTGATATACAAGAAGACGCAAGTTATCAAAATAAACATGGCCAGGGCAAAAAATATCAGCCTACCTAACTTCATAAGGCCACCTTACCAAAAATAATGGCGCTCTCTGGTCTTGTCTCATCTTCGTCGTCATCGTCAGAAGCACTTGCCAGCCTTGGGCTAATTTCAAAGTCATACTTGCCATCTGGAATCATAATAAGAAGATCATCCTTTTTAAGGCCCACTTCCTTACCCTGACATTTTAATTGTAAATCATCAGCCAAGGAGTAAACAAACAAAATCTTGTTTCCTACAAAGTCATCCTCCACAATAAGCTTATCAAAAAATTTCAAAACCTCCATCTTGGCCTGGAAATCTTCGGATGCTAGCATAGAAAAAACCCTGCCAGCGTCCATTGCCACGATGTCTTCATCAGCCATAAACCTAAAAGTCGTCTTGGCCTTGATAAGCATCTTTGACCCCTTATAATTAATGGGTAGATTCTTGTCAATAGGCACCAAAAAACTCTTCATACCAGGAAACTTTTCAAAAGCCTGACCCTCTTCCCTAATGTCAAAGCGGACAAGCCTAATCTTAAAATCCTCTTTCTCCGAGGACCCGCCAACAGGGTAGACAAAAAAATCATCTGCCACCCCCCAGTCATGCCTAGTCGTATTAAAATTATCTATCTTAAAAAGATTCATATCTCTTCTAATCCTCCACATTTATTTTATCACAAGCGCCCCCAATATTCAATAAAAAAGCCCCGGCCAGGCCAATAAAAAAGAAAATATAAAAAGAAGAAAAAATAGTAGCAAACAACTTGCAATTTATAGGGAGCTATTGTAAAATACAAGAAAGGTGGTGAGAAAATGGAATTGTTAAAAGAAAAAATATTAAAAGAAGGCATAGTAGAAGACGGAAACATCTTGCGTGTCGATAATTTTTTAAACCACAGGCTGGACATAGAATTTATAAATGAAATCGGCCTGGAACTAAATCACATGTTTAAAAACAAGGGCATCAATAAAATCCTAACCATTGAATCATCAGGAATCGCAATTGCGACAATTGCAGCCCAATACCTGCACGTGCCCGTAATCTTTGCCAAGAAAAACACCCATGTAAACCTACCAGAAGAGGTCTACATTGAAAAAGTAAATTCCTACACAGAAAAACAAGATAAAAATATAGTCGTGGCCAAGAAAATGCTCACGCCCGACGATAAAATCTTAATCATAGACGACTTTTTGGCCAAGGGTAACGCCCTCAAGGCCCTCATTAACATGGTAAATAAAGCCGGCGGCGAAATCAAAGGCATAGCAATAGTAATCGAAAAAGCCTTCCAAGGAGGCGGAGATGAAATCCGCAAGATGGGCTATGAGGTGACGAGTTTGGCAAAGATTGCCTCTATGAAGGACGGACACGTCGAATTCCTCGACTAAAATTTGTGGTTAAAACGGCGATATTCTCGCGAAAAAATATACGACGAATGCTCATGCCCACAAGGGGCAATCCCATTCGCCGAATGTCCACAATAAAGTGGACGCTACATGGCTACAAATATATCCGTTCACTAAAAAGTATCATTCGCAAAAATTCTGTGACTCACGTTTTTTTCATCTAATTATCCTCCTGAATTCATGTATAATGGTAAATATTAACCTAACAAATTATGTAAAATGTAAATAGAATTTAAAACTAAAAAAAATAACGCGTAGCGTTGTAGAGGCCGTGGTTAATCCCGGCCATATTTTTTTAGTATCATTTGTAAAAAATTATGTAAAAGGATGGAGATGTTAATATGGAAAAAACCAAAAAAATGCTGGCCTATTGGCTTATAATAATTTTTGCATTTTATATCCTGCCACTCCTTATTAAAGATACCGCAAGCGGCATGTTGATTTTGTTAATTGGAATTCCAATAATTTCTTTCCTCGTTTCATATGTTTATGGAAGAAAAAATTCCTTTAATTGGCTATTTTCAATCTTTATTATGCTGGCATTTATCCCAAGCATATTTATCTTTTACAACGAAAGCGTAGCCATTTATACATTAGTATACGGCATTCTTTCAATAATTGGTCAATTTATAGGCAATTTAAGAAATGAAAATTAAAGCTCGTATAGATTTATTTAAATATATAAAGGTCCTAGTTATTTACTAGGGTCTTTTTTTCTACAAATTTAAGGCACTATGAAGATTTTTTTAATTTTATTTATATAAAAACCCCTTGCTTACTTATCAGTATTTAAAGGGGTAATGCTCATCTGTATTTAAAATATTAATAATTAATTTTTTGCCTTCCTATATCCAGCATTAATCGCTTCTTCTTCTGTATTGAAAAATACTGCATTTCTTAAAGAAACCTTGTTATAAGAAACGCCGCCCGGCACATGGTAGATCATAGAATTCCTATTGCCGATTATCCTACCATCCGCCTTTAGATAAGCTAACAAGTCACCATTGTCTGGGTTATACATGGCTGGATCTGTCTTGGCAGTGTCGGAAGTTAAATTATAAGTAGGATTTGTATTCTCATAATCTCCATCCATAATTAAAACAGTTTTTGTAGCTTGGTCCCAATCAACTTTTTTATTCAAACATTCACCAATAACCCTGATTGGCAAATAAGTTCTTTCCATATAAACCACAGGAGCTATGTCCATAGGAACTTCTAATCCGTTTTTATTGTAAGTATTGCTGCCAATAATAAACTTAATAACAGTGGCTTCATTGCTTAAAGTAATCTGTTGAAGGTCTTGATTCCAATCAACTACAAGACCCAAATTTTCAGAAACCAACCTCACAGGCACAAGCGTCCTCTCGTTTACAACAATTGGACTGGCATCCCCATAAACATTTTGCCCATTGATGTTGATATTAATATCACTTTCTGCACGTAAGTTAAATCGCAAGACAAGTGCAAATAACATCATTAAATAAATAGAAAACCTCTTCTTCATAATCCGCCTCCAATCTTTATACTACCATTTTATTACAAAGAAGTCCATTTGTAAAGATAGAAAACTATATTTAATATTTTTTGCAAACAAAAAGCCCGCCTTTAAAAACGCGAGCTGATCTATTAATCCAATTTTCTAAGTCCCTCATAGAGTTCATTAAAGGATTTTATCTTTTCCATTCTGCCAAAGGAAAACTCTTTATTTTCGCCAAACTCCAACAAGAAGCATTTTGCAAGCTCTTCAACTGTGACTTCCAGGGTCTCATAAAAAGTTTGGTAGGCGAAGTTTTGTTCTTTGGAGCCCTCTTCAAACATATTGATTATCATGGACTCGCAGACCTGGTCCAGTGGATAGAGCTTTATGTGCATGAGCTCGTGAACGATCGTCTCCTCGATGTTTTCGTCCTTAGGACTAGCCGCATTTAACATTAAAATTGCCTTTTTATCAGTTGGATCAATTTTAAAATCCCCCGTCTTCTTCCAGTCCTCATCCTCCACAAATTCCAATCTAATATCCCACTCAGGAACTATCCTGAGCTTTTTTGTATACTTATCAAAAATTTCCCTTGCCTTCAACCTATCCATATTGCCTCCCATTATAAAAACACTCTATCTATCAATTCCAAAAATCCTGCATTGCTAGTGGATATTTCATATTCATACTAGCATCCCAAAGGCAAAAGGTCAATATATTTTTCTACATAATTTGCGAGGAAATCTCGTTTTAAAATCATCTTTGTCTTTCTACATAATTTGCGAGGAAAATTTGATGAGATTTTGAGTGGACGAATTTTTTGCCGACGCAGGTGTGCTTGGTGCACATCGAGGAGGCAAATAAATTGGGGCCGCTTCAAAGGTCGCAAATTTAACGCGAAATTTTAATAGTCGGAGGTTATGTCTATAGATAGTTTTCTAAACAGTTCATAGTCGATCGTAGGCAATATCCCCGTCGAATGCCCTTTGAGGCCAGAGAGGCTCTTTAAGTTTCCAATACTTACCTTAGCGGAGGGGTTATACATTTGGCTGGTGGCCAAGGAAATTAAAACCTCTTCCAGATTGAGCTGGGTATTGGAATTTTTTTCTATATCTCTTTTCATATCAAGGATTGGATTTAAAATGGCTGGATCAATCATGTGGAGTTCGTCGGGCAGGCCTGAAATGAATTTCAGGGCATTTAAAAGTGCGGCTGCAGCTGAGTCCATGAGTTCGGATTCCTTGCCTGTGATGACTCTGCCGTCTTCGAGTTCAAGGGCGGTTATGTTTTTTACAATGCCATCTTCATTGAAGATCTTCTCCTTGCGTTCGCGAGCGGCCTTGGTGGAGACCCTTTCTTCTGCTTTGAGGTTAAGCTCGTCCATTAGCCGTCTGATATTGGCCAGCTCATCTCCATTTAACATATATTTTTTGTATTCAAATTGGGCATTCAAATACCGCCTTATGATTTCTTGCTTGGCTGCCTGCCTGCAAACTTCGTCGTCGATAATGCCGTCTTTGATGCAATTAACTCCCATATCCGTTGGCGACTTGTAAGCGTCCGCCCCCATAATCCTATCGAGCATGCGTTTTAAAATAGGGAAATTTTCTATGTCGCGATTGTAATTAATAGCGATTTCCCCATAGGCTTCCAAGTGGTATGGATCGATTTGAATAACGTCTTTTAAATCTGCGGTCGCAGCTTCATAGGCCATGTTGACCTCGTGCTTGAGCGGCAAATTCCAAACGGGAAAGGTTTCAAATTTGGCATAGCCTGCCCTGACCCCGCGGATATTTTCCAAATAGAGTTGGGAAAGACAAGTTGACATCTTTCCCGAGCCCGGTCCAGGCGCAGTTACAACTACGATTGGCCTGGTCGTTTCTATATAAGAGTGCTTGCCAAAGCCCTCGTCAGACAAAATCGTGTCAATGTCGTTGGGAAAGCCAGCTGTGTCTTCGTGCTCGTAAGTCTTGATGCCACTCGCATTTAATTTTCTGATAAAGCCGTCCACATTTTCGTGCTTGTAATAACGATTAATGACCACAGAGTTGACCATGATATGCTTTTCATTTAGAGTGTCGATCAGTTTCATGCACTCGGCCTCGTAGGTCATGCCTGTGTTGTTGTTCATCTTGTTGGTCTCGATATCGTAAGCGCGGATGGCAATTACTACCTCCAGCTTATCGCGGAGCTCTTCAAAAAGGGCAAATTTAATATCAGGATCGTAGCCAGGCAAAACGCGTGAGGCGTGCATGTCGCCCAAAAGCTTTCCGCCAAATTCAAGATAAAGCTTCTCAAACTTGCCGACCCTGTTCAAAATCTTTTTAGTCTGTTCTTTTAAATATATTTCATTAGAAAAACCAATTTTCATATTATCACCTGGGATAATTTTATCAAATTAAAGGATTTATTGCAATAAAAAATGGAGTATGTCATCTCCATTTTATGTATTAAAAGTCGATTTTGTCGTGCTAAATCCACTTCAAAATTTTTTATTTTTCTACAAGGCCTTGCTTATTTTTGTTTAAAACTAGGCCTGTAAATAAAAATATCATAAACAATCCTAGTGACAAAAATAAGTGAATAGTAGAATATTTTTTTATAATTACCGGTATTAAAATAGCTCCTATGCCTACAAATGAAGCCACAGAATTTATAAATATAGACCTTTCTAATCGACCTCTAACCAATGTCTTATCCTCCCTGCCAGATACTCCCGTAAAAATTCTATAGTCATTTCTTTTTATAGATGCTCTGAGGGATAATCTACAGATGAATTCATCTAAGATGAATGTAGCCATCACTAAAATTGGTTCTATCGACTCCCTGCCTAATTCCCCATAAACATAATATCCGCCTGCCAGCAATAGAAATACATTTACAAAAAATATATATCTCCCTATTTTTCTAATCCTGTCTAAAGTCATAAAATCCTCCTTTCAAAATAATTTATTAGGTCTTGTGCCGTAAAATTTTTACATATATAATTCTTAAAGTCTCCCAGCAAAATCAATAAAAGTATTTGAATTCCACTTATTTCTCTTTCCTTATAATGCATATACCCTTTTTTCTAGTCATATACTTGACTAATATCCAAATAAATCCTAGTTATCGTCATTTCTAATCTAGCTTTCATTACAAAAGAAATTCTCATATTTTCATCTGCAAAAAATTTTCCAATAAAAAACCTGCGTCACCAAACGCAGGATAATTTTATATTCTTAAATTGACTTCCTCTCCCCTCATTCCTGGCAGGAGGATTTTCTTTCGCCCGTACATATAATTTATAAAGAGGGCAATCGATGCAAGTGTCCAGGTAACCGGATAGGAAATATAGAGGATAAGCCTTGTGTGATACATTTGAAAGACCGTCATTAGCCATACGATTCTGAGGCCGCAAACTGCAACCAGTGTAATAATCATCGGCGTAATGGAATAGCCCATTCCACGAAGGACACCAACTTGCACGTCCATAATACCACAAAGAGCATAATAAACAGCCACAATTGACAAACGCTCTAGCCCATAAACCACAACGTTTGGATCGTTGGTGTATAGATTTAAAAGTGGAGTTCCCGCCGCATAAGCGCCAATACCCATAGCCAGACCAATAACTGTAACTACAGCAAGACAGGTCTTATAAATTTTGGAAACGCGTTCAAAATTTCTGGCTCCCATATTTTGACTGGTAAAACTCAGAGCCGTTTGATAAATCGCATTCATGCCCATGTAGACAAAACCCTCAACAGAACCAGCAGCAGTATTGCCCGCCATAACCACTGGTCCAAAAGAGTTGATGGCCCTTTGGATCATGATATTTGAAATACTAAACATGGCCCCTTGCAAACCTGCAGGCAAACCAATCTTTAACATGGCCCCAACCTTGTGCCAATTTAAATTTAATTTCTTGACATCCAGCCTCATGAGGTCGTCGCCCTTCATCAGGCTCATGATAATTAAAACCGCAGACAAGTATTGGCTGATAACAGTTGCCCAGGCAACTCCAGCCACGCTCATCTTAAAAGCGATAACAAAAATCAAATTAAAAATAACATTGACCACACCTGACAAGGTCAAAAAGTACATAGGCCTCTTGGTGTCTCCTGCCGCCCTCAAAAGCGACGCACCAAAGTTAAAGACCATAAAACCCGGCATGCCAAGGAAAAATATCCGCAAATACTCGGTCGCCAAGTCCAAAACTTCAGGCGGAGTGTCCATCCACTCCAGCAAAATCCTTGACGTAAAAACGCCAAAGACCAAAACCAAAATCCCAGAAATCAGCGACAAGCTAATGGACGTGTGCAAGGTATCCTGTGAGTTCTCATAATCTCTAGCCCCCAAATACCTGCCCATAACAACCGATGCCCCAATGGAAATACCAATAAAAATATTAAGCATCAAATTTATAATAGCCCCCGTCGAACCAACCGCCGCCAGGGCGTGGTCAGAGGCAAACTTGCCAACTACAATAATGTCCGCCGCATTAAACATCAATTGCAAAATCGACGTCAGCATAAGCGGCAGAGCAAATAATATAACAGGACCCAACAAAGGCCCCTCTAACATCTCAACTCTCTTGTTAAACATTGCATGTCCCCTCCAATATATTCCGTAATTATACCACAATTTTTTTACATATTCAATCAATTTCGTAAGTCGTAATAATTTTTTAACAAATTAAAAAGTCGAGAGTTAATTAAACCCTCGACTTAGTATATAATTATATTTTGATATTTCTATAGAAATCTTTTATTTTCTAGTAGCACCAATAATATATCTATTGTAACCATTAGAATCGACAGTATTTAATATATCCATCAATGTATCAAATGAAATAAATTGATATCCATAATATTTCCCATCCTGTTCACCATTATTATCCATAATCTTTATTCCCAAGCTTGATGTGGGAACTTGGTCATTATAATATATGATTGTAATATAATGGCCACCAGATTTTTCATAATTATAATAAGGAAGTTTTTCCATAAGAGCATGGACTACAGGAGCATGACCTCTTGATAAGCTTTCTAATATAAAATTGTGCAAGTCTTTATATGTTGGTTTTGTCATATATGTCCATTTGCTGTCAGTGTACTTATTAAAAGTATCTCTCATTCTGTAAACCATTGTACCCGAAATTTTACTAGTTTCCATCTCTTCACCTAATGTTTCTTGTTTACTAGAAGGATTGTCTCCGGCGACTTTGCCTTGATCATTTGAATAATAAAGCGATGTTAATAAACTTGCAGGACCACAATAATAGTCATTAATTTGCTTAAACATTTTAACTCTATTCTTGCCTGCTTTTAATTCTTTTGAATATTTAGAACCCGAAACCACATAATCATAATAATTATACCTATTCCTGGCAATAATTTCTATCATTTCCATTGCAGATTCTGGATTTAATTCTAAATCTTCTCTAAACTCTTTTAATTCCATATATTCATCAAGCACTTGTTTTTTAACTTTGTTAAATCCTTCTTCTGATTTAATCGCAAGAATAGGACTTGCAAAAAGTATCAGTGCAACTAGTAATGCAATTACTCTTTTCATAATATCCTCCTAACTATTTATATAAACAATTCCCTTGTATACAATTTCAAGCAAATCCACATTAGTCCTTGGATCTGGAATTTTATTTACAGTATAAATTGGTATATAGCCACTATAATATCCATCATTATAATAATACCTATTTTCATAAGTATCTGTTGCCGATCTATACACTGTAACTCTTACCTCTTTATAATTTCCTCCCGTTCCTGGCCCCACTCCTAAAAACTCTACGCCTATTTTCTCTTCATATATGAAACCATTAACATTATTTGCCATTATATTTTGTGTTAAAAATATAATGCACAAAATGCACGATATGAAGAAAGTAGTTTTTTTCATATTATCCTCCTCTTTGTTGATTCGATTTTAATTTTCTAGCGAAATAGTACGAACGCAAAATCTATTTCACATTCCTTGCGTCAAATTGCATTTTTTAATCTAAATGTAAACATGACATCTCCTTCTATAATTAGTATATCATAAAACAGATTATGCGTCAAGCCATTAAAGCGTTTCTTGAATATTTAGTTACGATTTAAATCTTAATTTCTCATAAATTTTTCCCCAATAAAAAACCAGCGAAATAATTTCGCCGGTGTGAAATGCTTAATGCATAATTAGAGATTGTAAAATAATTGTAGGGTGTCTTATTTATTATCATCCTTCCAATCCTCTTACAATAAAAAAGAAGTAGATTTTTTCTCTACTTCTCCTTATAATTTATATTTTATTTTTCCTTATATTTTTTAATAACCTTGATCTTCTATTTTCCATTCCCCATCTTTGTCTTTTCGAACTAAGGTCCAGCTGTAATTCTTGTATTCTCCCTTACTTAATACAGGATTTTTACCAGTCACATCAAATTCTGAAAATAGAACGATAATATTATTTGGATCTATATCAGTGCCCTTGCCTGCTCCATATTTCATAAAATCTTTTATTGCATCTTCAGATTTTGCTTCATCGTAGGAAACTGCTTTTAATTCTGAGCCTGGGAATGAAAAATTATCCTTTACTACTTTAATTGCAGAATCTATTTCTTCTTGGCTAAATTTACTTGAATCACCTTTGTAAATTGTAATATCTCCATCTGCTTTTCCTTTACATCCTGTTAATGAAAATAAAATCAATAAAGCAAAAAGAATTCTAAAACCAGGTTTCATAATATTTCCTCCTTTGATTATATATACCATGTCCACACAATAATTTGTCTTGCCGAGGCTTACCCTCTATTCATTGTCTACATACATAAAACCCTTACCAAGTTCAAGCAAGAATTTTTCAATACGGTCTATTAGTGCTTTTTCTAAATCACTTTCCATCATTGGCTTTTCTTCTGGTAAGCCCAAAAATTCAAATACATAAGGGTCTTTTACAAGGTCGACTGCCTTATTTATTTCATTGCCCTTTAAGGCTAGGTCTAGAACTTTTTCTTTGTTTTCTTCTCCAGATGATAAGAGCATTCTTTCAAAAAGTGAGGTTTTAATTTGCCTTTTAAGTTCTCTTACTGACCAATTTGCATTTATACTTTCTTTTTTATAGAAGCTTGGCTTTTTCCCATTGCTAATGGATAAGAGTACGCAATAATAAGACCTTAGTCAATTTTTCAGACAGTGTCTGGCAAATTTGATATGATAAAGATTGTAAATCCCCTTAATTATTAAACGCCATCAAAATACTCTTCAGTATATAAGACTTCAACTTCTCCGGACCAATTAAGAATTGAACCAATAAAGTCATTGATATCTATGCCGGGCATTTCATAAATTTCTTCATCTCCAAATGTTCCCGAAGCATCTTCAATAAAAACGGTTTCATAGCCTCTGTCAGAACATAAAATGCTGGAAAATAAACAACAATATTCCGTATTAAAGCCGCATATATATACTTTAGACACCTTATTGTCTTTTAAGACTTGGGCAAGACTGGTTTTATAAAAGGGATTACAAGACGTTTTTTCAATCACATAATCTCCCATTTCTTGAATCTCTGCCCACACTTCTGCATCTCTAGCCCCTTTAAAATAAGGGCTATCTTCATCATCCGAAAGATGCTTGGTCAAGATTACAAGGTCCTTGTTCTTTTTAAAATCCTCAATTAGACTTTTAATATTATTTAAAGTCTCTGAAAAATCCTTTTTCTTCAATATTCCCTTTTGTACATCCAATACAATTAATGCATTCATGATTGTCTCCTTGGTTTTTAAAATTAATAATAATTTGTGAGGGTCGTAAGATTCACCAAGAGGTCAATTTCTTGGCGACCATTTGCGTACGAGGCGGAAGTTGTAGAGGTTACCTTTATGGTAACCACCGCCTCGTGTGCAAGGATCGCCGCTACTGGAAATTGACCTCTTAGCGTGCACATAGCAAAACGAAAGCACGATTTGTGAGGATAAAAGCAGTATCCCAAATTTCGCCGTGAATTTGCAGTCGTTAAAACGAAGACTAGATTTGTGAGGAAATTTCGATGAGATTCGAAGTGAAAGAAATTTTTTAGGACGCAGGTGTACTCAAGTGTACATCGAGGACTAAAAAATTTTTTCACGAGAATATCGCGAAATTAACCACAAATCACCCCCGCGAAATTTATCGGCTGCCGCCTCCAGATCCTCCCCCACTAAATCCTCCCCCACCACCGAAGGATGCGCCTCCGCCAAAGCCTGAGGATGATCTTGCGCTGGAAGATCCTGAGCTAAAGCCTCTGTGGGCTGACTGTCCCATGGATTGTGAGAGATAATACATTTGATATGGGTGGATATAGAATCCATTATTATTATTTTCTTGGGCGAAAGTATAATCTGGGATGAGTTTTTCAAAGGCCTTGGAAACTTCTTCTCCCATGCCATAAATGGTGGCGATTATTAAATAATAATCCCAGAGTTCAACTTCCCTGACCCCGCGTTCGTTAATGAGGGTGAAGTCTTTGAAAAATCTTCTCATGGCGTAGGCGTTTGCACATTCCCTCTTGCCTTTTTCGGTAAAGAGGAGTTTTTTGTCTGCCTCCAAATAATCATTTGCCTTCAGATATTCAATGCCTCTATCGTATAATTTTTTTAACAATTCCGCGTAAGACGAATAGTGCTTCTTAAAATATTTTTGCAGCTCTTTGCCTTCCAAAATTGCATTTTCGCCTGCAGCTTCAACGACCGCCCTCCAGAGGGACCCTTCTTGGGGGTCCAAAATATCCGGCTCTTTTAAAATAATCAAGGATTGTTTCTTTTTATTTTCTACATCTTCATCAGGTCTCAGGGCCCCTTCCTTAATCCACTTTAAGAAGTAAGCCGAAAAAACATTTTCCTCCAGCTTTTTGGGTGGATTTTTTTGCTGGGCCATGAAAAATATGGCTGGAATATAATTATTCAAGAGTGTATCCCTGTAATAAGGCGGATTTTCAAAGTCGACTTCCTTGAGGTTTTTGACTTTTTTCCTTGAGCTGGCCTTAAAGATTCCCCGGCCAATCAAGATTAAAAATAAAACCCAAAAGCCACTAAAGGCATTTCCAATAAAACGGAAAAAGCTCGAGAGCCTGGAAGGGCTTTTATAATATCCACCATTATATTCTGGATATTCATCGCCGCCATGGTAATTAGACGAATTGTTTTCATTATCAAATGAAGAACCCACAAAGGCCCTGTCCTTTAAATCTTCAAAAGTCCCTTGTCCCTGATAAGAGGGATGAATGAGGCCTTTATCAAAAGCCATCATCAGGGTCATGGATGATCCACTGTCGTAACTTTCGTCAAGGGCGACAACTTTTCCCCCATCAAAATTAATGGTTCCCCTGTTGCCAAAGGACCATATACGGGCGTTTTCTTCAGATAATTCGACCCCGTCCACACTTAGAGTAACACTGACCTTGTCAGGTGCTGGATTCATCTGGTCGTTTACAAAACGAATTAAAAATCCATCGTAATCTTCAAAGGCTTGGACTGCATTTATATAATCAAAGCTGACTATATAAGTATAGTCGCCCATCTGGGTCTTGCCCCAGCAGAGCTCCAGGCCATCACCAGTATAATTTATCCCGTAGCGAAGGCTCTTGGAATCAAAACTTCCGTCTACATTCCAGTTGTCGTCCTCTGTCCACTCCAAGCCATCGGCACCTTGGACGCGAAAATTTGAAATGGACATGTGGTTTAGATTTTGCATTGGGATATACCACTCAGTTCCGTCGGTATTATAAACCTTCCACTCCTGTGTTACCTGAGCCGTCCCATCATCTGTAATATTAACTTTTACATTGATCTCTTCTATGGAGTTTGCCCCGATATTTATAGCAAAAAGGCAAATAAATATTGCCAGCAAACTCATCTTTAATATTTTTTTCATCTTAGATATCTAGATTTGGCATCTCCGTTTTTTCATCAGGAGTTTGGATGTAGTCTTCTGCCTTATAGCCAAGCATTCCTGCAAACAAAGATGCTGGGAAGACTTTTACAGCTTGGTTTAGCTTGGTGGTTGTGTCGTTAAAGACCATCCTTGCCATGCGAACGTTGTTTTCGTAGCCGTTGATATCGTTCATGAGATTTGAATAAAGGCTGTCGGCCTTTAGGTTTGGATATTGTTCCACAACCAGGCTAACCTGTCTCATGGCGCTTGCAAAAGCATTGTCGTTTGCTTCAACATCGGCTGCAGTCTTTGGCATAGAGCCAGACCTTTGGCCAATAACATTCATCAGTGTATCCGCTTCGTGGCCTGCATAAGATTTAACGGTCTTAGCAAGTTGAGTCAGGGCATCCCACCTGGATTGTTGTTGGACGCCAATGCTTGATAAGGCGTTTTCTCTTCTTTCTCCTAAGCCTACCAATTTTCTTTGCAGAGAAATTACATATAAAATAATTAAAACTGCAATACCTAAAATAATATATAATGCTATCATAATATACCTCCTTATTTTTCTTATACCCAATCAAAAGTTTTTTCTAAATTTTATAAGCGTAAAATAAATTTGACATTTGTCCTCTTCCTATTATAAAATTAAGGTGTATAATGTATACTGGAAATGAGGAGATTAGATGAAAGAAAGACGAGCCATATTTTTTGATATAGACGGAACCCTGGTGCCCTTTGGCGACGAACGCTGGACTGACCAAACGGTCGGCGTTTTAAAAGAGCTTATTAATCGCGGCTATGATTTATTTATTGCAACTGGCCGCCACCATTTAAACACGCCCAAGTACATCAAGGAAAGCGGTCTTTTTACTGGCTTTGTTTGCTTAAACGGGCAGATGATTTTCGTAGATGACAAGTGCGTTCACCAGGCTGCAATTTCTGACTCCGCTATCCAAGGGCTTAAGGACTTTTGCAATGCCCGTGACCTGACGGTCATGTTTGCAAGCGCTTCTTATTTTCATTTGTCAAAGCCCGACAAGGACTTCGAAGCCTATGTCGAGCAACTGACCACTTATAAATACGATCCAAATCCCGACGCACCAATCTTGCAGGCGACCATGTACATCCATCCGGATTTGGACAAGGACCTGCAAGCTGTAATTCCCGACTGCGTGATTACCCGCTGGAACGACAGGTACATCGACATAAATGCCAAGTCGTCCTCCAAGGCCGAGGGGATAAAATATTTTATGAAACACTTTAACATTGACCACAAAAACACAATCGCAGTTGGCGACGCAGGTAACGACCGGTCCATGCTAAAATTTGCAGGCACAGGAATCGCCATGGGCAACGCCGACTTTGAAACCCAAGCCTGCGCAGATATAGTTATAGGCGCCGATGTTGACGGCGGAATAAAAGATTTATTAGAAATTTTAAAATAGAAAGGAGAAAGATGGCAAGGAACAACGAACGCGCTACAATCGTTAGAGTAGTCGCCTTTATAATTTTAATATATTATGTATACGTGCTTTTAAAGACCTCGATCTTTACAAGGCTTTTTTCAAAAAATTTAATGAGGGGCTTGGAGCTCACACCCTTTAAGTCATTGGCTTTTACGGCGGATGCCTTCAAGGACCCAGCTGGAATTTTTCGGTCGACTGGTTTTAAGACCCTGTCCGGCCCTGTCTTTATGTTTTTGCCCCTGGGCTTTCTCTTGCCCTTTGTAAATCCCCAGCTCAAAAGATATATTAATATACTTGGGATTACAGCGGCTCTATCATTATCCATTGAAATCCTCCAGTATATTACAAAAACTGGGATCAGCTCAATCGACGACTTACTCTTAAATATAATCGGCGCATCCCTTGGATTTTTAATTTACAAAATCCTCCGCTTTGCCTTTGTGAACTCATAATGAAAAATATTAAAAGATATTTGGCGGCCGTCCTCGCTCTTCTTATCTTCCTCAGCCCAATTTCCTTGGCCAAGGAAATCGAAACGGACGCGGCCTACGCCATCTACGATTATTCAACCAATAAAATATTATACGGACAAAAAATCGACGAGGAAATTGCAATCGCATCTGTCACAAAACTCATGACAGCCCTCATGGTCTTCGAGAAAATCGAGGCCGGCGACCTAGCACTCACCGACACCTACACTTACAGTCAAGAGGAATTAAATCTTTATATGTACGGGTCAGACGTTGGCATTCAATTGGGACAAAAAGTGACTGTGGACGAACTCTTGCAACTACTTATGATTCGCTCTTCCAATTCGTCGGCCCAAGCCCTGGCAAAACTTGTTTCAGGATCTGAAGCAGAATTTGTTAAACTCATGAATGCAAAGGCCCAATCACTTGGCATGACCCACACGCGTTTTATAAACAGCCACGGCCTACCCATAATTGCGACTGACGATCAAAACACATCGACCATCAAGGACCTGACAATTATGGTCAAAGAACTTTACTCCAAGTATCCGCAAATCATCGACTACTCGAAAAATGCGGAGGCAAATCTAAACCGGATCGGCATCCATATTAAATCGACCAATCCCCTCCTCGGCTACAAGACCGTGGACGGATTGAAAACTGGGACCACAAGCCGGGCTGGCAAGTGCCTGATTGCAAGTGCGACTGAACCTGCAGAAGGGATCGACCTAACCAGGCGAGTCTTTACCTTTTTGTTTGGTGCAAAAACTGACAAGGAAAGAATGAACGTGTCCAGAGATTTGATTGACTTGGCCTTGGACGATTATGTTTACAAAAGGGTTATCGGAACTAATATGACCTTTACCCAAGACCTGGATCCCATTAACTTTGACCAGGAGTCCGTAGAAATAATTCCAGCCCACACGCTGGATAGACTTTTGGACAAGAAAAACCTCTACAAGCTGGAAGTCATACACAGTGACCCAGTCGAAGACGACATAAAAGCCGGCCAACTAATGGGCCAGCTGGTCCTCACAGAAAACGGGACAGAAATTGACAGGGTTGACTTGATTGCAAAAACCTCTGTCAAACGGAGCCCACTGATCAGACGCTGGTGGAAGAAAATTAAATCATGGTTTTAAAAAAATATCCCGACGGGTAAATCCGCCGGGAATTTTTGTGATTTCATTTTCAAAGCCAAAGGACCTAAGTTTCGGAATTGTTTTGTTGTACATTTTTCATGAAGAGAACGATTTTCTACATTAATTCCATAATAATTCCAACTCACCTGTTGCTTTTTCAAATTTTAAAAACAAATAGTATCGACATTTTTTATCGACATTTATACTAGAATTTGGCATATCAGAATCCAGATGTAACAATACTTTTTTGTTACTGTCCCATATTTCTGCAAAAACAAGCCCATTTTCAACTTTGCTCTTTAAGCAAAAATCATAAGTGCGATTTTCCTTAAATTTAATTATTTTTTTAATATAGCCATTGCAGGATACAAATTTTATCCTGCATCTGTCCTTATTTCTAAAGGATTCAATAAACAATTTAGCTGTTGTCCTACTCATTATTAAATAACCCTTAATCCACAAAATATAAAATAATATGCTTAAAAAAGTCATAAATAATATCCATATAAATAAGTTTTTCATCTTCTTGTCTCCCTCTTTTTTAAATTATTTTTTATAACAAGTGAAAATATTCTAATTCTTTTCAGATACTTGTACAATCTCTTTACACCGAATATTATTTCTTAAAGGCCAATATCTTGCCTCTTTTGATATACCTTTCCATATTTTCGTGGCCCCACTTGTTTAGATATTCTTCTGTCAAGTCCTCTTCAATTACCGCATAGGGATCAAAGCCGCATTCCTTTAAAATATTTTCTAACGAATCCTTCGTTATAGATCCGCCAACTCAGGTGGCGTGCATATGGGGATCGTCAAGTATCTCCTGGGGCAGAGGATTTATTTGAACTATATCAGAAATCGATAGCCTTCCGCCTGGTTTTAAAATCCTATAAATCTCTTGGTAGACCTTCTTTTTGTCTGGCAGCAAATTTATTACGCAATTCGATATTACGCAGTCGCAAAAATTATCAGGCAGATTTATATCGTCAACTTCGGACACAATAAAGTCCGTATTATCAAAGCCGCGTTTTTCTTTAATATAATTCGCCTTTTCAACCATCTCTGGCAATTTGTCAATGCCGATAGCCTTGCCCTTGGTCACAATCTTGGACGCCTTAAAAACATCCATGCCCTTGCCCGAGCCCAGGTCAACCAAAATATCCGTCTCTTTTAAATTTGCATTCTCAATAGGATTGCCGCAACCAAGCCCTAGGTTGGCCCCCAGCTCTAAATCTTCTTCTGTGTAACCCAGGGACAGGGCCAGCCTCCGCTCCATCTCGCCGTCCTTGCTAATCCCATCCTGCTCGGCAATATTCCTATAAAAATCAGCAGTAGTCTTTTTAAAATCTTTCATTATAAATCTCTCCTAAATACATATAATTTATCATTTGAATTTTCTTTATCATATACAAAACCGTCTTCATTAAAATCTTTTAAATCATCAAGACTTGTAATTTTATTTTTCACAATAAAATTCGCCATCTTGCCCCTAAGTTTTTTAGAAATAGTCGAATGACGTTTTATCTTTCCATCCCTAAGCTCATAAAAATCAAAGTCTATAAAGTCAAAATTATCTCTCTTAAGCAAAGATGAAAATTCATCAGAGGCCAAATTTAAAATCCTCTCACCTTTGTCAAAATAATTATTATAATAGTCCACCCAAAGTTTCTTAAGACTCATCCCCTTGACCTTGATCCCGGTATTAAAGTCCAAGCGATAGGGTTTGATCAAGTCATCGGTCCTAAGTGGCCCATAAAAAGCGGAGAGTATAATTACATGGTCTCTTGCAAAATTATCAGTCGCCCCAAAGTCCATCTCCCTAAAGGCCATGCCCTTGTACATATCTATGGCATAATAGGAATCACTATTGTCAAAGTCTTGGTAATATCCGTAGACCTCGTCAATAATCTTGTCGGACACCTTAAGCTTTTTTTGCAAGTCCGCCTTGGTCATTTTCTTTATTTCATTTAAAATCTCCTGCAAGATCTCATTTAATTTTATCTTTTTATCTATTTTATTTTCAAAAGCCATCTCCTTTGACGGCGATAAAATAATCTTCATATCCACCTCTATTATCTATATACCACAAAATCCACAAATTAAAAGAGCCGGGAATCAATCCCAGCCCTTTTATCTATTTTCTTAGGAGAAAATAATATGAATTATATTATTTTTCAGCATGCAAATTTTTTGAGTTTCGTCATCGACGAGTTACGTAAATCACCACAATCGTTCAAAATTTTTTGTCCGAAATAAATCGGACGCTACCTAAAATTTTGAACTCTTGTTCGCTACATGCAATTTGCGAGGAAAAATTGATGAATTTTTGTAGCTTGAGACTTTTTGACGAATGAGGCGTACTATAGTGTACGTCGGAATGAGCAAAATTTCGAACACTGCAAAAAGTCGCAATTTTAACCGCAAATTAATTATAGGGGATTTCGATGGTGAATATGGTGCCTTGACCTAAAACACTTTCCAAGGATATCTTCCCGCCCAACTTATCCACTCCATGTTTTACAATCGAGAGGCCTATGCCTGACGAGTCTTTTCTGTGTCTGGATGGGTCGACTGTGTAGAAGCGTTCAAAGATTTTTTCTTGGTCTTTGTCAGATATTCCGATGCCGTTGTCTTCGACTTGGATCATAAAATAAGTCTCGCGGTCGATCAGATTTACCTTGATATAGCCGTATTCTTGGCCGTATTTGTAGGCGTTGTCTACAAGATTGTAGACGATTTCTTCGATAATCTTTTTGTTGCCTAGGTAATTTATCTCATCAAGTTCCTTATCTAGTCTAATATTTTTTTCTTTTGCTTTAAGTTCATACAAGTCCAAAGTGTTTTTAACAATTTCATCTACTCGCAGATGCTCAGTTGGAATTTCTTCCATTTCTTCCAGCTTGGAGAGATTCATCATGGATTCGATGAGTCTTAAGATTCTCTTGCCTTCTTCAAGGATTGTGCCGCCAATTTTTTTGACGTCGCCTTCATTTACCTTACCGATAGATAATAACTCTGCATAACCGTTGATGGATGTGAGCGGAGTCCTGAGTTCGTGGGCAACATTTGAAGTAAATTCCTTGCGTTCGCGTTCCAAAACTGCAGCTTCTGTCACGTCTCTTAGGACTATAATCTTGCCTGTAAGTTCACTGCGGCCACCCACTGGTGTAATAATGGCCCTGATTTGCAAATCATCGATTTCCATGTCCACAGTCGAGGCCTTGTCTTCGGATAAGCCCGCTATAAACTTTTCGTCGCGTGTCAGATAAAAGACTGAGCGATTGGTATAGTCCACATGAACGTCGCGGCCCAGGAGTATGAGGGCTCTTTTATTTACGAGTTCAATCCTGTTTACATCGTTAACAAAAACCAAGCCTTCTCTCATGTTGGCCAACATAACCTCCATGGTGTGCCTGTAATCTTCCAGCTCTCCCATCTTTTGGTTTAGGCTTTCTCCTTGGTCCTCGATAACTCTCTTGACCGGATAGAGCTCCTTGTACATGAGACTGCCACCGGTTGTCAGATTTTGAACTTGGTCTTTCAAATCGTTTACAATTGAATTTGAAATGGTGTTTCCAATTATAAAGGTGATTATCATTGCCAAAATTATAGTAAAGATTACTGGCAAGAGGGCCTTTTGAAAGGACCTGTGTATATTTTGTTGGGGTTCGGAAATCCTCAAAATCGATCCTGTGTCCAACCTAACTGCGTAGTAATAATAATTTTCGTGCATGGTATCCGAATAGCGGACGGCGTTGCCGTGGCCCATTTGTCTGGCCGCAATAACCTCCTCACGCTCGTCGTGGTTTTCCATGTCTTCAAACCATTTGTCGGAATCGTATAAAACACTTCCGTCTGGATCAATTAAGGTTATCCGCATGTCTTTGAAAGCATTTTTAGCTTTTTTATAATATTCTACATCTTCAGGCATGGATCCCATCAGGTCGACTAGGTTTTGCAAGCGCTTTTCATGGGCGTCCTTGCTATTGTTATAAAGTACGACCGATGTCAGGGCAGCGGTTATAAGAATTGCAAGCACAACTAAAATTGAGAAGCTGTTATATATTTTTCTTTTCATCTGTCCTCCATTTTGTATCCAACATTTCTAATGGTCTTTATATACTGACCTTTTTTGCCCAGCTTTTGCCTTAAAAATGCAATATGGACGTCGACCGTTCTGGACTCACCTTCGAAATCAAAGCCCCAAATCTCAGACATAATCTTGTCTCTGCTTAAAACTATGCCCTTGTTTTGAACCAGGTAGGCCAGGAGTTCGAATTCCTTGTAAGTGAGTTCGATTTCCCTATCGTCTACATAAACCCGTCTGGAAATTTTATCTATACGAATGCCCTTTGCTTCGATAATGGTCGAGTCATCTTGGGAAACCCGCCTTAAAATCGCCCGCACTCTGGCGCAGAGCTCCAAAATCGAAAATGGCTTGGTGATATAATCATCTGCGCCCAAGTCCAAACCCTTGACTTTGTCGATCTCGTGGTCCTTGGCAGTGAGCATGATAGCAGGTGTATCCTTGTAGGAATTGTGCCTGAGCCAGTCTAGGATAAATAAACCGTCTTCGCCTGGCAGCATTATGTCAAGCAAAAATAAGTCTGGCGTCTCAATTTCCAAACCCTTTCTCATGGACTTGAAATCTTCAAAACCATTGACTTCGAAACCTTCATTTGAAAGTGCATATATAATTAAATCTCTAATGCTCTTGTCGTCCTCAACGCAAAATATCTTGGTCATCATTGTACTCCTTTAACGATGGATGAGTACCCGTCTCTGCATACACCACCCATTCGGCAATGTTTTCAGCATGGTCGCCAATTCTTTCGACATACTTGGCTATTTGCAAAAAATCTAGGGCAAGCTCTGGATCGTATTTACCTTCTTTTATAATATTAATAATATTTGCCCTGACCTTGAGGAAGTCTTCATCGACTATGTCGTCCTTGGCGTCTTGGTCTTCGGCCAGTCGCACGTCTTCAGCTACAAAGGCATCCATACTTATCCTAAGCATATCTTGGACTGTCAGATACATATTTTCTAAAATCGGGTAGTCAAATGGAATCTTTTGGTCAGGCATGAGCTTTTGAATTTCTGCAATGTCTTCTGTGTGGTCACCGATTCTTTCCAGGTCGGTAATGATTTTTAAAACAGAGGCAATAGTTCTGAAATCCTTGGCCCGTGGACTATGAGTTACCAATAACCTTAAGCACTTGGACTCGATTTCCTTTTCCATGGCGTCCGTCCGTCTGTCCTTTGCTATAATTTCATCCAACATTTTTTTATTATTTTGGTCAAGGGCCACAAAAGTATCACGCACATTTGCTTCTACAAAGGCGCCCATATTTATCAAATCTTGTTTTAACCCGCCAATTTCTTTTGCTAAATTTGCCATCTTTAACCAAACCTCCCAGTAATATAATCTTCTGTCCTCTTGTCTCTAGGATTTTCAAACATTTCTTGAGTAGGACTTACTTCGATCAAGTCGCCGTTTAAGAAAAAGGCTGTCCTATCTGTAATCCTACTTGCTTGGGCTATGTTGTGGGTTACTATAACTATAGTATAGCTCTCTTTTAATTCCAGTGCAAGGTCTTCAATCTTGCCCGTTGAAATTGGGTCGAGGGCAGAAGTTGGTTCGTCCATGAGAATAACCTCTGGCTGGACCGCCAAGGCCCGAGCAATGCAAAGCCTTTGCTGTTGACCGCCCGAAAGTTCTCTGGCGTTTTTGTAGAGCTTGTCTTTGACTTCGTCCCAAATAGCAGCTTGCTTTAGAGAATGCTCTACAATTTCTTCCAAGTCTCTTTTATTTTTTACGCCGTGGGTCCTTGGCCCGTAGGCGATGTTATCAAAAATACTAATAGGAAAAGGGTTTGGCGCTTGAAAAACCATGCCCACTCTTTTTCTTAAATAGTTTACATTATATTTGGGGTCATAGATGTCTTCGCCATCAAGCAAAATTTTCCCCTCTACCCTTGACCCGATAACCAGGTCATTCATCCTATTTAAACATTTTAATGTGGAGCTCTTGCCGCAACCGGATGGGCCTATAAAGGCGAGGATTTCGTTTTCCTCAACTTCCAAGCTCAAGTCGTGGACTGCGTGAAAGTCTCCGTAATATAAATTTAAATTTGAAACACTTATCTTAGTCAAACTAATCTCCTCCTAATTTCTTGGCAAGTTTGCCCGATACAAAGTTTAGTAAAAATACAATTACCAATAATATAAAGCCCGTTGCAAAGGCCTCACCTGTGTGTCTAACTTCGCTGGAAAGCTTGTACATGTGAAGGGCCAGGGTTGACCCACTTTCCAATGGAGTTTTTGGAATATTTGTGCTGGACCCCAAAGTGTAGAGGAGGGCCGCAGTTTCTCCAACCACCCTGCCAATAGCCAAGATGACACCGGATAAAATTCCCGGCATGGCCGTTGGTAAAACTATTTTAAAAATTGTCCTGATGTGGCCAGCGCCCAGGGCAAAAGATCCTTCCCTGTAGGACTTGTCGACACTTAGCAGAGCTTCTTCGGTCGACCTTACAATGGGTGGCAAAATCATAATGCAAATTGTTAATAGGCCCGATAAAAAACTGTAGCCAAATTGTAGGGCTATACCAAAAAACAAATATCCGAAGAGGCCGTAGACAATTGATGGAATACCTGCCAAAGTTTCCGTTACGATCCTGATCACTTGAACAAATTTTGAACCTGGCTTGGAGTATTCTACCAAATAAATTGCAGTCGAAATTCCAATTATAGATGAAATTATTATTGAAGATACAACCATAAAAATTGTCGTGACCAGGGCCGGCATCATGGAAACGTTTTCACTGTTGTATTCAAAAGAAAATAGGGATGGTTTGAGGTAAGGAATCCCCTTTATGCTAACATATCCTATTATAAATAAGAGTATACCCACTGCAAATATTATTGAAAAGGAGGTCATAATAGTATAGCCCATAGATTTTCTTTTGCCTGTGACCTTGTTTTCCTCCATGATCTTTGAAGCCCGAATGGTGGGGGCGGATAGATTTTTATCTTTGTAAATATTATTTTCCATTTGCAGCCCCCTTGTTTTTTAAGATTAAAAATGATCCATTTATCAAAAGTATAAAGATAAACAAAACTGTAGCTGTAGCAATCAAGGCCAGCTGGTGGTCGCCTGATGAGTAGGCCATTTCCAAAACTACGTTGGTAGTCATGGTCCTAATGCCCTTGGTAATGTCATAGGTAATCCGTGCTTGGTTGCCCGCTACCATGGCAACTGCCATAGTTTCTCCTATGGCCCGGCCAATGCCTAAAATTATTGCGGCAAAAAGTCCGCTTCTAGCTGCAGGGACCATTATCTTCATAATGGTACGCGAGTGGCTGGCGCCAAGAGCAACGCTTGCCTCGTAATAACTTTTTGGCAGAGCCCGAAGAGATGCCTCTGCGATTGAAATAATGGTTGGCAAAATCATAATGGCAAGGAGGATGCCCGCTGCCAAAATGCTGGTGCCCTTTGAATCTGGAAATATAATTCTAATCAGGGGTACGATTATTTGCAGGGCAAAAAAACCGTATACAATTGAAGGCACCCCTGCCATCAAGTCTACCATTGGCTTTAAGAACCTGTGGAGCCTGCCGTTTGCTTCCCAGGTTAAAAAAATTGCTGAAAAAATTGCAATTGGAACTCCAATCAAGGCTGCCAAAATTGTAATATAAAATGATCCGAAGATCATTGGTAAAATTCCATATGATGGTGGGTTTAAACCGGGATTCCAGTTTGTTCCAAAGAGAAATTCTTTGACACCCACCTTTCCAATAAATGGAACCCCGTTTTTAAAGATGAAATAACAAATGAAGAGGAAAGCTACAACAGAAATTGCTGAAGCCATCATAAATATGCCCTTCATTATGTTTTCTTTATAGTCTTTCCTCTTCATAGCCTTACTTTACTTCTTCCCAATTAGCTGTTTCGCCAGTGTATATAGATCTGATTTGATCAACAGTGAGTTCGTCAATTGGGTTTTCATTGTTGACGATAACAGCGATACCGTCTCTAGCAAGTACTAGGTCGTCTAGGTTAGCTTCTTCTTCCTCTTTTAGAGCACGTGAGCTCATGCCGATGTCACAAATGCCTTCTGTAGCTGATTTAATACCTGCGCCTGAGCCTGTTGCTTGGATGTCAGCTTTGAAATCTGGGTTTAGAGCTTTGTAAGCGTCTACAAGTTTTTCCATAAGTGGAGTAACTGATGTTGAACCAGCGATTGTAAGTGTACCTGACATTTTAGCTGGTGTGTAAGATTCACTTGTTTCAACTGGGATACAGCCATCTTCTTCAACAATTTTTTGTCCTTCAACGCTCATGCAGAATTTCAAAAAGTCTTTTGCTAGGTCTGAAAGTTCAGCTTCCTTATAAGCAAGCATGAATGGACGAGCGATTGGGTATTTGCCAGCAACAATTTCTTCTGGTGTAGCCATAGCGCCGTCAACCTTAAGAGCCTTTACTGAATCGTTTAGAGATGCTAGTGAGATGTAACCGATAGCTGCTTTGTCGCCTGAAACTGTAGTTACAACAGCGTCTGTTGCGTTAGCGATTGTAGCTTCGATTGTTGTTTGGTCAACTTCTTCACCCTTGTCGTTTTTTGTAATGATTTTGGTGATTTCTGTGAAGGCACCGCGTGTACCTGAACCAACTTCTCTACTTACTACATTGATAGCGCCCTTAAATTCTGCTGGGGCTTCTTCTTTCTTTTCTTCTTTTTCTTCTGTTTTTGTTTCTGTTTTTTCTTCTGTCTTCGTTTCTGTCTTGGTATCTGTTTTTGCTGTGTCATCTTTTTTGCCACATCCTACAAATACAAGTGCAAGGGCAAGTGCGATTGCAATAATTGTTAATTTTAAATTCTTCATTTTTTCCTCCTAAAATATTTAAAATCATTTGCATCTCCTGATGCACCTATATATTACCGCCCATTTGTTAAATACCTATTTCCCATTTGTAAAATCTATGTAAAATATGTAAAATTGGTAAAGTTTTTTAATTTTACAAATCTCTCTTATCTTCTATATAATATCCTGCTTTATAAATTGACCAAAGGGGTATAAGTCATCATAGGAGGTTTTTTATGAAGATTTATATTAAAGACACTGAAGATTTAAAAGTTAGATTTATCGCATCAGACAAAGAAGACATATGCTGCGATAAGGTCAAAAATTTGTTTGACAAGAAATTTTTCACAGGCGACCTAGGTGAAGTTTTCTTGGATTTAGACGAAGGCAAACCATCACTTTTCGTTGGCCTAGGAAAGATGGCCGACTACAGCCTCGACAATATGAAGATTGCAGGCCTCAAAGCTGGACAAAAGCTAGCCAAAATCGGTGCAGAAAAAGTTATGTTAAAATTCTGCTCCAAGGCAGAAGACAAAAACGAACAAGTCCTAGCAGTTCTGGAAGGGATTTTAAACTCAACCTATTCTTTCGACAACTACAAGTCAAAGAAACCTGACCCATCCAAGCTAGAAGAAATTAATATCTGTCCAAAATGCGCAGAAAATTTGAAGGATGCAGACATCAATGAGCTCCTAGACAAGTGGGCAGGCATCGTCTTTGCAAGAGATTTGGTAAACACTCCTGCAAATGACATGACCCCATCAATCTTGGCAGAAAACGCCCAAAGCTTAAAAGAACTTGGCGTGGATGTAAAAGTTTACGGACAAAAAGAAATCGAAGGCTTTGACATGAAGGCCTATCTATCAGTGGCCAGAGGATCAAATGAAGAGCCAAAACTAATCGTTATGGAATATATGAAGGGCGAAGGCGCTCCAATCGTTTTAGTCGGCAAGGGTTTAACTTACGACTCAGGTGGATACAGCTTGAAGCCATCAGACGGTATGAAGACAATGAAATCAGACATGGGCGGATCAGCTGCAGTAATCGGTGCTATGAAGGCCATTGCAAAGTCAGGTCTAAAGAAAAACGTGGTTGCCATTGTAGCAGCTTGCGAAAATATGCTTGACGGTGGAGCCTACAAACCTGGCGACATTATCGGATCAATGAAGGGTCTTACCATCGAAGTTGACAACACAGACGCAGAAGGCCGCTTGACCTTGGCAGATGCTGTTCACTACGGAGAAAAAAATTACAAGCCAAAGATGATAATCGACCTGGCAACACTTACAGGCGCTTGCCTAGTTGCAGTGGGTCAGCATTACTCAGGAGTTATCGGCAGATGTGACAAGTGCATTAACACTGTTCTTGACGCAGCCAAGGCCGAAGGCGAAAAAGCTTGGGGCCTTCCATACGGCAAGGACTTCCAAGAACTAAATAAATCTGAAATCGCTGACATCAAAAACACAGGCGGCAGGTTTGGTGGATCATCATCAGCCGGCGAATTCGTTGGTGCCTTCCTAGAGCCAAGTACTCCATGGGCCCACGTAGACATCGCAGGACCAGCCTTTAATTCAGCTCCATACAGATATGAACCAGCAGGCGCCACAGGCCACATGGTAAAAACATTATATAGAATTGTAAAGGAGTCATAATGGACTTAAAATTATATTACAAACCCGAATGCCCATTTTGCAAAAAAGTTTTAAGCTTTATGGAAAAGAACGATATCGAACTCGAACTAAAAAATATTCACGATGAAGAAAATAAAAAATTCCTCGTTGAAAAAGGCGGCATGAACCAAGTGCCCTGCCTCTTTATCGATGGCAAGGCCATGTACGAATCAGACGATATCATTGAGTTTTTAAAGGAAAAATTCAACAAATAGGAGATAAAATGGATATAAAAACATTTTTTGACAAGTCAAAACTAAATTTCGAAGCCATGGACAATTTATCAGCCATGCTTGATGAAGCCGGCTTTAAAAGATTAAACGAAGAAGACAAGTGGGATTTAAAAACTGGTGGCAAATACTATGTAATAAAGAATGAAACTTCTCTCTTTGCCTTTAGAATGGGCAAGGACAGTAAAAATGGTTTCACAATCGTAGGCAGCCACTCGGATTCCCCAGGCTTTAGGATTAAACCCAATCCAGAAATGGTCAAAGAAGAAGTCGTCGTCTTAAACACAGAAGTTTACGGCGGACCCCTTCTATACACCTGGTTTGACAGACCACTTTCAATTGGCGGTAAGGTCACAGTAGATTCTGGCGACCCTTTGAAGCCAAGGGTCATCAAGTACAGGTCCAAGGAAAATTTAATGGTCATCCCATCAGTTGCAATTCACATGAATCGCGAAGCCAACAAGGGCTGGGAAATAAATCCCCAAGAGCACACCCTTCCAGTTGTTGGATTAGACAAGGACTTTAAGTTAATCCCATATATTGAAAAGGAAATCGGCGAAAAAATAATCTCCCACGAACTCTATTTAATTAACGACAACGATTTTGAATACGTAGGAGTAAACGACGACTTCTTTATGACAGGCAGGATCGACAATCTAGGCATGGCCTTTGCAAGTGTAAACGCCATCATAAATGCCAAGGGCGGAGACAAAACCGCAGTCGCCTATGTATCGGACAACGAAGAAATCGGATCAATGACAGCCCAAGGTGCCTTTGCCCCATTCTTTAGAGACACACTTGAAAGAATAATCGTGGCCACAGGCGGAAATTTTGAAGACTTTAGAATAGCCCTCAAAAATTCCTTTATGATTTCAGCCGACCAAGCCCACGCTGCCCATCCAAACTTTGGAAAAGTTGCCGACCCAACCAACCGCCCACGCATGAACGAAGGGCCCGTTATCAAGGTCGCAGCAAACGGAGCTTACACATCGGATGCAAATTCCATTGCAGTCTTTAGAAACCTGGCAAAAATTGCCGGCGTCAAGACTCAAACCTTTGTAAACCGCTCAGACAAACGCGGCGGATCAACCATCGCCTCCATCACCACATCCAAAATCGACATACCAATAGTCGACGTAGGAAACCCAGTCTGGGGCATGCACTCCGCAGTCGAAACCAGCGGCGTCAAAGACCAAGAAGCCATGGAAAAAATCATGACAACCTTGTTTGAACAATAAAAAATATATGTAAACAAAAAGGAGGTGAACAATCACCTCCCTTTTTTGATAAGAAAAATGCACCCACTCGGGTGCATTTAAAATGATTTTATATGATATAGACCATAGCAAAGTGTTGCATTTCATCGCTTAGATAAACCATAACATGGCAGCTAGTTAGTTTTGCGCCATCCTTTACAAGTGGAAGTTCAGAAATATCTTGTCCGTCTTTGCTTTCGATTTTAGAACCGTCACTATAATTTGCAACTACAATTACAGTACCTAATAGTCCACTGGTCCCATTGGTGAGTGGTGCGACCAAGTGGCCATTTTTAATATCTATGCCAAATTTATTTTCCTGGTCCATTTTATAAGCAAAATCATTAATTAAGCTCAATATGTCAATGGAATTTTGTCCGAGCCTATCCGCTTTTATGAAATAGGTATTAAAAAACTTTTCCCAAGAAAGTTCAAATGCTTTGCCTTCCCCTAGGATGGCACTTTGTGCTTCAATTCTCTTTTGGTTTAGGTCTTTGTCCATTAATTGATATTTAATAATAGGTAGCTTGCCTTCACCCTTGTCAGTTTTTTTACTTATATAGTAAACATCGCCATCTTTTTTTAGATTATAGCCGTTAATTGAAAGATTTTTCACTTTTTCACCATCTGCCAAGAAGGCTTGAATTTCTTCTGGTGTTGCGTTTGGATCTGCGTTTTTAACTTCTTCTTTCTTTTCTTCAGTTTTTTCTTCTGTCTTTTCTTCAGCCTTTTCTTCGACCTTAACTTCTGACTTGGTGTCGACAATTATTGCCTTGGTTTCTCTGTTGTAGTCTACTATAAATCCTACAACTGGGCCTAGGTCACGAAGTTTTACATAGTTATTTCTGTCGATTAAAGCTGCCTTTAATTCAACTTCTTTGCCATCAACCAAAATTGTGTTTGTAACCATCTTAGCCTTGGTCTTGTCGTGCTTCATTTCTTGTAGGTCAGTGTCAAGCTTTTCGTATGGCTTTCCAAGTTCCAAAGCGATTTGCTTTTTGACATCATCAAATACAATGTTAAATTGTTTGTCTGTGCCGTTGAGTAGAGCTGCCAAGTCTCTTAGCTTGTAGTAGTTGTTGGCATTGATTAAATATCCGCCAATCTTTGCCTCTTCTCCATCGAGTTCGAATGGTTGGAAACTCTTTTGAGCTTCAGCCATTGGAGCTTCTTGTCCTTCAGCCCTTGCAATAGGTGCAAGTACAATAAGAATTGCAAGTGCAATTAGTAATACTTTTTTCATAAGTACCTCCTAAAAATATTATTACTTTAATCATAGCAAATAACGAATAAAAGTCAAGTTATTTGTTGTATTGACGGCAAAAAATATGGCCACCAAATTTGTGGCCAACTTAGATGTATCCATAGGAGAAAAAGTTTGTCTCACCCACGTGACATCGAGTCTCCGTGGCCGAGGTGTCCACAATAAAGCGGACGGTACATGGCTATATGAATATCCGTTGGGTAAATGCATTCGTTTTTTATTATCTCTCTGCCTATTTACATATAATTTGTGAGGAAATTTCGATGAGGACCGTGAGATTCACCAATTGTTAAAAAATTTTTTTGGCCGAGATAAATCGGCCGCTACAGAAAAATTTTTGAACTCTTGGGAATCTCTGACACGAGACCTGCTAGCCAATAATAAAGATAAAACTATGCCAAATATTCCTATTTGAATTTCTCCTTTTCATTATTTAAAAAATCTCAAAAAAAATATTTTTTATAAAAGTAATTATGTTACTAAATCTAAAACTATTTAAAAAAAATATTATAGTAAACGGGTATATTTTTATTAAAAAATACTTAAACGTAATGGTTCCATTTAATACGCGTTTCAAAATAAAGAACAAGTTTAATAAAGATAGCAGAGTAAAGATCGCCAGTAACCATATAAAAATCTTGTTGGTAATTTTTGAAAATGTATTCATCGTTGTTCCCACGTCCCAACCAGTGTATTGGGAGCTATTCAGAATTGCAAAACCATATAACGGTATAAAAAATAATAAAAATAAAATTATTCTATCAATATATTTTTCTGCTGTTTTATATCTCATAATCCCCTCTACTAATAAAATTTTAATAGCCAACGTTTAAAAAAACATCTTCTATTAATTTAATTATTGTATCATAAAAATTTTCACTTTTGCAAAAATATGTAATAAAGTCTCTTGTAATAATTCAAATATATAAAATAGCCTTAATGATAAATATATATAAAAAAGGAAGCACCCTTTAGATCACCTATATAGGGAAGTATTTTTTGATTTACACTTGCTTCTTTTGTCCTCCAAGTATTTTCTCTTATTCTTGGTTATCTATCCCTCTTGTAAAGTTCAAAAAACTACCTAAAGCTCATCTCAATCGATTCAGAATGTTGATTTAAAAATTCTTATTCCCATTTTAAAGCTTCTTTTTTCGTTGAAAATCCACGTTTTTTCTTAGTCAATTTTTCTCTCTAAGAATATGCCATAAAATTTTATCTTCGAAGCCACAGTTTTCATACAATTTATCTGGTTTAGTTTTATTATCTACTCTGCCTGAAACTGTGACAAAATTTGCCTTCTTCCTGAGTCTTCGAAGTAGTTCATAAACAATAGCTTTTCCTAACCCTTGTCCTCTATATTGTTCAGATACTTGAATCCAATCTAAATATCCTTCTTTGATTTTATTATCAAATTCAGCAATACCTGTAGCAGCTATAGCATCGTTTTTCTTATCATATAAGCAGATCCATAGCTCTTCATCGTAAACTGGCTTCTTTTTATAAGATTCCAGTTCACTAACTGTTAATCCCTCTTCCTCATAGCATGAATTTATGTGATTTGCAAAATCAGCAGTGCTAGCTTTAGCAAATATAAAGTCATCAGAAATAAACTGTTTGCCTACATAATTTAGATAATGTACTAACTTAAAGTAGACTTCATCAGTGTGTGTTTCCAATAAGCCAGGGTTAAATTCATTTTCATTCAGGACTTTAATATGAGCAGGAGTTTTAAAGTTACATGCCTTCCAAAATGATAAGGCAGAGGCAGCCGTTGGTTTCTCTAAATATTCTTTTTTATCCATTTTAACCTCATTTAGTTATTATCAGTGTAAGAAGTGAATTATAGAATTGCGTTCGCATAATGAATAGCTCTATTAAAAGCATTTGAATATATTATATCATATTGTTAAAACTTCTTACAGGTCTAATATATTTAAATTAAAGCATATTAAAATCGAGCAGAATTGAATTGCAATACCTTAAACTAAAAATAGGATTCTTACCTTACAACAATCCAATTTCCATCATGCTTTGATCCAATTCTTTCTATCATTTTCTTTTCCTGTAAAGACTTAAATGCCCTTTTAATAGTCCTCTTTGTTACGCCTATTTTTTCTGAAAGTTCAATTGATGTCAAGCTTGGATTTTCTATTAGAAGTTCTATAACCTTCTTCTCAGTCTTGTTCAAACCGACATTCAAACCGACATTTTATTGTCGCATTATTTATTTGTTTGCTAAATTATGTACATTATTACATTCAAAAAGACCGCAGCTTTTAACTACGGTCTAATATTTTATACAAATGTAAACCACTTGGAACTATTATTCGATTTATTTTTTTACTTCCAGTACCATTTTAGTACCAGTAGCCATTTTATAACCTCTTTATTCTTATACACACAATTTACGAGGAAATTTCGATGAGATTCGAAGTGAAATAAATTTTTTAGGACGCAGGTGTACTCAAGAGTACATCGAGTACTAAAAAATTTTCTCACGAGAATATCGCGAAATTAACCGCAAATTGCGATTATTCCCATTCTTCTTTTCCAAACGTCCGATATATCACAAACCATTCAAAATACTAGACTCTATTTTTTTTAGTATCACTAAATCCACCCAATTATAGGACGTTTTCAATTTTTTTGTCCCGTCCCAGTCCCAGTACCGGAGAATATAATGTATTATAAGAATCGACTTATTTAATGTACTTAGATTAAATCACTTATAAACATGGTATAATATTATAGAAATACTGTACGAAGTAGAAGATTAATTTGAGGTGAGTTATGGGATTTTCCTATGATAAATTATGGAAAAAATTAATAGATGAAAAGATGAATAAACTAGATTTACAAAAAGCCATAAACACAACTCCTCATACCATAGCTAAAATGGGACGAGATGAGAATGTTAGTATGGAAATACTGAGTAGAATTTGTAGGTATTTTAAATGTGATATATCGGATATATTGGAGTATAGAATTGAAAATACTAATGATTGAAGATGACAGCACAATTGCTTTTGCTGTTAAAACTTACCTAAACAAACATAATATTGAAACAATTATTTATAACAATCTTTCTCAGACAGAAAATCTTAATTTTAATGATTTTAATATAATTCTACTTGATGCCAATCTTCCAGATGGATCAGGCTTTAATTTTTTAAAGTGGCTGAGGGGATTTTCTGACCTTCCTGTAATAATGCTTACTGTAAAAAATGAAGACGAGTATGTTATCAAAGGTCTTTCTCAAGGAGCAGATGATTATATTACAAAACCTTTTTCTCTTCCTGTCCTAAAGGCGAGAATAGACAATGTTTTTAGTAGAAAAATTAAAAAAGTGAATGAGCTGACTTTTGAAAATTTATCTTTAGATCTTATATCAAAACAAGCTTCAATAGATGGAAAAGATTTAGACCTTAACTTAAAAGAGTTTGCTATATTGGAAATGCTTTTAGAAAACCAAAATATAAATCTACTAAGAGAGCGAATTTTAGATTATGTTTGGGGTTATGATTTTTATGAAGTAAATGACAATACCCTAACTGTCACCATAAAAAGACTCAGATCTAAACTTGGAGATTATGGTAGTCATATAAAAACTCTTAGAGGGATAGGATATAGGTGGGACAATGAATAAAAGCAAAAATATTTTACTTGTCTTAATTTTCAATCTAATAATGTCTTTGTTTGTAATTTATCTGAGTCCAAGATTTGATAATCTAACACTTATTGGTTTTTTACTTATAAATATAATTCTGTTTATAGTTATTTCAAAAATTGAAAAGGAAAAAGAGAAAGCTCTTGAGGATAAGATTAATAATATATTTAAACTACTACATTCACTTGATATAAACTCTGATAATTACGAAATTATAGACGATGAATTTGGCAAACTCAGAGATGAGATTATTAAAATTATTATAGAAAACAAGAGAATAGCTGAAAATGCAGAGAAAAATAAAGAAACTTTGAGAGAATATACCGAAGACATTGCCCATCAAATAAAAACTCCATTAACAGGATCTCTATTACTACTAGATTTATTAGAAGACGAAAATGACAACTTTTCCGAAGAATATATAGAAAGACTTAGAGATAATTTACTTAGGCTCCATAATTTGTCTGATATTTTATTAAAACTTGCAGCCCTTGATTCTGGAACAATAGAAATGGCAAAAGACAGTATATCTGCTCAAGAATTAATTGAAGACATCACACAAAAGCTAAAAGATTATTTTATCAACGATAATATTGAAATTCCTTTTTATGGAGATGATTTTGATCTTATATGCGATCAGAAATGGACTTATGAAGCAGCATTTAATGTGATGAAAAATGGTCTAGAAGCAACAGAAGATAGACATATAGAAATTCATCTAAAAGAAACGAACTTATATAAGAGCATATTAGTGGAAGATTTCTCAGATGGCTTAGATAGAGAAATGTTAGAAAAAGTTTTTAGACGTTTTTATAAAGCGGATCCGAATTCAAAAGGCTATGGGATTGGGCTTCCTATGGCAAAATCTGTTATGGAAAGACAAAATGGAGAGCTTTTATATCATAAGGGGAAGAAATCAAATGCCTTTGAACTGAGATTTTATAATTAAATTTTAAGACTGTGTCTAAAAATAAGACACAGTTTTTTTCTAGTCACTTTCCAGTCACTTAAGCCTAATATTATATAGACAAGTTAAGGAGGATACAATATGAATATAGTAAAAACAGTTGATTTAACAAAAACATATAAGGGCGGGGTAGAAGTAAATGCCCTTTCAAATGTAAACTTTGAACTAGAAAAAGGAGACCTAGTTGCCATCATTGGAGACAGTGGATCTGGCAAATCTACACTACTTCATTTACTTGCAGGAGTAGATACACCAACAAGTGGTGATATATTTATTCAAGATAAAAATATTACCAAGTTTAACAAAGATGAAATGACAGTATTTCGCAGAAGGAATATAGGAGTAGTATATCAATTTTTTAATTTGATTCCAAACATCAACGTTCGAAAAAATATTTTACTTCCTCTTTTGTTAGACAATAAAAAAGTAGATGAAGAATATTTAAAGGAAATTTTATCTATACTAGGAATAGAAGGAAAGCTTGATAGGTATCCAAAACAATTATCAGGTGGCGAGCAACAAAGAGTTGCCATTGCCAGAAGTTTGATTACAAGACCTGCAATAATATTAGCAGATGAGCCTACAGGAAATCTCGATAGAAAAAATTCTGAAGAAATCACAGGACTTTTTAGACTAGTAAATAAGAGATTGAACTCTACGATTATGATTATCACCCACGATGAAAAGGTTGCGAATGCATGTGATAAAGTTTATAAGATGATTGATGGTAGGTTAAGTTTCTTGGGAGATGAGTCTTATGAAAATTATTAACGATCTTGCCAGTGGAGCTGTTAAAAATAATAAAAAAGACACCCTAGCCATTAAAATTTCCATACTTTTGGCAGTAATTTTACTAGGAACTGTTATTTTTATTTTCGACTCAATAAACACTGAACAGTATGAATATGTAAAGAAAACTATTGGAGATTATCATGTAAATATAGGTGAAATTGACGAAAATTTTTATGATAAATTAAAAAACGATACAGACATAGAAAAAGTATCTTTTAATAAAATCATTAATACAGACTTAAATGCAGTTATATATGAAAATGGAGATTCCGAAAGTCTTCTGGGCTATGAAATCAAAAATGGTAGAAAACCGGAAAATTCAAATGAACTTTTAGTGCCAGAGAGATTTTTATTAAAAAATAAGGAGTATGATTTAGGTTCTGAGATAATTGAAAATAAAAAGACATATACCATAGTTGGTGTTTACGATGATTATGGATATTCTTTTGAAGATACTATGCTTATAGGTTTAGCAGATAGCAATAAAAAGGATTATCTATTTGAAAACAATGGTGAAATAGAAGCGCAGATTTGGTATAAAAGCATAAGGGACACCTATACAAAGACTCGAAAAATTTTGTCTGAAATGAATATTGATGAGAAAAAAGCCTTAGATATTGGAAGAGTTTTTTACAACAAAGATATTTTAGAGCATAGTATGGTTTATCCCAAAGGAATTATTCCACCTAAAAGCGTAATCAATTTAGCTATAGAAAAATATGGGATGGCTTTCTTTCTCTGCGTACTTTTTGCCTTTATTATATATGGTGCTTTTAATGTATGGAATAATAGAGATTTAAAAGAAATTGCTCTTTTAAAAAGTACTGGGATGACTAAAAAGCAAGTTAGACAAATGATTCGAAAGAAGGCATCTAAACTTTCAATCTTGCCAATAGCTTTAGGGACAGTCTTATCTTGGGCTTTTGCAAATCTACTCCTATATTTGTTGTGGTTTAACAATTCTATCTCTTACAAAAAAATGTCAAATATTTTAGGCGAAAGTCTAAAATCTCCAGACTTTAATTTAGTAATACCAAGTATTGGATCTATTTTAATAATTATTCTGTTATCCTTATTAATGGTTTATTTTTCAGCATTGATTCCTGCAAAGAAAAGCTCAAAGATAAAGGTTATTGAGGGATTAAATGGTATTACAGAAAAAAATATTAAGTTTGGTAAGTCAAAAATAAATGGACCTATAGAAAAGACTTTAGCAAAAGATTATTATAGGTCCTATCGTTCAACCTATCGAATTATTGTAATTTCAATGGCTCTATCAGCCTTTGTACTTACCACAGTTTTAGTTAGCCAGTCATATAGAACTTTGAATGAAAAATATAATTCATATAAAAGTCCTTACAATTTTAACTCTAGTATTTATACTGACGATTTTTTGAATAAAAATTTTGTGAATGATATGGAAAAAGTTAAAGGTATAGAACAATTACACATCTATCAAAGAGTAGATACAAAATTTTATACTGGTGAAAATGAGGACTTTATTTCTAAAGATTTAAAAAAATCTCTAGATAGTGGTAAAAAATCCAGTGATAAACTTTATGCTAGTATCTATGCACTAACAGAAAAAGATTTTAAAAACCTTTTAGAAGTAAATAATATTACAAATGCGACTTATGTTTTAGTGAACAAAGTATCTAAAGATAATAGTACGCCTTATACCTTTAGAGATTATATAAAAATTTCTGATAAGGAATCTGGAAATATTACTTTAAAATATAATGAAAAGGCAAAGGCTATGAAAATAAGAATTGACGAATCTATAGAAGAGATGCCTTATGGATTAGAGGCATATAAGTCAAATGAAATAGCTATTTACACAAGTGAAAGTAGTCTAAGAAATTTTATAGATGAGTACGGAATAGATGAAGCTAATCCTGTATATTATTATTTTGTAAAAATCAAAGCCGATAAAAATAAAGAAAAAGTATTTGAAAATGCCGAAAAGGTGATTTCGACCTATGTTCCAAAATCAGATCATGGCACTTCTACAGAAATTATAAAAGCTGCTATGAATAAAGAACAAACGAGAAATGAAAAACTTTTAAATCTTGGCATACAAATAATTCTTATAACCATCGCTCTTTCCAATGCCTATAATAGTTTTAAAGGCAACCTTAAAGCAAGAGCCAATGATTTTAAACTTCTATCAACTACTGGAATGACAGAAAAACAGGTTGAAAAGATGGTATTTTCTGAAGTAAAAATATTATTTAAAAATATTTTCTTAGCATATATCTTTATGTTTGCTATAGGCATTGTGTTAAGAGCCTATAGGAGTAACTATGAATTAGGCTTTGGAATAAAAGAACTGCTAATAAATATGAATTATACTCCTATATTAATAGTATTTGTCTTTATAATTGCAGGTGTCTTACTTGCAATAAAAAGTGGTCTTAAAACAATAAATGAAAACTCAGATAATACGTTCAAGAGTATATAAGAAAAAGGCTGTGAGCATTAAACTCATAGCCTTTTTTATAGCCCCAAACTTCCCTATAATAAAAAATCGTATTAGAATCGCATACAAAACTGAACTATTACTATCATTGTCTTCTCCTGTTTTCATAAATTGAATATGTGCAGTAGATAGATGACATTTGAATTAAGATAACAAGATTTTTTCATCAGTTTTTTCACTATTAGTAATATAATCTATTGCCAAATTTAGGGTTGATTTTATAGGATGTATTTTTGTAATTGCCATACTAATTGCCAGAACTTTCTTTTGATTTATTTAGAAGTAGAGAATGGATCTGCCATATCTCTCTTGATAATTTTTCTATCTGTTTATTCATTGATTCGATTTCATTCTTGTAAATAACACCAGTTGTATTAGTAGCTTTTGCAATTTGGTTTATATTATTTGTTGCATTTGAAAGTAGCCATTGGAGATCTCTAAATGGTTCTAGGTCTACAATATAAATTTCTTTTTCTAATACACATTTTCTAAGAAAGTGGGACATTGTTTTGAAGTTTGCAAGTTTCATTTTCTTTTCAAAAATTTCTTTTTCTTCATCTGTTAAATATATTTTTAGTTGATTATTTCTTTTTCTATTATCCATATATTTCTCCTTTTAACTTATCTTTTGGGGTCTTAGGGTTCTCCCTAACAAGGAAAAAATCATAAAATTATATAGCCTTAAAAACTATTGATTTTTTGATTTTTTCGTAAGTGGGTACTCACTTACTGTGCTTGCTACTACTAACGAGTTTTTAATCTATTTTTTAATATTTTTTCAAATAGGAATTAATAAGTGTAACTGTAACTCACAAAATAAAAACTTCCAAAATTAGGCGAGCTTGTTTTAAGAGTCTGTGACAACTCCTTATTATCAAGCCATTAATTTATGTAATCCTAATTTAAGAAGATTTATAACAATAGGTTACAGGTTACAAAGTTACATTTGTATCTTTACTTGATTTGCTGTATCTATTTCTAATTGATTTTCTTTTTGCCATTCTTCTGGCAATAAATTCTTGTCAGCTTCTATAAAGTCAGTTTCGTTTTCTATTTTCTTTTCATAATATAGTTTTACTGGAATTGAGACTCCACTTGGTGATATTCTCTTGGTCTTTGATGACCTAACTGGAATCCATTCTTGAAAATAATTATCCATAATTTCTGAAAAGGATTTTGATTTTATTTGGTAGCCTTGCATGGTTAGTTCTTTGAAACAAGTTATATTTGGATCTGCACTTTTTGGCTTATATTCTTCTAAGAAATATCTAATGTCTTCCACATCTGGGTTTAGATATTTGAATTTTTCTTGTTCCTTATACAAGTCTTTTAAAAGATTTTTTGGTATAGTCCATGCGTGAGTCTTGTTTTTAAAGATTTCATATCCAAAGGCTAGAGCCTGGTTAAAATCATCTCTTATAAGAGATATATATTCTTTATCCGAGAGTTTTTCCTTATTATTTTTATCTGGATATATAGTCCTTACTCTTTTATTTGGGTTGCATTCCACAGGCAAATATCTTCTTTCTCCAGTATGATCATTAAGAAAAGTTCTTTCGTTTAATGTCCCTATGAAGATACAAGTTCTAGGCACATCTGTTGCATATTTTTCGTAGGGTATTCTTATCCTATCACTTAATTTTGATAAAAAAGATTTAGCTTCATTAGCCGATTTTGCATTTCTTAAAGCAACAAATTCTTCGATTTCAACGACAGTTTTACCCATAAGGTTCATGACGGCATCCTTGCCTTGAATGTTTTCAATTGTGCAAAACCAATCATCTGTTATGGACAAGTATCTTGCAAAAGTCGATTTGCCTATACCTTGTCCACCAACTAAAACAATCATCTCATCAAACTTAGCTCCTGGATTGAAAATTCTTTTTATCATGCCCAATATCATATGTTGCATTATCCAATTGTTAAGCTCTGTATCATCTGCTCCCAAATACTTTGGTAAAAGTTTTCTAATGGCATTTTTATCTCCATTCCATTTTAAATTTTGAAGATATTGCTTTGGCGGACTCACTTCATATTGGTGAGCTACAAAACGAATAGCTTCCCACATTTTATTGGCGTTATAATTAATTCCAAAATGTTTTTCTATCTCTAAGCCCAGTCTATTGTTTAAAGAATCATCCCAAAGTCGTATTTGATTTTCCTTTATATTTCTTTCTCCGATAATTTTCCCCTGGAATTTTATTTCATTGGTAAATTTATCAAAGAATATTTGTCCCTCAATTATTTTTTGATTTTGACAATATTTGGGATTTAAAATAGCTGTTACAATATTCCCAGTAATTTGTCTAACCGTCCCCTTATCTGTAGTTTGTAAGTCTAAAAAGGCGTAAGTCTGATCTATTTCTGGGAATTTTAATTTAATATCTGTCATAAGCCTTACTCCTCTTCTTTTTACAACCATCTAATCTCTTTATTGTTTTATATTTATTCTCCATTTTATCCTCCTGTCTGGTATAAATAAGACTCCTGTGGTAAAATGAACTTGTCTAGAGAACACTTCTCACAGGAGTGCATGCCTTTACTCTTTGTAGTAGGGGCTTTTTTCTTTTTTGATTTCTTCATATATTTCTAAAATATAGATTAAAATATCAGTTTCATCGTCATTGAGTTTGCCAAACTTTTTAATAGCTTTTGCTAGTTGAAATATTTCCTTGGCTATATTATCAGAAAGTCTATAATCACTTACTAACTTAACTTCGTGATTTAATAGCATTTGTAGAAAATAATCTTGTTTTTTAAGTCCACTGATTTCAATCTTTTTGTTTATTAGATCATATTCTTCTTCAGATACTCTAAAGTTTAAAATTCGATTTCTTTTTCTATTTTTGTCTTTATTTCTCGTTTTTTTAGAAATTTCATCTAATGAATGTCTTCTAAACATCTTTATCATCCTCTTCTAATAAATCTTTCCAGTTATTTGCCTTATTATTTCTTACTTGTGTTAAAGACAGAGCCATTTCTTTTTGCTTACTAGGGAAAAGATGAGCATACCTATAAGTGATATCAATCGATTCATGTCCAACCCTATCAGCTATTGCAGTTGCAGAAAATCCAAGTTCAATCAAGAGAGAAACATGAGAATGCCTTAAATCATGTATTCTAATTCTTTTTACTTGAGATTTCTTAGATTCCCTATCCATTTCATGGTGTAGATAGCTCTTAGAGAAATTAAATATTAAGTCTTTTGGTTTTAACTTATAAAAACTGTCTATATATTCTTTGATTTCATCAGTTAAAAACTCAGGCATAACTATTGTCCTGACGCTTTTTTTAGTCTTAGGTGCTGTTATTACATTTTTTCCATCAATCCTTTGTAAAGATTCATCAATTTTTAATGTATGCCTTTCAAAATCAAATTTCTCTTTTGTTAAGGCTAATAATTCTCCCATTCTAAGGCCACACCAATACAAAAGTTCAAAAGCATAGAATGATTCAGGTTTATCTTTAATAGCTTCTATAAATCTTTCATATTCATCTTGAGTCCAAAATAGCATTTCATCAGCTTCTTTTTCTCCCATAGAACCAACATCACGAGCAACATTAGTTTTTAAATTGTAGTACCTACAAGCATGATTTAAGATACTGGATAACTGGGCATGAATAGTTCTCAAATAAGTAGGAGAGTAGTTTTTCCCATTCTTATCCTTAATCTTCATAAGCTCATTTTGCCATTGAATGATAGTTACATTACTTATCTCATTAAGCATTAAATCACCAATATAGGGAAGTATTTTTTGATTTACAATTGCTTCTTTTGTCCTCCAAGTATTTTCTCTTATTCTTGGTTTTCTATCCCTCTTGTAAAGTTCAAAAAACTCCCTAAAGCTCATCTCAATTGATTCAGAATGTTGATTTAAAAATTCTTGTTCCCATTTTAATGCTTCTTTTTTTGTTAAAAATCCGCGTTTTTTCTTAGTTAATTTTTCTCCTTTCCAGTTGGTATAATAAAACCTGCAATACCAAGTTTTATTTCCACTTTCATCTCTGTATGCTGGCACTTTAAACCTCCTTTGCATTTGTTGGTTTATAGCAATACTTTTCCATAAAGTATTCTCTATTTACCTTTCCTCTTTGTACACGATAGCCTAATTTAAGTAAGTCTTGATTCATATCGTTTATTATCTGATATGCTGTTGTCCTACTTACATCAAGAAATTCTTGTACATCTTTTGCATTCATAAAAATACCTTTCATAATGTCTTCCTTTTATAGTTTGTAAGGTTCTACATCCTCAAAAAGGCGAGCATTAATTTGTATGTCTTACAATTTCCGTTCAATATCGAACGGTATGTATATATAATAACAGTTCGTATTTGTTCTGTCAAGTTTTTTCTATTTATTTTTTTCTAAAATATTCAGATGTTTGCAGATATTTGTAACAGAACAATTTTGTTGAGCTTTTGTTCGTTTTGTGATAAAATATTTATAGTTATTGAGAAATAAGGAGGAGTTAGTTTGATTTCTGGAGAAAAATTAAAAAAGTTAAGACTTATGAGAAACTTAACTCAAAAAGAACTTGCCATTAAGTCTGGTTTGACAGATGCTGCTATAAGAAATTACGAGCTTGGAAATAGATCCCCAAGTAAAGAACAATTACAAAAAATATCTGAAGCACTTGATTGTGATATATCAGCATTAATTAATCATGAACCTAATTCTATTTTTGAAATAATGCATATAATATTTGATTATGAAAAAGACATGAAGTTTAGACCGTTGGCAGATTATGGAGAAATTACTGGACTTTTATCAAATGATGTAGACTTCAATAATTTTCTTATAGAGTGGAATGAGATGAGAAAAAAGCACTACAACGATGAGATAACAGACGAAGAATTTGAAGAGTGGAAGTTATCATATCCTAAAAAATCTAGATTTTTAAAATAAGTATATGTACGCAAAAAGACCGCAGCTTTTAACTACGGTCTAATTTTTTTACATTTCTTTTTTATTAAATATTCTAATTGCAAATATATAAATTATAATTATAAAAAATGTTGTCGTTAATAAGGCAATGATACTGCTGTATAGAGATCCTGTGATCGCAAAATTATATATATAGAAAAATGGGGTAAAGAATTTAAATACAGGTAAGTATCTTCCGACGCTCAATATGGCATATATGGAAAGACTTATAATTAGATTAACCCATGTATTTTTTACTAGTGTAGAAATTAGTGTCATTATATTTATTAATAACAGATATTTCAATATCAATACTAAGCTAACTAAAACATATAAATTGATTGATATATAGACATCATAAAACAATAGTCCTAACCTTAAGATTATTAGAGATGTTATCATGCATAAAATACAAACTATATTCATTATTAAGCTTTTAGTTAATAAAATTTTCTTTCTTTGAATACCTAACGATAGCAAATTATAAATTCTACCTTCTGAAACTTCTTTAACAATATAATCACTAAATATAATGGCAGTTATCAAAAATCCTAATTGTGAAATATACTTACTAAATTGATCTATATAGTTTTTTGCCGATATATTTTTGGTATATTGGTCAAGAATATCCTTTGCTTCGCCCATATTTTCAGGAAATAAAGATTTCATTATTTCTGGAGTATATCTAGTCAATAAAATAGAAAAAACTGAGATACTTATAAAAGATAGCATCAATATTAATAATTTATTCTCTCTATTAATTTCAATCCACTCTTTTTTCATTAAAATATCCTCTTGATTTCTTGTCTGGATTTATTGGGGAGTACATTTTCTGTACCTTTCACTTTTTCTATAAAGTTACTAATGCTTTTTTTCTTATCAAAGCTATAAAAATGTACTTGCTTATTATATAATAAATTTTGCAAATGGATTAGTTCCTCTTCATTTAAATTTTTATTTATTGTTAAAGTAGAATCTTTTACTTCAATATTCTTTCCATCTAAAAACTCTGAAAATATATTTATTATTTCCTTTTTTTCAATATTTTTCATTAAATGAATTTCAAGACTCCCTTCACAAAGCTTATTGAAATTACTTGATGTATCCATATATATAATTTTTCCTCCATCTATAAAAGATATATAGTCAACGATATCCATTATAGAATCAACATCATGGCTACTTATAAGAGTTGAAAAATTTCCTTTTTGTTTCTTTATAAGCTTTAATAATTCAATTTTAGCTAATGGATCTAGTGCTGATGTCGGTTCGTCTAATAACATCAAATCAGTTTCTGAAATAAGAGATAAACCTATAGCTAATTTTTGTTTCATACCTCTAGAATAATTTGAAATTAATTTATTTCCATCATCTTTCGAAAGACCTATTTTATATAAAATGTCTTCAGGACACATTTTTTTCGATTTTTTAGAAACTTGAAAACAAAAATATAAAAATTCTAATCCAGTCATGTACGGGTAAAACATAGGTACATCTGGTATATAAGAAGTTTTTCCCATATGATGAGACTGCCATTTTACAGTCCCATCATATGGGATAATATCAGATATACATTTCATTAACGTAGTCTTACCCTACAATGTCAAGTAATTGATATTAAAAAAGCACCTAAATTTCTTTAAGTGCTTTGATGCGTCATATGGTATACAGTATATTTAACTCTGTGCTATTTTTTTTATTTGTGATTCCGGCAATACAGAATTTCTTAAAAAAGCGGGTTGATATTTTAGAATCTCATTTGCTTTTTCTAGTACATCATTGTCCACATTAACATAGTTATAATGATTTAAATTAATTGTTCCATCTTCATTTAAAGTAGTTTCAATAAAACGATACTCATTCATTCCTGAACATAATATAGTATCTATCAAAAGTTTTCTTGTTTCGTTCGGAGACATTCTAATGGATTTTAAACATCTTGATATTTGAGTTTGGTAATCCAACAATGTTATTATAGCATCAAATCCATCCTTTTTTAAACTATTTATTAAATATGGTTTCATTACAATATCTCCTCCTTCCTCTTAAATCATTTATACAAAAAAGTAACTAAAATATCATATAATATTTATTTATAAATTGCAAGCCTTCCAAAATTAATTCATGAGCTGTTTTTATATCCGTTATAACATGAGTATCCATTGAATTTTCTGACCAATGTGAATATGGATGTCTCATTTTGTTATAGCTACTATATAACTGATTAAGATAATCTATTTGATTAGAACTTAAGCCTACAGCAGATGAATTATATTCAAAATTTCCTGTTGTTTCATTTTCATCAAAGAAAGCAAAATTATTCCCTTTAAATTTGCCATCTTTTCCTGTTCTAGTTGTATTCTTACCCAATTTATCATGTAAAATTCTATGCAAATAAAATTCCATCGCTCTAAAAAGGGGTGTAACCAGACAAGTATAATCCGGCATATAGCCTGTTATTAGTGTATTAAATACTGCGGATAATAAAGTATTTCTAAGTTTTGTATCTTTATCATCAATTGGAAAATTAGGCAATAACGTAGAAAAAGCATTTTCAACCTCCGGCTTCTCTACTGTTAAAGCATGATACGTATTTAGGACTTCTATAACAGCACTATCTGTTGGTAAGTTTTCAATCGCCAATGAAATAATTTTCTGAAACAGCAAACTCTGTTTCCCTTGAACGTAAGATTTATTACCTTTGTAGCAGTTAATAATCACTCGTTGACCGTCAAACACAAGTAACAATTTATCTAAGTAATCTTTTGGACTAGATTCTTCTACCTTAATTTTATCTTTAATATCTTCTTCATTGATTTCATTATTGAGTGATTCTACCATATTAAGCCAATCTTGCTTTTGAAAACCTATAAAATAGATAGATCCATCATTATATGTTTTATACCCTTGCGACAAGAGAGCTTTTTTTGCTAATTCATCCGCTTTTTCATTATACACAATTCCGCTATGAGCTTTTACATGCTCAAATTCTATATTTATCAACTTTGACTTCTCATCAAAGAATTTACTATATTCCTGTGAAATCTTGACTTTAGATTTCCATTCTTTCGTTGCCCACTTTTCAATGCCTTCATAATCATAAAAAATTTTTATTCTTTGTTTATTGCTTTCAATAGCCCATAAAATAGCTTGTTTAACACCTTCAATTTCACCTGCAATATTTCTTGAATCCATATAAGTTGTATCTATAAAAGCCTTATATAGACTGTCTTCTGATTCATTGGTTAAAAGAAGGACACCAAAACTGTATTTTTCTTTTCCATCTGCATCTAAAGAATGGCTGCCATCTACAAAAGCAATTACTTCTCTATCTCGTAAGTTCTTTATTTCCTGTTCTATTTTTTTATTTATTGCAGACGTTTCATCAGATACACTTTTAATTTCTTTTATATCTTCACAAGATATATATCTTATTGCATCTTCCTCAGTAGAAAAAGATTTATACACAGCTCCCGGAAATCCTTTAACCTGTTCCTCCGTTTCACTCCAAGTGCCATATATCCCTGGTGTCTTACCTACCTTTACTGCATAAAATTTTTTCTTCACCATAAATTTTCACCACCGCTATTCTAAATTTTAATAAATTTATCCTCGCTCATATTTGTATTATACCACATTTAGCAAATAAATAGTATCTCCACTATTGACATAGTAGTCATTTTATGATATAGAAATTTTCGTTTATATTTTGTTACAGCTTCAACTATACAAACTAATACTTCTCCATAATTTCTATTTCTCCACTTCTTGATACAATTATTTTATCAATTTTATTGTCTACATAAGCCTTCAATAAACTTTCTTCGTCTAAGACTGTAATATCCGTTTCTTTCCTTAAATCAATCTCCTCTGACTTCAATTCTTCCAACTTACTCTCCAATAATATCTTTTTATCTTGTATAAGAGATTTTTCCTTTAGATACGCCTCTTTTGAAATATTTTTCTTTTTATAGTTTTCATAGATGATTTGTAAATTACTGTTTAATATGGATATTTCCTTTAAAATCTCTTCTTTTACATTCTTGTGTTCTATAACTTTCTCTTCATTTAATGTATTTTGAATCTTAAAATCTTTTAATTTGGGTTTTATAAGTTCAATAATATCTTTCTCTTTGATATTGTTTGGTGTTTTCTCAGCTTTACATAAATTACAATAATAACTTTTATACTTGTGTATTTTATCTGAATTTTTCTTTTGTCTAATATCACTGCGAAAACTCATATGTCTACCACATTCTTTACAAAAAATCTTATCAGAAAAAATAGAACGATTTTTATTTCCTGTATATCCTCCAAAACTTCTTTTTTCTTTTATTTTCTTTACCTCATCAAATACTTCTCTTGAAATAATCGCTTCATGGGTATTTGAAAGTATTTTCCACTCCTCTTCAGGAAGTAAAATTCTTTTTCTTCCACCTATTTTTGTTTCTTTGAATTTATTATATACATAATCTCCTGTATATAGTTCGTTCCTTGTAATCTGTGAGATAGCTGCGTTTGTCCAAACTCTTTTCTTTACCTCACTTCCAGTAATTAAGTTTCCAGTATAATCAGAAAGTTTCAGTTCTTCTTTTCGTTCAGAGCGTGTAATATAACCTTTTTCATTAAATATATTAGCTACTTGAATACAGGAATATCCTTTTAGCAATAAATCAAAAGCTTCTTTAACTATAAAAGCTGTTTTTTCATCAATGATGATACTATGTTTATCTTTAGGATCTTTAATATATCCAAAAGGTGCTGCCCAATTTATATTTTTCCCCTGCGATTTAATTTGCCTAATAGAACTTCTTACCTTTTCAGATAATTCCTTACTGAACAAATCATAATACAATGTCTTAAACTGTGTATCTGTATCTAAGCCATTACCTTGTTCTTTTAAAGAATCATAGTTGTCATTAATAGCAATAAATCGTATTTTTAGAAATGGTAATATATTGCTTAAGTAATCCCCAAGCAAAATATAATCTCTTGAAAACCTAGACATATCTTTTACAATTATAGTTCCCACTTTACCACTCTTTATATCCTCAATAAGCCTTAAAAAGGAAGGTCTATTTGTATTAGTAGCAGAATATCCATCATCTACATATTCTTCTATTTCACAACTTTTTAAAGATGTTTCATTTTCAATGTAGCTTTTTATATAATCTCTTTGATTTACTATACTTACACTTTCATCTACTTTGTGATAATCTTCTTCAGAAAGTCTTAAATATATAGCTATCTTATTCATGCTCTACCTCCAACTGCTTTCCCACATCTTTATCAAGTTTAAACTTAAAATATATGGTAACCTGCTTATACTCTGATATTTCTATATGGCTAATTAATGTATCGACCAATTCTTTATCAACTTCTATGCTTTTAGCATCCAAGCAGCAAAATAGTACATCTATAAATTCTATAATTTCTCTTTTTTTCTTTTTTATACTTCTTATTCTTTCATCAAAAACTTTTAATTCATTTTTTAAGGTTTTTATTTGATTATTTATTTTTTTACTTTCTATTTTAAAATCACTTAAAAGAACCTCTCCTTTAACATAGTTTTCATATTGTTCTTGTAGATTGATCCTAAGAGAAGCAATCTTTTTATTATTTACATCTGTTTTTATAGAAACTTGATTTATCTTTTCAGCACTTATATTTTCTAAATATATTTTTAGTTGTAATCTTTTATCCTTTTTATAAAAGCTTGAAAACAGTCTTTTAAAGGTATCTACTAAAATTTTGTCTAGGTCTGTTTCATATATTCTGACATGAGATTTTTCTAATTTTAATCTGTCTCCACCTTTACAATAATAGCAATAGCAAATCTCATCATGATATTTCAGTCCTCGTGGTCCATATTGTTTTTTCAAATTTCTACCACAAACACTGCATTGTATGAGGTCGTCATACTTTCCTTCTTTTTTATAATCTCTTTGAATTTTTACTCCAACATTTTCTTTTCCGTCTTTTATTATGTTTTTCAGTGAATGGTAAGGTAGATAGTTTTGTTTTTTCTCCTTTATCTCTCTGATATTTTCAAATGTAGTTTTGTCTATTAACCCTTTGTGGGTATTCTCTGTTATAATCCACTCTTCTTTATCACGAAACTTACTTTTCCTACTTGGATCATGTCTATTTGAGTATACTCTTTGAATCAAATTCCCAATATATACTTCATCAGAAAGCATTTTTGATATATAAGAAATATCCCATTGTTTTGTATCTTCTTTATCCTTAAAAATTTTACCTGTTCTCTTGTATTCATCAGGTGTCGTATATGTTTTAGTCAATTCTCTTGCTATTTGCATATTGGATTTACCTTGACTTGCCATATAAAAGATAAGTCTTACTACATCTGCTGCCTTTTCGTCCATCACCAGAACTCTTTTTCCATCAATTTTATCAACCTTATAGCCATACGGAGCCATCGCTCCTATAAAAGACCCTTGTTTCATTTTTATTTCTTTGGAGGCTTTTATTTTCTTTGAAATATCTTTTGCGTATAAATCATTGAAGATATTTTTTATTGCTATTTCATAACTCTGATCTGATTTTATACCGTCTTTGGTATCCAGATTATCATTTACGGAAATAAATCGAACTCCCAAAAATGGAAATACTTTTTCGATATAGTTTGCGATTTCTAAATACTCTCTACCAAACCTTGACATATCTTTTACTATGATACAATTTATCCTACCTGTTCGGATATCTTCCATCATTTCAATAAATGCAGGTCTTTTAAAATTTGTTCCAGAATATTCATAGTCCTTGTATACTCTTAAAATCTTTATATCTTTTTCGTTTGCAGCTTTTATGCAAAGTTCTTCCTGCATTTCAAGTGAATTACTTTTATCCCTGTAAGCTTCCTTTCTTTCCTGTGATAATCTAGCATAAATACCGGCAATGTATATTTTTTCAATCACTTTTACAACTTCTGTTTCTGATTGTGATATATGCCTATTTTTTGTTCTAGCCATAACATACCTCACTTTCAGCAGTTACAAGACTTTTATTCATAACAGTGGGTATAGTTTTTGACTTCCTGCTTTTATCGATACTTTTCTTTTTTATAGTGTTGGCTTTAATGTCAGACTTATCTATTTTTGTCATTTCTTCAAGTAAAGACAATTCTTCGGTATGATTAAACCTAACATCTATCGTTTTATCTTCAGAAATAAAAATTTTATCAATGAGCATCACAACAGACAATCTATCTATTTCCGATAAATTTTTATACTTGTTAATGTCGATGATCCAACTCTTATTTTTGTCAATCTTCTCCTTAGTATATTCCTGTTTTTTCAATCTATACTCGATACTTTCATCTAATTTAGTCAGTTTCTCTATATAGTTTTTTCTAAAAAGTTGATATTCTTCTTTACTAATAACATCTTCTTTTAGGTCAAGGTATAGGGAAGATAAGAGTTCTTCTGTCATTGCTTTTTCTCGTTTTAGTATAGGAATTTGATTGTCTTTCAAATTTTTATTTATATCTATACGCTGAACTTTAGAATATAGATTTTCATTAAATTCAATGTAGGACTTCATTATTTTAGATACTGCTTTTATCAAGGTTTCTTCTTTTATGCTGTGTCTTGTGCAAGATTTTTCCTTGTTGTACTTTGAACAGATATAGAATATCTCTTCTCTTTTTTTATACTTTACAGTCCTTCTAATCAAAGAACTTCCACATTCTTTACAAAAAAGCATTCCTGTAAAAATATCAATTTTGTCCTTTCCACGAGAATTATTCAAATCTCTTTTTAACATAGTATTTGCAATAGTAAAAACTTCTTTACTTATAATTGATTCATGGGTATTTTCTACTCTTATCCATTCTTCTTTCTCTTTTTCTATCTGCTTTTTATTTTTATAACTTAAAGTAACACTCTTTCCCTGCAATGTATTACCAATATATACTTCATTTTCTATAATTCTATTTACTGTCTTTGCTGACCAATTTCCACCTTTTGTATTTTGAAATCCATTACACTTAAATCCTTGACTTTCTTTATATTTTCTTGGAGTTAAAACTCCTAAATGATTTAGTTCATCTGCAATTGCCTTTGAGGAATATCCCAAGAGTTTCATATCAAATATTTTTTTGATAATATCTGATATCTCTTTATCAATCACTAACTTGTTTTTATTCTCCTCAGACTTTTTATATCCATAAGGTGCAAAAGCACTGATAAAGTCGCCTTTTTCTCTTTTTATCTTTTGAGAGCTTTTTACCTTATTGGAAATATCTCGGCAATAGCTGTCGTTTATAAAATTTTTTATAGGCAGTATTAGATGTGTGTCATTCATATACGCACTTTTACTATCATAATTGTCATTAACGGATATAAATCTTATCCCGTTTTCCGGAAAAATTCTTTGTATAAACTTTCCGGCTTCTATATAATCTCTTCCAAATCTTGACAGGTCTTTTACAATTATCGTATCAAATTTCTTATCATAGGCATCCTTTATCATTTCTTTAAAATTGGGACGATCAAAATTTGCACCTGAATACCCATCATCCACATACTCTTTGACCATTGTAATTTGATTTTTTCTTGCATAAGAGTTTATAATTTCTCTTTGATTGGATATAGAGTTACTTTCTGTTTTTTCGCCATCTTCTTTTGATAATCTTAAATACATAACTGCCAAATTTTCTTTTGGCAAATTGTTTTTAAACATAAAAAAGCCTCCTTTAGTTCAATTTACATACAATAAATCAAACCAAGGTTAGGCTTCCACAAAAATATTATAACGCTCCTTATATTTTTTGTCAGCCCCTAATAGACAGAAAATTTTTCTTTGATGTATTCCTCTACTAAATTTTCTAAGCTAAATCCATTTTCATTAAATTTAACTTCTATATTCCAACCATCAATTTGATTTATTATCTGTTTATCTTTTTTATCTGTTTTCATTTCCGTATTTATATTATGTTCATCACACATAATATCTTCTCCTTATCTTCAATATTTTTAAGTTTTTTGACATTGACAAGTGCATTGGCTGCAACATAGGAATTTCACCTCCGCCCCTTTTCAAGATGAGCCGGCTTCAACTGTAGAAGTATCATTATCCCTGTTAATATCATCGCACAAAAGTTGCCACCCTCTTTTTATACAAACTTATTTATCGCTCCAAACCTTATATCCTCCACAAATGTAGGTATTCATTTAAACCAATTATCTTAGCAGGTTTATCTTGGCGTAAGTTGTAAATTGCTCAATTAACAGTTAACGTCTTGTCTTGGTCTATTCAGTTGTCAAGGTTCAAAATCTATATATAACGAGGTATAAAAGTCCCTCTATATATAAACCTTAATTTTTATGCCTCTTGTTTCCATTTTTTTGAATTATTTTTTAATTTCCCATAAAACAAGAAGATCCTTAGTAATTCCCTAATCTTCTCCATCGAGTAGTTTTTTTAGTTTTTGTAATATTTTATTTCTTGATGTGAAAATTTTTTTGGAAGATACATCTTTTTCTTTTGCTAGATCTCGGATTGTTTTTTCTTCAAAATATAAAGCATCGATTATCTTTCTTTCTTCCTCATTTAAGTTATCAAGTGCCTTATATAGATCCCCTATTCTAAGCTTAGTCTCAATTATCTTTTCTACATTTACACTTTTATCTACTATATTTTCTATAGCATCATTTTCGCTTGTAAAATAAAGATCTCTATACTTTCTATCTAGTCTTGATAGATACTCTTCACGATTCTTTAGTTTCTTATATTCTCTATAAATTTCATCGCTTACATATATTTTCTTTCCATCTACATAAATATATTTTTCTTTAGACATCTTGTCCTCCTTTTCTTTTTCAAATTCTTTTTTGAAAATAAAAAAGGAGGACTACGGCATTTAGGCATGTCGAGTCCTCTGAAAAATAGGAGTTTTAAAACTAAAAACTGTTTTCTGTTAAACCTAAAAAGTTAACATAAACATGATATTAAAATAGATAGGTATTCTTATCGTGGTTTTATTTATAGTTTTCTTCATTGATATATCTACCTCCATCCCTTTCAAATATATCACTAAAAGTAGATATATTTGCATTAATTCTGCTTCATTTAAGAAAAAAAACAACTTGAGTATTACAGAATTCACCCAAAGAAAAAGAATGAATATAGCTGAACAACTTTTGTTAAATACAGATCTTGAAATTAGATATATTGCAAAAACAGTAGGTTATACTTCGCCTAGCCGATTTAGTAAACTTTATAAAAGGTTCAAAGGAGTTTATCCACGAGAAGTGAAAAGTATAGTTAATATGGCTAAATAAGATTAATTATAATAGAGGACTACGGTATTTTAATAAATCGAGTCCTCTATGTAGCGGTTTTTTCATCATTTTAAATTTTTCAATCAGAATAACAAACACCCTAATATCCGTTCTAAATTTCTCTAATATAGATAATAGCCTCATCATGTAAAGTATCCTTTAAAAATGTTTGTTTTAAAGTTAATCTCCTCCATCTTTATACTAAATATAGTTCTAAACTCAATTTATAAAAAAACAAAAAAATATTATTTATTAATTGCTTAGTTAATTATTTGAAATAAACTCATTAATTTTATTCATTAAATCTATATTTAAACCACCAGTAATATTTTTTGTAGGATTGTGACCACTATTTTTGAGTAAGATGTATTCAACATTTTTGTTAGTAATCTTTTCCTTTTTTTCATAAATTGAATTACTAATCTTTACAACCATATCATCAATAGATTGAATTATTAAAACAGGTTTATTGAAATTATTAATACTTTTAATTGACTTATTAAAAGATAGCTTACCAAATTTAAGAAATTCAATGATTTTTATGGTAATTTCTATAGGCCAAGTAAAAATTATATGAAAGTTACTTGCTATACTCTTTCTTACAAATTCGGATGGATAATCAAATCCTGAGATGACTACACTATTGTCTATAAAGTTCTTCTTAAACTTTAATGAAGTTGCTACTGCAAATCCACCCATACTATGACCTATTAAAGATACTTTATTGAATTTTTCATTCTTTTCAATATACTCAATAGCTAATAAGGAATCCTCTAAAAACTGAGTAAATCCACCAATTAATTTGCCTGTGCTTTTCCCAGTTCCTTTGATGTCATAACAGAATACAGTATATCCATTTTCTATCCAGAAAAATATCTCTGATTTAAAATCTAAATATGATTCCTCATATCCACATACTAATATTATTAAATGGTTGTTTTCATTAATATTCTTTGGGCTCTTTGGGTAAAAAAATATCCCAAATCTAAAAAAAGAATCATTTTTTTTATCGGAGTTATCAAAAAATACTGATTTTTGATTGACCTCAGAAAAAAGTCCCCCACTATTTACATAGTCTATTCTTTTATTAAATATTTTTCTATGCATTATGCTAATTACTAGAAAAAACATAGCAAAATACATAGTAATAAAAATAACGAAACCATAAATTAAATAACCCATATTTTTTCTCCAAATCTCTTAAATACAATATAATTTCATAATATCTGACATCAAATACGGATGTTAGATATTTTAATATACCCATTACGCAAAAAAACTTTTATTATCTCATAAGCATCAAACATTTCCCAAACTTCGCCTATCCCATGTTTTAAATTTTTATTATGTTTCAACAAATTTATAACTTCTGTTATAACAACAGCTGTAAGCTTATTCCAGTCCAGTTTTGATTCTAAAGTTATTCTTTTTTTATAATTTAACCCATTTGAAAAAATACAATAGTAATTAGTAAATGACGAATTATAGCCTACACTTTCTTCTTCAAATAAGCCTATTAATTCAGAAATATAATTCCTATAGATTTTCTCATCCTTTTCAATAATGCTTTTTGCTTCAATTAGTTTTAAAATGATTTTTTCACTTTTAAATGTATTATAAAAATATGCTGTTTTTATATCAGTGCTATTAATACATTTGAAAAAGCTTTGGTTAATTACTGGTATACAAATAACATCTCCAGATAAATGATTCAGCTTCCTTTTTATTTCCCAAGTTTCCATTTTCTCAATACTATTACCTCTTACAAAAGAACGGAACGAACTTTTATATTCATTTGAAATATCTAATAACTCCTCTATTGCTGATTTCGACATACTTCCACTACCAGAAAAAATGATTTCCAATTTATGAGGACTATATTCTGTATCAATGTACTTAATGAAAACCTCTGTTAATCCAGGATTGCATCCCGCTGAATAAATTATACAATTATTTTGTTTTGTTTTAGGTAATTCTACAGTTTCACTTAGATCAAAAAATGATGGATCCACATAATTTACATTGTTTTCCATGCAAACATTAATAATGTTTGCATTTTTTATACCAGTGCAATTTATTACAACTTGACATTTAGAAATAAAATCATTTAGTTTATCTTTATTTTCAATATCAAAAATCTTGTGCTGTATATTGTTTTTCTTAATAATATTTCTTTTGTTTCTAGTTGCTGCATAAATATAATTATCTTCAGTTTTAGAAGTTTCTTCTAGAACAATTGAACCAATATTCCCACTACATCCTAAAATACCTACTTTATACATTCTTTTTAACCTCTCTATATCTGTCTATGTCCCCATTTTTATTTGTCAATACCTTAATACATTATTCATATTTACAAATTTTATATGTTTTTACCTAGTATTCTTTTAAATTTCTAGTGCAATTATTTACCTATTTTCCTATCATCACAATTCCATGTATAATAAATACTTTACAGTGCTTAATATATTCTCCCTGTTAAATTTTAAAATTCATAAACTCTATCACAAGTAGCGTTTATAAACTCTATGTCATGAGATACTATAAAAATATAGTAACCCTTTTTACTTAATTTTTTAAGTTCCTTAGATACTACTTTCATTCCTTCGTAATCTAGTCCTGATGTTGGTTCATCAAAAATAAATATTTGTTTATCTGATAACACTGCATTTCCAATTACTAACCTTTGTTTTTGTCCTCCTGAAAGTACCATAGGATGCAGTTCTTTAAGTTCAATTAATCCTAATTCCTTTAAAACTTCTTCAATCTGACTATCACTACAATTATTTCCTAAATGACATTCTTCAACTAGACTATTTGTAAACAATTGATAATTTACATCTTGCATAACCATTGCAGATAATTTCTGTCTTTCTTTACTATTTAGCACCTTCCCATCTAGTGAGATTTGACCTTCTGATTGTTTGTGCAGGCCTGCAATACACCTAATTAGAGTAGTTTTTCCTACACCGTTTTTTCCTATAATTCCTAGTATTTCTCCTTCATTTACTCCTAGCTTTAAGTTCTCAAATATTTTTTTTTCACCATAATTACAAGATACATTTTCAATCTTTAAAGAATTGTTTGATATGTTTTGCTTAGTTTCAATTTTTAAAGTTGGTTCTTCTAAGCATCTAAGGCCCATTGATATTCTTTTTATGTCATCTAACTTAAAAAAATCTTTTCCAGAAAAAGATTGTTTAATAACTCCTTTATCTACATATAATACTCTATCTACTAAATCCTTTAAAAAATACAATCTATGCTCACAAATAATTATAGTATGTCCTTCTTTTTTTAACTTCTCTATGATTTCTCTGATTTTTAGAATTGTTGTCTTGTCAATATTTGCAGTAGGCTCGTCCAAAACATAAACTTTAGGGTTCATAGCATAAATAGATGCAAAGGCAATGATCTGCTTTTCTCCACCTGACATTAAGAACATATTTTTGTTTGTCAAATTTTGTATATTCAATTCATCTACAGCTTTTTTATAACTTTTTATAATTTCCTCAGATTCCATTCCACTATTTTCCAAACCAAAAACGATTTCTGCATCTGAATTTGTATGAAAAAATTGTGCTTTGGGATTTTGAAAAACTGTTCCAATTAGTCTGGATAATTCATACATTTCAAATTGATTGGTGTTTTTATCATCAATATAAACCTCCCCCTTCATACGTCCGTTTTCAAAAAAACGTGGGATTAAATTGTTTATAATTCTGCCTATTGTTGTTTTTCCACATCCACTTCTTCCACATAACAAAATACATTCACCATCTTGTATCTTAAGATTTAGATTTTTTACTATCTGTTCCTCTTCTGAATAAGAATAAGAAACATCTTTTAATTCAATCATATCTTTACCTCCTCTTAATATCTAAAATAAACCAAAGCATAGAAAGCAAAAGATATGACACATACAAGCAAATCTCTTCTTTTAAAATGTAATTCAATTATTGAATTTCTTTTTACAGGATTGTCTATACCTCTTACCGTTGCAGCTTGTGATAATTCCTCTATATTTAATGTAGCTCTCATAATAGTGGTAATAATTAATCCATTTAATTTATCTATGGTCGACATCTTTTTTAACTTCATAGTATCACGTGTTTTAGCATAGTCCTCTTTCAAGGCTGGAAAATATCTAAGCGTTATTGATAAGCCTGTTATAATACTTTCTGGAAAATGCATTTTTCTAAGGGCACTAATCAACTCATATAAACTTGTTGTTTTAACAAAAGTATAACCAAATAATGCTACTGATAACATTTTTAAAACATACATTAGCAAAATAGCAAAAGACACAGCAATTAAACTTGGTAACTTTGGTAAGACAAAAAACTCTATCCCATAAAACAGCAAGTATGCAATAACAAATTTTATTGATATCTTGTAAAATCCATTGTATACAGCATATATACAACTCCAAAGCAATAAAAGAAACAATGCAGAAGTTTTTGATACGTTAAATATTGTAAAGTTCAAAATAAAGAGCAGGAAAATCCCTGCTCTTGGGTCTAAATTTAATTTATCTTTATTCATTTTACATAATACCCGCTTTTTTAAAATATTTTTTCATTATCCTCCTTGCAAACAAAGAACCTAGTACTGCACATATTAGAGTCAAAACAAAGACTCCTATCAGTACCACAGGTGAAGTAAATTTTTCTAAGGTATTTATATAGTCCTGTGACATCCCCACCTCTGCTATATGTGCAAAAAATGATTCTTTAAATAACCAAATAGGTAGTGGAGAACCTATCATACCAATAGAAAAAAAGGCAAATGACAAAGTGTTTCCTAAAAAACTCTTATAATTAGTAACTTTTCTTATAATTTCTGCAAGTATACAACCTATTACAAAAGTTGTAAGAATAACTGTTGTAAATTGACCAGTCGCATAGTAAATCAAAACAGTAATAGTACCCATTATTAAAATAGCCCCTGGCTTTTTAACTTTATTACATATCATCATATATGGTATTCCTGTAAAAAGTGCAATTAATGCAGACATTAATATCCACATAACTGGTATCATTCCTGCCACCATAAAGGCAAAATTGATTACAAAATATATGGCTGTATAGATTCCTATTGTTATTAAATCTTTTCCCTTCAACTTATTATCCATTTCTATTCTCCTCCTATATCATTGATTTTAAAAGTATACTATCTATTTCTTCTTCGCAATAGCCTAAATTCACTTTAATCTCATTGCTTTTAAGTATCCCAAAACATATCTCCTTCCACTTTTTAATTATTTGATCATAAGCAATATCATGGTCAATCATATATTTTTCATTTAATATGACTTCTACCTCTCCAATATACGGAGATAGATTTACATTAAAACTTTTTAATGTCTTTTCATGAACGTTAAATGTTTTAAAAATAAAATCATGATCGAACCTCCTCTCTTGATATATAATTTTCGCATATGTTTTTAATCTTTTTTCATGTTCTTTTTGCAATCCAATATAATCTGAAATGCAATTGTTTACATGTTTTAACATAATTTCATTTGTAATCCCAAATTACTCCTTCACAATTCTTTTTAATTCTATTTTATCTAGCGTCATACCATCAGGATCTACATGAGCTGGTACATCAATATGAGTGCCATATTGACCAAGGAAAGTATATTCATGTGCTTTTACTGGATACTCATTAAAATCCAATATTATTTTTTTTAGGGGTTTAAACCCTTTCCATCTATGGCTATTTTCATCAAAACTGTGAGTTAAATCAACCCATTCTAATTTTTTTCGTTCTTCTATTAATTTATTTATCATTTTTACTAATACTTCCATTTTAGCATTTATTAAACTCTATAATAGTAAACCTATAATCATCAATATATTGTTAGTAAGTTAATTTTTAATAATTATTTGTTTATTTGACCACTGGTTTAAACACCATTTCACAAAACCTTAATTCTTTATTCAATCCAATTATCCCTATCTCCTTTATACATGTTTTATCTCCTTTCTCAATTATAATTCCATTATCATTTTTCGTAATAGTATTCATTTCTTGATAGTCCTTATATGATGCATCTATACGTACGTACCCTAATCTATATGATCCATTTATATGATTCACACATAATAGTTTTTGATTTGGCTCATATCTAGAAACAATAAAAGGTAATCTAATATTTTGAAATACAAAAAAACTAAAATACGCTTGTTGCTCTTTATAGTTCTTTCTACTCCAATGCATTGTCTTTTTAGAAACTTTAAACCCTTTGTTCTTAACTTCTTGCTTTGTTTTTTCAATATTAACAAGTGTTTTCCATTTTCCATGTTCAATTGATGTATTCTTCAAATCGAAATCTTCCAATGCAAAATCGCACCATGAGTTTTTCGCCTTATACCAATACCACCATTTTTTTGCTGGGTATCTACCATATAAAAACAATAAACCTAATCCTCCCGATAAATATCTTTTCTTAATGGTAAATATTTCTAAAAAATGTCCATCATCTAACCAAATAAAAAAGTTATTTGATTTATTAATATTTTTAGAACCCCACTCGATTTTAAATCCCATTTCGGTGATTTTTTTTGAAGCCTCTTGTAAATTATCAACCCCTACATGATATGTGACTCAATTTTAGCATTTATTTTATCTCCTTATTATATTTTCCAATTTTCTACTTTACCCCTGATTCTCATAAAACTTCTATATAGTCCCCCTTCTTCTATTAAATCTCTGTGTTTTCCTCTTTGAACAATTTCCCCATCATCCAATACAAGTATTTGGTCTGCTTCCTCTATTGTTACAATTCTATGGGCAATGATAATTACTGTTTTACCTTCACTTAAATTAGATATGGCTCTTTGTATTAAATATTCATTTTCTGGATCTATGCTAGATGTTGCTTCATCTAGGATTATTATAGGGGCATTCTTTAGCATGGCTCTTGCTATAGATATTCTCTGTTTTTCTCCTCCTGATAGGGCTCCACCGCCTTCACCAACAATTGTCTTATAGCCATTTGGTAATTTCATAATAAAGTCATGGCACTGAGCTTTTTTTGCTGCATTAATTACTTCTTCTTTGCTGGCAGTAGGCTTTCCAAATTTTATATTATTTTCGATTGTATCATTAAATAGATATACTTTTTGAAATACTGTACTTATATTAGACAGTAAACTGGACAAACTTAAATCCCTTATATCTACATCTCCAATCTTTATACTACCTTCCTTTACATCATAAAAACGCGAAATAAGATTACATATTGTTGTTTTACCTGAACCTGACGGTCCGACTATAGCTGTTATTGTTTTTTCTGGAATTTTAAAGGAAACATCTTTTATAATAGGTGTCTTATCGTATGAAAAACTTACTCTATCAAAGATAATATTATGATTTTTTAAGGGCAAATCTTTTCCATTTTCATCTAAAAAATCTGCACTCTTCATTTTGTCCAAATTATCTAATGTTTTATCCAGAACCTCTAAAACATGGGTTGCCGAGTTTACATTCTCTACCGAAGAAAACATAATAAAGGAAAATATGAACACTGCAATCATAATAGGCATTTCTATTTGAGCCTTTATAGTCATAATTCCAGCAAGTATCACAATTAAAATTGATGCTAATTTTAACGAAAATAAATGTAAGCAGTTGAAGGGTGTGTACTGGCTTTCAATTTTAATATTTGTCTGTTTGCTATTTAAAATAGCCTCATTGAAGTTTTTAAGACTGGCATTATCTTTGTTAAAGGCCCTAACTATTGGAAGTCCCATCACAAGCTCCATTGTGGCTTCCACCAAATCATTTTGAGCCTTATGGTAAGGAATAGAGTTTTTTTCTGAAAATCTACCAAGCATTGCTAGGAATAGATATGAAGTCAATACCCCCAAAACAGCAATTATTCCCAATTTCCAAGATAAAAAGGAAATACTAAGTATCATGACAGCTGCCATTATATAGCCATTAATGACAATATCTATCATCTTCATAGCATAGTTTTCAAAGAAAGATAAATCAGTAGTTACAGCACTAGTAAGTTCTCCAGGGTTGTTTTCTTGAAAAAATCCAAGTGCTACCCTTTTTAGTACATCACCGATTTGGATTCTTTGGTCAGCGGTTACTTCATAGCCTATGCTTTCTTGATTTACAGCTTTAAGATAAGAACTAGCATATCTTCCCAGTACAAATATAATCATTAGTATTGTAACTGTAATTATTTCTTTGTTTCCATAATTTCCTTCGCCAAAATAGTTTTCAAGAATAAGGTTAAATACATATACAGATAACATGATAGGCATAGAAATAAAAACAGAGTTTAAAAAGGAATAGATGAAGCCTTTTTTCATTCTTTTATTATATTTTTTAGCCCATTTTAAAATTCTACTTGTAGTTTTAAACATATCTTTCTCCTCCTATATTAGATACCGTAGACTTTGTTTTTGCTCCTATATGGGATAACCACATCTCTTTATATAGGCTAGATCTTTCAAGTAGTTCGTCATGACTTCCTACATCTAATATCTTCTTGTTGTTTAAGACAACTATTTTATTTGCATCTTTTACAGTAGACAATCGATGTGCTACTACTATCAAGGTTTTGTTTTTTGTTAAAAGCTTAATTGCTTCTTGTATTTTTTCTTCATTGTCTGGATCTATAAAGGCTGTAGCTTCATCAAGTAAGATTATAGGTGAATTCTTCAACATCATTCGGGCTATAGAAAGTCTCTGTCTTTGTCCGCCTGAGAGTTTACTTCCAAGGCTTCCTACATTTGAGTTGTATCCATCTTCAAGTTCCATAATAAAATCATGACAAGCACAGATTTTTGACACCTCAATTACCTCTTCATCACTTGCATTAGAATTTCCCATTCGTATGTTTTCCATGATACTTTCATTGAATAAGAAATTATCTTGTGAAACATAGCCAATAAAATCATTAAGCTGTTTCAAAGGTATATTTTTAATGTTTTTTCCACCTATTGTTATTTCTCCTTCATCTATATCCCAGTATCTTGAAATAAGTTTAACGATAGTGGATTTACCTGATCCAGATGGTCCAACTATGGCTGTAAAAGAATTCTCAGCTATATCTAAGTTTATATTTTCTAAGACCGTATTCTCATCATCATAAGAAAAAGATACATCCTTGAATTTTATGTTCATTGTGTCAACAGCTACTTCTCTATCCGTTGAAATAAGATTAGGTATTTGTAAAATTTCATTTATGTCCTTTATTGCATATTCTATACTTTTTAACAGATTTACATAGTTTGTAAACTGTGTAAGAGGACTAACTATCCCCAGTGACAGCATTAAGCATATACAAAAATCAGCTGGAGTTAATGAGCCCTTTAAATATAAAATCATTCCTACTGGTAATGTCCCTAGAAATGTTGATGGCAACACAGAACTTGCAAAATTCATAACATTCCATGTTGATTTAAACCAATTTAAGGTATGCTCCTTATATCCGTTTACAGCATCCATATATTTCTGATATGATTGGCTATCTTGGTTAAAGGTTTTTATTACTTCAATACCACCAATGTACTCTACTATTGTAGAATTCATGTATTTATTTGACTTCATCTGAGCCTCATAGAGTTCATTGAAATTTCCCATAAGTTTTTTATATGCGATTAGGGCAAAAGGAACCGTAAGAAGCATTGCCAGTGTCATTTCCCAGCTTATGAATAACATGAAAATTGCTATAGACACTGATAAAAATAAGGCAGATATACATTCTGGTATGATATGGGCAAGAGGCATTTCAATTGTTTCAACCTTATCGACAATAATCGACTTATACTCTCCAATTGTCTTTTTTGACGCATTTCCCATAGAAATATTAAGTAGTTTTTCACCTAATTTTTCTCGAATATTTCTTAAAATTGTATAAGCAGATATATGTGATAATGATGTTGATATTCCATGACAAATATATCTTACAACATAGGAGATGATTGCAATAGCTCCATAACATACGACATATTCTACACTTGCCTTTTGCTCCATAAAAGTTATCATTAGCCTGTACACTGCCCAGTAAGGTATGATACTACAAAATACACCAATAATTGCCATGATTACTGACAAAATTAACTTATCTTTGCAATTCGACGCAAATTCAAAAATTGTTTTTATCCATTTATTATTCAACAGATCCACCATCCTATTCTATTTATCAATACTTTTATATTGTTGCACCATGTCACTAAACCTACTTTATTTTTAATAGATTATAAATAATATTAAATTATACTTTTTTAGCCTTTTATATTTGATTATCACAAAAATAATCCTTTAATTTCTCATTTCCCTTATCGTTTAAAAAATAGGAGTCTTTAATTTTTCCATCTTCCAGATGTATAACATAATCACAAATTTCTAAAATCAACTCATAATCATGAGTTACAATAATTTTAGTTATATCATCTGAAAGTTCCTTTACAAAATCTGAAAACTCAAGCATATTGTCCCTATCAAGTCCAGAAGTAGGCTCATCAAAAATTAAAATTTCCCTTTTAGAGACTAATGCGGTAATTATAGCAAGTCTTTGTTTTTCTCCTCCTGATAAAGTCATAGGATGGGAATCAAATTTACTCTTTAAATTAAATTTATCCAATATTTCATTTATCTTATTATCATCAATTTTATCAGTTGAGATTCGTATCTCCTCATTTACGCTCTCCGTAAATAATTGATGATTAACATCTTGCATTACCAAAAATGATTTTTTAAGCATTTCTTTATTTGTATGTGTTTTCCCATCAATCACAGTTTTTCCATTAAACTTTCTTTCTAAACCGCATAGACACCTTGAAAAAGTGGTTTTCCCTGAGTCATTATTGCCAATTATTGCAATTGTATGATTTTTTGGAATTACACAATTTTTTATATTTAGAATTTATTTATCTTTATAATGAGAAAAAAATAGTTTTCTATGCTTATAAAATTTTTCCCAACTGCAATTTTATTTTTGTTTTCTTTACACATTGTAATATTTCTTGTTCTTAATCCTAAATCCACATAATCAGGTTCATTAATATTTATGACGATAACTCAATTATTCTCTAAAACAGCCAAGATTTTTTGATTTTTTTATATATAGAACTATAACATCAATTTCTGACTGAAATAAATTTATTTCAATACACAGTTATTTAAAAAATTATTTACTTTTGTTGAGTTCAACTCTTTTTTCTCAATTTAAATCTCCCACCTCCTTATCTTAAGATATCTATCAACTTCACCAATTAAACTACTTGAATCTAGACCTATGTGTAATTAAAACAGAAAATAAACATATTAAGAGAAGTTATTTGTGTAATAATTTCTAATAATTATTGTATTATAATACTAAATCTGATTATTAATAATAAGATTAGACACATATTTTGCATTATCCTTATTTTCAACACAAGAAACATGATCCCCTGGAATCTCATGTATACTAAATTGTCCTAAGCAAAACTTTTTCCAATAGTTTATAACATTTTGTTTCTCCATTTGTACTAAATCAAAGTTTTCTTTCGCTGATAAATATCTTACTCTCCCAATGTAAGGAAATGGCTCATAATTTGAGCTGTTAAATGTTGATATATAAGTTTGATAAGTCGTTTTCAAAAACTCATAACCTATTTCTTCATTAGTCACATCCCAAATAGTTTTAGCATATAGCTTCATCCTTTCTTCCAAATCTAAAGAAAATAATTCTCTTAATGAATTAAATAATTTTATATGTTTTGGTTTTTCTCCCAAATATTCTAATAAAGAAATTTCCTTATTAGTCTTTATTGTTTTATATATTTCTGACACCACACTGTTTAGTTCATTATCATCAATGTCTTTAATTACCATGTGTGGGGTTATGTTATAATTTGGCAAGAACATAAGCTCTATAATTTTTTCATCTATTCTCTTTTTAGGAGATGGGTAACTGTCTAATAACACTAAATCATCTATTGCAATATGTTTTTTCATCAAGTGATGTGCTGTTTCTAAAGCTAAACAACCTCCCGAACAATAACCTATCAACTGTACTTTTTTGTATCCTGTAGCAAAGATTAATTCTGAATACTCTCTACTTATCGCTGGAACAAGATCCTCATTACTTACACTGCTATATAAATTACTATCCTTAACAGTAATGCATGCAATACTCGAGCTATTGTCTTTTAACAAATTATCAATAACATATTTCATACTATTCATTGTTCCGAAGCCAGCATGAAAAATTACTCTTAGTAACTCATGCCCCTCATTAAGAATTGTTATTTGCCCAATATTCCCTGTTTTTTTTGAATCTTTGCTTTGCTCTTTAATTTCTGGTTTATCAATAATTATTTCTAATAGGTCTGATATTCTAGGTTTACTCAACAACTGCCTGAAAATCATATCATAATCTATTTTATTATTACCTTCATTATATAAAAGCTCTTTTATCTCATTTGCCATTTGTGCCAAAAGAAGCGAGTCAGCTCCACATTCGTATAAATCACTATATATATTAACCTCATCATTTTTTAATGTGTTCCTAGCCAAGCCACAAATACTTCTAAGCAAAGAATTATTTTCTCCTTCACAATGGATGTTGTTCTCCTCTTTCCCTTTACTTTCAGTTAATTTATCCATTCCTAAAATATTTTTTTTCGCGAAAAAAATTTCAATGTTATTGTAATTAAATTTATTTTTTTCACCTAACGAAAAAATTTTGCTTGATATTTCTTTGCCGTTATGATTGCTAATCACATTAATCCAATTTTTCCTGTTTAAATAAATTGGATTCTTAGACTCTGACTCACTCCTTTTATTCATAAAAAACAATTGTGTCATAAGTATCCAAGGTTCATCAATGACTGGTTCCAATATTATAAGCCAACCATCATTTTTTAGAACTTTTTCTATGTTAGAAATTGTAAAACTTAAATTTTCTGCATTTTCTAATACACCAACAGCAAGAACAATATCATATTCATTTTCTTTTAAATTTTGATCATCAAAGCTTTTGTCTATATCTATTTGTTTGTATTCTACATTATCATAATCATCAAACTTACCCTTTGCATTTGACAAGAAAGACAGAGCTCTATCTGTGAAATCATATCTGTAGTGTAGTCTTTTTTCATTAAACATTTGTAATATAGTTTTCGTAGTGTTTCCTGTCCCTGCTCCTAATTCAAGAATTTTAACGCATTTATCTACATAAGATTTTGTATTCAATATTTCATCTATTGCTGTCTTTATAATCTCGTTATAATATTTGCAAAAAATATTATAACCATATATGGATTCCACAACTCTAAAATCCCCTTGAGGAAAGAGAATGGATATTGGTTCTATTTTTCCGTTAAGAATATCAATAATATTCTCTGAAATTTTAACTATATAGTCTAAAACATCCGGATTTCCAATTCTTTGAGTCCATCTGGATTTCAAAAGAACCATATCTATTTTTTGCTTAAGCAATTTCATTCCATCGTTAAGGACAATATAGTTATTCCCTTTTTTTTCTAGATAACCACATTTTTCCAGATGATCTTCCCATTTATTAATAATCCAATGATAATTATTAATAACTTCTGATTTGCAATCTGAATTTTGGTTACTAAAATCTATATACCCTTTAATCTTCATCAAGGTTCTTAACATCACTTGGTTAGAAAAAGCATCTCTTTCTTTTAATATATTTTTAACTTCCATAACATTAAAAGCATCTTCACTTTTTTGTTTGTCAGAAAAGCTAAGAGTTTTTGATTTTACATTATTAAAATCGTCAATGTCGCCATGATAATTTTTCTGTTTCGATAGATCATCATTAAATAAAGCTTTATTACTTTCTAATCCATTTTTTTCATAAATATATGATATAGGTACATTAAAAAATACTGAGTCAGAAAAACAATTTAATAATTTTAAATAACCTTCTACTATTGATTTTGATAATTTTTTTGAAAAAACACCTGATCTCAAATCAAAGTTAACTATTAATTCTTGATTTATTTCCATAACTTGACAATCCATAAAAACTTGAGGAGTTTCACTTAACCCTTCCTCTTGTAAGTGAATGTATTTATAATCAGATGAACTTACACCTAATGCACTCGTAAAAACAAATGGAAATATACTATTTCTCTTAGCTGTATTCTTCCTAATTGCACGAATAGTTTCTACTCCTGTAAATGTTTCATGCTTTAAATCATCAATAATCTGTTCTTGTATCTTTTCTAATAAATCACAAAAAAGTTGCTTATTGTTTACTTCAACTTCCAAAAGACTCGTTGCTGTAAAATCATTTACAATATCTATCCCATCATATTTTTTTGGTCTATTCATGGTTGTTAAATTAAGAGAAAATTTAGAATTAGAACTCCAGTTGTTAATTATAATGGCCATTATTGTTATCAAAAAAGATGTTTGCGTAAAACCTAATTTCGCTAAATTCGATTTTATTTTAGTCCATTTAATAGTATCAGCTTTAATCTGCATTCTCTCAAATTTATCTTGAATTGTAGTGTTTTGGATTGGTAATATAGGTGAACTTGGGAGCGTAGGGATTCTACTCTCCCAAAACTCTTTATCTGATAAGTATTTTGAGCTTTTCTTTAGAGAAAGTTGGCTCATTCTAATCTCTTTGAGATTGTAAATACTATTTGAAATAGTTACATTATTGAAATAATTATTTTCAAATTCTTTCAATAAAATCCAAATACTAGTCCAATCTAAAATCAAAAAATCAAAAGAAAGGTGAAGTAAGCTGTAATTATCCACTTGACTTACAACTATATCAAATAACGGCCATATATTAGTTTTATATCTTTTCCCCTTCAATCTCTCTCTTGTTGAGTTTACTTTTCCATTTATACCTATACCTTCATTAAATTCAACTGTGTAATACAAGTCTCTTTTTAGTATTTTTTGTGTATTATTTGATGTAAATATTGAACGTAAGGCTTCATGTTCTTTTATTATATTATTCCAAACATCCTCTGTTCTGCTCTTTTCTAATAATGGCAACCTTACTTCCATATAAACATGACTTGAAACCCCACCTAATTCAAAGTGATTCTCTCTACCTAATAAATATGCACTTTGAATTTCTGTTAGAGGAATTTCATTATCCCCTAACACACAAGAAGAATTAATGCTGTCTTTATTTAATATAGTAACAATTTCGTTTTTATATTTTTTTAAAAAATCTATATCCTCTTTTTTAGGTATTCCACTGGTAGACCTGTAATTTAATTCTTCTTTATTAGCAAATACCTCAAGCCCATTTCTGTATAGTTCTATTAACTTACTTTCTATTCCCATGATCTTCACCTCCATTATTTTTTAATATGAATAACTTTTGATTAAAATCTTCTAACCAATCTCCATTCTTTGGTTCAAATGTCAAGAGTTCAAATCCTAGTTTTTTAAACATCTCTATCCATTGATTCATTTTCAAAAAGGTAATGTTTTCTTCATTACGAATATCATCTGCTTCTGTCATCATAAATACTTGGGATATTAAAATTTCTGGCGATTCATCTACAGCCTCTACAATCATTAAAATACCATCATCTTTTAGTATTTTTTTAATATACATTAATGAATTTTCAATGTTTCTAGCGTTATTTAATACCCCTACAGCTATTATTAAGTCAACTTTGCTGCCGACTTGTTTGTAAGATTCATCATCATCTATATTTATAATCCCATATTCTATACCTTTATACTCTCTAAATGCATCTTTTGCTTTTTCTATAAAATAAGGAGATATATCCGTGAAAATATATTTGTCGTATTCTATATTAGATACTATTTTTTCTGTAGTAGATGCTGTTCCTCCTCCCAGTTCTAAAATTGTTATATTTTTTTCGTTTAACAATTCTTTTATATTACTAACTATTAATTCATTCAAGTATATCGCTATTGCTGTTTTAGAATATAATCCTTTAGCAATTTCATCGCCACCCTTTGAAAATAAAATTTCATTGGCATTAACTTTACTATTTAATAAATCATTTAATAGTCTAGCATTTTCCCTAAAATATTGAAACACATTCATCGGCATTGCTTTTGTGTTCCATTTGCTTTCTAGTAAATCCCATTTTCCAATTAGAACATTCCAATCTATTCTTTTCGATTTAATAATAATGCTATCATCTTTTTTTTCTAAATAATTAAAAGACTCCAGATGAAGTATCCATCTTTCCATTATTATCTTATACTTTTCAATAATCCCTATTTTATTAAATAATATCGAAATAGGAATACTATTTTCTGATATGTGTTTAGTTAAATAATAAAACATAGTGTCTCTACTAATCTTATTTAACTCATTAATAGATTCTTTTACGCTATAGCAATTAATTTCAGTACGCTTAAAAATATAAGGATCAATATATTTAGTGGTATCATTCAATTTTGTTTTAGGATATCCTAAGCTCCCCATTAGTTTTTGCCATAACACAGCAATTTCTAAATCATGTTGAATTTCTATACCACTTAATTGTTCTTCATTTATCTCATTAAAAATAAACTTCTTTAAATCATCTTTTACAGCTTTAACCCAGATATTTCTATATATATAGCTCTTATTGTATTCATCAGCCTGATATAGGACTGATATCCAAGGTTTGTTGCATCCCACTCTATAATCACCCTCTAGAAAACTTGGAATAAGATCTATCTCGGGTACATTGGGGGATTGTTCCCAAAAAACTGGTCCTAAAGGGCTTGATAAAACTAATCTTCCCGAAGGATATCCAACTACCATAGAAAAAAGCATACGCATATCTGAATCTAAATTATTCTTTCCAATTTCGTTAAAGGCTTTTACTAAAACTTCCACATTGTTTACATTCATCGACAATATATTGCAACATGACTTTTGCTCAATATATTTGTAATTCTCATTTACTACAGTAGTATCCTTTAAAATTTGTTTTATGATTCCTGATACGGGATATGATAGTTGTGTATTTAAATCCACCATTAAATAGGATGCATGGCTTATCATATTAGCTCTATCGACATTTAGTAAAAAATTTCTAACAGCTGGTAAATTGTTATATAAATTTCCAATCTTAATTTTAACATTATGCGAAATAGCAGTATTATAGAGTTCTGATATTTCCCTTACATGAATTGGCTGCTCAAACAACACATTTATTCTTTTTTTTAATAGCTCCTTGGCAATTTTTACACCATTACCTCCAAATACAGAAGAACCTATGGCAACACAGGCAACATCTATATCCTTTGGCAAACTCTCAACACTAGTAAAAATCTTTAAATTGTAATGATCTGCACACTTAACAGAACGATTACTACCATTAGCTAAAAGTCCAATGACTTCAATGTTTTCCATATCTTTTAGTGCTTCAATATAAAATTGCCCAAACCTAGAACCACATACAATAACCTTTTTTATCATAAGCTTCCCTCAACAATACTTCCTTTTCCCTTAGTAACTATTGCACTCAATTCTTTGATGGAAGGATTCTTAAATATATCAAGCAAGTCTATATCCACTAAAAATACTTCTTGAATTTTATTACGAAGTTGAATGGCTTTTAATGAATCTCCTCCTGCTTCAAAAAACTTACAGTGATTATTCTCCACAGAAGTATTTAGTATCTCTTCCCAAATACCTTTCATTTCTTTCTCTATATCAAAATCACCATTACCTATTTTCTCTATCTCTTCAGCTTGTTTAGATGTGTTGTTAACAGAAAAATACTTATCATTATATTTTCTTGTTCTCATCACTGTGCTTTCTTCGTCAAAAGAATTATCAGCAATTTCATTTAAAATATTTACATACTTTTCAAACATTACATCAAGATTTTTCTTACCTAAAACTTCATCAATGCTATCCCAATAGATTTTTAATCCATCATTATAAACCAACGCTTGATTATCTAAAAAAACTTGTGGAGTTTGGCTTAACCCATACACTATTTTTCCTAAACTTTTATCATCATCCCATGAATTTATCCCTATTCCACTAGTAAATACTATAGGCATTAATACTAATTTATCAGTTTCAACTTTTCTTAGCTCCTTTTGCATTTCTATTCCCGAAAATAATTCATGATTTAGATCATTTATTAATCTTTTTTGTATCTCTTTAAATCTATCCAATAATTTTTTATACTTAGCATTATCGATTTCAAGTAAAAGTAAAGTTGTAAAATCTCCCAAAATTTCATTTATCTCTTTATCTATTTGTGGTCTATTGAATCTCGTAACATTTATTGTAAAATTTTCATTCTCGCTAACTTCTCTTATTGCTTCAGCATATACACCTATTAATAACGATGTTATTGTAAGGTTGTTTTTACTTGCAATATCCTTTATTGCTTCCCACTTAATAGGTTCAATATATGCTTCTCTTCTAATAAATTTTGTTCCTTTTGTAATTGGATTATTTTGATAATTATTTATAATAGGTGCTTTTAAAAATCCATCCACGCGTTTTAACCAATATTCTTTATCCTCAGAATATTTTTGTGTGTTTTTTAATTTATTTGAGTAGTCAACATATTTTCTAAAGGTTGAATTACTAGCTTTATAATCTTCTTTTCCATATTTATATATATTAGACCACTGTTCTAATACATAGAACATGCTCCATCCATCCAAAATTATATTGTCAAAGCTTATATGAATCATATCCGCCTTGCTTTCATGTTGACTAATTCTTATATCAAAGACAGGCCATTGATTTATATTAAGGACTTGCTGCGACATACTGTTGCGAATTGCAACCTCCGAATCCACACTAGTCATTATTTTATAATATGGTACATCTGATAATATTTTCTGCTTACCATTGTCAGTTATAACAGCTCTTAACATGGGATGAATATCTATTAAATGATTCCACGCCTGTTCTAGTTTATCTACATCTATATTCATAGATTCAATTTCAAAATAGCAATGAGTGGAAACACCTCCTAAAATCATATCTTCATTTCTTCCAATATAATAGGCTTGTTGAACTTCTGTTAAGTCAAATTCTTCACCATTAAGAGTATCTTCTATTACACTAATTTTATCCACAAAATTATGTCCTTTGAGCCTATCTTTAACTATTTTTGCCTGACTTTCTATAGTAATATTTTCCATTACATCTTTTATGCTGAATTTGATGCCGTATTTGTTTTCTATTTTAGTTGCTAATCTTGTAGCAATTAAAGAATCACCACCACTAGAAAAGAAATTTGTTCCAGTTGTTATGCGTTTTTCAAAGACCTCATTCCATAAGTTTCTGATTTCTTCTAATTCCTTTTGTCGTAAATTTCCACTAAAATTCGGTCTGGATATTTCTCTATATATATACTTTTCTTCCAATTGTTTTCTATCTATTTTCCCATTTTTATTTTGAGGCATGTTTTCAATAAATACTATATCATCAGGCACCATATAAATAGGTACTTTTCTTTTTAATTCGTCTTTAATAAATTCAGGGTCAACTCTCGACTTTTTTAGCTCCAATATATAAATCATGCTTTCTCCAATAAAGCCTTGTTTAATGCATTTAAGACCTGAATCACTAAAAAGATCATTCCACTCATGAATACTAATAATAGAATCATCATATCCAGCAAAATTATTAAGAATACTTGTGGTTATATCTTGAATTCCTAATCTTTTTTTTGGTTCAACCATTATAATCTTCCCATCATATGCTAAAAGATTTTTTAATTCATTTAATGATTCTTTCACATTTATATCTCTATGAATTGAATTAAATGCTAAAACATACTGCACTGTTCTGTGAAAACTTTCAATGTCATTTTCATGTAAACTTTTGGCACTAAAATCTCCAGATATTTGTTTTAACTTATTAAGGGATTTATCTAAATAAACGTGCATATTATTGTTTGAAATCGAACTTATTCTTTCTGATATCAAATCATCTCTTGAGTCATAATCAAAAATAATATTTTTTTGATTGCAATCCATATCCTTTTGCATGTAATCTAATATATATTCTATTACTTTATTATACCAAGGTAGCATTTTGCTCAAATTAACAGGAGATAACATAGGATAATCATGGTAGAAAAACTCTATCGGATTTATTTTTCCTTGTATTATCCCTAATAGATTGCTATTTATTAAAAGAAGTATCTCATTTAATTTAGAGTTGTTATTTTCAATTCCTATATTCTTGATTTTTTCAAAATTATCATAGTTTGATTTATTTAAACAATAAGTATCTTTACTACTTTTTAATATAATCTCTTTCTTACATAAATTAGAAATCCATAACTTTATTACATTTTTTAAAGAATCAGCAGGATTTATTTTTGATATGATTTCCTCATAAGTTACACAATTGCCGTCTGCAAATATCTTACACTCCTTAATAATATTTAAAATAATTCGATCTACACTTGAGTCCAATTCATTTATAAAAGATTCATAAGCATATTTTTGTGATATTTCTTCATTCCCATCTGGTATTGATACTGATTTCTGATTAAACTCTTCATCGGCAATGCCCTCAACAAAACCTATCAATTTGTTTATATTCCCATCTTTAATAACTAAAGCAACTGATTTATTAACACAATCAAATAAATTTAATGCATTCTCGATCTCCCCAAGTTCAATTCTATGACCTTTAATTTTTACTTGAGTGTCTTTTCTTCCGAGAAATTCAATAGTACCATCATTCCAAAATCTTCCATTATCTCCAGTTCTATACCATCTAAGTCCATCTTCTTCAAAATACTTTCTATTAGTTAGGTCTTCATCTCCATGGTAGCATTTAGCAACACCAACTCCACCAATTAGAAGTTCTCCCTTAACATAATTAGGGCATATTCTACCTAATTCATCTACTACTCTATATACTTGGTTTTTAAGTGGTCTTCCATATGGAATTGATATCCAGTCTTTTGGTATTCCCCTTGGTACATTTAAATAATTTGACCATATAGATGCTTCTGTTGCCCCGCCCATAGCTACAACAATGGAATTTTCTTTTTCGCTTAACTTGTAAAATCTTCCTGGTAGATCTTTTGCTATCCAATCTCCTGATAACATAACAATTCTAAGTGGCAAGCTTTTCTTTTCACCCTCTGCCATAGTTACGAGCATGTCAAAAAGTATAGGTACAGAGTCCCATATACTTACCTTATATTTTTCAATAATTCTAATCCATTCATCAGGATTACGATAATTATCTTCATTAGTTGTTATTAAAGTTCCACCTGTGCCAAGTATTCCAAAAATATCATATACTGATAAGTCAAAGTCTATTGCTGACACCATAAGTAACGTATCATTTGAATTAATAGAATATTTTTTATTTAAATCATTAATAGTATTAATGGCACTTGTGTGCATGATCTCAACACCCTTTGGCACTCCTGTAGTACCTGATGTCATTATTATATAGGCTGAGTCAAAAGGACTTACTTCTATAGGATTATCAAGACCTAAGGATTTGTCTATAGCTTTGTCTAAGTCAATTAAAGAAACTTCTCCTGTATCTAGTTTGCAATTTTCTATTGTTTTATTATCACTGATTACAAACTTTATACCTATTTGTTCGTATATTTTACTTCGCCTTTCACTAGGTTGATTTATTCCGATAGCAATATATGCTGCTCCAGCAAAGAGTATTCCAAATATAGCATAAATTTGCTTGCTTGATCTCGGGAGAGTAACGCCCACATATTCTCCCTTTTTTATTCCATTTTCCTTTAAATATCCTGCTATATTTAAGGATTTTTCATATAAGTCCATATAGGATATTTCTTCTTTAGTTTCTGAATCTATAATTGCAATTTTTTCTGGATTTTCTTTTACATTTTTTATAAATCCGTCATATAATCTTTCATCAGGAAAGTTTAATGGAAGAATTGATTGAAGCTCTTTTTCTCTTGCTTGTTTTTGATTTTTTGGTAGCACATCAAATTTCTCTTTCCAATTTTCTTTTTCTGTTAGCCTTAAAAGTTGTTCTTCTAAAGAATTTAACATGTCATCTAACATTTTTTCAGGGAAAAGTTCATCTACACTGTCCCAGCATAATACTAAATCTCCATCTTTTATATAAGATTGGAAATCTAACCATACTCCTGGGGTTTGTGATACCATATATGTAATTCTGCCCAAAGCTTTACTTGAAGTTTCAGTTTCTAGTGGATAATCTATGTTGCACGCAAAAACTACAGGTGCTACATTAAGGCTTGTACCCTGTGATTTTGATATATCTCTTTGAACTTGTACTCCACTATAAGATGAATGACTAGCATTGTCTATAAAGGTTTTGCTTATTCTATTCAAAGTTTCTAGGAAAGAAATATCATTTTTTCTTTCATGCTCTACTAATAAGATATTTGTAAAGTCTGCTACCATAGCTTTTAAGTTTTCGTTTGAAAGATCTCTATTAAATAATGGTAAGTTTATAAAAAACTTATCTTGGTTAGTCCATCTTTCTAGAATTAAAGCATATGCAGTTAATAAAACCATTGATGGTGTAGATTTATAGCTTGCTGCAAGCTCTTTTATTTTGCTCCATTTATCTTTTTCAATAACTCGTTTTCTTCTAGTAAATCTCGTTTCTTTAATTTGTTCAGGAGCTTTCTTTAATGGTAAATTAGGTCTTTCTATTTCAAATGAGCCTATTTTTTCTTTCCAAAACTCTTGGTCTTTTTTATAAATTTCAGAGTCTACTTCAAGATTATTTATATAGTCTTTAAAGGTATAATTGTTTAGATTGTCTAATTCTTTTCCTAAATACAATTCTCCTAATTCTTTCAAAAGAATACTCATACTCATGACATCGGCAACAAGTAAATCTAAATCAAAGAAAATTTTATTTCTATTATGTGATAGATTTGTAAGTTTTAATCCTGCGACTTCTCCTATTTCTACTCTAAATTTTCTATGCGATAAATTTTCTCGTATTTCATCTAATCTAATTTTGGTTTCTTCATCATCTAAATTAGATAAATCAAAAACTTCAATTTCTTCACTAAAAGGTTTATCTAATATTTCTTGCTTTCCATCTTCTGTGAATCTTGCTCTGAGCATTGGATGTCTATATTGAAGTATATTCCATGCATCATTCAATCTTTTATAATCTATATCTTTTCCATCTATTTCAATATAGGCATGACAACCCACTCCACCTAGAGTTTGATCATCACTTCTGCCTATAAAATAAGAATATTGAACATCTGTAAGATTGAATGAATCTTTGCCATCATTTGATTTCTTATTATCTTTTGAATGCTTCTTAATAATTTTTGAATTAGCTACTAGGTCAAACCATGAATTAAGTGTAGGCTTCTCAATGAGCTTTGCGAAGGATATTCTAAGTCCTTCTTTTTTAAGAATTCCTGAAAGTTGCATTACTTGCATGGAACTTAAGCCTTTTTCTATTAAATTGTCATTTTCTTTTATGTCTGATTTCTTCAAGGTATCTTTTAACCATTTTTCAATTATTAGTTTAATTTCTTTTCTCGCATCAAATTCCATGTTCTGCTCCTTTCACTCTATTCTTTTTAATTTATTTCTATCAATTTTCCCCAAAGCAGTTAGCGGCCATGAATCTATATATTTTATAGAATCTGGTAATTTAAATTCCGCTACATTCTTATTCGCTAGAAATGTCCTGATATCTTCTAATGAGAGTTCGTCCTTCTCATCTTTTAATATGAATACTCCTATTTTTTCTCCCAAAAGTTCATCAGGCACTCCTACAACTTGAACATCTCCTATATTTTCATTAGATAGTAAAATATCTTCAATTTCAGAAGGGGTGATTTTTTCTCCAGCCCTATTTATTGTTTCTGAAATTCTTCCAACTACCTGATAATTCCCATCTTTTAGTTTCCTTGCCTTATCTCCAGTTTTGAAATATAAATCTTTGTCTATACATCTTTTATTTACTTCTGGGAGCTTATAATAGCCATAAATTGTGTAAGAGCCTCTAACTATAAGTTCTCCATACTCTTCATCTTTGACCTCTTCTCCATCTTCATCAACTATTAACAATTCATCAAACTCACTTATAGGCTTCCCTTGAGTTGTAAATATAGTTTTACTATCATCATCTAAAGAAGTTGTCATAATCAGACCTTCAGCTATTCCAAAAATTTGTTGTAGTTTGCAACCAAATTCTTTTTCTATCTTTTCAGCAAGTTTTTCTTCTAAAACTGATCCTCCAACTTGAAGAACCTTTAATGAAGATATGTCGTAATCATCTTCCTTTATAAAATCTATACATATATTTGCCATAGCAGGAACTAAGCCCGTTATCGTAACCTCCTCTTCCTCAATTAAAGGCAAGATTTCATCTGGACTTGTTACTGGGCATAAAACAACTTTGCCGCCTATAAAAAATGTCCCTAATATACCTGGGCAACATAAAGGAAAGTTGTGAGCAATAGGAAGAGAAGCCAGATAAATACTGTCTTGATCCATTTTACATCTCTTTGCAGTTTCTTTTGCTACATAGATATAATCGCAATGTCTCCTTGGTATCAATTTGGGTATACCAGTTGTGCCTCCTGATAAAAGTAATAATCCTATCTCTTTATAATTGATCTCTATTTGTTGAGATAAATAATCTTTATCATCAAGATTGTAAAAATTTTTATATCCTTGATTATCTCCAAGAATATAAACTTCAAAATCTATATTTAATTCTTCCTTTACTTCTCTTATCATATCAACATATGAAAAGCCAAGATATTTATCCTTAGCTATATATGCTTTTGCCCCTGATTTTTCTAATATTCCCTTTATTTCATTTTTCCTATGAGCTGGAAGTGATAATACTGGAATCAAACCAATCTTAAACATGGCAAAAAGGATAATAACAAATTCATGACAATTAGGAAGTTGAAGAACAATTCTATCTCCCTTTTTAAATCCAGCTTTCAATAAACCATTGGCATAATGGCAAGCTTTTCTATTTAATTCTTGATATGAAAGTTCAACATCTCCATCTACTAAGGCAATTTTATCCCCATATTTGTTAGCACAATCTTCAATAAATTCTCCTAAGGTTATATGCGGCCACACCTGTTCATCATAAATTTTTTCTAATTTTTCTTTTAATTCAATGTTCATTAATTTTCCTCCAAGCATATTGCCCCGACATATTTGCCATAATAATTTAATGGCTGTAATCTACTTATTGTATTCCTTTTACTATCATTAATTTCTATAAATTCATTTCCAAAAGAAATTATTTCAATCTCTTTTAAATTCCTTACAAGACCAATACCATCACATTTAAGATAGGCTTCTTTTGCAGTCCAATATCTATAGAAACTGATTATGTTATTATCTATATTTATAATTTCATCTTTAGTAAAACAATTTTCTAACATATCCTTAAACTCAAATTGATAATTTATTTTTTCAACATCTATTCCTACTTCTATTTTAGAAAAAGCTAACAAGACCAAGTCTTCTGTATGGGATATGTTAAACTTTAATCCTAGAGTGTTTTCTACATAAGGCTTATTGTTTTTATCCCTCTTGACTCTTAAATCATTAATTCCTTTTTCGAGTAAACCTTTTAAGGTCAAATTAAGTATTGCCCTTGATGCTAGATAATTAATTTTTGCTATTTCTGATTTATAATCCTTTGATTTTATTATCTCCTCTTTAGTTAAGTAAGGAAGTAATTTTTCTTCTAATAATTTATCTGTATAAGCCTTAATTAGTATTAAATTATTACTAGCTAATTTATCTTTTAAATCTTCTAAGGTAAGAAAATCTTTAGTATTTCTTATCTCATATTCTTCAATTTTCATTTACTTTTATAAACTCTTTTATCTCTTTAATGACACTATCAGGAGATGTGTTGACAAACATATGTTTGCCATCTATATATCTATAAGTGAATTCTTTTGTGGTATAATCTTGCCATTTTATAAGTTCATCTAAAGTCATTTCTTGATCTTTATCTCCCATAAGACCTAGTATAGGTGATTCTAATTTCTCAAATTTTGTGTCTTGATAGTCTTCATCTATTACAAAATCTGCCCTAAGTGTTGGCAAGAAAATAGAAATTAAATCCTTATTATCTAAAATTTCTTTTGGTGTTCCTTCATATCTTCTTAAGCCTTCTATAAATCCGTCATCATCAAGATGATAAATTGGATGAGGTTCTTTATATAATGGTGCTCGTCCTCCTGATATTATTATTCCTCTTGGATTTATGTAATCCGAATTTTTAATTCTTAATGCAAGTTCATAGACTATTTTTGTTCCCATACTGTGTCCAAATAAATAATAAGGTTTTCTAAAATCAAAATTTTCTTTCATATCTTCAAATAAATTATCCACTAAGATGTTAATGTCACTTATAGCCTTTTCAGAAAACCTGTTTTCTCTTCCTGGATACTGGGCAACAAGTAATTTTATATCTTCAAATTCATCTTTCCATTTTCTAAAGGCAGACACCCCGCCACCTGCAAATGGGAATATAAAAAGATTTGCTATTATATTATTTTCATTAATTTCTTTATTTAGTATTTCAAAGTTTTTTGACATAAATTCACCTTTTTATTTGTTTTCTGTTAGTATCGGCTAACTCAAAATTATTATATACCATTTGATAACTTTTATCAATGGGTTTAAGGTGTTTTTAAAAATATAATTTTAAAGATAAAAATAGCATAGATATCTCATTATGCGAGTCATCTATGCTATTTATTATAAATTGTAATCAAAATGTTTTTTTAATTTTTCAAAAGTTTCATCAGAAATAACATGCTCTATAAGACAAGATTCGTTTTCAGCTTTTTTCTCATCTATTCCAAGTCTTATAAATACGTCCGTTAAATATTTATGCCTTGTATACATTTTTTCGCAAAATATTTTTGACTCCTCTGTTAAACGAATTATTTTATCTTCACCATAAATAATCAGCCCTTTATTTTCAAGTTTTTTTAGCATTCTTGTAACAGTAGGTCTTTTATATTCTAAGTAATTAGCAAGATCCATATTTCTTACTTCCTCTTTTTCCAAAGATAAAATATATATAGCTTCTAAATAATTTTCCTCTGCAAATTCCCTGTGTAGAATAGATTACCCCTCCCTCAAAATAAAAATAATTACAATCAAATTTAGTAAATGCGAAATTAAAGAACTTAGAATATGATTTCCTTAATCTTTATACTATCTTATTATACTTATAAAAATCCTTATTTAAAAGTAAATTTTGCAATATTCCTCTAGATTTGTCATATATTATTTATTAACTTCACTTATACTATTAGTATAT
>NZ_JCBCEO010000007.1:0-79750 GCF_059862345.1 Ezakiella massiliensis
AATCACACCAATCGCAATCGAAAAGGGATTAAAGTTCGCTATCAGAGAAGGTGGCAGAACTGTAGGAGCAGGTGTTGTTACAGAAATAGTTGAGTAATTTGTTGCTAAAATTGCGACTTTTTGCAGTGTTCGATATTTTGCTCATTCCGCTGTACACTCTAGTACAGCTCACTCGTCAAAATATCTCAAGCTACAAAAATTCATCAATTTTATCTAACAAATTGTATGTATAATTAGATACAGAAGATAAATATGAAATAAGAAGCAACCATTTTATTGTGGTTGCTTTTTTGGTGGGATAATTAATATTGTTGGGTCGAACCCTCAACCGGGGTGGACCCGGTATCGGGCCCGAAATGGCCGGGATAAACCACGGCCGCTACCCGCAGAGCGAGATTTATATGAAGGTTATTGATATAAATGGCATTTGTATTTTGTGGCGTATCGCGTGTAGGGTCAACTTGCAGCCCTGCCCAAGAGAGCGAGTGATAACGATGCTCGATTGGTATGCAGGACTTACGCAACTTGTTGTTCAATCGTTGGACCGAAGGGAAAAACGATTGATTACAACAATCTGAGGAGAATGGTCGACATAAAAAAATGGTGGTTCGACGCCCCCGATTTTTGTTTTGTTGGATGTATTTTATTTTATAGATGATTTGCGTGGGAATTTCGATGAGGGCCGTAAGATTCACCTATCAGGAAAAATTCGATTCATATATGACAAAAGCGGGGACATCGAATCCCCGCTTTTGAATGGTCACCATAAATGTGACCTCTACAACGTTCTTATTTATTTTTATTATTAATGTTCAAAATAAATATTATCCGTAAGATAATATTCGGGCGAGACTTTTCGGTCCACATAAAGTGGACCCTACAACGTTCTTATAAATCGTTTTACTTTTACATCACTCTAAATTTGCTAGGAAATTTCGATGAGATTCGAAGTGAAATAATTTTTTTAGGACGCAGCTTTACATCTATTCATATATTTCGCTGGAAAATTCGATGAGATTTGGAGCGGACGAATTTTTTGCCGACGCAGGTGTACATATACACTAAATTTGCGAGGAAAAATTGATGGATTTTTGTAGCTTGAGACTTTTTGACGAGTGAGCTGTACTAGAGTGTACAGCGGAATGAGCAAAAAGTCGAACACTGCAAAAAGCCGCAATTTTAACCGCAAATTTCTTTATTCGTCTTCGATGACGAATCCGGTGACCCGTGCCTGTATCGCCAACTGTGTCCTATTTGCAAAGCCCGTCTTATCCAGTAGATGTTGGATGTGGGTTTTTACTGTATTTAAGGATATGTTTAGGGTTTCTGCGATTTCGTCGTTGCCGACTCCTGTGGTGAGGAGGCGGAGGACTTGGATTTCCCTGGGCGTGAGTTCGGTCGACTTGACCATGCCAAGAGCCACTTCTGGAGTTTCAGATGGATAAACGGATTCGCCGGCTAGTGTCCTTTCTATGATTTCAAGGATTGTTTCCTTGGAGACTTCCTTGTACCAAAAGCTTTCGATGCCGATTTCTCTGGCCTTATCCATCCAGGATATCTCGGGCATAGAGGTGACGGCGATGATCTTTAAGTCGGGTTTTAATTTTTTGATTTTTTCCGCGGCTTCAAGGCCGTTGGATCCGTCTTGCATAAGTATATCCATTATGACCAGGTCTATTTTGGAGTTTAGGACATAGGTGTCTGCAAACATGGCCGTGTCCACGCAATAGGCCACTTCATAGTCCGGGCATTGACTTATATATAATTTAAACATTTCGCGTGAAACGAATTGGTCGTCTACTATCATAATTCTATAAGTCATGGTTTCCTCCTTTTGGCCAGGTCAGGTCTAAAATGAAATGGGAATCAGATTGGATTTTCATTTTGCCGCCGCAGCTTTCGATTATTTGGCGGATATTTTTTAAGCCGCCTTTTTCTACTATGGGCCCATGTATAATGACGCCGTCGTTTGTTATCTTACAATGGATATTTATGTCGTCCTCATCAAGGTCAATCCAAATATTTTTGGCCTGACCGTGGCGGATGGCGTTGTTGAGTGATTCGTGGACAATCTTTACCAGCAAGTTTAAATCGCCATCTTCAGCCGGCAATTTGCCGTCGACATTTACTGTCACACCAATATCCTTGGCAGTTGAAATGAGTTTTTTAAATTTATTTATGGACTTTGCTGAATCTGGGTCTTCGCTTTTTTCATCCAGCATGACCAAGCTTTCCATCCAAAGACTTATGAGCTTGTCCCGGTCCTCCTTGGTCTTTACATCCATGTCCAGATAGCGTTTAAAATATATGAGCGACTGGCCAATCTTGTCGTGGATTTTAATCTTGGCCTGGAGAATTTCCTTCTGCCGGGTGTACTTGCCAACATTTATTTGGTAGTCTTTTAGGCTGGCGTTCATCTTTTCTATCTGTTTATTTTTTTCTTGGATTTGCTGATAGAGGGCCCACTCCAGTGTAATATCATAGGCCAGGGTCTCCCTCACATTTTCGTGAGGGATCACTTTTATTTGCCAAGTCCTTCCCATGGCCTCGATTACAAGGGGGTCTCTTTGCAAAATCTTAGATCCTTCTTTTATATTGTTATTTTTTATGTCCTTAGCGCAGACCAGGTCGTTTGCCAGCATCTTACCAAAGACGGCGAAGCTAATGTCTTGCATCATCCTGTTGACGAGAAGGGGCGTTCCATCCATCTTTGAAAAGCAAATCCCGTCTGGCAGATTGTCCATGCTTTTTTTAACAGAGTTTTTGCCTATGGTCTGTCTATTTATTTTCACAAAACTTATTGCAAAAATAAATTCAAGTACAATCAGCAAGATATCGTAGGCGATAAATGCGTAGAGGGGCAGGTCGACAAAGGCCTTGGCCAAGTAGAAGTCGCCGTTCCCCAACTCTGCCAAAACTTGTATAGGAAAAATGCTCAAAACCAATATGATGACGTTTGCAAAAAATACTTGGACCGGCTTTTGATAAAGGCCACCTCTACCACAGCCTTGATGGCAACTACCAAGAGCCCCGTGTTAATTATAAATAAAATCGCCAGTTGGTAGGTGTTTAGGTCTAAGAGAGTCATGAGTCCCTCCTTTCCAGGCGAGCGGACAAATTGATCTCGTCCCTGCCAATGCTTTCGCTAATCCTAATGCCGATTTTTTCATGAGCTTGGCCGTATTCGTCCAAGAATGACTTGGCCCTGGCGCCAGTAATTTTAATATTAAGCTCAGGGACCTTGATTTTTCTTTTCATACTTACATATACAGAATCGACGCCAGGCATGTAAAACTCTAGGGCGTATTGGAAAATTTCATAAAAGGCCAAGGAGACTCCGGCATTGTACATACCGGCAATATCCCAATCCAAACTGGTCTTTACCTTGCTTAAGGATAAATAATCCAGGGATTCGCTAAAGGCCAGCTTGAGTTCGTACAAGTCCAGAAGTTTTTTGTTTTTGGTCAGCAAAAACAAATTGGAATACCTCTTTATATAGGCGTCGATAAAGCAGGCGTGCTTAAGTTTTATTTCAAAGGCATTCTCGTCCTCGGGCAGGTTCATCAAGATGTTTCTAAGCTGGTCAAACTGAGGCTTGAGCTGCCTTTGCAAGTGGTCTCTAATCTCCCTTTGCTCTTCGACCTGAACCATATTTTTCTTGAGGGCGTTGTTGGCCTTGAGAATTTCGTTTTCATTTAGGATTTCCTCGTTCAATTCGATCAAGTGTTTTTTTAGGGCATTAAAATCGCTAAGGTCAACAAACCAAAAGGCCTTGCCTCCTTGGATAGCGGCGCTTTCCATAAGGGTGTCCTCGTCTATGAAAAGAGGAGTGCCCAGGGCCCAATCAATCATCTGGGGACTTACATCAGGTCCACCCTCAGATGCCAAAATAATTTTTCCATTTTTATCTGCCAAGCCGATTTGCAGGGACGAAAGCTTCATAAAACCCTCGTAGCCCCTGTTGGATGGGATAAGACGGGTGAAGACAAGGGACTCTATGAAAAAGATAATTGCAAGTATATTAAACTCCGCACTCTTAAAGGCGACCTTAAAATAATAAAAGAAAGGCGGCTCGTAAATGTATAAAAAAGTGTAGGCGGCCAGTATTGCCAAGATTAGAAGAGGCAAAATAATTGGCCAGGGCGACCGCATGTGCTTAGATGCGCGAATAGTAGAATAAATGCAGCCAATGGCCAAAATTAAAATGTAAATTAAAATTATATAAAAACCCGGCTTGTAAGTCGCAACAGATAAGGGAATATCTGTTGCAAAGACCAGGGAGTGGTAGTCGTTGGTGAGGACCAAGAGAACCAAAATTTCTGTCGGTATCCAAAGAAGCTTCCACCATTTGCTAATTGATTCGCGCTCAGACTTGCCCACCAAAAGAGTGGTTTGAAAAACTAGGTGAACAATATTGATGGAGAAAAAATAATAGAAATAGCGGATGTAGGCGACGGCGGTTGGATTGTTGTAGAGGATCTCGTACTTCAAAGTCCTGGTGCCAATGTAGCCAATCAAAAGAGCAGTAATTGCCCTAAAGAGGCGTTTAGATTCGGTCCGAAGAATCCGTGACTCCATATTGGCCTCCCAAAGGAGAATCATGGCCGTATACAAACAGAAGACAAGAGCATTTACCGGAAAGCCGACAATATTCAGCTCATCCATGAGGTGGAGGGCGCAAGCAAGCATAATACAAATAGTCGAAGATGTATAAGTAATAATTTCCCTGCGATACATGAGAGGCCTCCTTTCAATAAAATACAATTTGCGGTTAAATTCGCGAAAAACGCTTGTTTCGAAATATTTGCAAACTGCAGCCCTGCCCAAGAGAGCGAGTGATAACGACGCTCGATTGGTATGCAGCGACTCACGCAACCTGTTGTTCAATCGTTCGACCGAAGGGAAAAACGATTGAGTACAACAGTCTGAGGAAACGGAGGGCACTCGAGCCCACCTCATTCGCAAAATTTCTGCACTTCGTGTTTTTCATCGAATTTTCCTCGCAAATAACTCTAGTCTTTAAGGTCATTATATCATATATCACTTTATTATACTAGATAAATAATAAAAAATTTTTATAAATATCAACCTTTCGGGTGATGTAAAAGATTTTATTAGGACATATAATAAGATTAGAAAAAATATCAAACGGATATTTTTGTAGCCATGTACCGTCTGGTTTATCCCAGACATTCGGCGAATGTGATTGCCCCTTGTGGGTATGAACATTCGTCGTAAAAACCAATATAATACGGAAATTTTTAAGAACATTGTAACGGCGATCCTTTATGGTCGCCAAGAAATTGACCGATTGGCACTTTTCCAAACGGATATTTCAAAATAAAAAAAGAGGTGATATTATGAAAGACTTTAAAAAGACGATTTTGCTTTTACTGGCCTTTGTACTAATTTTGACAAGCGTACAAAAAATCGAGGCCAAGGGCCAAATCAAAATCTACTTAAATGATCAAATTATTAAGACCGACCAGGCGCCAATTGTCATCAACCAAAGGGTCATGGTCCCCATCCGGGTCATAGCCGAGAACATGGGGGCAGAAGTAAATTACGAGCCAAGCGAAAAGCTGGTCTCAATTCAAAAAGGCGTGATAAGCATTGCCCTTGGCATTGGCGAGTCGTCCATCTGGTACTCTGACGATGTAAAATCTGGGCCAATCCAAATCGACGTGCCAGCCACGGCGAGAAATGGGCGGACCTTGGTCCCGCTTAGGGCCATTGTAGAACTCTTTGACATGGACGTCAAATGGGACGGCAAAAAGAATGCTGTCTATATAAATGACAAGGCCATCTCATACTTGCAAGATGAGATCAACATAGACAATGCAGGCGAAGAAGTTTTAAAAGCACTCTTAGACCTAGGACTGGTAACAAAGGACGCCTATGTATCTGAAGTTAGTGAATATGAAATGGACCAAGACGACTGCAAGGACGAGGGTTTCTGGGTCGTCATTAGAAAGGATAATCCAATCGACAAAAATTTGGCGGAACTTCTTGGCCATTACTTTATGAATAAGAAACAAACTGTGCTTATGAAGCTCGATGTCGCTCACGATAAATTCGTGCCAATATTCGCAGTTAATTAAAAAACAAAAGAGACGCAAATAATTTTTAAAAAAGTATGCAAGTAAAAACAAAATAAAATCACAGTCTTAATTAAAAGAAAAAAGACGCAATCAAAAAATAAAAAAACGCTCTTAATAAAAATAAGACGTTCTAAATTAAAAAACAAAATAAAAAGACAAAAAATAAAATTTAAAAGGAGGACATTATGGGATTTATTAAAGCATTTACAGGCGGTTTAGGCGGCACTTTTGCCGACCAATGGTTGGACTTTTACGGACCAGGCTCACTGGATTCAGGCACACTGGGAATTTTCCCAGCCAAGCCCCAAGGACAAAACGCCGGCCGCGGCGAAAACACCAAGGGAAACAACAATATTATTTCAAACGGGTCCAAGATCGTGGTTCCCGAAGGAACAGCCCTTATTACCATGCAAGACGGGATGATTACAGGCATTATCAACGAGCCAGGCGGATTTATTTTCTCGTCTGACGATCCAAATTCACAAAGCATTTTTGCAGGCGACGGTTTGTCAGCCTCCATTATCAAGTCCACCTGGGACAAGATTAAATTCGGCGGCCAAGCAGGTGCTGAACAATTGGCCTTTTATGTAAACCTCAAGGAAATTCCTAAAAACAGGTTTGGGACCCAAAGCGAAATTTATTGGGATGACGCCTTTTTCGGCACCCAAGTCGGCGCAGTCACCAGGGGCACTTACACCCTAAAGATTGTCGACCCACTACTCTTTGTCAAAAACTTTGTCCCACAAAAATACTTGGTGGCAAACGCACCTGCCTTTGACTTTGCAGACATGGACAACGAAGCGGCAGAAGAATTATTTAACGAAGTCGTTTCATCATTATCAGCTGCATTTTCAAACTACACAAACGATCCATCCAAGGGCAACCGCATGTCCAAGATCCAAGGCGACCAAATCGGTTTTGCCAAATCCTTGTCAGCAGCGGTTGAAGACGGTTACGAATGGAGGTCCACCAGGGGCCTTGAAATTGCAAAGACAGCCATACTTGCCATTGAATATGACGAAGACACCAAGGCTCTTATGTCCGATGTTAAAAAAGCGGACGCACTTTCAGGCAACCGTGGCAATTCCTTCTTCCAACAAGCAGCAGCCAGAGGTATGCAAGCGGCTGGTGAAAACGGCGGCGGTGCCAACATGGCCTTTATGGGCATGGGCATGAACGCAGCTGGCAATATGATGGGAGCCACCCAACAAGAGGGCGGACAAAATTCCTATCAGCCAAACTTTGGAGGCGGACAAAATCAAAACGCAAATCAAAATGCAAATCAAAACGCAAATCAAGACCCAACTGAAAAATTAATCCAGATGAAAAAACTTTTAGACGCAGGAGTTATTACCCAAGAGGAATTTGACAAGGCCAAAAAAGATTTGCTAGGCATATAGGGGTGATCTTATGGCTACAGATGAAGACATTAAAATCAGAGACATAAATAGCGGACTCAAAGATGGTCAGGTCAAGTGCCCCAAGTGCGGGGCGACCGACATCGAAACCAATACCAAGACCGGCAAGCTCAGATGCAATTTCTGCCGGCACGAATTTGAATTAGACTTGGCACCCGAGGACGCAGACATCAGCACACTCCAGGGCACAACCATGGGCACAGGGGCGGCCGACATCGACCAATCCTACGAGGATATGGTAACTGTTAAGTGCGAATCCTGTGGGGCAGAGGTCGTTATCGATACCAAGACCAATACCCAGGCCCGTTGCCACTGGTGCAGGAACACCCTGTCCATCAACAATATAATTCCAAACGGGGCAATCCCTGACGTCATCCTGCCCTTTAAGGTCACAAAGGCCGACGCCCAAGATGAAATCGGCAAATTTGTTAAGTCCAGAAGATTTTTTGCCAGCCCACAATTCTCCAGGGAATTTACCACAGAAAATATTTGCGGCGTCTACCTGCCATATATGCTGGTTGACGTAAACGCCCACATGAACCTCTGTGGCGAGGGGCAAATCGAAAGGGCCTCCTACGAAGTTGGCACTGGCGATGACAAGCAAACAAAATACGACGCCGACGTCTACGAAGTCGAGAGGGATTTTGATATTTTAATTGACGACCTGTCAATCGAAGCCAGCTCAGACAAACTCAATTATACGGCCAAGGACAAGACGACCAATATTATAAATGCAATCATGCCTTTTGATACAGAAAATTGTGTCAAATTTAATGCAGGCTACATGAAGGGCTACACCTCAGAAAAAAGAGACAGCAATATAGATGCCCTTCGCGACACAGTCGAAGCCCAAAGTTCTGACGTGGCAAGGCTTGCAGCCAAGAAAACAATCGAAGAATACGACAGAGGCGTCAGATGGGAAGACGAGACCTATACAGTCAAGGGCGACTCGTGGAAGGCAGCCTACCTACCAGTATGGCTTTACTCCTACATGGAGACTAAGAAAAATAAAAACCTCCTCCACTATGTCGCAGTTAACGCCAGGACCAAGGAAACCATGGGGAGCGTCCCTATCAATTTCAAAAAATTATTCCTCTACTCAGTATTGGTAGAAATATTTGGCGGAATCGCAGCATTTTTCTTGAGAATGCTTGCAGCCATGCCATTCTTTGACGACACCAAGATTCAAGACAACAAAGAGTTTGCCTGGATCCTACTCCTATCGGGCTTCGTCTTCTACTACATGATATATCTCAGGTATAGAAACGCAGATGAAAGACACCACTACGAAGACGAGACCAAGCACGAGATTAGTAATTTGCACTGTGAAGATAAATTTATTAAGAGGCTCACTGGTTTAAGCAAAGAATATATAGAAGGGGAAAACTCTTCAGAGCTAAAGGGCAACCAGCTTGACTTAAGTCAAAATGAACGCATCAAAAAAGCCAAAGAAAAAGGCGTCTTTGATGAGGCCTTAGAGGGCAAGAAGCGACTAAACAAAGAACTTGATCAAGCTGAGGACAAGAAAAAGCACAGCAGAGTCAAGGAAGATTAAGATAAATTCCGGTCTAAAATAAAAGACCATAAATATTTTTTTCATAATCCACCTTTTAGCTAAAAGCTAAAAAGCAAAAGCACTCCAAGATGTCCGGAGTGCTTTTGCTTTGTAAAAATAAATTCAAAACTCACCATTTCGGGTGATGTATTAAAGGGAATTTAATTTTATAATATAAATAGAAGGAAAAGAAAAGAATTTTCCAAGGGATATTTTTGATATACATTATTTAAACAAAGGAGGCTTATTATGAAAAACAAAACAAGGTTTTTGATTATTATCCTGGTCTTGGCATTGCTCTTTGCCACGAGCTGCAAGAAGGACAAGCCTGGAGAAGACAAAGGGCTTAAGGACAAGAAAGAAAGCATAGCCGAAGATTCAAAAGATGTCGAAGATGAGGAAGACAAAAAATCTGAAGAATCCAAGTCTGACGACAAAAAATCTGACGATAAGAAAAAAACTAAGAAGAAATCTGACAATAAAAAATCCGCCAAGGCAAAGGACAAGAAAGACTTGACTTATGTTGAGGGTGGAGAGCTTGGTTCTGTGTCTTCATATGTTGAAGACAGGGAGATTTGGAAGGGCTTTTCTGACGACCGGGACATAGCCATTGCAAAGAGGATTAATAGGGGCGCTCATCTGCCGAGGATTTTATTGGATTCTGCGGATGCCCAGGCGGCAAATGCTGAGATCGATAAGATGGCAGAGGACCTCATGGAAATCTATGAAGACTATAAGGATGAGCCCGAGGCTTATGAAATTGGTTTTTACGCCAATTTTTCCACCTATCAAGACGAAGACCTTTTGAGCATCATGGTTAGTTTTTACGATTATTTGGGTGCAGAAACTCCATACTATAGGGCTTTCAATTTTTCTCTGCCAGACGGCAACATTATCGATGATGTAGACCTGATGAAGCATTTTGGAGTGGATGAGGACGAGATTTTGACCATGGTCGAAGACGCACTCATGGAAGACTGTGAGTTGACGACTGCCCCCTACTACGATGAAGTCGAGGATTACGGTTTTATTTATAATCCGACCAATTACGTTGGCAGGATTTTAAATGACCTCTGGGATAATTTTGATTCTTTGGACCATCAAATTTATATTGACCAAGCTGGCAGGCCACAATTTATTTTCACCCAGTATGAGATTGTAAATACGGTCCCTTGCCCAATGACTTTGGAGCTCAAGGCAAATACCTTTGCCAAGGACCCAATCTCCACCGAGTACTTGCGGATGGCAAGAAAGCTTGGCATCGATCCTTACGATGATAGGTACAAGGCCTTTATAATTTATCTGGGCTCCGCCTATAACGAGCCCAGTTTGGAAGAGGTTTTGAAAAAACTTCAACCTTGGTCAGCCATCTTTATGGATTACTCTGACCCGCCCATGCTAATATCCATGTATACTGACGATGGCCAAATACCTTTTATTAATGGTCAAGAATGTTATTTGATAGTTCCAAAGTACAGGAACGCATCTGTTTCATTAAAAGAATTGGAAATCGTTGACGACGGAGCAAGGGCAAAATTGGAAGAGGTGGAAAATTTTTATATGGATGAAACTGCTTGTGCAGGACCAACCTTTATCTGCCAAAATATGAGCGAGATCGCTCCGAATGCAAAGATTACTATCAGGTACAGGGACGACGTCTTGGAATTTTCGCCGAGCATTAGCCAAAAAGACGGCAGCCTGGTTTTGCCGGACGAAGTTATAGATGCGGAAGATCTCTTGGATTGGGATAGCCTGATCTATGAGTATGGTTATTCGGAAACTATGTATAAAATAATTGACTCGCTCATACCCAAGGATTAGAGATAATTAAAAAAAGGGGAGAGCTTATGGCCACGGAAAAGACAAAAATAAATAAAAAAAATCATCATGAATTGCTTACAATAGGATTATGGTTAAGCAAGTAAATTTAAAATACAAAAACAGGAGGATAAAAAAATGAAAAAGAGATTAGCAATATTATTAGCATTGGCAATGATTTTCTCATTGGCAGCCTGCGGTAAAAAATCTGCAGACGAAAAGGCAGACAAGGCAAGTGAAAAGGTAGAAAGCAAGGCGGACACAGAAAAGAAAGAAGACAAGAAGGAAGAGGCAAAAGCCAAGGGCATGATAGATGTTCACGGTGATGACATATTTACAACTCCAGAAGGTGTCGAAGAGCTTAGCGATGAAAGATTAACAGAGATAGCTGAATACTTTGATGAGGACCATTTAATAAAATTAGAGGGCATGACCTACGAAGAAGTAGAAGAATACATTGGTATGCCAGGTGCCCACTTTGTAGACTTTGATGATGAAGATGAAAATGGAATCTTTACAAAAAGCATTTTTTGGTATTCACCAGACCAGGTCTTTTTTACAATATTTACTGCTGACAAGGACAGTCCTGATGACTTTGGTTTAACAATGGCTGGAGCCATGCCAAAGAACTTTGACGAAGATGAAGAATATGAAGAAGATGATGAAGAATATGCATCAGAAAGTTACGAAGAAATGGTAGTAGAATTTTCACGTGATACAGGCATGGTGGAGGTTACAAACGGAAACCCATTTATAAGTCCTGGGGATACATGGGAGATTAGCGAAGAAGACCTTAAAGAAATAGCTGATTACTTTGATGAAAATTATGAAGAAACATTGGGGATGACTTACGAAGAGCTCAAAGAATACATTGGACTACCTGGCGCCCACTATGAAGCACTTGATGATGTGGATTCTGAAAACGGAGACCTTATAAAACAAGTTTTCTGGTATTCACCAGACCATGTCTTTGTTGTAGTATTTACTGCTGAGGCAGAAAATCCTGATGACTTTGGTCTTGATTTTACTGCCTACTATGAACAAGATTAAAAAAAAATCATCCTTTGGGGTGATGTAAAACATTTTATTAGGACATATAATAGGATTAGAAAAAACAATAGAATTTTGCAAGGAATTTTTTCAAACACGGGGGTAGCGTCCACATTATTTAAAGATGTCTTATACAAATATATTTCTTAGGAAAATTTGATGAGATTCGAAGGGAAAAAATTTAATCGGTAATGTAGCGGCCGATTGCAGCCCTGCCCAATAGAGCGAGTGATAACGATGCTCGATTGGTATGCAGCGACTCACGCAACTTGTTGTCCAATCGTTCGACCGCAGGGAAAAACGATTGGGTACAACAATCTGAGGAGAATGGTCGCCAAGAAATTTCGAAAGGGCGAAGTCGATTGGCTAGCGTCGACGAAGGCAGCCTAATTCAAAAGTAATTGCAACAATATGAGGAGAATTTCGACCATCTCGTACGCGGAGACTCATTGTCCCGCGGTCGAGGTTGCTTTTGATACACATTATTTACAAAAGGAGGTAAAATTATGAAAAGAAGGAATTTAATTTCAATGATGATAGCAATGGTCCTTTGCTTATCATTTATGACAACGACAGGCTTTGCAGAGACATTAATTAATAAGCTCGTTATTAAGACAGATATTGATGAGGTGTTAAAGGCTGGAGAAGATGTAAAGCCACTCAATATTACTGTTACAGCTCCAGAGTATCCAGATCTTAAAATTGATGCAAGCTTTGAGGGCTGGAATATATTTGATGAAAGCACATTTCCATCTGAGCCAGTAGAATTTAAAGGCCCAAAATTTATAGATGGAGCTACTTATGCTTTTGATATGAAAATAAGTGTAGATGATCCAAATTATAAGTTTGCTTCATCATTGAGTCTAGAAGAATATAGCAATAGAGGAATTCGTAATATCTATGAAGGAGAGGAAAATGGATTCGATCTTATATCACTACCATACAAAGCAACAGAAACAGGACCTGAACTAAACCTTCCAGACGATCCAGGAGTACCAGGCCCAGGAGGGAAAACATTTACAGTAAATATTGATTTTAATAATGGATACGGCGATAATGGTACAGAAAGCTTGCCTGAAGGCTTATCTATTACAGTAAATGATTTAAGAGATACGGATACAAGAGCACCAGAAGGAAAAGTAGTATACGCTTGGGAAGTTAATGGAGAAAGAAAAAGTTTAGGAACAGAAATAATTATAAGTGAGAATTTGAATATCAAAATTCTATGGAAAGATGAAGGCGCACCAGATCCAGGTGAACCAGGCGAACCAGGCGGAGAAGACCCAGAAACACCAGAAGAACCAGGCGGACCAGTAGGACCAAGCGAAACAGTCAAAGTTATTGTTGATATTAACAATGATGAAGGACAAAAAATGACTATCAACTTTTATAAAGGCGAAGAATTTGCATTACCAAATGATTTACCGTATGGTGGACACGCACCAAATGGTAAAAAGCTTGTTGCCTGGGAAGTCAATGGTAAAAGAAAAGAAATCGGAGAAAAGATTACAATAGTTGATGGTATGACATTAAAAGCTCTATGGGAAAATAAAGACGCATCAGATCCTGAAGAACCAGGCGGACCAGGATCTCCAGATTTAGTCAAAATTACTTTTATTTACGGTGAAGGAAGTGAAGATAGATTTGACGATACGGCACCTAAAAATCAAGAAATTGAATTACCAAAACAAAATGAGTTAGGAATAGATGTAACTAAAATAGAAGGTAAGGAACTTTATGCTTGGTTAGTAAATGGAGAGAGAAAAGAAATTGGAGAAAAGGTTAAAGCAACAGAAGATTTGATTATAAAAGCTCTATGGAAAGACGAAGGCGCACCAGATCCAGAAACACCTGAAACTCCAGAGACACCAGAAACTCCAGATACACCAGAAACACCAGAGACACCTGATCCATATTATCCAGGATATTATGATGACTGGTATGATTGGTATGAACCATCTGAACCAAACCAAATAAAACTAGATGAAGCCAAGAAGGATGACAAGCCTGAAGAAAAGAAAGAAGAAAAGATTGAAACAAAAACTGAAACTATAGAAAGAAAAGTTGTTTTAACACTCGGTTCAAAGACCTTAGACAGCCAAGTAAATGGAGTAGATTCTTTGACTCAAATGGACGTAGCAGCCTACGCCAAAGACGGCAGGACAATGCTTCCTATCAGATTTGTAGCTGAAGCCTTGGGTATGGGAGTTAGATGGGATGCTAAGACCAGGACAGTTATCATCGAAGACTTGTTCTTTAGGGTTGAAATTCCAATCGACACCAACAAGATCATAGTTAATGGCGAAACTTATACCAGTGATGTTAAACCAGAAATTGTAGACGGCAGAACAATGATGCCTATAGCAAATATTGCAAGGGCTCTTGGTCTAAAAGACGGTCAAGAAATTTTCTGGGATAAGGACACCAAACAAGTAACAATAATTAGAACAATCAGTAGATAAAATATAAGTCCTCGCAAGAGTCCGTGTGGTTTTCCCACGGACTCTTTGCATATATGCAGCCCTGGCATTTGTCAGGGCCATATTTTTTTACAAAAAAATCATCCCTTTGGGTGATGTGGAAAAGGGAAATAAATCTTATAATATAAGTAGAAGGAAAGAGAAATAGAAAGATAAAATTATTTGCTAAAATATTGTGCATATAAAAACCGAACCCTCAACCGGGATTTTCCTCAGACTATTTCAATCAATCAAACATCGCCTTTGGCTCGTTTTCTTGAGAAATAGGTTGCGTGAGTCAACGCTAGCCAATCATCTTCACGCTTTCGCGTTCGATTCTTGGGCGTGGCTGCAAGGATGGACGCTACAACCGCAGAGCGATTTATAAGATGAAGATTATTTATATAAACGAATATTTGTTTAAATATTTTTGCACGAAAATTTATAATTTCTCAATGCAAATGACATTCACAAATTCGGTAAGAACGTAGGTAGAGTCCGATTTATTTCGGACATCTCGAACGCGGAGACTCGATGTCCCGCGGTCGAGGCATATCCAACGAATATTTTTGTAGCCATGTACCGTCCACTTTATTGTGGACATCTCGTACGAGCAGGCTCGATGCCGCGAGGACGAGGTTTATTTTTAAAATGAAAGGAGATAATTATGGGATTATTTGGTAAAAAAGAAAAAAAGTTATGCCCAATATGCGGCAATGAATTGAAATTTCTCAGCGGCTTGCAAGTTGAGGACGGACAAATCTGTAGTGAATGCGAGAAAATGATCCGCGGTAAGTTCGATATCACTGAGTATTGGAAGCAAAGATGGGGCACTAGTGGCTTTGATCGAGATGATTATGTTAGAAAAACTAATGATCCTCTACAAGCCATGACAGTAGCTGAGATTAAAGAGATGATTCAATCGATGAAAGAAGAGCAAGCACAGATTATAGAGAATGTGGGTTCTGATTATGCTAATGTTGCCAAGGTCGATAAGAGCTTTTCCATTGCGCCAAAGCCTTTAGATGTGGGCTTGAAAAGGGCGAAAGCATACAAGAACAGGATTGTCGCCACCTCTCAAATTATAAGTGGTGAATTTGCCAGAGATGATAGGGTTACAGTTACAACAGGCGGTAATAATATCACAACTACGATTCTGGATGTTATTGAATGTAGCAACAGCTCAACCTTTGAGACCATGCTTTCAGCCAATTTGGGCGCCAAGCATAGGGCAGGGGCAGGCACCAGTGCATGGATCATCTTGGATTTGACAGAAGGCGTCGGTGAAGGCAGCCTAATTCAAAAGTAAGATATTAGACCTTAAACCCACTGGTTGTTCTTATACCAGTGGGTTTTTGTTAATAATTTTTGCAAAATCATCCTTATGGGTGATGTGGAAAAGCGAAATAAAATTTATAATATAAATAGAAGGAATACATACGCACGTTTCGAAATGGATGTGGCGTAACGGCGATCCTTGCACACGAGGCGGTGGCCGAAATTCTCCTCAGACTATTATACTCAATCGTTTTTCCCTTCGGTTGAACGATTGAATAATAGGTTGCGTGAGTCAACGCTAACCAATCATCTTCACGCTTCCGCGTTCGATTCTTGGGCGTGGCTGCAATCGGCCGCTACAAATTCCGCCTCGTACGCAAATGGTCGCCATCGTTCGCCTAGGCGGACGAGCTCTATCCTACGGATATTATTGTAGCCATGTACCGTCCACTTTATTGTGGACATATCGTACGAGCAGACTCGATGTCCCGCGGTCGAGCCATATACATTATTTAAACAAAGGAGGGTATTATGAAAAACAAAAATAAATTCTTGATTATTATCTTGGTCTTGGCTTTGCTTTTTGCCACTAGCTGTAAGAAGGAAAAGCCCGGAGAAGATTCAGCGGCCAAGGACAATAAAAAAGAAAGCACAGCAGAAGATTCAAAAGATGTTGAAGATGAAGATGATGAAGACTCGGAGGAAGGCAAGTCTGACGAGAAAAAATCTGACAAGAAGAAAGCGAACAAGAAGAAATCAGATAAAAAATCTGACAAAAAATCTGACAAGAAATCTGCCAAGTCAAAAGCCAAGAAGGATTTGACTTATGTTGAGGGTGGCGAAGTTGGTTCTATGTCTTCATACGTCGAGGACAGGGAAGTTTGGACGGACTTTTCTAGCGAGGCCCACAAGGACCTTGCAAAGAGGGTTCAGCTGGGCGTTCACCTGCCGAGAATTCTCTTGGATTCTGCGGATGCGGATGAGGCAAATGCTGAGATCGAAGAGCTGGCAGATAGCCTCATTGCAATTTACCAAGACCACAAGGATGAGGTCGAGGATGCTGAAATTGGTATTTACGCTAGCTTTTCCACTTATCAAGACGAAAATGTACTTAGCATCATGATTAGGATTTATGATTTTTGGAATTCGGATGCTCCATTCTATAGGGCCTATAATTTTTCCCTGCCAGACGGAGAGCTTATCGGTGATAAGGACCTGATGAATGCTTTTGGCGTGGACGGTGACGATATTTTGACCATGGTCGAAGACTCACTCATAGCAGACCGTAATCTGACGGCTGCCACCTACTATAGCGACGTCAATGATTACACTTTTATCTATAATCCAAACAATTATGTTGGCAAGATTTTTGAGGATATCTGGGATAATTTTGATTCTTTGGATAATCAAATTTATATTGATACAGCTGGCAGGCCGCAATTTATTTTTACTCAGTATTTGGTTGTAAATATGGTCCCTTGCCCACTGACCTTAGAGCTCAAGGCGAATACCTTTGCCAAGGACCCAATTTCCACCGAGTATTTGCGGATGGCAAGACGGCTTGGCATCGACCCTTACGATGATAAGTACAAGGCCTTTATAATTTATCTGGGCGCGGCCTATGACGAGCCGAGTTTGGAGGAGGCTCTTAGAAAACTTCAAGCTTGGTCAGATGTTTTTATGGATTCCAATGACCCGTCCATGCTAATAGCCATGGATTCTGACGAATACGACAATGTTTTTATAAATGGCCAGGAATGTTATTTGGTCATTCCAAAATACAGGAATGCATCTGTTTCAATCAAGGAATTAGAAATAACTGAGGGCGGCGAATTGGAAGAGGCTGACAATTATTACTTAGACCAAGCTTCTTGCGCCGGACCGACCTTTATCTGCCAAAACATTAGCGAAGTCGCTCCAAATGCAAAGATTACCATCAGGTACAGGGACGATATCTTTGAATTTACGCCAAGCATTAGCTTAAAAGACGGCAGCTTGGTTTTGCCAGACGAAGTTATAGACGCAGAAGATGTTTGGAATTGGGAGGATATGACTTTTGAGCAAGGTTATTCGACCCAAATGTATGAAATAATTGACTCACTCATACCTAAGGGTTAGAGATTAATAAAAGGAGTAGAAAAAACAAAATTTCTGTAACGTCCGATTGCAGCCACGCCCAAGAGACGAGCCTCGAAATTTCCATGTAGGGGCGATCCTTTATGGTCGCCAAGAAATTTCGAAAAGGCGAAGTCGATTGGCTGCAATAAATCAAAGAAAAAACAAATTATAAAAAACAGGAGGATAAAAAGATGAAAAAAACATTAGCATTATTATTAGCAATCGCCATGATTTTCACATTGGCAGCCTGCGGTAAAAAACCTGCAGAAGATAAGACAAGCGACAAAGCAGAAAAGAAAACAGAACAGAAAGCGAAGGTAGCGGAGCCCATTAAGGTTTCTGGCGAGGACATATCTACGACTCCAGAAGGCGTCGAAGAGCTTAGTGAAGAAAAACTAAAAGAAATATATGAATACTTTGATGAGAACTATGAAGAAACGGTGGGTATGACCTATGCAGAAGTAGAAAAGAAAATTGGCGTGCCAGGTGCCTACTTTGTAGACTTTGATGAAGAAGACGAAAATGGAAACCCTACAAAAACTATTTTTTGGTTTTCACCAGATCATTTCCTTTATGTAGTCTTTGTTGCTGACAAGGATAATCCTGATGAATTTGGCCTTGACATAGCTGGAGCCCTGCCAAAGAATATTGATGAATATGAAGAAGGTTTAGAAGAAGACACAACAGAAAGCGGAGAAGAAGAAACAACATCTGAAAGTGACGGAGAAGTGATAGCAGAATTATCACCTGATACAGGCATGGTAGAGGTTACAAACGGTGATCCAGATAAAAGTCCTGGGGATACATGGGAGCTTAGCGAAGAATATCTCGAAGAAGTAGCTAAGTACTTTGATGAGAACTATGAAGAAACATTGGGGATGACCTATGAAGAAGTCAGAGACTATATTGGCATGCCAGGTACTAATTATCCGGACTATGATGAAATGGATCCCGAAGACGGAGTCCTGGCAAAATATGTTTTCTGGTATTCACCAGACCATGCCTTTGTAGCAATGTTTACTGCTGACGCAGAATATCCAGATGAATTTGAACTTGAAAATACTGCATACTATGAACAAGTTAAATAAAAAATAATATTTTTTGGGAATTATACGGATATATTTGTAGCCATGTGTAGAGGTGATCCTTGCACACGAGGCGGTGGCCGAAATAAATCGGCCGCTACAAATTCCGCCTCGTATGCAAATGGTCGCCAAAAAATTGACTTGTTGCCCAAGAAGGAAAAATCCAGCGAAGCGTGTAGGGTCAACTTTATGTGGACCGAATTTTTCCTGATTGGCTGCAACAATCTGAGGAAAATTCCGACCATCTCAAACGCGACGACTAAATGTCCCGTGGTGGAGGCATATAAAAATAAGGAGGATAAAAAAATGAAAAAAAGATTATCAATATTATTAGTACTTGCACTAGCACTTACAATAGTCGCATGTAAGGGCGGCCCAGCTGCAAATGGCACAGGCATGATCGAAGTTAAGGGACAAGACGAATCAACTCCACCAAAAAACATCAAATTAGTTAGTGACGATAAAATTCAGGAAGTTAAGACTTACCTACAAGAACACGAAGATGAGGCAGAGTCAATGACTTACGCTGAGCTAGAAGAGTTATTTGGCGCGCAAGGCGCAGATTTCATAGATCTTGATGAAACTGCTAGCGAGAGCGGAAATAAAGTAAAATATATTTACTGGTACTCAGAAAATGATAACTTTTTAGGCATATTCATCGCTACACCAAATGAGCCTGATAAGTTTATACTTAATATATACTCTACAAAAAAGGATATGGAGAATAATTAATTCTATAGTAAATCTACATGAAGAGGGCTAATATATGGAGAATGTAAAGGTGAGAAAAATGAAAAAAAGATTGGCATTATTATTAGCAATCGCAATGATTTTCTCCTTGGCAGCATGCGGTAAGAAACCTGCAGAAGAAAAGGCAGACAAGCCAAGCCAAAAGATAGAAAATAAAGCTGACACAGAAAAGAAAGAAGAAAAGAAGGAAGAAGGATACAAGGCAATAGGCATGGTAGACGTTCACGGTGAAGGCATATTTACAACTCCAGAAGGCATCGAAGAGCTCAGCGAAGAAAGATTAAAAGAAATATATGAATATTTTGATAAAAATATGGAAGAAACACAAGGCATGACCTATGAAGAAGTAGAAGAATACATTGGCACGCCAGGTGCTCACTTTGTAGACCATGATGAAGAAAATGAAAATGGGGAGCTTACAAAAAGTATTTTTTGGTATTCACCAGACCACTTCCTTTCTATGGTGTTTACTGCTGACAAGGATAGTCCTGATGACTTTGGCCTCACAGAGACTTGGGCCATGCCAAAGGCCATTGACGAAGATGAAGTAGACCCACAATCAGAAAGTGAAGAAAAACCGACAGTAGCATATTCAGATGAGACAGGCATGGTGGAGGTTCACGGCAAAGATATGCTCAAACGTCCAGATGGGATCGAAATACTCTCACAAGAAAAAATGCAAGAAGTGGTTGACTATTTCTCCAAAAACAACAGCGACTTAGCAGATGCAACTTACGCAGAAATCGAAAGCCATTTTGGTGTAGCCGGGGCCCACTTTGTAGACTTTGATGAAGTCGATGGCGATGATATCACAAAATATGTCATGTGGTATTCAGAGGAGAACAGCATGGCCGTCAGCTTTATTGGCAAAAAAGATTCACCTGATGACCTCAAGATCCTTATGTGGTCAAGCTCACTAGCACCTAGTGAACAATAAAAAGCTCTGGGGAAAATATTAAATTTTTTAAAATCATCCTTTTGGGTGATTTAATAAAGCGAAAGGCAAGTTATAATATAAATAGAAACAAAGAGAAAAGAATTTTTCTAACGGATATTTTGTAGCCATGTAGTATCCACTTGCAGCCACGCCCAAGAGACGAGCCTCGAAATTTCCATGTAGAGGCGATCCTTGCAGCCCTGCCCAAGAGAGCGAGTGTAAGCGAAGCTCGATTGGTATGCAGCGACTCACGCAACTTGTTGTCCAATCGTTCGACCGCAGGGAAAAACGATTGGGTACAACAATCTGAGGAGAATGGTCGCCAGGAAATTTCGAAAAGGCGAAGTCGATTGGCAAGCGTTGACTCACGCAACCTCTTGTTCAATCGTTAGACCGAAGGGAAAAACGATTGAGGACAAGAGTCTGAGGAGAATCGTGGACATTCGGCGAATGAGATTGCCCCTTGTGGGCATGAACATTCGTCGTAAAAACAAATAGATTACGGATATTTTTAAGAACGATGTAACGGCGATCCTGAAATGGTCGCCATAAAAAATTGGGGGCTCGATGCCCCCGATTTTTTGTTTTGCGTGATGTATTTTATTGGTAAAATATATTTGTTTTTTATAAATATGTATTCATTTCATAAATGGCTTTGCCGTTTGTAGGGGCGACTTTATGTGGCCCGAAAAATATCGATTACACCTTTGGTGTATGAGATATTTTTAATAATATAATCACAATGTAATTTTATGGATGAATATAATTATAATATGTATGTATTTCAGAACGTAGGTAGCGTCCACTTTATTGTGGACATCTCGAACGCGGAGACTCGATGTCCCGCGGGCGAGGTTTATTAAACGGATGTGTTTAATAAATATTTATTTGTTTTTTATGTGATGTGGCTTTTGTGGTGCTCCTAAAGGGGAATTTGACACCCCCACGACTATTTCGCGCTAAATTTTGTAAAAAGACTTGTTTCGAAATTTTTTGTGAATTTCGATGTACAGAAGTACACCTCATTCACAAAATTTCTGTACTGCGCCTTTTTCCTAAAATTTTCCTGTGAAATAGCGTTGTTGTTTGTATTCCGACTTTATCCGCACCACAACAAAAAACACTCACATGGAGATTGCTTTATTTGGTGCTCCTAAAGGGGAATTTGACACCCCCACGACTATTTCACGTTAAATTTTGTAAAAAGACTTGTTTCGAAATTTTTTGTGAATTTCGATGTACAGAAGTACACCTCATTCACAAAATTTCTGTACTGCGCCTTTTTCCTAAAATTTTCCTGTGAAATAGCGTTGTTGTTTGTATTCCGACTTTATCCGCACCACAACAAAAAACACTCACATGGAGATTGCTTTATTTGGTGCTCCTAAAGGGGAATTTGACACCCCCACGACTATTTCACGTTAAATTTTGTAAAAAGACTTGTTTCGAAATTTTTTGTGAATTTCGATGTACAGAAGTACACCTCATTCACAAAATTTCTGTACTGCGCCTTTTTCCTAAAATTTTCCTGTGAAATAGCGTTGTTGTTTGTGTCCCCTTTATCCGCACCACAACAAAAAAACACCCTTTCGGGTGTTTTCGTTGTGGTGCGGATAAAGGGATTTGAACCCCCACGATCTAGGATCACATGGCCCTCAACCATGCGCGTCTGCCAGTTCCGCCACATCCGCATATTTTTGTTACATATTTCTCGCCTATTTGGCCAAAGCTTGTGACTTAGCCTTGTTAATAGGGTATAAGAAAGTAGGTGGTATTCTTGATACCGTTATTTATTATACACTATTTAAAATTTTTTGTAAAGGGGTTTTTGATATTATGCTGAAAAATATAGACAAAGTTTGCGAATACTTCAAGGCTCAGGAGAAGGCTCTTGATAATTTACGGATGGGGGTTGAGTTTGAGCACTTGCTTTTGGACTCTCAAGCTAATGCGCGTTCATATTATGATGCAGGTGGATCAAGGGACCTCTTTTTAGCTATGATTGACAAGGGTTGGAAGGGGAATTTCGAAGGTGAATTTGTTCTTTCAATCAAAAAGGACGGCCTGATTATTTCAACTGAGCCGGGCGGCCAGCTGGAATTTTCAACTGACCCTCTGGAAAATCCTTGCGAAGTCAAGTCGGAGCTCTTTAAATTTTACAGGGACGCAATCGATGCCCTAGAGCCTTTTGATTCTCATATTTACACTTTGGGTTTCCAACCTCTAAGCGATGTTGACGATATAAAAATTTTGCCCAAGGAGCGTTACTATGCCATGTATAATTATTTTAAAACTGCTGGTAGCATGGGCAAGTTTATGATGAAGGGGACGGCCAGCGTCCAAGTGTCTTTGGATTTCCTGAACGAAAAGGACTACGGCCGCAAATATGCCTTGGCCAACAAGCTTTCAAATATTTTGTATATTTTATTTGACAATGTGGCATTTAAAGGCGGCAGGCCAATCGATGTTTACGCCTTTAGGTCCATGGTTTGGAACAATACTGACCGCAAACGCTGTGGAACTTTTGAAGCGGCTTTTCGTCCTGATTTTAAATACGAGGACTACGCCAAATTTCTCTTGAGCAACGATGCAATTTTTACACTCAAGGACGGCGTTTTTCATGCCTTCGATGGGACTATTGACCAGGCCATGACGGGTGCGTCAAAGAAGGAGATGGAGCACCTGATGACCATGATTTTCCCAGACGTGCGGACCAAACGCTTTATAGAAATTCGTCAGCTGGATTCCATTCCTTACCCTTACAATCTGGGGGCTGTTGCACTTTTAAACTCAATCTTCTATAATAATGACAATATGGATAGGGTTTACAATTTGATTGGCGATTTGACTTTCAAGGAAAGCGAACGGGCCCGCCTTGAAATGTATGAAAAAGGGACCAAGACGAAGATGATGGGTAAGACCATGGAGGCTTGGGGCGTGGATATTTTATCGGCCCTGGACATCAAGGACTGCTTTAAGCCTTATATAGAAAAAATTGTACCCCTCATGGAGGGTAACACCCTTCGTAGGCAGCAGATTGACAGGTGGAAGACCTACGCAACTTGCGACTATGCGATTGAGATTTGTAAAATGAATTTGGAGGATATTGATGTATAGCGACAAAAAAATTGATGAGTATATTGAATTTGTAAAAAATGGCGACTATGTAGAGGACTTTAAGCGCTTGCAAGACTTGGCCTTGAAAAATGACGTGACCTATGACGGCAAGATCGTTCCTTTTACTTATCAGCCGCTTTTGGTGTCCAAACGCGACAATGATGCCTTTAAATTTATAGTTACTAGGACCAACGAGATCATCCGCAAGATTACTGAAAAATACTTGCACGACGAAAAATTCCGGGCGCTTTTTGGCTTTTCAAAAGAGCTGGAAGAGCTGATCCTCCACGATCCTCTCTACGAAGTGCCAGTTGCTATTGGTAGGTACGATGTGTTTTTTAATTCTCTAAGCGACTTTAAATTCTGCGAGATAAATACTGACGGGTCATCAGCCATGAGCGAGGACTCAGGATTGGCAGAAATTTTTGAAGAGTCCAAAATCTTCAAGGACTTAAATTGGAATTTAAAATCTTTTGAGCTCTATGATTCATGGGCCCAAAAGTCCTTGGACATCTACGATATGGCGAGGGGCAGTCACCAGGGAATTACAGTTGCCATCGTGGACTTCAAGGGCTCAGGCACGCCAAAGGACTTTGTGAAATTTAAAGAAGCCTACGAAAAAGCAGGCCTTAAAGCCATAATCGCCGACATGGAAGACTTGGTTTACGACGCAAATGAAAATGCCCTTACTTTTGACGGGCAAAAAATCGACATGGTTTACAGACGGGCTGTAACCAGCGAAATCATGGAAAAATATAATGATTCAAAGGCCTTTATCGACGCTTATTTAAACGACGCCTTTATTTCAATCGGGTCCTTTAGGTCGCAGATCGCCCACAACAAGACCTTCTTTGAAGTCCTCCACCGCGAGGATGTCAAAGACGACATGGACATCGAAGACGTCATGTTTATAGAAGAGCACATTCCTTTTACAGCCAAGTTTGAAGGCGACGATGAATTTTTCGAAGAGATTGTCAGGGACAGGGCAAAGTATATCTTTAAGCCAAATGACCTGCGCGGGGCCCGGGGAGTTTTTGTGGGCAGCGAATACTCTGAAGACGAATTTAGGGAAAAGGCAAAAGAAGTTTATAATAAGGACTTTATCTACCAAGAATATGTAGAGAAAAAATTTGTGAAATTTATTGAGCTGGACGAAAATGATGAGTGGCATGTGGTTGAACGGGCCAATATGCTGGGACTTTTCTCCTACAACGAAGCCTTCAAGGGCATCTACGGCCGCTTTGGCATAGATAACATTATAGGATCGGCCAGGGAGTACATCGCAGCACCAGCTTTTAAATACGAATAGGAGCATTTTATGGAAAAGAACGAAGGAGCAAGGGTCAGAAATATCGTAAAGTCTTACGGGACTGGCAATAGTAAAATCTATGCCAACAATGATATTTCTTTTGATATAAAGAAGGGCGAGCTAACGGTTATAGTTGGCCCATCGGGTGCCGGCAAGTCGACCATTTTAAATATTTTGGGCGGCATGGACAGGCCGGACTCTGGGCAAATTATTGTGGATGGCGAAGACATTTCCCAGGCCACAGACGCTGAACTCACCAATTACAGGAGGTACAAGATTGGTTTTGTCTTCCAATTTTACAACCTCATCAACAACTTAACAGCCAAGGAAAATGTGGAACTGGCCAGCCAAATTGTAGAAAATTCTATTCCTGCAGAGGAAATTTTGGCCCAAGTTGGTTTGGACAAGCGGATGGATAACTTTCCTTCGCAACTTTCTGGCGGCGAGCAGCAACGCTGTTCAATCGCTAGGGCCTTGGCAAAACGCCCGTCAATTTTACTTTGCGACGAGCCAACTGGAGCACTCGATTATCACACGGGCAAGCAAATTTTAAAGCTCCTCCAAGACACGGCCAGAAAGACCAATACAACTGTTGTAATTATCACCCACAATACCGCCATTACCCCAATAGCCGACAAGGTTATAGAGATTTGGGATGCCAAAGTGAGGAACATTTACGAGAACGAAAATCCCGTAGATATTGAAACGATTGAATGGTGATTTTATGAAGAAAAAAGCACTCTTAAAAGATATGTTAAGAGAGATCAAGAAAACACGCACCAGATTTTTATCCATAACAGCAATGATTATGGTGGGCGTGTTTGTTTTGGTGGGATTAAAAGTTACGGGCCCGGCCATGAGGGACAATGCGACCATGCACGCCGAAAGGCAAAATATGTATGACTTGACAATAGTGGGACCGGTGGGCATTGACGACGAGGACATAAGGCTCATTGAGGGGGTTGACGGAATTAAGGATTTATATGCCGGTTACTCGGTTGACCTCAATTGGCCCGATGAAAAAATAAATATCAAACTAGAGTCGCTGAGCAATGACATTTCTGTGCCTGAAGTTATCGAAGGCCGCCTACCTGAAAAGACAGGCGAAATTTTAATTGAGGCAGTAAACACCTTTGACCATATAAAGATTGGCGATAAAATTCAGTTTGCCAAGGAAGTTGACAAGTTCAAGGAAGACGACGATCCCGATTCCCTCAAAACTTATACTTACACGGTCGTGGGCAAGGCCATCTCGACCGACTACATTATGCAAGGGCTCAAGGGCGTTAGCTTTAAGTCGGGGACCAGCATAGGGACCATCGGCTATGTGCTGGAAGAAAATTTTAACGAAGCAGACTACAGTTTTGTAAAATTAAGGCTGGAGGAAATCGCTGGGAAAAATCCAGAATCCTCAGCCTATATTAATCACGCTCGTGAAAAGAAATCTGAAATCAAAGACCTGCTTGCACCGCGGTCTGCTATAAAATTCCAAGAGCTCAAGGATAAAAATCTCAAAAAAATCCGTGATGGCGAGGCCGATATCAAGGACGCCAAGGACCAGATTGCAGATGCCGAAAAGAAATTCAACGACGCCGAGAAAAAATTGGCAGATGCCAAAATAAAATTGGACGACGGGCAAAAGAAGATTGCCCAAGGCAAGAGAGATTTGGCCAAGGGCGAGGCCGATGCTAGAAAAGAAATGGCAGACGCTCAGGCTAAGATCGACGACGGCAAAATCCAATTGGCCGATGCCAAAAAGGAATTGGCCGACCACGAGGCCGACTACAATGATGGATTAAAAAAATACAAGGACGGCCTCAAAAAATACGAAGACGGGGTCAAAGAACTCGACGACAACGAAAGAAAAATAAAGCGCGGCCTTAGAGAAGTTGAAAACGGCAAGGCTCAAGCAAGTATGGGGCTCAGCCAGGCCCAAGCGGCTCTTGGTCAAATCGATGCGGGCATTGGCCAAATCGAAGGAGCTATCAGCCAACTGAGTGCAATTCCCCAAGGGGCACCCGGCTATGAGGAAGCCCAAGGGCAAATCGCAGGACTTCAAGGGCAAAAGCAGGCTCTGATTAGTCAGAGGGCCCAAGCAGAAGCGGGCATGGCATCTGCCAGCGCAGGTTTATCTGAAGCCCAACAAGCTGAGACCGATTTAAAAAATAAATTAAAATTGATAAATGAAGCTAGGGAAAAGCTTCCTGAAGAAAAGAAAAAACTCGACGACGCCAAAAAAGAATTGGACGAGGGCAAGGAAAAGCTCGACGACGCCAAAGATCGTTTGGCCAGAGAAGAAAAGAAATTACTGGACGGCGAGGCCGAATTAAAAGACGCCGAGGCCAAGCTCACACGCGAAATCAAAAAGGGCAATGACAAGATTGCCGACGCCATTATCCAGTACAACGAAGGCAACCGCGAGTACATTGAGGGCAAGGCCGAGTACGACGAAAAGCTGGCCGACTTTAACAAGAAAAAGAAGGACGCCCTGGTTGACATTGCCGACGGCGAAAAGAAAATCGCCGACGCCAAGGAGATCATCAGGAATTTAAACGAGCCACACTTTGCGGTTCAAACCAGGAGGGACAACGACGCCCTTTACTTTATGTACGAATCTGCAACAAATTTGGACTATGTTTCCTGGATTTTCCCCGTATTTTTCTTCTTCATTGCAGTCCTAGTTTCGGTTGCAACCATGACGCGGATGATTGAAGAGGACAGGATCGACATCGGAACTTACAAGGCCCTGGGCTATGGCAAGATGGATATCTACCAAAAATATATTTTGTATGGGCTCATTTCAAGTTTGATCGGCGGCATCATAGGCGCCTCGCTAGGGTCGACCTTACTTTTAAAGGCAATCTACAAGGCCTACAGCGCCTCCTTCGTCATTAAAAAATTGCAAATCACCCCTTCCATTGGCATAAATATTACGGCCATCATGGTTGGAGTTTTGGCAAATGTGCTTACTATAATCTTGGTTATCAAGAGGACTCTGAAGGAAAATGCAGCAAGCTTACTAAGACCAAAGGCTCCAAAGAAGGCCAAGAAGATTTTGATAGAAAAAATTCCATTTATTTGGAATCGTTTGAGCTTCCTAAACAAGGTAACTCTTAGAAATGTTTTCCGCTACAAGTCTAGAATGTTTATGACCATCTTTGGCGTGGCTGGCTGTACGGGATTAATTTTCCTGGGCTTCTCACTCAAGGAAGCCATTGGCGGTATGGACAAGCACCAATTCGAAGACGTCTACACCTACCAAGTCACGATTACGACCGACAAATCTTTACCAAAAGACGGCCTTGATGACCTGAAAAAGTTTTTGGACTCTGACGATGTCGAGGCCTATACCAAGATGCACATGGACCAACTTCTCTTGGAAGCCGAAGAAGGCAAGGACCAACAAGTTCAAATCATGGTTCCAGAAAATCCATCCGACTTCGCCAACTTCGTTCACTTGAAGAGGGAAATTTATTTGAAGAAGCCAGTCGAATTGAATTTAGACCGGCCGCTTATGAGTCGAAAATTGCAAAATTATTTGACTGACGGCAAGCTGACCTTGCAGGATTCAAATCTGCAAGACTTCCAAGTGGCTGTTGATCCGGCAGACTGGTTTGACTTCTACATTGGCCACGCCATAGTCATGACCAAAGCCGACTACGAAAAATTCTTTGGCCAGGACTTCGAGGCAAATGCTTACGCAGTAAAATTAAAGGACCCAAAGGCCTCAGCGAAAGCAATCGAAGGCCTCCGCGATAATACATCGATTCTCACCATCACCAACTTCGACGACCACCTAAAGATCATCGAAGACTGGATGGGATCGATCAGGATAATCACTGTGGTCATCCTGCTTTGCGCGGCAGCCCTGGCCTTTGTCGTCTTGTACAATCTAACCAATATCAATATCAGCGAAAGGATGAGAGAGCTCTCAACCGTAAAAGTTTTGGGCTTTAACTCCAAAGAGCTAACCAATTATGTTTATAAGGAAACAATTATGCTTTCAGTCCTAGGAATCCTGGTCGGATTCTTGGTCGGCTGGGGCATGCTTGGTGTCGTCAGCGAAATCCTAAGCCCCGACGACATACAGATGAATTTACTGCTCACTTATAAGCCGTACTTGTTCTCAGCCATAATTACCATGGTCTTTGTATTTTTGATTAGGAGAATTGTGGTAAGGCAGTTGAGGGAGATTGATATGGTGGAGTCCCTCAAATCCTACGAATAATTTTTCGTACTATTTCGCGTTAAATCCGCGACATTCTTGCATCTAAATTTACCCCACTCCTCGATGTGCACTCGAGCACACCTGCGTCGGGGATAAATTTGCTGCTTCGAATCTCATCGGATTTTCCGGCGAAAATAGTTACGAAAAATGTCATATTTCGCGTTAAATTTGCGGTTAAAATTGCGGCTTTTTGCAGTGTTCGACTTTTTCGTCACTGCGGCGTAGGCTCTACTACGCCTCATTCCTAAAAAGTCTCAAGCTACAAAAATCCATCAATTTTTCCTCGCAAATTTAGAGAAATAAAAAAGCAAAGAGAAAATAAAAACTAAAAAATAACGCGAAGCGTTGGTAGCGGCCACTTTATTGTGGCCATTTCGGCCACGGGGTTCGATGCCCCGTGGTCGAGGGAATATATATGTGTAAAAGGGCTCAAAAATTTTTGGGCTCTTTTTTCGTGCCTGGTTTTCTTATATTTCTACCTTGTGCTATAATGGGGGTGGAGGGATGAATGGGAACTTTTGATATTATTATTGCCTTGATTGTTGGGGCGGTATTAATTTTTTATATGGTGTCGGGCTTGGCCAAGGGATATTTGGTTCAGATGACATGGATTTTGGCGATTTATTTTTTGGTCAGGGTTTTTGTGGGCTTGGAGGACTTGGAGATTTTAAATAGGATTGATAAGTTTGTGGCCTTTGTTATGATGATTTTGTGGATTCAAAAATATAAGTACTTAAAGGAGGGGTCAGATGAGGATTGAGATTGAAAATATTGGCAAGATTAGGCGGGCGGATGTAGATTTATCGACGGTGGCGGTTTTGGCTGGGGAAAATAACTCCGGCAAATCGACGGTGGGCAAGGTTTTGTATTCCATTGCCAGGGCTATGGACGAGTGCGCGGACTTAGGAGTTAAGCTCAGCGAAGACTTTGACGAGGTCCTCCGTTTTGAGGCGGACAAGGGGTCCGTTAGGATATCGGGGGACATGGTTTGCGATTTAAAAGTTAATAGCGACGGCAAAATCGAAAGCAAAAATTTTTCCAAGGGAGATTTTAACTTTATTTATATTGACGATCCAAATATTTTAGATTTTAAGGTGGGAGCTCCTTATTTGCCGGAGGTTTTAAATTCCAGGCGGATGGATTTACTTAATATGCTGGCCAATAAAAATGGCCAGGGCTTTGCTAGTGAGAGAATAAATGCTCTTGTGGATGGGGACTTGATTATAAAGGGCAATCAGTTTTTCTACAGCAAAAATGAGGGCCTGTCCATGCACAACACCTCGTCAGGCCTCAAGATGTTTTTGATTTTAAAGACCCTTCTTGCCAATGGCTGGGTGGGCAACAAGTCAGTTCTGATTTTTGACGAGCCCGAAGTCCATTTGCATCCCGAGTGGCAGCTGGTCTTTGCCAAGACCTGCATTGACTTGGTGAAAAAATATCAGGCCAGGATTTTACTAAACACCCACAGCCCGTATTTGGTCGAGGCCTTTGAGGTTTATTCTGCCAAGGAAAAATTAAATGCCAAATTTTATCTGACCGAAAACTCCGAGGATTTTGCAGACATTGTCGACGTGACCAAGGATATCGATTTAATTTACAAGGGCCTGGCCGAGCCTTTTTCTAAGTTGGAAGCTGAGGCCTATGAATAAGTTATTCGAGAAAAATTTAAGGACCCTCAAGGACATTTCAATCGACAACCACGATCCGGCTAATCCCGAATACATGACCGAGTCAGACGAGATGGCCGTGGACTTTGACCGGGTAAAGGAAGATTATGTAGGCGAAAAAGATCTCTATTATCATCCCAAGTCTGCGGACGCTCTTGTAGACCGTGACGGAAAGCTCACTATGATCGAGTTTAAAAACGGGACTGTCGATAGGGACTTGGTCCGTGACATCAGGGAAAAAATGCTGACCTCGGCACTAATTTATTCGGACATTACTGGCAGAGACTTGGAATTTATTAGGTCGACCATGGATTTTATTCTCGTTTACAATTACGACAAAAATCCCTTTAAGGCCAACAAGGTTTCCAATTCCTTTTACAAGGACCAATTGAAGCGGGGGATTTTTAAAAAGGCCAAGCTCCGCTACAGGCAATTTGGCCTGGACCAGTACGAGGGCTTTGTCTATAAAAATGTTTACACCTATTCTATGAGAGACTTTCGCCAGGAATTTACAGGCGACAACAATAAATCAGATGATTAATAACACCAAAAAAGCAAGAGATTTTTCTCTTGCTTTTTTAATGGGATGAAATTGTATGAATATAAAGAGGAAAAATTCGAGCCAAGAAAACAAAATTTTTTGTCCGAAATAAATCGGACGCTACAGAAATTTTGTTTTCTTGGACAAGAGGTTGCGTGAGTCAACGCTTGCCAATCAAATTCGCCTTTTCGAAATTTCTTGGCGACCATAAAGGATCGCCTCTACAGGAAATTTCGAGGCTCGTCTCTTGGGCGTGGCTGCAACCACGGCCGCTACACGAATTTTTTATAATTTATTTTCTTACATAGGTTACGTATTTAAAATGCAGGCCGATGTCTTCCATAATCTCTGATTCTTCGGCGATGACAAAGCCATGGTCTTCGGGGTCGCCTATGCCTGTGTCGGCATCAAAGGTTTCAAAGACCCGGGTCATCAGAATCTTACTGATGTCCGGATAGAGCATCTTGGTTAAACTTGCCCCGCCCACAAAATATCCCTTGGGGTCATTCATGAGTTCCTTTTTAAACTCGTCGAAGTCGTGGATGACCTTGTCGGCCTTGGGAACCTCGCCCCGTGACAAAACGATTATCCGCCTGCCTTTGAGTGGCCCCATATCGTCAAAGGTCTTCCGCCCGCAATATAAATTTTTCCCCATGGTAATTTTCTTGTAGCGGGCCAGGTCTTTTGGTATGTGAAAGAGCATGGTCCCGTCCTTGCCAATATTAAAATTGCCGTCGCAGGCCATTATCAGAGTTATTTGCTTTGAAAGCCCACTATTATGTCCATGTTCCATTTGCCCTTGTCCTCCTTATTTAAAATTTCCACTGCTTGATTTTTGATATCTTCTTTTGAATGCAAGTCGTCTTCGTTAATGGCCAGGGTTACATAATTTTCATTGTCCATAATGAGATCATAGACGCCCGTCACTCCGTCGATATTTTTCAAAAGCCTCTTAATATGGAGGAGCTTAGTATCTTGGATGAGGGGCTCAACGTGGACGACCAGGTCGATGTTTGCGGTCTGCCTCAAATTGGCAGTGATCATTTCAATTTCGTTGTGGACCTCCTTGACCGTGAGATTGGGGTCGACTTCCACGTCTGCAGTCGCGATGACCTTGCCCATGGACTGTCTGTCTACATAAATATCGTGAACGTTCTTAATTAAACCTGACTCGTTTAAAGCATGGACAATCGTATCTATGTCACTGGCCATTGGACTTGGCCCAACAAGCGGCGTGACCGTATCCTTCAAAGTTTCAAAAGCTTGGTAGAGGATAAGGATTGAAATCAAAATCCCTAGGCTTGCGTCCAGCCATTCGTGGCCGGCAAAGAAAAATGATGAGACCAATATAAATGATGAGATAATTATATCCATGAGGGCGTCTTGGCGGTTGGCCACAAAAATTGTCGCCCCGTGTTTCTTGTATTCGATATGATTGAGATAGACAAAGCCTGCCTTCAATACGATTGATAAAATCAAAAAGGCCCTGCCAATCGCATCCACATCAGGCGTCCGCGGATGGATCAAAACCTTGACCGAGGATATAAAAAATTGAATGCCCACAACAGCCGTAAAAATTGCAATCACAAAGCCTGCAATGTATTCAGCCCGGGCGTGGCCGTAAGGGTGGTCCTTGTCGATGGGCTTTTTGGATAATTTAATTCCAATATAAGTGACAACGCCTGTTATCGAGTCGCAGGCGTTGTTAATTCCGTCAGTAAAAAGAGAAATGGACTGGCTAATGAGCCCTAAGATAATTTTTGGAATGGCGATAATCAGGTTCATGATGATCCCGATTAGGCCGACTTTTTCTCCGCTATTATTCATGATGATCTTCCTTTATATTTTCGTCATCGTCAGGTCCGTAATCGCGGGCGTAAGTGTCCGGCAGATAATATCTTACGTGGTCTGAGTAATAAATAAAACTCGATATTGTAAAGGCACTAATAATGAGGGACAAAACATTTGAAAGAAAATCCAAGCCCAAGCCTGCGTAGACCTTGGCTGGGTCTGGAATAATTTTCATAAGATTTTCATAAGTTAAGTTTAAGATAGTGTTTAGGAAAACTATAAAGAGAATTTTCTTCCAGAAGTTTTTGTTCTTAAAGGTATCTGTTAATCTGTCCCAAGCGTCTCCCATCTTGAGCCTGGTGTCGTCCATAATGGAGATGAAGAAGACCTGAACAAAAAAGAGAATTGCTGCCAGGCCAAAGGCCAGAATGATTGTTCCAAGGGTTCCAATGGCTGATAGCAAAAAGAATGCAATCACCATATAGATGGTGAGCATTATAAAGGCCAAAATTGAAGCCCCTAATATTTTTCCCAAGCCCTTCAAGAATAATTTAGACTTGTTTGCCCAAGCGTCAAAGTCCTTGGCCTTTAGGAAAAATAAAAATATAAAATATGCTTGGATGACCATATTGGCCAGGTCCGTCCACATGGAAGCATTTGAGGTCCTGATCCTCAGATAGGACTCCAAATTTTCTGGCACATAGTGAGCCGCCAAGTTGCCATGGATAATATAGGGAATAAGGGGAAGGACCGTCATGAGGATTGCCAAAATCAGGGTCGCGACCGCCATCTTATTCCACAAAAATTCTCCACTGGCTGTAAGTAATTGGAAGGAAGAGCAATCTTCCTCCCTGTTTATTGCGTTTAAATCTTTTAAATCTTCGTAATAATTTTTTTTATACATTTATACTCCTAGATTACAAAATCTCCGTTCTTGAAGATTTGATGTTCTTTGCCGTCCTTGTCGATGCCGACGATTGGTAAAGTCTCGTCGCCAATCATAAAGTCGTCGTGGATTTGTGAATCATTGATGCCGTGAGCTTTAAGCTCTTGGTCGTCCATGTCGACTCCGCCTTCCACGCAAGTTGGATATGCAGCGCCCAGTGCTAGGTGGCAGGAGGCGTTTTCGTCAAAGAGTGTGTTGTAGAAAATGAGACCTGAAGTGTTGATTGGGCTCTTGACACTTACTAGTGCAACTTCACCCAGCCTGCAAGCACCTTCGTCGCGGCTGATTAATTCCTTCAATTGGTCTTCGCCTTTTTTGGCGCCAACTTCAACTGCCTTGCCGCCTTCAAAACGAATCCAGAAATCTTCGACCAGGGTTCCGCTCAAATTAAGAGGCTTGGTTGCGTAAACAATGCCTTCAGCTACTCTATTGTTTGGAGCTGTAAAAATTTCTTCGGTTGGAAGGTTAGGTAGGAAGCGATAACCCCTGTCGTCTTTTGATTCGGCGCCCACCCAGATGTGATTTTCTGGGAGTCCAATCCTAAAGTCAGTTCCGCGGTCGGTCTTATAATGTAATTCCTTTAATTGCAAGTTGTTTAGGACCTCGCCCCTCTTTGCCAGCTTGTCCAAGTGTTCTTCCCAAGCTGCAACAGGATCTTCGTGGTCCAGTCTAACAGTTTTAAAAATTTCTGTCTTTAATCTTTCAAAGGCTTCGTCTTCGTTCAGGTCTGGGAAAACATTTTTGGCCCAGGCCTTGGTTGGGTAGCCCACAACTGTCCATGAGTTGATGTCGTTCATGGTGTATTTCATGGCAGGCTTCATGACCTTTGATGAAGCGCGATTTCTAATTTGCAGGCGCTTTGGATCGATGCCTTTAAATAAATCTGGGTCAGATCCTGTAATGGAAATAAAAGCGACTCCGTCTTTGATGTAGTCCATGCGTTCGTCCAGCTTGTATTCGCCAAAGTGGGCCAGCCTTTCTTCGCTCATGCCCTCCATATTTAATCTGGATAAAACTTCGTCATTTATATTTACCTTTACCTCAGCGGCCCCACATTCGTAGGCCATCTTTGTGAGCTCTCTGGCAAAGGGCAGGTTTTCTGTGTTGGCGTTGATCCAGATGATTGGATTTTCGCGTTTTTGTACGGCTAGGGCCTCTTTGATAATTAATTCTGCATATTTTTTGTCGTTCATAATCAATCTCCTTTTATTTTTTATTTTTGTTTTTATTTTTATCGTCAGGGGTCTTTTGAATTAAAGGTTTGGTCTTTAGAGTTGTCTTTGACGGCTTTTTCATCTCTTCGTATTCGTCCTCGTCATCAAAGTCTTCATCGTCCAAGTCCATATCCATATCCATATCCAAATCAATTTCCTCGACCTCAACATCGTCGATCTCTATATCGATGTCCTCGATGTCAATGTCCTCGATGTCGTCAAGGTCGTCGATGTCTTCGATGCCCGACATCTTCATGAGCTTGGAGATTTCCTCTTCGTCATCTTCGCTGTCGGCCAAGTCAAAGTCCTCTTCCATAGAAAACTTAATGAGGGACAAGCAAGTATCAGGTCTAAACTTGCCCTTCTTGATGTGGGCCTTGCCTTCTTTGACTTCCTCTTCGGTCGGGATTGCGCCTTTTTCATCGGCAAAAGGATCTCCAGGCACAGGAATTTCCAAGCCGTAAACTGCAAAGAGATAATTTAATATATCCCGGTCATAGATTTCATTTAAAATCAAAAACTTGTAAATCAGATGTTCATTGGTGTTTTCCATGTGAAAATTGCAGGCATTTAAAAGTTCAAAAAACACTTCAAAGCTGGGCTCAATTTCATAGGTCATGGTTAGAGTTTGACCATGATCCCAAGGCCACTTGCGTTTAGGATTTAAAAATTTAAGTAAAGTGTCAGCCTTGTCGTGGGCAATAATCTTGGATTTTGATTTCAAAACCTTTCTAATTACAGCCTTGTAATCAATGAGCATTTCCCTTTCGGCCTTGTCTTCGATTTCCTCTGGGTAGAGCTCTGTTGCCAGTTCGTTGGCCATCTTAAAGTATTCAAAGTTATTTATATAGTCAATCTTATCCATAAAAAACCTCCTGTGATTCAAAGATTTGCACATATAATCATAAATAATACATACCCAATATCTTCTATTAATAATAGGCGTAGAGAAAATTAAAAGGCAAATGCAATTTTTATTTGAAAATTTGCAAGTGAGAAATTTCAAAAAAATATTCCAATTTGAAAATCAAAAGTCGCGTCCGCAAAAAGGCAAAAAAATTTTAGGATTTTCATTTCAAAAATCCTTGCCTTTCAAAGTCAAAAAAATATTACGAATTTTATTTCAAAAGCACGCGACCTCAAAAACTAAAAAAAATTTATGATTTGCATTTCAAAAGTGGGCGTATAGAGAAAGATTATCATTTACATTTTTATTTGACAATTGTTTGGCTTTTTGATACAATTGGGTATACATTGAAGGGGCAAGTAAATAGTTTTTTAGGGATTTACATATTTTTTCCGAAATTTTTTATCTACATATTCGAAGGCGAGGCTTTTTGGATATGTAGATTTTTTATTGTTTTTATGAGGGAACTCACAAATATATATTTTAAGGAGGAGCTATGCTTTTAAAATTAGAAAATATTAGTGCAAGTATCGAGGACAAGGAGATTTTAAAGGGCATTAATCTGGATGTTAAGCCTGGCGAAGTCCACGTTGTAATGGGCCCTAACGGGTCCGGCAAGTCCACACTTGCAAATGTTATTATGAATACAGGTGGCTACACCGTTACAAATGGTAAAATTATTTTTAAAGGGGAAGATGTTACAGAAGAAGGCCCAGAAAAACGCGGTCGCATGGGCATGTTTATGTCCTATCAAAATCCAGTTGACATCCCTGGTGTTACACTCGAAAATTTTATCAGGGCAAGCATGAAGGCCCGCGACAAGGAAGTTGGATTTTTTGAACTTCGCGACAAGATGGACGCCGTCATGGAAGAGCTCCACATGGATCCTTCTTACAAGGACAGGTATGTAAACGTTGGTTTTTCTGGCGGTGAAAAGAAAAAATCTGAAATCTTACAACTCTTGATGCTAGAACCAGAACTCGCCATCCTTGATGAAACTGACTCAGGCCTCGACGTCGATGCCATTGATGTGGTCGGCCGCGGCATTGAAAAGTTTAGGGAAAGAGACAACTCCAGCCTGATTGTAATCACCCACCACCACGAAATCCTTCGCCACGTTTACAGCGATTATGTCCACGTAATTATGGACGGCAAGCTGGTCAAGACTGGCACAGAAGATTTGATGCAAAGAATTGATGCAGAAGGCTTTGGTTTTTTGAGGGGATAATATGACACAAAGAAAAAGAACGCAAGTTGATGATATAGAAAGAGGGGTCTACGATACCATTTCCGACGTCAAGTTTAGAAAAAAACTCGACAATGGTCTGACTTATGATATCGTAAGGGCCATCTCAAAGGAAAAAAACGAACCTGAGTGGATGCTGGACCTCCGGTTAAAGGCTGTAGATATTTTCTACAAGCTGGAAAATCCTGTTTGGGGTCCGGACTTGAGCGAAGTAGACTTGGATAACATCTCCACCTACATCAGCCCTGATGCAGATATGGAAGACAATTGGGAAGCGGTTCCTGATGAAATCAAATCCATGTTTGACAAGTTGGGGATACCTGAAGCTGAAAAGAAATCATTGCTTTCTGGGGTTGGCGCTCAATTTGACTCAGAGGTCGTCTACCACAATGTACAAAAAGAATTAACCGACCAAGGCGTTATATTTTTGGACTTCGACACAGCCGTCCAAGAACACGAGGACTTGGTTAGAAAATATTTCCAAAAGGCAATCCCAGCCGGCCTTCACAAGTACGCCGCCCTCCACTATGCAGTTTGGTCAGGGGGGACCTTTGTCTACGTGCCAAAGGGAGTCAAGGTTGACGTGCCCCTGCAAACTTATTATCGTTTGAATGCACCAGGCGCTGGCCAATTTGAACACACCATGATTATCGTGGACGAGGGAGCCTCATGCAGATTTATCGAAGGCTGTTCTGCTCCTAAGTACAATGTTTTAAATATTCACGCGGGATCTGTTGAACTCTTTGTCGAAGAAGGGGCTCACTTGAACTTCACTTCAATTGAAAACTGGTCCAGGAATATGTATAACCTAAACACCAAGAGGGCAGTTGTCGAAAAGAACGGCCACATCGAATGGGTGGGCGGATCTTTTGGTTCAAAAGTTTCCATGCTCTATCCGGGATCAATTTTAAACGGCGAAAACGCAATTTCAGACAATCTGACATTAAACTTTGCAGGCAGCGGACAAATTATTGAATCGGGCGTGCAAATTTTCCACAACGCGCCAAACACCATGAGTAATGTCGACTCAAGATCCATTTCAAAATCAGGCGGCATTTCAGTCTTTAGGTCTACGGTTCAGTTTGCCAAAAACGCCCACGGATCAAAGTCAGCCGCATCTTGTGAATCGCTCATGCTGGACAACGAATCCAGGGCCGACACCATTCCAGTAATTATAAACTCTTGTCCAGACGCTGTGGCCGGCCACGAAGCCGCCATCGGCAAGGTCGACCAAGAGGTCCTCGACTACATGATGAGCAGGGGCCTGGGAGAAGTCGAAGCCAAGTCCATGATCGTTCGCGGATTTGCTGAGCCAATCTCCAGAGAACTTCCACTCGAATACGCTGTTGAGATGAACAATTTAATCAATCTGGAACTAGAAGGAACTGTAGGTTAGGTGATAGTATGCAAGTAAATAAAATTTCATTTCCAACATATAAACATTTAAAGGTTAATCACACGGAAATTAGAGACGCCGAAATTCTAAAGGGTTTTGACCTCCTCTACGCTAGTGATTTAAATCCAATAGAAGTACAAGACAAAGAAATCAAAAGACAAGTTCAAAATACCGACGGCTGGGCCATTGAGGGCGACCACTTTATCGTCCTTGAAGGCGGTCAAGTGCAAAATGGAATCATCTTTACAGGCCAAGACAAGCAAGCCCAAAGGCTCAAGATCGAGCTGCAAAAAAACGCAAAGGCCAAACTCTTTTTCCTCTACGATTTAAAGGGGGGAGACCTGCTAGCTGACGTGGAATTTATTGTAAACGAAGGGGCCGAGCTTGAAATGGGCATGATTTTCTTGGAAGGCCACCACATTTATTACAATATCCATTCGCATTTGAAAGAAAAAAATGCCAAGATGCACATGGAGGCAGCTTACTATGCAGGCGACGGATCGAATTACGATATGAATTTGGAAGTCATCCACGACTCCAAGGAAACCGAAAGTTTACTAAACATGAACGGGGTCCTGGACGATGGGGCATCCAAGCTTTACAAATACAATATCGATTTTCCAAAGGGCTGTTACGGGTCCAAGGGCGAAGAAATTGAAACGGTTATTGCCGTTGGCGACGATTTTAAAAACGTAACTGTGCCAATACTTTTGGTTGGCGAAGACTCAATCGAGGCCGCCCACGGGGCAACCCTCAAGCAGCCTGACGAAAGGACAATCGACTATATCAGCTCACGGGGAATCGACAGGGATACGGCCACACTTATGGTAGTGGAAGGCCACTTCCAACCAGCCATGGACATGATGGATAAGGACACCAAGGACCTGGCCATGAAGAGGCTGGAAGAAATTATAAGGGGAAGATAAAATGCTAGACGCCAAACAAATCAAAAAAGATTTTCCAATCCTGACCGAGGGCGCCCACTATTTGGACTCGGCTGCGACAACTCAAAAGCCGCAGGCAGTCTTGGATGCAGTCATGGATTACTACAAGTCTGCAAATGCAAACCCCCACAGGTCGGCCCATAAATTTGGCCAAGCGGCGACTGATTCTTACGAAAATGCCCGGGCCACTGTAGCAAAATTTATAAATGCAAAATCCGAAAGGGAAATCGTCTTTACCAAAAATGCAACTGAATCTTTAAACATCCTCTCCAATTATTTTATGAGGACCCTTAAAGATGGCGACGAAATCTTAATTACAATCGCCGAACACCACGCCAACTTTGTCAACTGGCAAGAAGTGGCAAAGGCGACTGGAGCAAAGCTCGTCATCGGATATTTAAATGACAAAAGAGAGTTGGACATAGACGAATTTTTATCAAAAGTAAACGCCAAGACCAAGGTCGTTTCCTTCCAAGAGGCGTCAAATGTCACAGGCTATATTACAGATGCCAAAAAATTGATCAAGGAAATTCGTGCAAAATCTGACGCCACGATTATCGTTGACGGGTCCCAATCCGTCCCCCACAAGAAAACCGATGTGGTCGATATGGACTGCGACTTCTTGGCTTTCTCCGGCCACAAGATGCTAGCCCCAATGGGCATCGGCGTTTTGTACGGCAAGGAAGAAAAGCTAAATGAACTTAGTCCCCTCCTTTACGGGGGCGATATGATTGAATATGTCTACGAGACCCACGCGACTTACCTGGATGCGCCAGCCCGTTTTGAAGCAGGCACGCAAAATGTAGGTGCAGCTGTGGGATTGGCAGCGGCCATAGATTATTTAAATGCCATCGGCATGGACCAAGTCCACGCTTACGAAGACCACTTGGCTGAAATCGCTTATGCGAAATTATCTGCCATTGACGGCGTGCAAATGTACACGGCCGACTCCAAGGACAGGCTTGCAGTTATGTCTTTTAATATTGCAGACGCCCACCCCCACGACATAGCGACGATCTTAGACACCAGGGGAGTCATGGTAAGAAGCGGCCACCACTGCGCCCAACCTTTGCACAGGTACTTGGGCAGGCCATTTTCTGCCCGTGCATCATTTTATATTTACAACACAGAAGACGAAATCGACAAACTAGTCGAGGCCATAGAATATGTAAAGGAGGTTTTAAAAATTGGATCTAGATAGAATATACACAGATTTAATCTTGGAGGCCTCCACATCCAAGAAAAACCAAAGGGAAATTGAAAATCCCGATGTGGAAGAGCTGGGCCACAACCCATCATGCGGCGACGAAATTACAATCGTGGTCAAATTTGACGGCGACAAAATTGCAGACGCCTCCTATCATGGGGAAGGCTGCGCCATATCAAAAGCCTCCACATCCTTTATGATCGACACAATCAAAGGACAGACGATCGAAGAGGCCAAGGTCATTATCCAAAGCTATTTGGATATGATCAGGGGGGAAAAGCTCACGGCCGATCAAATGAAAAGCCTAAAGGACGCCAGAGTACTGGAGAATATTAAAAATATGCCGGCCAGAGTAAAGTGTGCGACATTATCCTGGCACACCATGCAAAATATCTTGGCTGATAAGTAAGGATTACAGATAGAAATATTTTGCGAGAATAAAATACGCACAAGCAATTTTTTAGATAAAATAAAATTTAAGAAGAGGCCCCGGCCTCTTTTTTGTTTGTAATAAAAAACATCTAAATAAAATAAAGAAGTTAAACAATTATAAAAAATATTTATTGGACTTATTAAGAAAACTGTTGACATTATATATATATATATATATAATGAAAGTATATATGAAAAACTTATATAAATTTATATTTTGGAGGGACTATGAGAAAAATTATAAGCATCTTGCTCACACTCGCAATGATTTTACCAATGGTCGCCGTGCCAGTAAAGGCCGAGGATAAGACGGTAAGTAGTTTTTACGAGCTGAAAGTAGCAATCGAGGCCTTGACTGATGGGGATACCGTTTATATTGATAATGATATAACTATTGATGAGACATTGAAGATTACAAAACAGATTAATATTAGGACCAATAATAACAGCAAATTAATAGCTGGAGATTTAAAAATGGATTCTCTAATAGATTCAAATATGTTTTATGTAACTGGTACTCTAAATTTATATGACATAACTTTAGACGGAGCTAATAAGGCTAGGATTGTCTATGTAAATAATGGCTTTTTAAATTTAGAAAATGTAAAGATGCAAAACGGTTCAACTAAAAAATATAAAGAAAGCCTTACTGAAAAGCAGAACTATTCCGGTGGAGCAATTTTATCTTTAGGATCTATTGTTACTATTAGGGGAGGAGAATTTTTAAATAACTCTACTGGCCTAGCTCCTGACGGCAGTAAGTCAAGCAATGGTGAAGGTGGAGCTATAAAGCTAGAAGATTCAACTTTAGTAATAAACAATGATTTAGAAAATAAAGCTAGCAAAGATGAAGCGACGACAAAATTTGTAGGAAACCATTTAGCTTCAGTTGGCAGTAACAATGGCCACGGTGGTCTACAAGGTGGAGCTATAGAAGCAACAAATACTGACGTTACTATCTATGGAACAAGCTTTCAAATTCCAGGCCCTTTTAATACAGGTGGGGCAATTAAATTTGAAAGATGTAAATCTGTATTGGTGCAAAATTCTTATTTTGAAATTGATGCTAATAAGGGACAATTTGGTGTTGCTGGCGGTGCAATCACATCTGAAGGCTCAAACTTAATTATTGAATCCTCTGATTTTAAAGCTGGAGATGGCACTCGTGTTCAAGAAGCTGGTGGACTTATCCAAGTAGTAGAAGATGGTAGCTTCGAATTATTGAATTCAAATCTTGAAGGAGCTGGTGCTTCTTGGAACGCTGGTAAATACACAGCTAATACAGGCGGAGCGATTTCATTCTATGATGGTTCAACTGTAACAGCTAATATTACAGGTACAACTATTAAAAACTTTATGGTTGATGGTAACGGAGCCGGAATTGCTTTATCAAAAGGTAATGGTCATTCATCAAATGTAAACTTAACTCTAAAAAATACAACTATTCAAAACGCAGCTGCATATACTTGGGATGCTAATTCTTATGGTGGCTGTATGTATATTGGAGAAGGCAATACTGTTAAGATTGAAGGCGTAACTATTTCTGGTCAAACAACATCAAATGTTGCTGCAGGTATTTATAATATGGGTGACCTAGAGATTACAGGCGGAGCTAAAATTACTGGTAATACTGGCTATCAAATGGTTGGTGGAATTTATCATGGTGGAACTAGATTAAAAATTGACGAAGCCACAATTTCTGGTAATCAAAAAGGAGATAATTCTACTGGACACAATCATTTTATAGATGGTAAAGAAAAAAGTGGTATTAATATTTATGCTGACGCAGACGTTATCATAACACCAAAAGCTACATTTGATGATAATGATGTCAGAGTTTTTGATGGACAATCAAGTATTTTATTGACAGGAGCATTAACAAATAAAATTAATGTTTCCATTAGTGAAAAAGAAAAGACAACTGATTCAACAAATGCAAATATAAAAGTTTTTGAAGAAAGTCAACATAGAAAAGTTGGCTATGTTGTTGCAAAAGGTACAGAAGGATATACTCCGACATATTTGGACGCACAAAAGCTTCATTACGACTCTAACGATACAACTCAAGCAATAGCAGAATTTGGCGATCATGAAAGCGTTGGCACTTGGGACTTTGTTTTAAATCCACAATCAAAGCAAGTTGTCCTAGGTCAAAGAGTTAAGTTGATTTTACACGCAAATGGATATCCACAAACTCCTGCTAAATTTGAAGATGTTAATCCAGGCCGAGATGATGAGAATGGTATATTAACTAAATTACCATCTGAAGATCAAAAAGAAGACATCTATGACATTTATGCCCAAGGAGAAAAATTAGCAGAATTAATCCCTGAGCCAAAACGTAAAGGCTATGAATTTACAGGATGGTATGAAGAACCGATAGTAAAAGATGATAAAGCTGATAAAAAACAAAGTGGTAAAACACTTGTTGAAAATCAAAAACTTGTCGAAGGTACTGGTGAAATAACAACAATCATTAATCCAAATGAATACACACTTTATGCTGGTTGGGAAAAAGTTATTTTAGTTGAAAAAGTTTGGGATGATGAAGATAATAAGTATGGCAACCGTCCAGAAAGTGTCAAAGTTAGGCTATATTCAGGACGTCAACCGTTAAAAAATTCAATAGAACTTAATGCTCAAAATAACTGGAAGGGCAAAATTAGAAACATTGAAGTACCGAAAAGATTTTATGGATATCAAGTCAAAGAAGTTCCAGAACAATATACTGGATATGAAGTAGGCGTTGTGACCGGTAATGATATAGATGGATTTACAATTAAAAACTCAACTGAGTATATAACTATAGAAGGCAGCAAAAATTGGGAACATGGCGAAAATCCAGTAGATAAACAACCAACTGAAGTTACTGTAACTTTATATGAAGACGGAAATGCTACAAATAATTCTAAAACAGGCAATTCTTGGAAATTTGAAAAACTTCCAAAATATAAAGACAAAAAAGAAGTAAAATACACTTTAGAAGAAACTCCAGTAGATCATTACACTTCAACCAAGAGTGATGATGGATATAGCTTTACAAATACTTTTACAAATAAGTATAAAGCAACGTATGAATTTAAGAGTGGCACAGAAGGTAAAGCACTTCCAGCAGCAATTGAAGGATACAAACCAACAGATGATACCGAATATGATGACAAGGCAACTGTAAATGCAAAGCAACCAACTCAAACATCATATGAAGATACTGAAAATAATGGCACATGGACATTTACTTCATGGGATGAAAATTCAAAAACAATAGATAAAGCTGATGTAAAATTTGTAGGCACATGGACATTTGCAGAAAAAGAACCAGAACCACAAACAAAATATAAAGCAACATATGAATTTAAGAGCGGAACAGACGGAAAAGCACTTCCAACAGCAATTGAAGGATTCAAACCAACAGACACAACAGACTATGCTGATGGTGCTACAGTAAACGTAAAAGACCCAACTCAAACAACATATGAAGATACTGAAAACAATGGCAAATGGACATTTACAAAATGGGATGCAAATTCAAAAACAATAGATAAAGCCGATGTAAAATTCGTAGGAACATGGACTTTTGCTGCAAAACCACAAACAAAATATAAAGCAACATATGAATTTAAGAGTGGAACTGATGGAAAAACATTACCAACAGCAATTGAAGGATTCAAACCAACTGATAACACAGAATATGAAGATGGTGCAACAGTAAACGCAAAAGACCCAACTCAAACAACATATGAAGATACTGAAAACAATGGCAAATGGACATTTACAAAATGGGATGCAAATTCAAAAACAATAGATAAAGCTGATGTAAAATTTGTAGGAACTTGGACTTTTGCGGCTAAATCTGATCCAGAACAAAAATCTGATTTCACTGTTACAAAATCTGTTGACAAGGCAACTTATGAAAAAGCAGGCGATGTTTTAACTTATACAGTCACAGTTAAGAATACTGGAGAAAAGAAGCTAGAAAACTTAACTATCAAAGACTCATTAGTTAATATTACAGATAGCACATTCACTTTAGAAGTAGGTGCAGAAAAAACTTACACTTACACTTACACAGTTACAGAAGCTGATGTAAAAGCAAAAAAAGTTACAAACACTGCAACAGTAACTCACGACAATGATTCTAAAAAATCTAGCACAGAATCAAAATTAAAAGAACACAAACCAGAACCAAAGCCTGAACCAAAGCCTGAACCATACGATCCTGGTTATTGGTACGAACCTAGTCCTCCATATTTGAGAGAAGATCCAAAGGAAGAACCTGTTGAGGAAGAACCTGTCGAAGAAGAACCTATCGAAAGGCCTGAGCTCAACAAGGATGACCACAAGATTTATATGTTTGGTTACCCTGACTGGACTTTCAAACCTGAAGGTGAGATGACCAGGGGCGAAGCAGCTGCTATGTTTGCAAGGCTCTTCAAGGAATACCCGGGCGACAATTACAATTATCACGAAGATTTTTCCGACGTGGATGAAAATTACTGGTGCTACAAGGAAATCGCTTACTTGGCAGAGTGGGGCATCATCAACGGTTACGAAGATGGGACCTTCAAGCCTGATAACAAGATTTCCAGGGCGGAATTTGTAAAGATTGTAGAAAGTTTTGAAGCTTTGCAAACTGGTACAAATCCTTACAGTGACGTGGACGAGACTTATTGGGCTTACAAGTATATCGTTTCATCTTCTGCTAAGGGATGGATCAACGGTTACTTGGACGGAACTTTTAAACCAGACAATAATATTTCCAGGTCAGAGGCGGTCAAGATTGCCAACAAGTTGGTAAACAGACACCCAGACAAGGATTTTATTGATAGAAACAAATATCTTTTGAAAGATTTTACTGACCTGCCAACCAGCCACTGGGCTTACTACGAAATCCACGAGGCTGCCAATGGTCACATCTTTGAAAGATTGGCAAACGGTATGGACGAAAGGTGGTTGGAAGTTAACGAAGAAAGATTCGTCTTCACCCCGCCAAAATACCATTACAACAAGTAAAAAATTAAATTGATGGAGGACTTATGAAAAGAACATTAAGTATCTTGCTGGCCTTGCTAATGCTGGTCAGCCTTGTCCCCTTCCACGCCCTAGCAGAAAATGTAGAAAACGCAGAAGGCAGAGAAGTTGTGGAAGAACAGGCACAAGGCCAAGAAGAAAAGCAAGAAGTGCAAGAAGAAAAAGAAGAAGATAAGGAAGACGGAAAAGTTTCTGTTGAAGTAACTGTTGAAGATAAAACAGAAGAAGTAACAGGAGAAACTGAAGAAGAAAAGCCTGTTGAAGAAGTAGAAGAGAAAAAAGAAGAAAAAATTGAAGTAAGCGAAGAAGAGCCAAAAGAAGCTGTTGGCGAAGGTACACCAAATGTAACCCTTGTTGGGCAATGGGTAGATGATTCAAGTAAAAAGATTAACACGGATAAATTTTATGGACCAGATGATAAAATTGGCAAGCCTGAATATAATTCTGGTTTATTAAGAGGCCTAGCCAAACAATTTTTGGTTTGGTCAGATAAAGAACCTAAAGAAAATGGTATTTTACCAGAAGGAGCAAGAATCTTCTCACCAGAAGATAAGATTTCAGATGTATTTCCAGATGGTATTCCAGCAGATGCAAAACTTTATGCTGTTTACTATGAAATAAACAATCCTTATGGAAAACCATTTCCTCAAGATCCATTCTCTTTGACTGCTTTAAGTGGTGTTTTGGAAAATTTAAAAGGAAGGGTAAATAATAATAAAGTAACGATTAATGAAAATGTAAAGCCTGAGGATGTTTTAAAAAATACTGAAAACCATGAATCAGGAGATAAAATTGTCGATTATTACAAAAAGACAGACGATGACAAGACAATAAATGAAGTTACTTTGAAGGCTGAATTTGAAATGGATTGGGTTGTTGCCATGCTTGCCTACAGAAATAAGGCTGGCAGCAATGCAATGAGACCAATTTTAAGCTATGATTACTTTGATAGATACAAGAAAGAAGATTTAACTGAGGGTTTCCCAACTGCTGATGGAGAAGCTGCAGGTTATACCTATGTTGACTTAAATATGAACTTTGGTGATGATGATGGCCTAGTAATTCCTGATAATTTAGGTTTAGAATTTAAGAGCTACTCTTGGAGACCTCTATACGCCTTTGGATACAATGAAAAAGGTGAAAAAGTTGTTTTAAATGAAATTGATGACTTTAAAGCAAATGTAAAGGGTGATGATCCAAGAACACAATTCAATGTCAAGACAGACTACAAAGATGATAAAGGAAATAAGAAAAATTATAGAAATATTACAGTTAGAGTTGTATTGAGAGAATGGGAAAGTAATGAGTATGGTCACCGCAAAGCTGATGGAGAAAGAATTCCTGAAAGTGCTATTAAAGCAGAAGAAGGCAAAAACATTGCGGAAACAATTATTTCCAATATGACTCTAAGAGTTATGGGATCTGAAGATGGTCTTAAAAATAAAGACATAGTAAGGATTTCTGATAAAAAAGCCAAGGCCCTTGCAGAGGGTCAAGGTAAAGAAAACATTAAAGTAACTGGATCTATCCAAGGTCACGTATTTGCATCAGCAGGAAGTATTAGTGCATATGGATTCACTGTTCCATTAGAACAAAATTTAGGAATTGATGAAAGTGAAGTCAAGGACCCAGTAAAGCTATCTTATGTTTTCAAGGAAGAAGAACCTGAACCAGAACCAGAACCAAAGCCAGAGCCATACGATCCTGGTTACTGGTATGATCCTAGTCCTGATTACCTCAACAAAAATACTGAAGCAAAAGAAAGAACTTATGATCTATACAGATGGTATGTAAAGGGTAATGAAGGCGACTTTATGCCTTACAAGGGGATCACCAGAGCAGAGATTGCAGAAATTTTTGCAAGAGCACTGGACTATGACAAGACTTACTTTGATGACTCACATGTAAATTATCCTGACGTAGATGCAAACGCTTGGTATGCAAAGGCTGTTGCCAGAGTTACAAATGCAGGCATCTTCAAGGGAACAGACATGGGCAACTTTGAACCAACCAGGGAAATCACCCAAGGCGAATTGATTTCAACTTTGAAACGCTTCCAAAAGCTAAGCGACTCAATTGAAAACATCATGACCATGAGAGACGACCACTGGGCAAAGGCAGAAGTAAATGCCGCAGCCAAGGAAGGCTGGTTAAAGATTTATCAAGACGGCACAAAGGCTTTTGATGTAGACAAGGTAATCACTCGTGAAGAAGTAGTGGCCATTGCCAACAAGGCATTCGCCAGACCTGTTGACCAAAGATATATCGATGAATACATTGACAGTCTAAAGACCTTCAAAGACATTGACAAAGATATGTGGTCCTACTACGAAATCATAACAGCTGCTAACACTTATTTTGTAAATTACGATAACAAGGACAGCAGATATGACCTCTGGGTCAACCATGCAACTTATGATGACGGACCAACAACCGCTATCGAAGACATCAAGACCTACAAGGAAATTTTGAACAACGACGAGTACAAGACAAATGTCGACCAAGTTAGATTTCAAAGAGACCTGTACAGGTAAATAGTTTTTAAGAAAGAGGCTTCGGCCTCTTTTTTGTTTGGGATTTTTGAGAAAAAAAGCCAGTTGATTTTTAATATCAGCCGGCCTTTTTATTTTATTTTTAACTAGCGGTGGTGGTTTTGTTTTTGTGGGCATAGGGATTTTTTATTTGGTTTTTTGTGGGCGATGAAATTCGTCGGACACATTGACTGAGCGTGACCTATGTGTGCACATAGTCCGAAAGGCGAACAAAAACATTTTTTGCTTTTCACTGCGCCTTTAAAATCATCCAACCACTATATCTTGTATAACTTAGTTTATTAACAGTGTGCTTACTTCTTAAAAATTTTTTATTGGCATAGGTAATTAAAAATTAAAATTTTTTGTTATATTGACATAAAGATATTTAAATTATAAAATATATTATATATAGGAAAGAATTTCTTTTAAATTTAATTATAAAATAAAAATAGGAGGATGGATATGGCAAAGAGGATTTTAACTTTTGTCTTGGTTGGACTTATGGTATTTTTATCAGTGCCTTTTGTCCAAGCAGAGGGAGCCGGCAATTACAAGATTGACTGGCTAGTAGAAAAAAATTACGTCCAAGGAAGGGACGGGGGAAAACTTGACCTGGAAAAAACAATCACTAGGGCAGAGTTTACTAAAATGGTTTTGGTAGCTACAGGTGAACTTGAATTCGCAAAGGCATTTTCAGTGGAAGGAATCTTTACTGACGTGCCTGCAGACCACTGGGCAGCCGCTATAATTAATTACGCCTCACAAAAGGGTTATATAAAGGGCCATCTAGATGGAACTTTTCATCCTGATGACAACATTACTTTTGAGGAGGCTATTACAATTTTAACTCGCTTGAACAAAGAATTTGTTGAGCCTGACTATGCAAGTGAATATTGGGCCCAACCTTACATTGATTTTGCAAATCAAGTAGGGATTTTAGCTGATGTTAAGATTTCTTCCTACAAGGACGATGTTATTAGACAATATGCTTTTGAAATGGTTTATAACGAAATAGAAGTTAAGGAATCATTTGCAAGGGCTGAAGAAGCCAAGAAGGAAGCAGAGAAGAAGGCTGAGGAGGCCAAGAAGGAAGCTGACAAAAAAGCTGAAGAAGCTAAAAAGGAAGCTGACAAAAAGGACCAAGAAAAGAAAAATGATCAAGCCAAGAAGGATAGGGATGATGATTATTACAACCCACCATATTGGCCAGGCAATGATTATTGGGATGGGCCAACTTATGATCCAGAGGTAAATCCTAGTCCAACACCGACACCGGAACCAGGACCAAGTCCAGAAGAAAAGCAAGCAGAAGCTGAAACAGCAGTAGCTGATCTTGAAAAAGAAGACGCAGAAGTAACTGATGAAGCAATAAAAGATGCTCAAGATAAAATTGATAATGTTCAAGATGGTTCTAAGAAAGCTGAATTGCAAGCTAAGTTAGATGCCATAAAGACAGCAAAAGAAGAAGCTGACAAAAAGAAGGCTGAAGAAGCAGCTGATGAAGCTGTAAATGCGCTTGAAAGCAAGAAAATTGAAGAAGTAACTTCTGATGATATTAATGCTGCTCAAGCTAAAGTTGATAAAGTTGCAGACACTGCAAAGAGAGAAGCTTTACAAAATAAATTGAATGATTTAAAAGAAGCAAAAAAAGAAGCAGACGAAAAGAAAGCTGAAGAAGAAAGGAAGGCTCAAGAAGCAGCCGCACAAACAGCAGCTGATGAAGTTTTAAAAGCACTTGAAGAAAAAAATGGTAATGTAACAGATGATGATATTGCAAATGCTGAAAAAGCAATTGAAAAAGTTACGGATGAAGGCAAGAAACAAAATCTAAAAAATAGATTAGATGCTGTAAAAGAAGCAAAAGAAGAAGCCGACAAAAAGAAAGTAGTGGAAGCGGCAGCTGAAAAAGCAGTAGCTGACCTTGAAAAAGCAGATGCGGAAGTAACTGATGAATTAATTAAAAATGCTCAAGATAAAATTGATAACGTTCAAGATGCTACTAAGAAAGCTGAATTGCAAGCTAAGTTAGATGCCATAAAGACAGCAAAAGAAGAAGCTGACAAAAAGAGAGCTAAAGAAGAAGCAGCCGCACAATCAGAAGCACAAGAAGCAGTAAAAGCACTTGAAGATAAAAAAGGCGATGTAACAGATCAAGAAATTCAAGATGCTAAAGAAAAAGTTGGTAAAGTTACAAACCCTGAAAAGAAACAGGAATTACAAACAAAACTTGAAGCAGTAGAAGCAGCTAAAGCAGAATTTGATAAGAAGAAAGCAGCTGAAGCTGCAGCTGACGATGCTTTAAAAGATCTTGAAGATAAAAAAGGCGATGTAACAGACGAACAAATTAAAAATGCTGAAGAAGCAATTAACAAAGTTACAGATGATGCAAAGAAGCAAGATTTGAAAAATAGATTAAATGCAGTAAAGACAGCAAAAGAAGAGGCTGACAAAAAGAAAGCTGAAGAAGAAGCAGCTGCACAAGCAGAAGCAGAAGAAGCTGTAAATACACTTGAAGAAAAGAATGGTAATGTAACGGATAAAGAAATTCAAGATGCTAAAGAAAAAATTGGTAAAGTTACAAACCCTGTAAAGAAACAGGAATTAGAATCCAAACTTAATAAAGTAGAAGAAGCTAAAGCAGAATTTGACAAGAAGAAAGCAGCGGAAGCCGCAGCTGAGACAGCAGTAGCTGATCTGGAAAAACCAGACGCAGAAGTAACTGATGAATTAATTAAAAATGCTCAAGATAAAATCGATAGCGTTCAAGATGGTAATAAGAAAGCTGAATTGCAAGCTAAGTTAGATGCCATAAAGACAGCAAAAGAAGAGGCTGATAAAAAGAAAGCTGAAGAAGAAGCAGCCGCACAAGAAGCAGCTGAAGATGCTTTAAAAGCACTTGAAGAAAAGAGTGATGAAGAAGTAACTGATCAAGACCTTGCTGACGCTAAAGAAAAAATCGATGCAGTTACAGATCCTGATAAGAAAAAAGACTTCCTGAGAAGATACAACACATCAAAGGCAGGCAAGGAAGCAGCAGACCAAAGGAAAGCTGAAGAAGAAAAGAAAGCTAAAGAAGCCGCTGCACAAGCAGAAGCCGAAGCAGCTGTAGAAGCACTTGAAGATAAAGAAGGCGATGTAACAGATCAAGATATTACAAATGCTAAAGAAGCAATTGAAAAAGTTACAGATACTACAAGGAAGCAAGAATTAAATGATAGACTTGAAAAAGTAGAAAAAGCTAAAAAAGCGGCCGACGAAAAGAAAGCCGAAGAAGAAAAGAAAGCTCTAGAAGAAGAAAACGCTTTCCTAGATAAAATCTCAGACTTCTCATTTGGAAAAGATGAGTTTGATTACGCTAAAATGTTCTTTGACAAGGATAGTACTAGGGATGAGAGTTTCGTAACAGGAAAAGGCTTTAATCATACTGCCTTTAGAGAAGAATTCTTGAGGTTAGTTAACGAAGAAAGAGCAAGACAGGGCTTAAATGCACTTACTCTTGATGAGTCTTTAGAAAAAGGAACAGATATTAGAAGTAAGGAACTTGCAGAATGGGGTCATATTAGAGTTGGGGAAAACCTTGATCAGAAGCATAAAAGATTAAATGGCGATTCATTTAGAACAGCCTTTGATTACCTTCCAGGTTATGATTATGATGGGGCAAGATATCTTGGTGAAAACCTACTTTGCAATACTATGCTCCCTGAAAAATACGATTATGAACTCACAACTGACGATGGTCCGATAAATTGTAATGAATATTTAAAAGACTACAAGAAAATAGCTGAAGATATGTTTAAAATGTGGAAAGATAGTCCAGGACATTATGGGAATATGATGGGTGAACACTATAAGACTATGTGGGTCTCAGCTTGGATTGCAGAAGAAAGCTCAAAACTGGGCCAAGATGATGAAGAAAAAATGGACTTACTCGTTGGTGTTAACATATTTAGTACTAAAGATCAAACTGTAAAAGAAAATACAAATCCAGATGCAGATGCAGGTGCAGAAAGTCAAGAAGATTCAAAGGAACCAATTACTCCTGTTGAAAATTCAGTAGGAAGCACAGAAGAAACTCTTAGACCTGCTGCATAAGGGCAAAATTTTAGAGGGGCCTTGGCCTCTCTTTTTTGTGTTTGTATTTACTTTTGCGACCTGCCTGCAATAGCAATTTGCACTTTATTGACAGGAGGGGTGCTAGGGAGTACAATTATCTTAAGTATATGGATTAAATAAATATATAAGAGGAGGATGAGATGAAGAGGAGATTTTTCTTGGTCGTTTTCGTTTTGGTATTGGCCCTGGGTGGCTGGGCTGAGGCGGCGAGTTTTTCGGATATTGATGGCCACTGGGCCAAAGATTATATTGAGTGGACGGCTGCAAATAATATTTTCACTGGCTATGAGGATGGAACTTTTAAGCCTGATAAAAAGATTACCAGGTCTGAATACGTGACCATTATTAGCAAGTTTAAGGGTTTGGACAATTATCCTGATACCCTTAATTACTATGATGTGAAGGCTGATGATTGGTTTTATGTTTATTTGAACGATTTGGTAAATACGGGACTTCTTAAAAATAATTCCACTTTTCAGGGTCAGTCGCTTATTACAAGGGACGAGGCCTTTGGGCTTTTGGGCCAGCTTTTCCCAAATTATACTCCGACTTCTACTTTGACTTTTAATGATAATGCCAGCATTAAGAGGGCCAAGGATATTTTGGTTTTAAAGGATATGGGAATTATCCAAGGGGATGATTACAATTATTTAAATCCAGCCAAGCCTCTATCTAGGGCTGAGGCTGCGACTATTCTTTATAAGCTAAATGTCAAGGGGATTTACGTAAACAAGGCTGAATTGGCCCAGGCCAATAAAAATCGTCTTTTGTCTTTTGACTTTAATTCTGTTCCCATTGGTGATAATTTTAATGAAGACCTGGCTGGCCAAATGAATCAAGCTGTCGACCAAGTAAAAACTATGATGGGGATTACTAATCAGGCCAACAGACAACTTACTGAGGAAGAATTGGAGACTATGGAGCACGAAAAGAGAGTTGCCGAGGCCAAGGCTTCTCCAAACTATGTTGCCACTTATGAGGAGGCCAGGGAAAAGTTTATAAATGCAATCTTAAATCAAGAACCATCCTTTGAGATTACTTACGACGAAAGTATATATGAGGGGACTGATAAGTCTTTTATGAATATTTTTGGTGAATTTTCCCATACTCCATTACTTTTAGGTGTTGTGTCGGAGGGCGGTAACGCAGATCATTATAAATCTGTAAACAAATTTAAATATATAATTTCAAAGGAAGAGGCTGCGTCATATAGGCGGACTATAGAAGATATAGTTCGAGAAGTCGAGTACAAGAGTGATTACGAAAAGGCTAAGTACATCCACGACTGGATTGTAAACAACACCAGCTACGCCTATGATCAGTATCTGTCTGGGAATTATAATATAAGCGAAAATATAACTGTCTATGAGCCTTTGTCAGTCTTTAAATTTGGAAAAGCGGTATGTAGTGGCTATGCCTCAACATTTGACCTGTTAGCTAAGGAAGTGGGCCTAAAATCGAGTATAATTTCTGGTGATGCTTATAATTCTGAGGGTTGGGGAGGTCACGCTTGGAATCTGGTTGAGATTGATGGCGAGCTTTATCATCTTGATACAACCTGGGATGACCCTGTTACAACTGATGGCAAGGAGATGCTAAGATACAAGTACTTTTTAATCGACGACAGGACTATGGGCCAAGACCACAGGTGGGATGAGTCCAAATACCCAAGGGCCAATTCAGGCTGCCTCAACCAAGGCTTGGATATTGACGGCTGGGGTTCTGATAGGAATGATTATAGGTATTATAATAACGATTATAATGATGATTACTATGACGATTATTATGACGACTATTAAAGGTAGGCTTGGCCAAGTAAGGGCTTGAGTATTTATAGAGTTTGCAAAGTGGATTGCAGACATTGTTGAGAAAATTAAATTATAAAACAATTTAAAGGAAAAATTAAAGTCTGGGGCAAATCCTAGGCTTTTTTCTTGAAGTATTTTGGTCTTTTTGATAAAATTAAATTAGTGTATTATACGAAAGGGGTGATGGGATGAAAGATTTTTCTATTGACCATGTAAGGAATCTGAAATTTAAGGATGAGCATTACGATGAGGCAGACTTTGGTGAATACGTGGATTTTATAGGTTCGCGGGTGGGGCTTTCTAATGGTCAGGGCCTAAGGAGGCTGATGGAATTTTTTGACAAGCCTCAGGACAAGTTAAAGATAATTGCTGTTGGAGGGACTAATGGCAAGTCGTCAGTTTGTAATTTTTTGACCAATAATTTGCGGAAGACTGGTTTCTGTGGGCTTTTTATAGATCCTTATTTGGGCGAGATAAATAACGCCATTTCCATTAACTATGAAAGCATTCCCAAAAAACGCTTTATGTTTTATATTGATAGCTTGCGTCCGGTGATTGCTTCTTTGGATGAGGAGGGCTTAAAGGTCTCTTGCCAAGATATTTTGATGGCTATAATGTTTATTTATTTTTGCCAGGAAAAAGTGGACTTTGCCGTGGTTGAATTTGCGGCCTACAAGTCAGCGGATCTTTTTGATATCATGAGCTCGCCTTTTGCCACTGTAATCACAAGTATTTCTGTGGATAAGGCTGCAGGTTTGGGAGAGACTCCTGAGGAGGTCGCAAAAAATATTGGAAAGCTTATTAAAAAATCCTGCCCAGTTTTTGCCTACCCCCAAGAGGATGAGATTGACGAAATTTTAAGGGCTATTGCCGAGGAAAATGAGGCTCCTTATTACACTTTTAAAAAGGAAGAGGTCGTTGTCGACGCCATTAACGAGCACGAAACGGACTTTCATTTTATGGGCTATACTGGAATGATAACTAGCCTTATTGGCATCCACCAAATGTACAATGCGGCCCTTGCCATGATCGTCTTAGATCATTTTAAGGGCGATTTTAAAGTCTTTACTGAGATCATCAGACCGAGCATTTACACGGCCAAGTCCGATGGGCGTTTGCAACTTGCCTTTAAGCATCCCCGCGTCTTGGTCGACGATGCCCATAATCCGGCGGCGGTTGACGCTTTGGCTGAGGCCTTGAAACTCTTTATCTATGACAGGCTGGTAGTACTTTATACTTGCCAGAAGATTGACCCTTATGTTTTGGAAAAAATCTGCGGATTGGCGGATGATTTTGTAATAACAAAAATAGAGGATCCAAATCACTCATGGGACATTGAAGATTTAAGGGCTGAGACTTTGAAATATAAAGACGACATCCAAGTCATCCCAGATTTAAGCGAGGCCTATAAGTGGGCTGTGGACAAGGCTAGTGAAAAGGACATTGTCTTGTGCTGCGGATCCCTCCCCATGGTCAGGGAAATTTTTAAAATGAAGGGTAAGCATTAATTTATATTTAATCAAAAAAGAAAAATAAGGCGAAGCGTGCAGGGTCCACTTGCAGCCACGCCCAAGAGGTCAATTTCCCGTAGAGGCGATCCCTGCACACGAGGCGGTGGTTACCATAAAGGTAACCTCTACAACTTCCGCCTCGTACGCAAATGGTCGCCAAGAAATTGACCGATTGGCAACAATTCTCAAGGAAAATGTGGACCGAATTTTTTTGTTGGAATTTTTGCAAAATAAAAGACCGGTTGATTTTTATTTATCAGCCGGTCTTTTGTTTAAGTCTTATATGTGGATTATTTTTTAAAGAGTTGGCGGATTTTATCCAGCCATTTTTCTTTTTTCTCAACTTTTACTTTTTTATTCTTTTTTGAATTTGGGTCAGCTTTTGGCTGGCGGTTTTTGGCCAGTTCCATCATGGCTTCTTGGGAGTTAATCAAGTCTTCACCAGGAGTGACGGAGATTTTTTCGTATTTGCCCTGGCTATTTATCATGCGTCCCTTTGTGTTGTCAAGCCACTGGATGTTCATGTATTCGACGATTTTTTCCTTGATGGCGGGGTCGTAAATTGGAATGATGACCTCAACCCTTCTGATGAGGTTTCGGGTCATGAGGTCGGCTGAGCCGATGTAGATTTCTTCGTTGTCGCCAAAGATATAGACTCGGGCGTGCTCCAGGTACCTGCCGACTATGGATTTGATTTCGATATTATCCGTATAGCCTTCGACTTGTGGGCGGATGCAGGAGATGCCGCGGACGATCATCCGTACATCGACGCCTGCTTGTGAGGCCTCGGAGAGTTTTTTAATAATTTCCTTGTCGGTTACGGAATTGCATTTTAAAAACAACTTGCCGTCCTTGCCTTTTTTGATTTCCCTTTCCATTTTTTCCAGTATGGAAGACTTCAAAGTGTAGGGGGCTGCCAAAATATTTTCATAAATGTGGTTTACATTTTCCAGATTGATGTGGTTAAAGAAATTGTTGCAATCTTTGCCTATACCTGGGTGGGCGGTCATAAGGGAGATGTCGGCGTACTGCTTGGAAGTGGATTCGTTGTAGTTGCCGGTCCCGATTTGGCTGATGTATTTTATATTGCCGGATGCGTCCTTGTAGGTAATCAGGCAGACCTTGGAGTGAACCTTGTAGTCCTCGGTTCCGTAGAGGATAGTACAGCCTTCGTCGTAAAGGGTTTGCGAGTAGTTGATGTTGGATTCCTCGTCAAAACGCGCACGGAGTTCTAATATTACGGTGACTTCTTTGCCGTTTTCCTTGGCTTTTAAAAGATTTTTTACGACCTTGGAGTTTTTTGCCAACCTGTAAATGGTAATTTTAATTGAAATTACATCGGGGTTTTCGGCGGCTTCTTCCAAGAGTTTTAAAAAGCTGTCTATGTCCTCGTATGGATAGATCAAAAGGCGATCGCGCTCTTCGATTTGCTCGAACATGGACTTATTTGGCTCGATCATCTGGCCCAGCTTGGGGGCAAATGAATCGTAAAATAGGTTTGGATCACAAACGGATTTTAAATTGTTTTCAAGCTTAAAGACATAGCCCATATTAAAGGGGCTGGTGTAGGTGAAGAACTGGTGGTCTTTGATATTTAAACGGTCCTTTAAAAATTCCTGGGTGGTTTTTTCTAAGGGGCTGTCCGTATTTACACGCAAAACTTGCAGGCGGGTCCGCTTTTTCAAAAGCTTTTTCATCTGCATCTTGTAATCGATGGCCTCGTCTTCCCGGTGGTCTTCGTAATTTAAATCCATATTCCTGTGCAGGTTCATAATGTAGGATTTTTTGACCTTGTAAAAGGAGAAAACTTTGTCGACCTTGGCCTTTAAAATGCTTTCGGTCCTAATCCACTCCTTGTCGGATAGCATATAAAAATCTGGAAGGGCGTAGGGAATTGGCAAGAGGCCGAGGCTGTATTCGCCGTCATCATCCAGCTCGCAGATTATATAAATGTTTTTGTTTTCGATAAAGGGAAAGGGGTGAAAGCTATTTATGATTTGTGGGGCCAAGATGGGTTCGATTTGGTCAGTGTAGATCTTGTCCACATAGGCCTTGTGCTTTTCGCTTAGGTCGGCGTACTTGTAGGAGTGAATGCCCTTTTCTCCCAAGTCTTTCATAACTTTTTTGTAGAGGTCTTCGTTTTCCTTGAGAAGTTCGCCAGTCCTCTTGTAAATCAAATCCAGCTGTTCATCTGGGCTGAGGCCAGTCTTGTTGTCGGCAGGCGGGTCTTTTAAGAGCGACAAGTCGTTTAAAGATCCCACACGCACGTTGAAAAACTCGTCCAGATTGCTGTTAAAAATAGCAATGAATTTTAATTTTTCGTAGGCCGGGTTGTTGTCGTCCAAGGCTTCGCGGAGGACTCGCTCGTTAAAGCCCAGCCAGGAAAGCTCGCGATTGTAGGTATAATTGTAGAGTTCTTCTTTGTCTTTTTCTTGCATTTCGTCTCCTATTCTAAAATTTTTGATAAATAACCTTCTCTTGCACCGTGGTCGCTGATATAGAGGGTTTTTAAATTAAAATATTTCATAAGCTCACGCAGAATTATCATACCGGGAGTGATGGTGTGAATTCTAGCAGGGTTTACTTGCAATGTTTTTGTAAGGGCAGATTTTTTCTCCTCCATCATCATTTGGTAGAGGTCATTTAAAATATCGCGGTCAAGTTCATTTGCGGTTGGCAGGTCAAAGAGCTCCATGGATACATTGCCGCAGGCCCTTATGGTGCCGCCAATTCCGTAGGCCAGAGAATTTTTCTTTCTCACTATCTTGCATTTTTTCAAATGGGCCAGGACCTTGGCCTGCATCTTTACGGCCTCCGATTTTTTGGGGATAATGCCGTTTGCATAGTCCTTGTATAGGGACAGGGATCCGATAGCCATAGAAACTGAAGAGGTCACTTGGCCGTTTTCGATCAGGGTAATTTCTGTAGATCCGCCGCCGATGTCAAAGATGTAGCCGCTTTTCATATCGAAATCGTTTCTAATGCCCAGGTAGCCAAGCCTTGCTTCTTCCTTGCCTGAGACAAGGTCGATTTCTCTGCCCGTGTAATCCTCAACAAATTTTAATATTTCGTCTGAGTTTTTAATATTGCGGAGAGACGCGGTTGCAAAGGGGTAGACCTTGTCCACTCCAAAGGTGTCACAGAGTTTGTAGAGTTTGTTTAAAACGCCAACCAGCTTGTCCGCGCCTTTTTTGGTTAGAAAACCTTTTTTTATATAAGAGGCCAGACCTGCCACATACTTTTTGTCGTTGAGTCTTGTAATATTTTTATCTTCGTCCACCAGATAAATTATCAGGCGGATGGTGTTTGAACCAATGTCTATAATTCCGTATTTCATTTTTTCCTCCTTGAATTTGTTTAAAACTAAATCTAGGAAATCAAGTGGTCGCGTAGATTTTTCGCCCATTCAAAGACCAGTCAATCGACGTTTGCCACCACACTTACCTAGATGTTAACACAGGAATGTTAAATCTGTGTTAAATATGAAAATTATTTTTTGTAAGCAAAAAGCCCCGACCAAAAGGCCAGGGCTTAAATTGAATTTAAATTTAAATTTCTCTTATCAGGTCGTCGATGATTTTTACTGCGACCTTGGATGCGCGTTCGAAGTTGTCGTAAAATTCTGCTCCGCCTTCGGTTAGGGCGTCTGAAACTGCCTTGATCATGACGAAGTTGGCCCCGTAGAGTTTTGAGGAGATGGCTATGGCTGCCCCTTCCATGTCTACGATGTCGCAGCCCCATTCCTCACGGAGGGCTGTCTTTGCCTCAAGGCCTGCCACAAACTTGTCGCCTGAAGCCAGCTTGACTTTTTTTAAATGCGGATCGATCTTTTGGGCCAGGTCCACAAGCCTTGGTGTGGACTTGAAAAATATTTCGTCAAAGGCTTCGTACTTGCCCTTGGGTCCGCCGTCTGCATTCGTTGTGTCCCATTCGTAATGGCAAACGCTCTCGACCACTGCCAGCTCTTCGACCTCTTGGTTGCTCAAGGCGCCCACCACACCGTAGTTTATGATGGTCTCGCACTTGTAAAAGTCAAGAAGGAGAGTCATGGCCATGGCCGCACGAATTTGCCCAGCCTTTGAAGGGCAAACGAAAACGTCCTTGTCGTGGATATGGTATTTTAAAACCTCAAAGCCCCCGTGCTTGTACCTTTCGACTGGTTCCCCATATATATTGTAAAAAGCATCAAATTCAACCGCAACTAGGATTCCTATGTTCATATTATCACCTCGTGTATATTTTTTCCTTGAATTTAATTTTATCATATGCAAGAGAATTTTGCCAGAATTTGCTGGAAAACAAAAAATGCCTCAGGTCCACAAGGGGCATTCGGCATTTTAATGGCAACCATAAAGGATCGCCGTTACGCCACAGCCAATTATGAGTAGAGTGCATTAAATTTGAAAACAAAATCCCTTTGTGTTAAAATACTTGTACTGATATAAAGCGATATGCTTATATTTGTTATTAAAAAGGAGATGTAATATGAAAAGAATTTTATCTATAACTTTGGCTATTTGCATGGTTTTTACCAGCCTGTCATTTGCCAAGGAAAGTGAGGAAAAACCAATGAAATATGAAGTAAGATTTGCAACAGTTACAAATGTCCCGGATGGCGACTATGAGGGAATTTTAGTCGACAACGATATGGACAAGGGCGACATGGGCGAAAAGGAAATGTTTTTATATGTAAAGACAAGAGTGGTTGATTTAAAGACTGGCGAATTTGTCAAGGATTACAAGTTCAAAAAGGGCGAAAAAATCCAATACTTCTACAGGGCCGACACGCCAATCATGCTTTCTCTACTAGCACAAATGACACCAGACGTAATCGGGGTAAATGTGGACGAGTCAAAATTTTCCATGGATGTGGATTATTTTGATAAAGACGGCCACGGCATAGCCAATAGATTGGATCTAAATTTAGGCGAAGAGGTCAAAGCAAAGAACTTTGCAGGCGAAGAAGAAAAGGACTTTTTGCCAAGCGAACTATTAGTTCTCTACACAATCGCAACTAGGAGCATTCCACCGATTGCAGCCCCAGAAAAAATTGAAATTCTAAATACAAAAGGAATTGCTGACGAAGAAAAAACCGACGAGAAAAAAACTGACGAAAGCAAAGTTCCAGATGAAAAGGATGTCCTAAAGGCCTATGAAAAAACAGCTGACACTTATTATCTGAGAAAGGCCCTTGAAGGTCTGGGTGCAGAAGTCAATTGGATCAGAGATACCAATACCACCGAAATCACAAAGGCCGACAAGAAAGTCATCATCTACAATGAAAATAAGGAAATGCAAATTGACGATATGCTTATTGAGATGAAGGATTTTAATATAGAAGACAAGACCAGCTATATTGGAAGGGAAGATTTAGTAAAAATCTTGGAACATTTAGAAATCGAATTTTAAATTAAGAAATAAGAAGCAAGAGCCCGAGGGCCCTTGCTTTTTTGCTTTCTTGACAAGCCCCTATCTTTATTCTATAATAAAATTAATATCGGAGATGAAGTTCTCCCTGGTCGCTGACCAAAACCGCTTAGGCTGATGACTTCTGCAGGATTATTTTCTGTGGGAGAAATCGGTTTTTTTATTTTAGGAGGAATTATGTTAACATCACTTGGATTAATTTTGCTAGTCGGCCTTGCCCTTGGCGCCATTTGCAAGAAAATAAAATTGCCCTCAATCGTGGGCATGCTGGTCACAGGGATTTTGCTGGGACCCTTTGTCTTAGACTTACTTGACCCGTCCATTTTAAATATCTCTGCCGACCTGCGCAAGATGGCCCTCATTATAATTTTAATTAAGGCCGGACTTTCCCTTGACTTGGCTGATTTAAAAAAAGTCGGTCGGCCGGCAATCTTGCTTTCATTTTTGCCAGCGACTTTTGAAATCATGGCATATGTAATTTTTGCACCAAAGATTTTCGGCATATCTCTTATCGATGCAGCCCTTATGGGTAGTGTCCTCTCAGCAGTTAGCCCTGCTGTCGTCGTCCCACGCATGGTTTATATGATCGAAAACAATATCGGGACCAAAAAAGGCATTCCGCAAATGATAATGGCCGGGGCATCCTGCGATGATATTTTCGTCATAGTTTTATTCACAAGCTTTTTGTCCATGGCCCAAGGCGGAAATATAAATGCAATTCAGTTTTTAAATGTGCCCATCTCAATTATACTCGGCATAATTTTTGGAGCCATGATCGGCTATATCTTGTATTATTTTTTTGAAAACGCTTTTAATAAGGATCGGATGATTAGAAACTCCACCAAGCTTATAATCATTCTCGCCATCTCATTTATGATAATGGCCTTGGAAGAAAAACTTACAAATGTAGTTGCTATTTCTGGACTCCTCGCAATCGTGTCAATGGCTAGCATGTTAAGAGTAAAAATGACCGACCAAGTCTCCGCCAGGTTGTCGGAAAAATTCGGCAAACTATGGATAGGGGCAGAAGTTTTGCTCTTCGTTCTTGTTGGCGCGGCTGTTGACATCAGATATACATTGAGTGCTGGCTTTGCAGCAGTTCTCATGATTTTTATAGCCCTTGCCATAAGGTCAATCGGCGTTTTAATCTCGTTAATCAAAACTCCACTTACAGGAAAAGAAAAACTCTTCACAGTCGTTGCCTACCTGCCCAAGGCCACAGTCCAAGCGGCTATCGGCTCAGTACCACTGGCAGCAGGTCTATCATCCGGCAATATTATTTTGTCGGTGGCTGTTATGGGGATTTTAATTACGGCACCGATGGGGGCAATAGGCATTGATAGGCTACGCCGCAATTTACAGTAATTTGCGGTTAAAATTGCGACTTTTTGCAGTGTTCGACTTTTTGCTCATTCTGGTGTACACTTGAGTACACCTCACTCGTCAAAAAGTCTTAGCCTACAAAAATTCATCAATTTTTCCTCGCAAATTATATATAGAAAAAAGAGGATATAAAAATTAATTAATTTCGTGACCTTCTTGTGAAAAACTAAAAAATACGCGAAGCGTTGTAGCGGCCGGTTGCAGCCCTGCCCAAGAGAGCGAGTGGCAACGATGCTCGATTGGTATGCAGCGACTCACGCAACCTCTTGTTCAATCGTTAGACCGAAGGGAAGAACGATTGAGGACAAGAGTCTGAGGAGAATTCCGGCCATATTTTTTAGTTTCTTTCACCTAGAATCTCATAGCAATTTTAACCGCAAATTAACCGTAAATGCCTTTTGGGTAATTTGCTTGCTCTTTGGGTATCAATGGTATAGAAGGCGTATTGTAAGCAAAATTACATTAACAATTTTTCATTACATACACACATAAGGAGGTGTTTTATGTTTAATATTGGTGACAAGGTTTCCTATCCTATGCATGGGGCGGGAGTTATCACCGAAATTTCAAAGAAGGAGCTTTTGGGTGAGGTCAAGGATTATTACACGATCAAGATTCCTGTAAACGAGGTTGTGGTTTCCGTGCCAGTTGACAAGGCCGAAGACTTGGGCCTGCGTCCGATAATTGAGAAGGACGAGCTGGACGGGATTTTGGAAACTCTCAAGGCCGAAGCCAAAAAGACCAATGGCAATTGGTCCAAGAGGCACAGAAATAATTTTGAAAAGCTCAAGTCAGGAGATATTATAGAGGTGGCAGAGGTTGTTCGTGACTTGACCCTTCTCAGCCGTGAGAGAAATCTATCGGGCGGAGACAGGCGGATGCTGACCAATTCTATGAATTTACTTTTGAGCGAGATCATCATGGCCTACGATGTTGACGAGGCCACTGCAATTAAAAGAATTGAAGAGTGCATTTTAGAGTAGGTATATTGTTATGGCAAGAAAAATAATTAAGTGGCTAATTGCCCTTTTGGGAGGAGTTATAGGCTATGGTTTGGTCCTGCTTGTAACTTCTCTAATTAAGTTTGAATTTCCTAAACTGGGATATGAAATTGCGACTTATGCCGCAGCTGTTATTTTATTTTTTATTATTTTTTATTTATCATCTGAATTTTTCATTGACCGGGTTAGGAAATTAATTGACAAATTGGATAGCGATATCAAAAAGCTAAGCGTCCTCGATGTTATACTGGGTACGGTCGGACTTTTGATTGGCCTGGGCCTTTCATATATCGCTGTTAAAATAATTTCTGGGATCAAAATTCCAATTCTTGTGGATATTCTTTCAGTTGTTATTTACATTACAGTTATTATGGTCTCAATGGCCATCGCCGTAAGACGCAAAGATGATCTGGAGGCCTATATCAGAAAATACAAGTCGGCAGGGACTGAGGCTAGTAAGAAGTTTTTGGATACCTCTGTTATTATTGACGGGCGGATTTTGGATGCCATGCGAACTGGTTTTATTGATGGGGACCTCATTGTGCCATCTTTTGTCTTGGAAGAGCTCCAATTTATTGCGGACTCGGCCGACTCTATGCGGAGGGAAAAAGGCAGGCGGGGCCTGGATATTTTAAATCAAATGACCCACGAGTTCAAAGACCAAGTCCGGGTCGTGGATTACGAAAAGGACAAGAAGACCACGGTTGACCTGGCCCTTTTGGAACTGACCCAAAAAGAGGGCGGGGTCGTCATGACCAACGACTACAATTTAAACAAGGTCGCAGGAGTCAAGAGCATTCGCGTCCTTAATATAAATGACTTATCAACTGCCCTTATGCCGGTGGTTTTGCCAGGCGAGAGATTTGATTTACAAATTGTCCGCCAGGGCAAGGAAGCTGGTCAGGGCGTTGGATTTTTAAACGACGGAACCATGGTCGTGGTCGAAGATGGATCAGGACTGGTCGATACCATCCAACACGTGGAGGTTACTAGTGTTTTGCAAACTTCGGCTGGGCGGATGATCTTCGTTAAGCTTATTTAGGTGAACTATGATTGAATCGATGAAGGTGGCGGTTTTAATTGCGGCAGCTGGTATGAGTAACAGGATGAAGTCGGATATCAACAAGACTTTTCTCCTCATTGACGGCAAGCCAATTTTATCCCACACTATAAATAAATTTGAAAAATCCAAGTACGTGGACCAGATTATTGTCCTTGCTCGCAAGGAGGAGATCGATTATGTCCGCGAAAATATTATTGAGTCCGGCGGCTTTAAAAAAGTGGTCGCCCTGGTAGAAGGTGGATCTTCTCGCCAGGAATCCATAAAAAACGGCCTGAAAATTTTGCCCGATGATGTGGATATTGTCCTTAGCCATGACGGGGCTCGACCTTTTGTCCATGTAGAGACAATTGACTCGGCCATAGAGCAGATGCTGGACCTACGGGCGGTTGTGGTTGGCGTTCCGGTCAAGGACACGATCAAGAACGTTTTTGACGACGGGTCCAACAAGGTCTATCTGACGCCAAAGAGGGCCTTACTTTGGGCGGCTCAAACTCCGCAAATTTTTTATGCGGAAGATTTGCGACGGGCTTATATTTATGCAGAGAGAGAAAATATAGAGGGGACCGACGACTCGTCCCTGGTGGAAAAATTTGGCCTCCAGGTTACCATGGTCATGGGGTCCTACGACAATATAAAAATCACCACGCCAGAGGATTTGGTCCTGGCGGAACTTTTTAGGAAGTCATTAAAGGAGAATTAAAATTAATGTTAAGAATTGGACAAGGTTACGACATTCACGTTTTTGAAAAGTCGCGGCCGCTAATTATAGGTGGGGAAGTCCTCCGCGACCACGACGGCCTCTTGGGCCACAGCGATGCGGATGTCCTCATCCACGCCATTATGGACGCCCTCTTGGGAGCGGCTGGTCTCAGGGACATTGGCTATTACTTTCCTGACACCGATCCCAAATACAAGGGAATCTCTTCTATTAAATTATTAAAAGAAGTTAAGAAAAAATTGGACGAGGAAGGCTACATTATTGGCAATATCGACTCGACGGTTATTGCCGAAGAGCCAAAGCTAAATCCCTATATAGAAAAGATGAAGGCAAATATTGGGGCGGCACTTGAAATTGAGATTAGTCAAATCGCCATCAAGGCCACCACAAAAGAGAAAATGGACGCAAGCGGCCAAGGGCTTTCGATTGAGGCTCTGGCCATAGCTATGATAAAGAAGGATTAATATGCAAGTAGAAAAATTTAATTTAAATGAAAATTCAAAGATAAAATACACGCTCGCTGTTGTAAGCGGCAAGGGCGGCGTTGGCAAATCGCTCACATCGAGCTTGATAGCAACACACTTAAACAAGCTGGGACTCAAGGTCGGCATCTTGGACTGCGACTTAACTGGCCCATCCATACCAGAAATTTTTGGCGTAGAAGACCTGGCTCGCGGTACCGATACCGAGATTTATCCAAATGTAACTGACACAGGAATTAGCCTCATGTCTATGAATCTTCTATTGCCCAACAAGACTGACCCGGTAATTTGGAGGGGGCCTGTACTTATGAACGTGCTCTCGGATTTTTATTCCAAAATTAATTGGGGGGACCTGGACTTTTTAATTCTGGACATGCCGCCGGGAACTGGCGACGTGCCACTTACCATTTACCAATCATATAATGTTGACGGGGTTATAGTTGTGTCGACACCATCCAAGATGGCAAATGTTGCAGTGGACAAGGCGGTCGAGATGGCCCTAAGGCTTAACCAAAATTTAATTGGCGAAGTTCAAAACATGGCCTATTATAGGTGCAAGAATTGTGGAGAAAAAGAATATTTATTTGGCAAGTATGACGAACGCCCAGGCCTAAAGAGGCTTGCAGAAATTCCATTCGATACGGACATTGGCCGGGCTGTGGACGCAGGCGAAGTTGAGTTTTTGGAAGTCTACGAGTACTTTGAACTGGCCAAAGAATTACAAAAACTCTTAGACAAATAAGGAGGACTTATGAAACATAGGATAATTTATTTGGCGGCTGGATGTTTTTGGGGAACGGAAGGCTACTTCAAAAAAATCGCCGGCATCGAGGATACAGAAGTTGGTTACGCCAACGGCAAGACCGACTACACCAATTACCAGGAGGTGGACGCAACCGATCACGCGGAAACTTTGAAAATAATTTATGATATTTCAAAAATTTCCCTGCAAGAAATCCTCCTCCACTACTTTAGGATTATCGATCCAAAGTCAGTTAACAAGCAAGGTGGAGATAGGGGCAGGCAGTACAGGACCGGAATTTATTACACAGACGAAGGCGATTTGCCAGCAATCATGTCAGTCTATAGGTATTTTGAAGAAAAACTTGGAGACCTGGCTGTGGAAGTTGAGCCATTAAAAAATTTCGTCAAGGCCGAAGACTACCACCAAGATTATTTGGACAATAACCCCACAGGCTACTGCCATGTCAACTTAGCTTTGGCACATGAGCCCTTAATTGTGGGCGACTATAAAATGAAATCTGACGACGAGTTAAAAGCCGAAATGGACGAGCTCTCATACGCAGTTATGCGTGAGGACAAGACCGAACGCGCAGGGACCAGCGAATTAAACGCCGAATACAGGCGGGGAATTTACGTTGACAAGATTACGGGCGAACCACTATTTGCATCATCGACAAAATTTAATGCAGGCTGCGGCTGGCCATCATTTAGTCGGCCAATCTTGCAAGACAAAATAAATTATTTGGAAGACACTTCCCACGGCATGATTAGGACCGAAGTCAGAAGCCGGGCCGGCGACAACCACTTGGGCCACGTTTTTAATGACGGGCCTGCCGACCAAGGCGGACTCAGGTACTGCATCAACGGTGCAGCCATCACCTTTATCCCTTACGAGGAAATGGACGAAAGGGGGTACGGCGAATACAAGCCACTAGTATGAGAAAATTAAATGCAAAAAAATTAATTACTATAATTGCCGTCATCTATTTGATGGGCACAGCTCTTTTGACCCAGGTGATCGACACTTCAGATTTCAATAGGACCAGCAAGATAATTATAAATATCACTTATGTGACAACCCTTTTGATCTTATTTGTTTTGCTTATGACAAATGGTCGTGGCTTTAATTTCAAAAGGTCTTCATTTTTAAACCCAGTCGACAGGTACGAGGCCTACAAAAAAGGCCTGCCACTGGCAGGAATCTTTCACGTGATTGGCCTAGTCCTAACAAACTTCGTTTTCAAAGGACCAGGTGCCTATAAGTACGATTTTGTAACGATATTAATCGTGCTACTGGTTTCGTGGAATGGGGTTGTGCTGTCAGCGGATAGGATTGAACAGGTGAAGGATGAGAAACATATTCCCGTACGCAAACTCAAGAAATAGTATTTCGTGTTAAATTTGTGGTTAATTTCGCGACATTCTCGTGAAAAAATTTTTTAGTCCTCGATGTACACTTAAGTACACCTGCGTCCTAAAAAATTTCTTTCACTTCGAATCTCATCGAAATTCCCTCACAAATTTAGAGTGATTTAAAAGTAGAGAGAAATTTATAGACGAAAAATTTCTGCGACTCACGCCTTTCTCATCAAATTTTCCTACGAGATACCAGTGCAAGCATATTATAAAGAGAATTTACGGATATTTTTAAGAACGTACGTAGGGTCCACTTGTAGCCACGCCCAAGAAACGAGCCTTGAAAAGGCGAAGGTGATTGGCTAGCGTTGACTCACTCAACTTGTTGCCCAAGAAAACAAAATTTTAGGTAGCGTCCGATTTATTTCGGACAAAAAATTTTGTTTGATTGGTTGCAACAATCTGAGGAAAATGTGGACCGAAAAGCATTGCCCGAATATATTTTAACAATAACATTTATATTAGACATAATTAATAAATTTGAAAAAAGTGAATGAAAAAACGTATATGTGGCTACCAATTCGGTGGCCATTTTTTTGCCTTCATCCAACAAATAACTTGACTTTTATTCATTATTCGCTATGATTAAAGTAATAATATTTTTAGGAGGTACTTATGAAAAGAGTATTACTAATTGCAATTGCATTTCTGATATTTATTTCTTTGTTTTATGGTTGTGTTGATAAGAATGTGCAAGTAGAAAAAAAGGAAGTGGAGAATGCACAAAATGAAGATGAGATAGAAAAGCAAGCAGCGATAGAAAGCCTTAAAAAACAAATAGAGATTCAACAAATGGAAGTTGATGAATTAAAAAAAGAGATAGAGCATCAAAAAGAAATAGAAAGAAAAATTATTGAAGACTATGAAAAGAGTCTTTACGGTATATATAAAGCTAACAAGTTGATTTATCATAATGATGATTATGGATTTAGTATAGAAATTCCCGAGGAAAAATATAATATTAAATTTTATAATGTTATCCAAGATAAGATAGAAGAAAATATAGAAATTTTGAACTTTGAATTTTTTACAGAAGATGAAAATAATATAGAAGTTTCAGGGAGCCTGTTTCAAATAATTGTGTGTAAAAATAATGCAACTTATCCAGGAGCGAAATTTTTGAGCAAGCTGGGAGATATTGCATTTTATTTTAGAGATTCTTCTTATGATACAGAATCCTCTGCTATTAAAGCACTTATCGAAGAATTAAAACCTATGATGGAAGAGATAAAAGCATCTTTTAGATTTGATGAATAAAATATATGCAAAATATATCTATAAGAAGATAAGCGATATTCTCGTGAAAGACAAAAAACACGCGAAGCGTTGTAGCGGCCGGTTTATTCCGGCCATATTTTTTTGCCTTCATCTAACAAAAAGCTTGACTTTTATTTGTTATTTACTATGATTAAAGTAATAATATTTTTAGGAGGTACTTATGAAAAGAGTATTACTAATTGCACTTGCAATTCTGATGGTTTTAGCACCTATTGCAAGGGCTGAAGGACAAGAAGCTCCAATGGCTGAAGCTCAAAAGAGTTTCCAACCATTTGAACTCGATGGAGAAGAGGCAAAGATTGGCGGATATTTAATCAATGCCAACAACTACTACAAGCTAAGAGACTTGGCAGCACTACTCAACGGCACAGACAAACAATTTAACATTGTATTTGACGATGTCAAAAAGCAAATCGCTTTGGAACTTGGCAAGCCATACGAAAAGCTTGACACTGACTTACAAGAAATGAAGCACGACAAGACCACAGCCAAGATGGTTACAAACACAATTTTGGTTGATGGCAAAGAAGTTGAATTAAAGGCAGCTTTAATTGACAGAAACAACTATGTAAAACTTCGTGACCTAGGCCCAGTTGTAGGATTTATAGTAGACTACAATAGAGAAACCAAGGCAATTATCGTAGACACCAAGTCAGAAGCTAAGGCTGAAGAAAAGGCTGAAGAAAAAACTGAAGACAAAAAAGAAGAAAAAGCTGAAGAAAAGAAGGACCAAGTTAAGACCACAGATCCAAATGCAACAGCAGAAGAAATCAAAGCATTTTTGGCAGATCCTAAACTGACTAATGATTATTCATTATCTGATGGCAATAAATTAATAGAAAAAAATGGAGTACTTTATTTATCTAGAGTGGGCGAAGATGGTGATACTTTAAACAATCCTATAGCAAAATATGTGACAATTAGAGATTGGATGCCTAGGTTTAAAGCCCAAACAAAATTTATGGATGAATATATGAAAACACACAGCGATGCTAGTGGTTTGTCAATTAATTACAATTCAGAAATACCTTTTGTCTTTTTAAAGGATGAAAGATTTGATGAGAAAAATATTGAAACTTTAAACCTTATAAATTATATGAAATTTAAATTGAATGACAAGGTTGACCTAGGATTTGGCATTGATAATGAACTAGCTAAACTCTATCTCGTTTTTATAAAAGATTTAGAGGCAAAAGAACCTGAATTTGAACTTGGAGAATTTGGCAATATCAGTGTAATGGCATCATATGACGATGGAAGCGTTTTAAATGGAGAAGAGCTAGGAAGCAATACTCTAATCCCAAGATTCCATGGAGAAAACAAGGCAAAACTTCGTGGTGTTTCGGTTCTAGTAATGGTAAATGGAAATATTCCTGTTATGATGAGATTATTCATCATATAAAAACAGTTTAAATGCACCTAAGCAGGTGCATTTTTTGTGTGCAAAATTGAGGAGTAAAAAATAATAAAAAAGGAAGTCTTTCGACTTCCTTAAATCTTGGTGGAGCATAGGGGAATCGAACCCCTGACCTTTAGACTGCCAGTCTAACGCGCTCCCAGCTGCGCCAATGCCCCTTATTCCACGCGTGCAAGTTCGGCTTCGTAGGCCTTGAAGATGGCTTCTTCCATTTTCTTGCGCATGGTATTGGTGACGGGGTGGACTATATCAAAGTATTCGTCTTTGACTTGTCTGGATGGCATGGCTATAAATAGGCCGTGGATGCCTTCGATAATTTTGAGTTCGTGGATGGCGAGTTCGTCGTCCATCACAACCTTGCATACGGCTTTGAGCTTGCCTGTGTTTTCCATAAGTCTGACATTTACACTTGTAATTTCCATAGTCACCTCATTTATTATTTTAATCTATCCCTAAGGACTCTATCATTATACACTATTATTTATTATTTTTCAACTGCTTTTCCTCTTTTAGTTTAATGGTAAAGGGGAAGGTGAGGAGAATTTTTACATAGTAGGTGGTGAGTCTCCAGGTTAAAAGAACCAAAAATATTGGTGCTCCTTCGGGCAGGATGGATGAAAACATGAGATAGAACATGCCTTCGGCTCCCAGGCTGGCCCCTGGTATTGGGATGTAGCCGCTGGAGATTTGGACTGCTGCGCATATGGCAAAGGTGAGCGATACGCTTGGCGGCCTGACTCCGTAGGATACAAATATATAATAGGTCATTGCATAAAATACCAAATAGCCGATGATATTCTCCACAATCATCATTATATAAAAAACTAGGCTTTGACCTCTGAAAGTTTGCAGGCCTAGGTTGAAATTTTCAATTTCCCCTTCGATTTTTTCTACAAATTCGTCTTTGGGTTTTAGGATTTTTATCTTTAGCAAAAATTTATAAAAGCCCAGGACGATTTTTTTGACGAACTCTGGCTTGTAGGCGGCAAGGACCATAAAGACGACCATGGCCACACCAACTATTAGACCCAGGACCAGCATGTAAGTAAAGGCATAGCCGCGGGCGTAGAAAAAATCTCCGTGGTAGATGCTAAGGGCAAGGGTGATTAGCAGCCTGGCTACAGTGTAGAAAAAAAGTTGGACTCCCAAAATCGATGTCGAAACGCCGGTTGGAATTCCAATTCCACTCATATAAAAGACCTGCATGGGTTGGCCGCCAGACGAAAATGGCGTGACAGCAGAAAAAAATTCGCCTATCATGTAGGTCTTGAAGGCTGCATAAAGGCTCATGGCTTGGCCTTGGTTGTGGGCCAGCTGCATGATAATTATAGCCTGGCTAAGCCAATAGGCAAACATGAGTCCCAATATTAAAAATACATAGCGCGGCTCCAGGTTTTCTATGGCGAGCTTAAGCGAGCTTACTCCGTCCGCATAAAAAATCCCCACCAAGAGGAGGACCAGCGTTATTAAAATAATTCCAATTAAATATTTTTTTCCCATAAGTATCTATATTTTACCATTTTTGAGGGAAATTATCAATGAAGAGCTTTTCTATAAATATTTGCAATCGCTAATGTAGCGTCTACCTTGCAGCCCTGCCCAAGAGGTCAATTTCCTGTAGAGGCGATCCTTTATGGTCGCCAAGAAATTGACCGATTGGTATGCAGGACTCACGCAACCTCTTGTTCAATCGTTAGACCGAAGGGAAAAACGATTGAGGACAAAGGCTCAAGGAGAATGGTAGACAAAGCGATTGTAAACCATAAGGCAAAGCCTTTCGCAATAAAAAAACAGCCAGATAAATTGGCTGTTTAAAAATCTTATGCAAAATGGGTATGTTTGATTACCCACTGTCTCATTCTGATGTGGACCCAAAATCCGTAGATGCCAAGGGTAATTAGAGTGAAGAACCACCATTTGATGTAGTTGCCAAAGAGTTGTGTTGCTGTGCCGTCGAATGTCAAACGCCTGCCTTCAATGTAGGTGTTGTTGATTTCCCATTTTTTGATTAGGACTATTGCCCATGGGAGCATGAGTCCAAGCGTAACGAGTGTAAGTAAAGCTCCGATAATTTGCCTGCCCATGTAATCAAATACTCCGCCTTTAAATTCAGATTTGGCCATGTTGATAGGCATGCCTGTTTGTGTGTCGAAATTGTTCATAATATCCTCCTTTTTTGAAATGTCTCGAACGCCTCCGGGTTCGAGATGGCGACCATTTCAGGATCGCCGTTACAACGTTCTTATCAATATCCGTAATCTATTTGTTTTTACGACGAATGTTCATACCAACAAGGGGCAATCACATTCGCCGAATGTCTGGGATTCTCCTCAGATTGTTGCAACCAATCAAACAAAATTTTTTTGTCCGAAATAAATCGGACGCTACCTAAAATTTTGTTTTCTTGGGCAACAAGTTGCGTGAGTCGCTGCTATCCAATCGAGCATCGTTATCACTCGCTCTCTTGGGCAGGGCTGCAACCAGACGCTACATGGCTACAAAGATATCCGTTGGAAAAATTCTTTTCTCTTTGTTTCTATATATATTATAAATCTATCTTTCCCTTTTATACATCACCCAAAAGGACTAGATTGTGTAAAAAATTTTTCTCTTGGGCTAGGGTTTCGAAAATTGATGAATTTTTGAACTTTGGGGCAAGACTTTTGCGGGCGACATTCTCCTCAGATTGTTGTACCCAATCGTTTTTCCCTACGGTCGAACGACTGGACAACAAGTTGCGTGAGTCACTGCTAGCCAATCATCTTCACGCTTTCGCGTTCGATTCTTGGGCAGGGCTGCAAGTCGCCCCTACAACGTTCTAATCTATATCCATTTGATACTCGTAATTTGCTAGGAAATTTCGATGAGGGCCGTAAGATTCACCAATTGAACGTCGTTACACTCGTTCTCTTGGGAATCTCTGACACGAGACCTGCTAGCCAATTAACATCGCCTTTTCAAGGCTCGTCTCTTGGGCTAGGGCTTCGAAGTGAAATAAATTTTTAGGACGCAGGTGTACTCTTATATATACAATTTGTGAGGGAAAATTGATGGATTTTTGTAGCTTGAGACTTTTTGACGAGTGAGCTGTACTAGAGTGTACAGCGGAATGAGCAAAAAGTCGAACACTGCAAAAAGTCGCAATTTTAACCACAAATTACTCACCATTCGTAGGTTTCTATGTCGTACCCGTCAATAACCATACACGAATGAGTTCCGTCTTTTGGGATGGTAGTCGATCCAGGGTTTAAAATGTGGACGGTGTCCGTCTTACGGTTGACCTTGATGTGGGTGTGACCGGTGATTAAAAAATCACAAAATTTGGCCTCAGCCATTTGGATCCGATCTTCTTCAGATTCCCTGTGGCCATGGGTTGCAAAAATCCTCACGTCGCCAAAGTCTTTAATCAGATAATTTTCGTGGATGTTTTTGCCTGTGACCATTTCGTCGACCTCAGAATCGCAATTGCCTTTGACAAAATAAATGTTGTCCATATTTTTAATCTGCTCAGCTAAACGCTTGGGGTCGTATTTAACTGGCAGGTCATTTCTGGGGCCGTGGTAGAGCACGTCGCCCAAGTGAATGTAGCAATCGACCTTGCCCATTTTTTCAATGGCCTTCATAAATTCGTCGTAAGACCCGTGGGTGTCACTTAAAATTCCAATACGCATGTTAAATCTTCCTTTCTTCTTATTTATTTTCTATATTATAATACATTATAAAAGAAAAATAAAATTTACGGTTAATATCGCTATTGTTGGTCACAAATCAATATTAATTGAAATTTAAAGAAGTATATAGTATAATAAACAATGTAATATGAATGTAATATAAGAGGTTTTTATGGACATAGATTTTAATAATATTAAAGAAGTACATTTTATTGGCATTGGGGGAATTGGCATGAGCTCTATGGCTCGTGTTCTTTTGGACCGGGGCTATAGGGTTTCTGGTTCCGACAGGACCATTACTCCTCTTTGCCAAAACTTAATAGACCACGGGGCAAAGATTAGTGCGCCTCAAGATGCAAAAAATATTTTAAAGCCTGATTTAATTGTTTACACAGATGCGATCTCAACTGACAATCCAGAATTTATTGCGGCTAAGGAGTCGGGCATCCCCATGATTGACCGGGCGAGTTTTTTGGGCCAGCTGATGACCCAGTATCAAAAGTCTTACGCCATTACGGGGACTCACGGCAAGACGACAACCACATCAATGCTTGCAACGATTTTTAAGCACAGCGATTTTAAACCGACAATTTTACTTGGTGGAAATCTGGACGCTATCGGAGGCAATGTACTGGTGGGTGAGCACGATGTTATGCTCTGTGAAGCCTGCGAGTACAAGGGAAATATTTTAAAATACCACCCAACAACGGCTGTAGTTTTAAATATCGACGAAGACCATTTGGATTATTACAAGTCCCTTGAACACATAGAGGCGACCTTTATTGAATTTATCAAGGGTCTAAGGCCGGGTAGCCATTTGATTATAAATGGAGATGAGGCAAGTTTAAAAAATATTAGAGAGGCCCATGATGGCAAGCTGATTACTTTTGGTATTCACAGGCCGGCAGATTTTAGGGCCAAGGATATTACTTATAATGAAGAGGGTTTTGCTTCTTATGATCTGGAATTTGAGGGCAAGACTTACAAGGTAAACACAAGCGTAATGGGCGTTCACAATGTCCTAAACTCTTTGGCGGCCATTGCAACTGCTTATGATGCAGGCCTGGATATAGAGACGATCGTGGATGCCATTGACCATTACAAACCAGTCCACCAAAGGCTGGAGATGCTGGGCGAAAAGGACGGGGTCACAGTTATGGACGACTACGCCCATCATCCAACGGAGATTATGGCCAGCTTAAACGCTGTTAAGAATATGAACAAGGAAAGAATTTTCTGCGTTTTCCAACCCCACACTTATACCAGGACCAAGATTTTATTAAACGGCTTTGCAGACGCCTTTAAATTGGCGGACCAAGTCGTGGTTATAGATATATTTGCGGCTCGCGAGACCAACAATTTGGGCATTCACTCCCGCGATTTAGTCGAAAAGATGAACGAACGCGGAATTTCTTGCAAATATTATCCAGACTTTGAATCTGCCCTGGAATATTTAAAGACCGCCCTTAGACCTGGCGATTTATTTATAACCATGGGCGCAGGCGATGTAAATAAACTCGCCCATATGTATTTGGAAGATAAGTAAAAAAGAAATGAAAATAATAATCGGTTTGGTCACCATAAAGGTAACCGCTACACGACCGATTATTATTTAAACACAAAACATAAAGGCGAGGCGAAATTTCCGCCTCGTGATAAAACACAAAAAAGGAAAAAATTCCTGTAGCGGCGATCCTGAAATGGTCGCCAAGAATTTTTTCTATCCTATTACAAAAAACAAAGGAGGTAAAATGGACAAGGTAATCGTATTAGACTTTAAGGGCCAATATTGCCAATTGATAGCAAGACGGGTCCGCGATCTAAACATATACAGCGAAATTATGCCGGGCGATTCCACCATGGAGGAAATTCTGGCAAAAAAACCATCCGCAATCATACTAACTGGTGGCCCAGACTCAGTCTACGCTGAAAATGCTATGACAGCACCCAAAGAACTTTTTGAAGCAGGGATCCCAATACTCGGCATCTGCTACGGGGCCCAGCTCATGGCCCATGTACTGGGCGGCAAGGTTGAGCACGCTGACAAAGACAAGAGTGAATACGGCCACGCCGACGCGACCTTTACAGGCGATGACTTATTTAAAGGTCTTAACAAGGGCACAGTTTGGATGAGCCACACAGACTACATCTCTGACCTTCCAGAGGGCTTTGAGGTAATCGCAACCACACCTCAGTGCAAGACTGCTGCCATTGCAAATAAAAATAAAAAACTTTACGGGACCCAATTCCACCCAGAGGTCAACAACACCGAACATCAAAAGGAAATTTTTGAGAACTTCCTCTTTGAAATCGCAAAACTCAAGGCGGATTGGAACAGCGACAATATTATAGACCGCGAAATAGAAAAAATCCGCGCCAAAGTTGGACCAAACGGTCGTGCCATTCTCGGCCTATCAGGCGGCGTTGACTCATCAGTAGCCGCAGCCATTATGGAACGTGCCATCGGCGACAGGTGCACATGCATCTTCGTTGACCACGGATTTTTGAGGATGAACGAAGCCGAAGAAGTCGAAAAAGTATTTACAGAAAACTTCAAGGTAAAATTCGTAAAAATTGACGCCAGAAAACGCTTCCTCGACAAACTAAAAGGCGTTACAGAACCTGAAAAGAAACGCAAGATTATTGGCGAAGAATTTATTAGGGTCTTTGAAGACGCCAAGAAAAACGAAGGCGACGCAAAATTCCTAGTCCAAGGGACCATTTATCCTGACGTTGTCGAATCCGGCAGCAAAAAAGAAGACGTTATCAAGAGTCATCATAATGTTGGCGGTCTACCTGAAGATGTGGATTTTGAAATCATCGAGCCACTTAGAGATCTATTTAAAGACGAAGTCAGAGAGATCGGCTACAAACTTGGTCTGCCCAAGCACATGGTCGACCGTCACCCCTTCCCAGGACCGGGCCTCGCCATCAGGATCATCGGCGAAATCACCGAAGAACGCCTGGATATTTTAAGAAGGGTTGACAATATATTTATAACTATGCTCCGCGAAAAAGGCCTCTACGAAAAAATTTGGCAAGCCTTTGCAGTCCTGCCAGACATCAAAACCGTCGGAGTCCAAGGAGACAAAAGGACCTATTCCTACATGGTCGCCCTCAGAGCAGTCAACTCAGTCGACGCCATGACCGCCGAAAGCTACAACTTCTCCTATGAATTCTTGCAAGAAGCTCAAAGAAGAATTATAAACGGCGTGCCGGAGGTAAACCGCGTAGTATACGACATAACCTCGAAACCACCGGGAACGATTGAATGGGAATAATCGCAAAATTTTCTAAAATGGCTTAATTACAAGCTATAAAGAGAATAAAAAATGGCTACTGGTACTCAAATGGTACTGGAAGTAAAAAAGAATAAACTAAATAATAGTTCCAAGTGGTTTACATTTGGACAAAAAATAAGACCGTAGTTTCAAACTGCGGTTTTTTTTAAAAAACAATAATTACGTTGCACATACTACTTGACACATAGTATGTTTAGTGATATACTTTAGATAATTAGATATGGGGGTGTTGATAATGGGTGATAATTTAGAGAAAAATATTCCTTTGACAGAAACGATGTTTCTGGTTTTACTAACAATGCTAGAAGAAAACTATGGCTATAAAGTTTCACAAGAAGTCGAAGAAATAACAGGAGGAAGAATTGTTTTAGGACCAGGTACACTGTATGGTGCGATAAACAATCTTAGCAAAAAAGGCTGGATCAAGTTAGTTGATAAAGATAAGGAGAGTGGAAAAAAAGTTTATATAGCAACTGACATTGGAAAAAAATTAGTCTTATTAGAGATTGATAGGATGAGAACTTTAGTCTTAGAGGGGGAAAAGAAATTAAAGAAGGAGGGAAATTATGAATAAAATAAGAGTTTTTTTGAATCCAATAGAAGGCAGAGAAAAATACCTTAATCAAATTGCAAGTGAAGGGTATCGTCTTGTAAAAAGTGGATCAATATTACATGAATTTGAAAAAACTAATTCAGATTATAAGTATTCAGTACAGTATGTTGGATATATGAGTAATACAGAAAGAAAAAAATACTCTGATTTTTTAAAGGAAATGAATTTAAAAGTTTTTACTGCTCCACTTAATATTGGAAAGTTTAGTTTGGGCAACGTGAAATTAAGACCTTATAACTCACCTAAAGGTATGATAGCGACTTATCCTGGAATGATTAATAAGGAAATCTTGATAATTGAATCAGATGGAAATAAAGAAATTCCAGTTTTTTCAGATAGGGAGAGTAAGAATTTAGATATTAATAGGAGAAAAGCACCATATTATTATCTTATCGCTACCTCTGTTCTTTTGATAGTCTTAGGTTTATTTAAGGTAATTGATTATAAATCAATAATTTTAGGAACAATTTTATTTATATTAGCAAGTCATGGCTTGAAACCCAAAATTTGATGTCAAGAAAAAAGTTATCTGGACACTTGTTGTAGTGCTTGTGCAGATAATTGGTCCTATAGCATATTTAGCAGTAGGTAGAAAGAAATATTGATGGAAAATCTATTAGAAATTTCAAATCTAACAAAAAAGTATGGTCACGAAAAGATACTAAGTGACTTAAATTTATCTATTCCTAAAAATTCTATAATTGGATTGATAGGAGAAAATGGAAGT
>NZ_JCBCEO010000008.1:0-60659 GCF_059862345.1 Ezakiella massiliensis
CAAAGAGTATGGATCTGCAAGATGGGTTGCATAATATTAACTGAACAGGAGTGATATATAGACACGAGAAAAGGAGGATAATGCCATGATAGAATATCATAACAAAATCACAGCACTATACTCCCGCCTTTCAGTTGGTGACGAAGATAGAGACGGTGGCGAGAGTAATAGTATTGTAAATCAAAAAGCATTTTTAGAAAGGTATGCAAGAGATAAAAAGCTGATAAACATTCGCCACTATATCGACGATGATGAAAGCGGTAGGTTCTTTGACCGTTCAGCCTATACACAGATGATAAACGATGTAGAACAAGGCAAAATCGGTATTGTCATCATGAAAGATATGACAAGATGGGGAAGAGATTATCTTCAAGTCGGAAACGCTATGGAGATATTTAGAAGAAACAATGTACGCTTTATCGCCATCAACAACGGTATAGATAGCATTGACCAAAATACATTGGAATTTGCTCCCTTTATCAACATCATGTCAGAGTGGTATGCAAGAGACATCAGCAAGAAAGTAAAAACAGGAATTAAGACCAAAGGAGCAGACGGAAAGCCTGTCGCAACAGAAGCCCCATACGGCTATATAAAAGACCCTGAGAACAAAGATTATTGGATCGTTGATAAAGAAGCTGCTGAAGTCGTAAAACTCATTTTTAGACTATTTATGGAGGGAAAAAACAGAAATCAGATAGCTGTTTACCTGAAAGAAAAAGAAATACTAACCCCAACCTTTTATATGAAACAACAAGGCAGAGGAACAGCAAAAAACAAACCCCTAAACCAAGAAAACAGATATAACTGGAACAAAGCAACTCTAACACGCATATTGAAAAGACAAGAGTATTGTGGTGATGTAGTCAACTTCAAGACCGAAAAGCATTACAGAGATAAGAGAAACCATTATGTAGATAAAAGCAAATGGCAAATAACGGAAAATGTGCATGAGCCGATAATAGATAGAATTACCTTTGAAAATGTAGAGCGTATGTTAAAAAACGCACCTGTCAAAAGACCAAACGGAGATGGAGAAATTCACGCACTTTCAGGCTTGATGTACTGTAAAGATTGCGGAACAAAAATGCACATTCGCACCATACACAAAAACAAAAAAGTACAGCATGTAACCTATTGCAGTGAATATGCCAAAGGAAAAGCAAAGCACCCCAAATGCAATTCCCCACACCGCATTGATGTAGATGAGGTAATGGAAACGCTCAAAGAGGTTTTGCGAAAGATAGCACAGTATTCCTTAGAAAACAAAGCAGAGTTTGAGAAACTTGTAAAAGAGAGTCTGTATAAAGAACAGACCGAAGAAGTAAAGAAAAATCAAAAGCGTATGCCACAAATCACAGATCGAATGGAACAGATAGAAAGAGTGATGAATAAGCTCTATGAAGATAATGCACTTGGAAATATGGATACAGAACGCTATGAGCAGTTATCAAGAAAGTATGCAGAAGAATACTACACCTTAAAAGCAGAAAAAGAAGAAATCAAAGAACGCTTATCCGAATGTGAAAATGCAAGTCAAAGGGCAAAGAAATTTATCAGACTTGCAGAAAGCTATTCAAACTTTGAAGAACTTACCCCTACCATTATCAATGAGTTTATCAGTAAAATCGTAGTGCATGAAAGAGATGTAAAAAGAGCAAAATATGTAGTTCAACGAATAGAGGTTTATTTTAACTATATCGGAAAATTTGAAAATGAACTTACAAAACAGATAGAGCCGACAGAACAAGAAATGATACAGATGAGGGAAGAAATAGAAGAAGCAAGGAGAGAAAAATCACGAGCTTATCATAGGGCATATTCTAAAGCATACAGAGCCAAAAATCTTGAAAAGTGCCGAGAGTATGAAAAATTAAAAGCAAGAGAATACAGAGCAAAAAAGAAACTACAAGCAACAACCTAAAACCAAATATCAATTAATCGCAAAAGAGGTTTCCTAATCACAGGAAATCTTTTTTTTGTGCAAGTCGAAAGGAGGAACTAAATGGCAGAAAATGAGAAAACAGATATTAAAGAAATACAGACAGAACAACATCAAAAGCCCGATGGCATTCTTACAAAGAAGATAAATGGAAAGACCTTTGTAACAGAGATATATTTTGATAAAAAGAGTAAAGAGACATTTCAAGATAAGCTGTTCAAAGTAATACATTCAAAGGACAAATAGTAGTGAGTAGAGAAATATGACAGTAGAAAAATATCGAAAAAAATGCTATAATATTAGTCAATATAGATAAACAAATTAGAATTTGTAGAGGTAATTAAATGTTAATAAAGATAGCAATACTTAGGGGAATTATTCCTTTAATCATAATGACAATAATATCAATAATAATGAAATATCAAGGGATAGATCCTTTCCAGGTTAGAGGGACATTCATAGTTGGTATCATTATAGCTTCGGTAGCTGCAGCTTCTGTAATATATGAAATCGAAAATTGGTCATTGTTTAAGCAATCAGTCATACACTTCTTAATTATGCTGGTAACAGTGTTGCCTTTATTATATATAAGTGGTTGGTATAAATTGAATAGTGTTTTAGACTATGTAAAAGTATTTGGAATATTTTTATTTGTAGGTATAGTTTTATGGACTATTTCATATTTTATTTTTGGGAAAACTTTAACTAAATAAATCCCAGTTTGTAGAACTAACAATTTAATAAAAATTACCACAGGAACAGTAAATCAAAAAAGGTTTACTGTTTTTCTTTGCTCAAAATTAGAAAGAGAGGAAACGAGAAAATGAAAAACATAGAAGAAAAAATCTTAATGGCAGATGAAGAAATCAGGCAGTTACAAAACAAAAGGAAAAAGCTCATCAGTCAGCAGAAACAGGAAGAAAGAAAAAAGAGAGATAAAAGGATATATGAAAAAGGAGCAGTCTTTGAAAGCATATTTACAGAAAGTAAGAATTTAACCAAAGATGAATTTTATCAGCTAATCACATCTCTAATTCGTAAAGAAGAAGCTAATATCAAAATTAAAAAAATCATTGAAAGCAGAGAAGAAACGGAAAATCAAAACACCGAAACCCAAGAGGAAGAAACGGACATAGAGGAATAGTCCCTTGTTTACAAGGGCGCACATATACACCTTAACAGGTGCGTGCGTTCTCCGAAGGCTCTTAGCAGAGGGCATATCAGCTAACGCTGATACAGGGGGAGCTACACTCCCCTACGGAAATAAATTTCCTACCCCTTGTGTACTTCCCAAAAGAAATCGGATAAAAAGCTATCCGATTTTTTTAGGAAGTTCTATCTATCTCCACCATAACCATATCAGAAAATGGAAAGGAGGTTTTTTACTATGGCGATATATCATCTTTGCATAAAGATTATTTCAAGAGGTAAAGGCAAAAGTGCAGTAGCAGCTTCCGCCTATCGAAGTGGCGAGAAGATAAAAAACGAATATGACGGTATAGTCCATGACTTTACAAGAAAAGGTGGAATAGCCCATACAGAAATTCTTTTACCACAAAATGCACCACAGGAATTTTCAGATAGAGGGACATTATGGAATAGTGTTGAAAAAATAGAAAAGAGTAAAAACTCACAACTTGCAAGAGAAATTGAAGTAGCCTTACCCAAAGAATTAGACCGAGAGAAACAAATAAATCTTGTACGAGAATATGTAAAAGAAAATTTTGTAAAAGTAGGTATGTGTGCCGATATTGCAATACATGATAAAAATGATGGAAACCCACATTGTCATATATTACTTACCATGCGACCACTAAACGAGGATACAACATGGGGAGCAAAATCAAAAAAGGAATATATCCTTGATGAAAACGGAGAAAAAGTAAAACTCAAAAATGGAAATTACAAAACACGAAAAATCAATACAACAGATTGGAATGAGCAAGACAAAGCAGAAGAGTGGCGAAAAGCATGGGCAGATATCACAAACAAATATCTTGAAGAAAACAGCATACAGGAGAAAGTGGATCATCGCTCTTATCTAAGGCAAGGAATAGAACAAATACCGACCATTCATTTAGGAGTATCAGCAACACAAATGGAAAAGAAAGGCATATCCACAGACAGAGGATACATCAACAGAGAAATCATACATCAAAACAAGATATTAAAAGAAATCTCAAGAAGAATAAAGGCATTGCTAAATTGGATAAGGGGAATTGGAAAAGAAGAAAATACAGAAAATGAAAATACAAAGTTCACCCTCCCACTCAAAGAAAATTTGCAGTCAATCTTTGAAAATCTTATCCGTGAAAATGCAGATAAGAATAATGCTGATTTAGAAAAATATATTGAGAGTTATCAGCTACTCAAAGATAAAAATATCACTTCATTATCCCAGCTAAAAGAAAGTATAGTTACCTTACGAGATAAGAATTACAAGACCACAAGAGCCTTAAAAGATACCGAAAAGAAAGTTGATGATAAAACAAAACTCATAGACCAGTCAGAAAAATATTTGAAGCATAAGGACACCTACAAAGCCTATACCAAGACAAAGAAAAGCAAACAGGGGAATTTTTATAACGAGCATACGGCAGAAATTATTTTATTTGAAAGTGCTAAGAAATATTTGAAAGACCATTTAGGAGAAAGTAAAACCTTAGCCATCAGTAAATGGAAATCAGAACTTGCCACTTTGAAGAAAGAGAAAAAGAACCTATACAGTCAAATATTGGAGATACGAGAAGAAGTTGAACAGGCTGAAAAAGTTAAAACCTGTATAGAGCAAATAGAGGGACACGAAAAGCGACTATCACAGGTAAAGAGGAATGAGTTAGACCTATAAAACTAAGTGAAAAAATGGTATAATATTAAAAAAGATAGAAAGGGGGCTTTGACACTGAGTAAAAATAAAACAGCTACATTTTTTGCAATATTAGCAGCAGCATTATATGCAATCAATGTACCAATATCGAAAATATTATTAGCAAATGTGTCTCCGACAATGCTTGCCGGTTTTTTGTATTTAGGAGCAGGTGTTGGTATTGGGATATTACTTGGAATAAAGAAAACTCAAAACAAATTGACTGACGAAAAATGGCTTAATATAAATGATTTACCTTATACAATTGCAATGGTTGTTCTTGATATAGCAGCACCGATATTTCTGATGTTTGGCATTGCCAATACAAATTCTGCTAATGTCTCGTTAATTAATAACTTTGAAATTGTTGCAACATCGGTCATTGCCCTTTTGATTTTTAAGGAAAAAATTTCTAAAAGATTATGGATTGCTATTGTCCTTGTACTTTTATCAAGCGTCATTCTTAGCTTTGAGGGGATGGAAGCATTAGCACTGAATAAAGGTTCAATGTTTGTTTTATGTGCTTGTATTTGTTGGGGGATTGAGAATAATTGTACAAGAAGTATAAGTGATAAAAGTTCTGAGGAAATTGTGTTAATAAAAGGAATTTTCTCGGGTATTGGCAGTATTGTTATTGCTTTTATCATTGGAGAACATCTACCTGAAATACTATATATACTTGCGGTTATGTTACTTGGTTTTGTGGCATATGGTTTAAGTATAAATTTTTATATTATGGCACAAAAGAACTTGGGTGCAGCAAAAACAAGTGCATTTTATTCTATAGCACCATTTTTAGGAGTGGGATTTAGTTTTATTATTTTGGGTGAAAGACCAACAGTAAAATTTTATATCGCCCTCGGCATTATGATAATCAGCACATTGATTATGATAAAAGATACGCTTGGTAACGAAAAAATATATAATGGATATGTCCATACCCACCAGCATAAGCACGGAAAAGTAGTACATTCGCATGAGCATAGACATTTTATATTTAACCCTATGCATATACACAGTCATTCTCATGCAAACACATAAATGATTGGAAAATGGCTTAACTTATATAACCGTTAAGAAATAAGCATAATACAACAAAGAGAAACAGTGAATCAAAAAAAGTTTACTGTTTTTCTTTGCTTAAAAGTTAATACGGCTTACAGAAAGAGCGTCCATAAATATAAAAAGGTACTTGACAAAACGCTTCCTGGGGAGAAAGCAAGGATATTGCTCCATATATTGACCCAAAGTTTGAAAATAATGTTCTTATAACTAATACTGAAAGACTTACAATGAACTCAAGACCTAAAAACCCTAAATATGCTAGAAATAAAAACGTATTAGTAATAGGTGGTTCTGGATCAGGTAAGACAAGATTTTATGTAAAGCCAAATCTAATGCAAATGCACTCTTCCTATGTAGTAACAGACCCTAAAGGCACACTTGTGTTAGAGTGTGGAAAAATGCTTTATGAAAATGGATATGACATAAAGATTTTAAACACAATAAACTTTAAAAAATCTATGAAATACAATCCCTTTGCGTATTTGAGAAGTGAAAAAGATATTTTAAAGCTTGTCCAAACAATTATAGCCAACACCAAGGGAGATGGAGAAAAGGCAGGAGAAGATTTTTGGGTAAAGGCTGAAAAGTTATATTACACTGCTCTTATTGGGTATATTTATTATGAAGCACCTGAAGAAGAAAAGAATTTTAAAACACTCTTAGATATGATTGACGCAAGTGAAGTTAGAGAAGATGATGAAACCTATATGAATCCAATTGATAGGCTCTTTGAAGCTCTTGAAAAGAAAGACCCAAGTCATTTTGCAGTTAAGCAATATAAGAAATATAAGCTGGCAGCAGGAGTAATAGAATTAAGGAGAACACTTAATCACTATTTTAGTGAAATATGTGCTTCTTAATTCTTTTTTATTGAAAAATTAAGAGAAAGGGGGTAAAAATGAGGAATTTTGAAAAGATAACAGCACTCTATGAGAGATTAAGTCGTGATGATGAACTGCAAGGAGAAAGCAACTCTATCATCAATCAGAAAAAAATATTGGAAGAATACGCAAGCAAAAATAACCTGTCAAACATCATTCACTTTACAGATGATGGAATCAGTGGAACGCAGTTTGACAGACCGGGATTTATGGCAATGATGAACGGAGTTAATCAAGGAAATATTGGGTGTATCATTGTAAAAGATATGAGCAGACTTGGCAGAGATTATCTCAAAGTCGGTCAATGTATGGAGATACTAAGACAAAAGGGAGTGAGACTAATCGCTATCAATGACAATGTAGATAGCTTTTACAGAGAAGATGATTTTACCCCCTTTAGAAATATCATGAATGAATGGTATGCAAGAGATACATCAAGAAAAATCCAATCTACCTTCAGGTCAAAAGGCGAAAGTGGGAAACATACGGCAAGCACACCGCCTTATGGCTATATCAAAGATGAAAAAGATAAAAATAAGTGGATAGTAGATGAAAAAGCAGCCGAAGTAGTAAGACGAATATTCAATATGACCATGCAAGGCAATGGTCCGTATCGAATAGCAAAGACATTGGAGAGTGAAAAAGTAGATATACCCGCCTATCATCAACAGAAATTAGGTTATGGACTATATCAAAGCAAAAACTTTGAACATCCCTATCGTTGGTGCAGCTCAACTATAGCAAGCATTTTAAAGAAACAGGAATACTTAGGACATACAGTCAATTTCAAAACAAGAAAGCACTTCAAGGACAAAAAAGCAAATATGTATCCGAGGATAACTGGCTTATTTTTGAAAATACACACGAGCCAATCATAGACCAAGAAACCTTTGATAATGTGCAAAGGATAAGAGGAAATGTAAAAAGGTATCCTGACGGTTGGGGCGAATATCACCCACTCACAGGACTGATGTATTGTGCAGATTGTGGGAGCAAGATGTATGTTCATAGAACAAGCAACTATAAGAATATTCCCTATTACACTTGCAGTGCCTATACCAAAACCCCTTGCGGCACACTTTGTCCATCAGCACACAGAATAAAAGCAGAAGCAGTCCTAAACCTTATTAGGGAAACACTGAAAGACATTAAAAAATACCTTGATGAAGATAATGAAGCCTTTATCCGTTCCATTCAAAATGAAATGGAAGAAAAGGAAAAAATAGAGATAGAAAAGAAAAAGATAAGATTAACGGAAAGCCAAAATAGACTTCAGGAACTTGAACGACTGATGTGCAGAATTTACGAAGATATGATCCTGAATAAAATACCGAATAATCGCTATGAAATCCTTAATAATCAATATGAAACGGAGCAGGTAGCTTTAAGTAAAGAAATTAAGGACTTGGAGCAGCAGGTTTCAAGATATGAAAAAGAAACAGACAGAGCAAGAAAATTTATATCTCTTATCAGTCGTTATGAAAACTTTGATGAACTTACAACTACAATGATAAATGAGTTTGTAGAAAAAATTATCGTACACGAAAGAGATAGAAAAGGAAGTCAGACATCAAAGCAAAAGATAGAAATTTACTTTAATTTCATAGGCAATTATGAACTGCCACAGGCGGAGTTAAGTGAAGAAGAAAAACAAAAACTTGAGGAAGAAGAAAGAAAAATCAAGGAAAGAAAAGACAAGCTACATCAAAATTACCTGAAACGAAAAGCCAGCGGAAAACAGAAAGAGTATGAAGATAAATATAAGGCAAGAAGAGAACAGAAGAAACAGGAGAAATTAAAGGTTTTGAAAAGAGTTGGGATACCGATGAAAGATTATATGAAATAGTATTCATATTAAGACGGTAGTTATTATCATGAAGTTAGTTGACATTAACTATCGTTTATGATAAAATAAAATTCGACAGTAGTGTCGGTTTTTATTGCGATATGAAATGAGGTCTTTATTTTGAAAGAAGAAAAACAAAAAGTTGGACAAATTAGAAAAAAAGAGATTCGAGAAGCTGCAAAGGAATGCTTTCTAAATAAAGGGTTTCAACTTACAACAATGGAAGATGTTATCACAGAGGTAGGAATGAGTAGAGGGGGTGTTTATCATCATTATGCAAGTACAAAAGAAATGCTTAAAGACTTAATGTTTGATGGTAATGATTATAGAAACAACTTTATAAATGAGTATTTAAAAAACAATCGAGGAAAAGATAAATATCAGCAAATGGGTGATATTTTGGTTGATAAGTCGCTGGCTGATACAGAATTGATGAGATTGTATACACTCCTTTTACAAGCGAAAAAATATAATCAGGATTTGGAAAAATTGTATCAAGAATTGAAACTTAATACGACTAATGAGCTAAGTTTAATCGCCAAGCAGCTTGGAATTAAAACAGACATATTTAAGGATGATTTTTTAGTGAATTATATCAATGCGATGATATTAAGTTCTGAAGTTCTCTGTGCAAGAAATTCTTTTTCACAACATAAAAAATATATAAAAGAAACAATGGTAAATTACATTGTTGATATTGACAAGAGATAGGGAGGTTTAAAATGAGTAAACGATTAGAAGTAAAGGATTTAATCAACATAGGATTATTTTCTGTATTAGGTTTTGTATTTATGATGATTGGATCATTTTTAGGAATGGTTCCAGTTTTAATGCCGGTTGTTCCATTGGCACAAGGTGTTTTGGTAGGACCGGTAAATATGTTGTATTCTACTAAGATTAAGAAAAGAGGAATGGTATTTATTCAATCATTACTTATTGCATTAGTATATGTTGCTATGGGACATGGACCTTGGGCATTATTAACCGCTGTTATTGCAGGTATTATTGCTGAAGTTATTTTGAAATCAGGAGAATATACGGATGTTAGAAAGGCAAGATTAGCATTTTCTATTGCTCCACTTTGCACATTAGGAAATTGGTTGCCAATTTTTATATCAAGAAATGAATATATCAAGCAGATGTTAGAGCAAGGATATAACCAAGAATTTATTGATAAGATGCTTAGTGTAATGCCGAATTGGATTATTGTCGTAATGGCAATAGGTGGAATTATAGGAGCATATATTGGTTGTAGTATAGGTATGGCTTTCCTAAAAAAACATTTTAAAAAGGCTGGTATGGAAAAATAAGGATTCATAAGGAGTTAAGGATGACAATCAAACTTGATTTTCGTACAAAACTTTTTATGACAATAGTTCTTTCATATGTGATGGTTTTAGGCAATATTCAAGTAAAGTATTTCTTGCAAGCCCTTATAATATCTGTAATTCCGATAGTGCTTTTAATAAATACAAAACATACAAGAGTAGCTATTATTGGGATGGCTACTCTTGTGTTCGTTTATGGTGCTGATAGATTTTTAATTAAATTAGAATACAGTCCCTTGGTAGCGATTTTACTGATATTAGTAATGGTTGTTAAGAAAATACTACCCGCATTTTTAATGGGAAAATATACCATACTCACATCAAATGTAGGGGAAAGTATTTATTCATTGAAAAAAATGAAATGTCCCGATGAAATAGCAATACCATTGACTGTGATGGTTCGTTTCTTTTATGCCGCAAGGATTGATTATAGCCAGATAAAAAAAGCTATGCGTTTGAGAGGACTAACGCTTAAAAAGTTAATAAAAAATCCAATTCTATTATTTGAATATAGATTAGTGCCACTATTGATGTGTTTGTCTAAGACGGCAGATGATTTAACAGTATCCGCAATGACAAAAGGGTTAGCTGTTAATCAAAAGCGAACAAGTATTAGTGAATCACGCATTGGTGGCATTGATTGCATATTTTTTGTGATAATGGTATGGGCAATCTATTTATATATAAGGGGTAAGTATGCTTAGTTTACAAAATTTAGTATTAAAGTTTGATGGAGAAAGCATATTAGAAAATGTAAATCTAAATTTCAAACCCGGAGAGGTAACTGTTATAACGGGACACTCAGGTACGGGGAAAAGTAGTTTGTTAAAAGTAATAAACGGCATTATTCCCGAATATGATTGTGGAGATGTAAAAGGAGATGTTTTATACAAGGACAAATCTTTATTAGGGATGAGTATATTAGAACGATCCAAGTTTATATCTACAGTGTTTCAAAATCCTAAAACACAGTTTTATTGTATCAATTCCACAGATGAATTGGCTTTTCAATTAGAAAATAGATGTATAGAAAGAAATTTAATTTTAGATAAAATACACTATTATTCAGATGTTTTAGGTAGTAAAGATTTGTTAGACAAGAATATTTTTGAACTGTCCGGTGGAGAGAAGCAGTTAATTGCTATAACTGCTAGTGGAATTTCAGAAAATGAAATTATTCTTTTAGATGAACCATCTTCATCTTTGGATTATGAATCAATTAAGAACTTAAAAAGAGCTATTATTGAGCTAAAAAAAAGAAATAAAATCATAATCATTGTCGAGCATAGATTATTTTATTTGAAAGACATTGTTGACAAGCTATGTGTAATAGAAAACAAAACTTTTAAAGAATACACGAAAGAATATTTTAGTGATGATTTTTTTGAAAGAGTTTCAGAAAAACATAATTTGAGAAACTTTAATGAAATTTTTAAGAGTGATTTCTTAAATAGACAATATGAAAAAGTAGATATGTTACAAAAAAATACTCCATCAAACTTTGTTAATGAATCAATAACATGTCTACATTTCAAAAAAACATACGATAAGAATACAATTTTTGATTTTAGTGTTTCTTTTAATACCGGGATAAATTTCATTATTGGACAAAACGGTGTTGGGAAAAGTACTTTTATCAATTTACTTATGGGAACTATAAAAGGCAAGGGAGAAGTTTTTTATAAGGGAGAAAAGCTCAAAAAACGGTACGAGAATATCTTTGCAGTCATACAAGATGTTAATTATCAACTTTTCACAGAATCTGTATGGCAGGAAATTGGAACAGTTACAAAACAGGATAATTTGAAAAATGAAGCCTTAAGAAAGGTACATTTATTTAATAAAAAAGAAATGCACCCAAGTTCGTTATCGGGTGGAGAAAAACAGAGATTGTTGCTTGCTATGTCTATGGTAAGTCAAAAACCAATCATAGTGTTTGATGAGCCAACGAGCGGACTTTGCAAAATGCAAATGGATATTTTGATTGGATTTTTAAATCAAATGGTAGAGCAAGGGAAAACTATTATTATAATCACGCATGATTTTGAATTTATAAAACAATGCGATGGTGCAATATATGAATTTACAAAATAAATATAAGTAAAGGAGAGCAATACGATGAAAGAAGATATGAAAACACAACTTTTAACAAAAAGTCCTAAAGACTTGTTGTTTCAATTAGCTATTCCGGGAATTATAGGAATGGTTGTTATAGGACTTTATCCATTTATGGATGGAATATTTGCTGGGTGGATTATAGGGGATTATGCTATGTCTGCTATTAGTATATCAATGTCTTTAACAATAATAAATGGCGGTATATCAGCACTTATTGGTGTTGGTAGTGCGTCGATTTTGTCAAGGGCTATTGGAAAGGGAGACAAAGAAACAACGGATAAAATATTTGGTAATTTTTGTTATTGGGTAATTTTATTTTCTATAGTAATTACCATATTAGGATTGATATTTGCACCTAATTTTCTGGATTTGGTAGGAGCAAAAGGGAATATTAAAGAACTTGGAGTTAGATATTTAAGAGTAGTTTTCTTTGGTTCAATATTTGTGAATTTTGCTCAAGCAGGTAATATGACAATGCGTGGTGAAGGTGCATTGAAGCAATCTATGATGATTATGGGAGTAGGTGCTTTATTAAATATTATTTTAGATCCTATTTTTATGAAGTTGATGGGAGAGTATGCAATTGAAGGTGCAGCCATTGCAACTGTAATATCTCAAATTGTACAGGCGATATTAACATTTCACTATTTTTCAAAGAAAAGTGCTTTTGTTGGTATCCATAAAATTCAAAAGAGCAAGGCAATTTACAGTGAAATGTTTAGTATAGGAAGTTCGGCTATGATGATGCAAATTTTATTTGCAGTACAACAAACATTTTTGTTCAAACAGGCTTTCGCTTATGGTGGAGATAATTGGGGAATTCTAATGTCTGCCACAATGAGACTTTATATGTTCTCATTTATTCCATTGTGGGGAATGAGTCAAGGTTTACAGCCTGTTATAGGAGCTAATTTTGGAGCAAAACAATATCAAAGAGTAAAAGATACTATGAAGATTTTCATGTATGGGGCAACAATACTTGCTGCTATTTCTTGGATACCATCCATGTTTTTCTCTGAAAAATTATTGTCTTTGTTTAATGTGAGAAGTGAAATAATTGAAGTTGGAGTTATGAACTTCAAGTTGTTCTATTCTACCTTTATCCTGTATGGAATTATGATTATGACTCTTACATTTTTCCAATCTATTGGAGATGGGAAAAAAGCGAGCATGATTGTAATGCTTAGACAACTGATTTTATTTATTCCGGCGATATTGTTATTGCCAAAGGTATTTGGAAGATTAGCAGTTTGGTGGGCTGAACCTATTGTGGATTTTAGTATGATTTTGCTTGGGCTGGTTTTAATGCTTAATGGACTTAGGAAAATGGGAAAACAAGAAATTACAAAAAGTTAGGTAGCTCAAAAGACAAAAGAAAAAATAAGAAAGGTTTGATGTATGAACATTATTTAACTATAAGGGATGGGTGATTAAGATGAAAAAATCTTTATATACAAAAGAAATAAATAATAAAAATTTCTATTTGCCTTATAGTTGTCTATTCTCTCAAACAATTAAATACATCTAAAGAAAAGGTAAACTCTTTTCAATTCGGAGGACATTTTACGCCAAAGTGTAGAAGTCCTCCTTTTTTATTCTCAAAAAGCAAAACAGAGAACTTAAAAAAGGAGGATAACTAAGTGGCAAAGAAAGAATATTACCTTTATGTAAAAGGCAAAGCCGTACCTGTAAGCGAAGAAGTCTACAAAGCCTATTGGAAGATAACAGAGCATGAAAAGTATCTCCAAAGAAAAGATTGGAAGCATAATGTTATACCATTTTCAGGACTGGATCACGACGGACACTTCATAGACAACATCATAGATGAAAAAATAGACTTAGAAAAAATTGTAGAAGTAAAAATGCAAATTGAAGAACTTCATAGAGCATTAAATACTCTTTCAAAAGAAGAACGAGAGTTAATGGAAGCCATCTTCTACAAAGAAGAAAGCCTAAGGTCAATCGGTAAAAAAGAGAAAGTTACACATCAAGCAATCAGTGGGAGGAGGGATAGGATTTTAGAAAAACTGAGAAAGATTTTAGAAGATAAAATCTAAAAACTTGGAAGGGTTAAGTGTCAAAAAAAGGTGCTTAACCTTTCTTTATGGAAACAAGCAGATACCAAAATGGAGGAATGAAAAATGAAGAAAGAAAACACATTACAGGAAGTACAGGAACAAATTTCTGAACTTCAGGAAGAAAGAGAAAAGTGCAATGTGAAGCTGAAACAATTAGAAAATCAAGGCAAGAAATTAGAAAAACTTGCAAACGAAAAAGAACGAAAAAGAAGAAATCACAGGCTTATACAAAGAGGCTTGATAGTAGAAAGAGTGGTTAAAAATCCACTAATGTTTACCAATGAGGAGATAGAAGAATTACTTAAAGTTGCTACTCACACAGAAGAATACAGACAAGCCTATGAAGAAATGATAAATGGGAAAGATATGGAAGATGAAACAGACAGCGAGTAGACAGAATAAAAGACCTTAGTTTTTTCAGAAGCTCCCTGCAAGGGCAAAAAGCTTCGCAGAACGCAAAGCACCCTTTAGGGTGTATAATTGCGCCCTTAGAAAAACTAAGGGATTTTAGCAAGTCTTAAAACATACAAAAGTTAATAAAAATATACAGATAAAGCAGATAGGAAAAGATACAAAAATAACCTGTCTGCTTTTTTTATTTACCTGAAAACAAACAAAAAATGAAAGGAGCTTATACAGATGGCAGAAACATTTCACTTTAGTATATCAATGATAAGCAGAGGAAAAAGTAAATCGGCAGTTGCAAGTGCAGCATATATATCCTGTGAGAAATTAACAAATGAATGGGACGGAGTAACTCACGACTACCATAATAAAAAAGGACTTTTACATTCAGAAATCTTCTTGCCGGAGAATGTCCCCATAGCATTAAAAGATAGAACTACTTTATGGAATAGCGTTGAACTAAATGAGAAAGCAAGCAATGCACAGCTTGCAAGAAACTTCATTATCGCCTTACCGAAAGAATTATCTTTTGAAGAAAACAAGAAACTCATTATCGACTTCATACAAGAAAATTTTGCATCAAAAGGAATGATAGCAGACCTTGCAATCCATGATGAAAGTGATGAAGAAAATAACAATATCCATGCTCATATTATGACTACCCTTAGACCAATCAATGAAAAAGGAGAGTGGCAGGCAAAAAGCAAAAAAGAATATGTTCTTGATGAAAACGGAGAAAAGATAAAACTAAAAAGCGGAAACTATAAAACAAGAAAAGTAGAGCTGACAGACTGGAACGATAAAGGCAACGCAGAGAAATGGCGAGAGAATTTTGCAAGCCTTTGTAATCAGTATTTAGAAAAAAATCATCAGGAAAAGAGAGTGGATCATCGTTCCTACAAAAGACAAGGGATAGAAGAAATCCCAACCATTCACATGGGAGCAAGTGCCAGCGCCTTAGAGAAAAAAGGAATCGAAACCGACAAAGGAAACATCAACCGAGAAATAAAAAAGCACAACTCCTTAGTTAAGGCAATTAAAGAAAAATTGTTAGAGATTAACTCTTGGCTTAACTCACTTGTTTCTACATTTCAAGCAAAATATGACGAGTACAAAGAAACAAGACAACAAGAGATTGAGAACAAAGCCGAACTCTTTAACCTCTATGAATATATCTCTATCTATAACGAGATACAGGGAGAAAAAATAAAAAATCTATCCTACTATGGACAGATAAAAAAGGGAAATGCAGACCTAAAGAGATTTGTAAAAGCAATCTACTATCTAAAAGATAATCATCTTCAAACCATAGCAGACCTACAAGGAAAAGTCTTTGAACTTGCAAAACAAAGTAAAAAGATAAGTGGTGATATTCAAGAAAAAACACAAAGAATAAAAGACTTAAATCAATGTGTAAGCTGCATAGACTCTATCAAAGAAAACAAAGAAGTTTATCAGGAATACAAAAGCAAAACCATATTCAAAGACAGCTTTTATAATTCTCATAAAAAGGAAATAGATAAGTACCAAAGAGCAAGAAAGATTATAGAAAAATTTACAGGGACATCATCTATAAAATTAAGTGATTGGCAAAAAGAAATATCAAACCTTGAAAAAGAGATACAAAGTTTAACGGAAGATAAAGTTAAAGTACAAGACGAATTTAAGCAGATAGACCATATCAAATATGCAGTAAAGATTGTCAATGACGAGTATGGAATAGACCTATCTATTGAGATAGATAAGGCAATTAAGAGAGGAGATAAACCAAGTGTTATTGCACAGCTGAAAAAATTCCAAGAGCAAGAGGAAAGAAAGGAGCAGTACAAACAAAAAGCCAAGGAAAAGGCTAAAGAAAATTATAAAAATACAGGGGAGGAAAGATAAAAATGGCAGACAACAGAAGATACTATTGGTTAAAATTGAAAGAAGATTTTTTTACAGATAAGAGAATCAAAAGGCTAAGAAAAATATCAGGAGGAGATACCTATACAATCATTTACCTCAAATTGCTTTTGCTTAGCTTAAAAGATAGTGGGAAGCTGTATTATGACGGAGTAGAAACAGACTTTATCAAGGAGCTTGCATTAACGATTGATGAAACGGAAGATGATGTAATGGTTACAGTAAATTATCTTGTAGCACAAGGATTGATGGAGATAATCACAGAAAATGACGAGTATTTTTTAACAGAAATCCCAAGTCTTATAGGTTCAGAAACAGCGTCTACAAGGCGTTCGAGGAAATCAAGAGGACAAAAAGCGTTGCAATGCAACACTGGTGCAACACCTTGCAACCTTTTGCAACAAAACTGCAACGGAGAGATAGAGATAGAGAAAGAGATAGATATAGAGTTAGAAAAAGAGGGGGAGAAAGAAAAAATATCCCCCTCCCTTTATGGAGAATATAAAAATGTTTCCTTAACTGATGAAGAATATGGAAAATTAAAGGATAAAATGCAATGTCATAGGGATAAAATGATAGAGAAGCTGTCAACCTATATGCAAAGTACAGGAAGAAACTACAAAGACCATTATGCGACCTTGGTTCATTGGTATGAACAGGACAAAGGGAAATTAAAGGAAAACAGTAAATCAAAAGTATATACCTTTGAAGATTATGACAAGGGTGAACACTTGTAGACCTCGTATAAGACGGTGGAAAGGCTTTTTAAGAGTGTTAATAATAAAATAGGTATCAGATTATGGCTAATTGTAAAAACATCGTATAAGGGCTTAAATTTGTGGTATGGAAAAAATATCGTATTTATGATAAAATGATAATGATATGGTAATAAACTCAGTTATAAGGAGAGGATATATAAATGCGAATTCAATTTACTGTAACCGATGAAGAACTTGAAATTTTAACTAAAAAAGCAATAGAGGGAGGTTTCCCAAGCGTTACTGAATATTGTAAGTGTAGTAGTTTACAAGAAAATACAAGCTATGCTGACCTATATACTACCTTATTAAACAAAATTAGCTCTTTACCGAAAGGCAAAGAATTTGTTTTGAGAGAGTTAATCGCAACACCGCCGGCATTGATTGGCAGATGGTTTTATGAAAATGTAAATAAGAGACTTGTAAAAAATGTGGAACACATCGGAAAAGCTGAAGGTGGAGTAGAAAAATATAAAAGAATTTAGATAATGTTGGAGGTGCATTTCATGGCAGAAGAAAATAAAGAGATAGTTATTGTAGATGATAAAACTATACAAGAAAAAATATATCTTATTCGTGGGCAAAAAGTAATGCTTGATGCAGATTTAGCTGAAATATATGGTTATGAAACAAAAAACTTTAATAGACAGGTAAAAAACAATATTGAGAAGTTTGAAGGCGAAGATTTTATGTTTCAACTTACCGAGAATGAATTTGAAAACTTGAGGTGCAAAAATTTCACCTCAAGTTGGGGCGGTTCAAGATACTTACCAAATGCCTTTACAGAACAAGGTATTTATATGCTTATGACGGTATTAAGAGGTGAACTTGCGATTAGGCAAAGTAGAGCCTTAATTAGAACATTTAAGCAGATGAAAGACTTTATAATCGAAAATCAAGATTTTATTAGCTCAAAAGAATTGGTACAAATAGCAGTACAGACAAATCAAAACACAAAGGATATAGCTGAAATAAAGTCGCAAATGGCTACAAAAGAAGATTTGAAAAAGGTTATGGATAATTTTATAGATCCAGACACATACAAGCATTTCCTTTTAATGAATGGAGATAAGATTGAAGCAGATGTTGCTTATACAAAAATATATAAGTCTGCAAAGAAAAGCATTTATGTAATAGATAACTATATAGGCTTGAAAACCTTAGAATTATTAAGAGCTGCAAAAGACAATGTTGAAATTATAGTCTTTAGCGACAATGTGAAAAACAAGGATATGCTGACAAAAAATATCCTAAACGATTTTAGAAAAGATTACCCTAATATCAATCTGAAGATGAAAATTGCAGGTAAAAAGTATCACGATAGATATATTGCCATTGACTATGGAACAGACAGTGAAGCCTTTTATCTTTGCGGAGCATCATCAAAAGATGCAGGAAATAAAATATCAAGTATTACAAAGATAGAGGAATCTTCCAAGGATATGTATCATACGATGTTTGGCGGAATGCTGAACAATAAGGATTTGAAAATTTAATATGTAAATGGTAAAGCGTTATTAAATGAATAGCTACAAGACTTGTGAAAGGCGGTAGAAATAAAACTCTATCGTCTTTTTTTGATTGCAACTAACAGGAGGGAAACTAATATGCACGAAAATAAAAATAAACAGGATACAGGAACAAAAACTATAAAGAAAATTGGTAAAGCAACCTATGAAGTTGTTGTTCACTTTAATGAAAATGCAACGGAAACAATGCAAGACAAATTAAAACGCATAATTCTTAGAGAAATGGAGAGAGAAAAACATCAAAAAGCGATAAAAAATGATTAAAAAGTCCTTGACAAGTTGTTACAGGAAAAACTGCCAAGTCAATTCTAATATCTTGTGGAGCAAGACTTGCACCTTTTGATATAAGAGAGCTTAGAGAACTAATGAGCGAAGATGAACTAGAGCTTGATAAAATTGGAGATAGGAAAACTGCTTTGTTCGTAATAATATCAGATACTGATGATACCTTTAACTTTGTAGTATCAATAATGTATTCCCAATTATTTAATCTACTATGTGATAAGGCAGATGATGTGTATGGTGGAAGACTTCCAGTTCATGTTAGGTGTCTACTTGATGAGTTTGCCAATATAGGTTTAATTCCTAAATTTGAAAAACTAATAGCGACGATTCGTTCAAGAGAAATATCAGCAAGTATAATTCTGCAAGCACAATCTCAATTAAAAGCAATTTACAAAGACCATGCAGATACAATAGTTGGTAACTGTGACTCAACACTTTTTCTAGGAGGAAAAGAAAAAACAACAGTAAAAGAGTTATCAGAAACCTTAGGAAAAGAAACCATAGACCTATATAACACATCAGAAACAAGATCAAATCAAAAATCTTTTGGTCTAAATTATCAAAAGACTGGCAAGGAACTTATGAGCCAAGATGAAATAACTGTAATGGATGGCGGTAAATGCATATACCAGCTAAGAGGAGTAAGACCTTTCTTATCTGATAAATTCGATATTACAAAACATAAGAATTACAAGTTATTGGAAGATTATGATAAGAAAAACTTGTTTGATGTTGAAGAGTATTTAAAAAATAGAGATAAGGTAAAGTTAAAATCAAGTTATAAAATAAATAGGTTAAACATTTGAGTATATGGAGAAAGCAAAATGTGTGAAAATAGAAAATCATTTTTAATTATATTAAATATAAACGGTGAGCAGTTTATTTTAGAAAGTGATACAGAGCTCACAAAGGATAAGAAAAATTATATTGAAGCAATATGTGAGACAATGTACGATGAAAGTAATGAATGGTATGAAGATATATATGATATGTCCCCATATGATATAGCTGAGCTATTCGAAAAAACAGTAAAAGAAGAAGTAGGAATAACTGTTACATTTAAAGCGATAGACCTTGAAGTATCTATTTTAGAAGACTAGAAATATTGAAATGGATGAATATTGGTCTGATGATGGATTAGCACCAGAATGGCGTAAGAAAATGAAAATTGGGAAAAGAATTAGGTAAATTAGTTTAAGGAGATAAAATATTGATAGAAAGTAGACCTGAGTTTGATAAAATCACATCGTTTGATGAGTTTAATAAATACTATTGGTATCGTGAAGAACTTTCACAGATATGCAAGTCATTAGGATTAGAATACAGAGGTACAAAACAGGAACTCAATTATATTATTGAACAGTACTTTAAGGGTGATTTGATTAAAAAGTCATCAATAAAAAATGAAAAGAAACAAGTAGAAACTATTACCTTAGATACTCCATTACTTGAATGCGGGTTCTCCTTTAACACACATTTCAGAGAGTATTTCTCAATTTTAACAGATGTTTCGCCATTTAAATTTACTGCTGATATGGCTACTGCTTGGAGAAAAGTAAAAAGAGAAAATGATTTGAGTTTTACAATTCAAGATATGCTCAAAGTTTATTATGGAAAATCAGATTATGCTAAGTATGATAATTCGGTTTGTCAATGGAATCAATTTTTAAAGGATTTTTGTGCAGACGAAATTAGTTGTAACTACTCTAATAAAATACAAGTAGCTGCAATTCTTTGGAAAGAAGTCAGAGATTCAAAAAACAAAAAAGTTTATTCACGAGAACTTATAAAAAAATATGAGGATAAAATAGAAGACTATCACAAGTAAACAGAAACTATTTTTTTGAATGAAAAAAATTAATACAGATAGATGTTAGGCGATAGAAATTAAAAACTCTATCGTCTTTTTTTATACTCAAAATTAGGAGGTTAAGATGTTAAGGATAAGAGCTCCTACTTAGAACAATTTAATAAGGAATAATGTATAGCGATTGGAAATAAATAGATCCAGTCGCTTTTTTAATTGAAATTTATAGATTAAGGAGAAAAAATTAATGGATAGAGAAATGATAAATATTAATGCAAATTTAGTTAAGGAAGCTGAATTTTCAGAATTTGAAAAAGATGGAGAAAGTGTTCAAGTAGCAAATTTTGCTCTTGTTAAAAATTATGGAAAGGGCAAAGAATACACAAATTGCTCAGTATATGGAGAAAAGGTAGAAATTGTAAAAGAATTTGAAAAAGGAGATCTAATCCATGCCTTTGGATATTTCAAAGAAAACAAAAAAGGAGATAAGGTCTACAAGAATTTTATAGTTAAATCACTAAACAAAATAGAAAATAAGAAAGAAAACGAGGAGGAATAATATGGAATTTTTTACAGCTGGAGTTGGAGTTTTAAAGACACTTGTAACTGCAATTGGTGCAGGTTTAGGAGCATGGGGAGTTATTAACTTGATGGAAGGTTATGGTAATGATAACCCTGGTGCTAAATCTCAAGGTATTAAGCAATTTATGGCAAAATAAGGACGGAATAACACAACAAATTCTCTAAAACAAAACACTAAATCAATGTAAGATTGAATGAAATCAATATTTATGCTATAATTAAATAAATCTAATGAACAGAAAAAGAGGGATATTATGGCACTTAACTATAAACCATTATGGATACAGTTAGCAAAAAAAGGTTTAAAGAAAACTGATGTAATAGCTATGGCAGGACTTACAACAAATGTTATGGCACAAATGGGCAAGGATAAACCAATTACATTTAAGAATTTAGAAAGAATATGTAAGGCTCTATCTTGCACCCCTAATGATATTATTAGTTTTGAAGACAATTTTAGTGAAGAGGATTAGAAAATGAGTTTAAGGACAGAAGATCAAGTCAGGGATTATGCGAAATTAGTATTAGGCTTTGATGAAGCTGAAGAAAATGTTGATCAAGGGACTGGTCAAATAACTACTTTTAATCAATTAGGGTTTAAAGGATATTCAGATAAGCCAGATGGTTGGTATTTACCTAAAAACATGAATGATGTAGCAATAATCCTTGAAACAAAATCAGAAGAAAGAGATATTAGCAAACAAATTTTTATTGATGAGCTAATGAAAAATATAGACATAATTTCAAGCAAATATAAAAAAACTGTTGGAATTTTGTACAATGGCAAAGAAATCGCTATATATAAAAACAAGGAACTCATAAGAGTAGCTAATAAACTTCAACACAAGCAATACTATATTGATTTGTTTAAAGAAAATTATATAGATAAAAACAAAATTTTCACTCTAACAAAAAGAATAAATGATTTACTACACTTTAAATTCGGAATTAAGAATTTATATCATAGAATGATATTTACAGCTTCAGCCTTGGTAGTAGAAAGGTTTGGCGGCAATCTTGAAGCAATAAAAGATAATGGATATGAACCATTTAGAAATAAAATATATGATACTTTAGCAAAATCACTTCAAGATCATAGAAAACAAAATCTTAAAATAGATATTTTGCTTGAGGTGTACAGTGAAATAAAAATGAACATTGTAGAAAATCAAGATGATATAAATACATTTATTGACTGTATCATAGAAATCGCAGAGTCCATAAACTCAGATAACTGGAACGGCGAAGATGTAATGGGCATTTTCTTTAATGAATTTAATAGATACAAGAAAAAGTCTGAAAGTGGTCAAGTATTTACCCCAGAGCATATCACTTCATTTATGTACGATTTACTAGAGATAACTTATAACGACCGTTTACTTGACGCTACTTGCGGAACTTTTGACGTTGTAATCATGGAGCTAAAAGACGGTGATTTTAGAGTAATTGCAACCAACGGCAATCGTGAGCTTGGAGGTTTTGACTTTGACAATGCCCTTTTAGGATACGTTTTAAATTATGTCGAGGAAAAGCACGGCGTAGACTTATCAGAAGATATTTATGCCATTGAAGACTTGCGCGAAAAAGTAGAAGAGGCCAAAAAATCCTTGTCATCAAAGAGTAAAACCAATATCATCATTAACAATGACGGCATTAGAGACAAGATAGAAATTACAGTGGATCTTTTTAATTCTCTTATCATGGATGATGTTAAAAAGACCTTAAATATGATTATGTTTACCCTTGAAGACGCAGATATGGATAAGTCTGACATTGACAAGACCATTTTTGTCGGCGGCTCATCAAGGATGAAATTAGTCAGAGAGATGGTTGAAGACTTTATGGGCAAAAAGCCATCCTTTGAACTAAATCCAGATGAAGTTGTTGCCATGGGTGCAGCAATTCAAGCTCACTTACTTAAAGGGTCTGATACATCTGATCAAAATATAAGAGGAGTTAATATTATTGACGTCAACTCTCACTCGCTCGGACTTGTTGTTAACGATAGCGATAGTCAAATAGAGTTTAATGAAATAATTATTCCAAAAAACAGTCCTCTGCCAGCTTCATTTACAAAAACTTTCACAACCAGATATGAAAATCAAAATCTGGTTCGAGTTCAAGTTTGTGAGGGAGAGGATATGGACCTGGACTATGTAACGATTATTAGTGATACTACGCACGAACTGCCTCCAGCTGAAAGACCAATAGGATCAAAACTAGAAGTTACTTATAACTATGATGCTAATGGATTAGTAAGTGTAGATATTTATGATACTGCGACAGAAACTTCAATGAGGGCGGTTGAGCTTGAAAGAAAAGCGAACTTAAGTAAGCAAGAAGTAATGGAAAAGACAAATAAAATTTCAAACATTGATATTGAGTAGGTGAAAGATGAAAGATTACTATAAAATATTAAATATTGATCAAAATTTACATCAAGAACAGATAGCTGACTACCTCCACCAAGAGTTGAGGACTTGGACCATGAGGACGTCAAACCCTAAAAAAGAAGTTAGGGATGAGGCTGAAAAGATGGTCAAGGAAATTTCTGAGGCCTTGGATATTTTTAAAGATCCAGGAGCTTACAATGACTATATTAATAAACTCAACCAATATAGGAATTCACAAGCCAACCAGCAAAGACAACAATATCAGCAGCCACAGCAACAACAAAGACAAGAGCAGCCTCAGCAACAAGCAAATAATGGATATCTGACTGTTGAACAAGCTCTAGAAAAGGCACGTTCTTTGACTGGCTATGATAATAATGAGGCCTTTAGGTTAATAGATGCTTCAATTAAAGAACAGCCCGATAATCCTAAGACTTGGAGGGCGCTTGGTGATTTTTATAAAGCTACTAACAAGTATGACTTATCAAGGCATGCCTACTATAAAGTCTTTGACTTGGTTCCAGATGATTATCACTCAGCTTTTCATTTGTTTAACTTATGCGCTTTGACAAATGACAATTCAGATCTTGAAAAAATGTATAGGATTATTTATGATCCAATCAAAGATAAGAGCTCACCTTATGCACTTTATTTGGAGGGCAGATATTATTTATCAAAGAAAATGTACCAAGAAGCGCTTGCTGCTTTTAAAAAAGCATCTGAAATTGCTGGAGAAGGCAACAAATTTTATGCTGATTTAACCAGAAAACCTTTTAACTATGGGGTCACAAATGCAAATTTCAAGCAAGAGGTAGCTAGGGTGTATTCATTTATTGCTGAAGAGTATAAGGTAGAATACGAGGGTGAAAAATATCTAACCTCTAAAAACGATATATATAATTATATCTCATGTATGGAAAACGCTTATTCTAACAATCCTATTGATTATTATAAAAACTCTATAGAAAGTGCTAAAAAATTATTTGAAAAGACAGAGCTAGTAGAGATGGTTTGGCTGGTTGTAGGATTTTTAGTAGCTATAACTGTCTTATCACCACTTGTTGCATTCTTACCTTTAGTTGGAATTGTACTTGCCGTTTATCTGGTCAATAAGTTTATGAAAGTACCAGGATATATAGCTAATGCCTCTTTGGTAACAGGCAAGAGCAAGTTTATCATGGGCTATCAAGAGTGGAAGAATAATAGAAAAAGAAATAAAAGTAAAAAATAGGTGATAATGGGTCATGGATATGTCAATGAATTCTAGGACAATAGAAGAAAAGTTAAATGATAGACTGTATTCAGGGGGGACAGATACCTTCCTGCCATATTTGGAAAAGCACAGATCTGAAATAAGCTCTTCAACTTATTCCTATTATCTGGCAAAAGTTTCCTATATGAAGGGGCAAAAAGATGAAGCGGTTAGGATTTTAGAGGGAGAGGCTGAAAAGGATTTAAAATGCTATCAATTTTTGCTTGAAATTTATTTTGAAAATGAAAATAAAGATGATTTCAACAGAATCTACACTATAGTTGAAAACTTGTACCCAGCCAATGAAGACTTTAAGAAAATAAAATTTATGAAGCTCTTAGTAGACCATGACTATGGGACAATTGCACAAATAATCGACTCATATCCAGACAAGGGTTACGAGGCTTTGAAGCTCGAATTTTATTATAAGGTCGGAGAATACGACAAGCTTAGGAAATTTGCAAGAAAGATTATTTTGACTAGGCCGAATTCCAAAGAGTCCGATGCGGCAAATATGTTTTTGCAAAAAATTAAGACCGATTCTGCCAAAAAAGATATGGCACAGACGGCCTTACAAGAAAATTTAAGCAAACTTGATGAGCTGACTGGTCTAGATAGCGTTAAGCTAGAAGTAAGAAAAATTTTAAAACAAATTGAATTTGAACAGATGAGGCAAAAGCAGGGAATTGTTAACGAAAACAAGATGAGCTATCACTTTGCCTTTTATGGAAATCCAGGTACAGGTAAGACAACTGTTGCCAGACTCTTGGCAGATATATTTAAAAATGTAGGCATCTTAGAAACTGGCCAATTAGTTGAAGTTGATCGGGGCGATTTGGTTGGGCAATATATAGGGGCTACAGCCATTCAAACCCAAGAAAAAATCGACGAAGCCATGGGCGGTGTGCTTTTTATTGACGAGGCCTATTCATTAGCTCGCGGCAATGAAAATGATTTTGGTAAAGAGGCCATAGATACACTTGTAAAAGCTATGGAAGACAACAGGGACAAGATGATTGTAATCCTGGCGGGTTATACTGACGAGATGCGTGAACTTTTGAAATCCAATCCGGGCCTTAAGTCAAGAATTAATATGGAAATCTACTTTGAAGACTACGAAAATGATGACCTCCTAAAAATTGCGGAACTCTATGCCAAGAAAAATCAATTTACATTAACCGAAGATGGTAAAAAGGCCTTTATAAAGAGAATTGAAGAAGAAAAATCCCAGGAACATTTTGGCAACGGCAGGAGTGCTAGGAGTATTGTAGAAGACGCTATAAAGGAAAAAGCTCTGAGGGTTGCCGGTAAAAATGTTTCCAAGGAAGAACTCACAACCTTAAATGCCATAGACTTTGGCGTTGAATTAGAAAAAGTTGGCAGAGACGGCGTAGAAGAGGCCATGCAAGAACTTAATGCTCTAGTCGGTCTTGAGTCAGTCAAGAAAAGAGTAGAAGAGATTAAAAATCAAGTGATCTATAATAAAATGCTGGAAGAAAGGGGAATAAAAACTGCCACCAGATCTTATCATATGGTCTTTACTGGAAATCCAGGAACTGGTAAGACGACTGTTGCAAGGATTATTGGCAAGATTTTTTATGAGCTAGGAGTTCTTAGCGCAGAGAAATTTGTTGAAGCCGATAGGTCAGATTTGATTGGCCAGTATATAGGACATACCGCATCAAAGACAATCGATGTTTGTAAGTCAGCCTATGGGGGAATTTTATTTATAGATGAAGCTTATTCACTAACAAGCAAATACGAAAGAGATTTTGGTGCGGAAGCTATAGCAGCCCTTATCCTAGAAATGGAAAACAACCGTGATAAGCTAGTAGTTATAATGGCTGGTTATACTAATGAGATGGATGACTTTTTAAATGTAAATCCAGGTCTTAGATCTAGGATTGGAGATATAATCGAGTTTCCAGATTACGATCAGTTTGAACTCTTGGAAATATTTAAGAGGATTTGCACCTCCCAACACTATAATTTAGATGAGGATGCTGGGGAAGAAGTTCTAAAATACTTTGCATACTTGGTTGAAAATAAAGATAGAAACTTTGGTAACGGTAGGGAAGCGCGGAGGTTTTTCGAAAAAGTTACCACAGTCCAAGCTGGCAGGGTAGTAAATGAAGGCGCAGACGATATACTGCAAATAACCAAGAGAGATATATTGACTGCAATAGGAGTTTAGTATGGGTTTAATAGTAGGTGTATTTAAATCAGTTTTTCAATTAATATTCTTATGTACAAATGTCGCGGCCTTTTGCCTGTATGGGTACGACAAGCTAAAAGCAAGTTTTCACGGTTGGCGGGTGCCAGAGGTGGTCTTGCTTCTCTTTAGCCTAGCAGGGGGAGGCCTAGGTGGATTTGCCGCCATGTTTTTATTTAGGCACAAAATCAGAAAGTCATATTTTTATCTGGCAAATTTTATAGGCCTAGCAATACTTGGCAGAGTATTATAGAAAGTTAATTAAAAAGAGCACTTAGCTTTTTAAGTCTAAGTGCTTTTATAATTGAAACTGTATTAAAATTTGTAGAATAAATTTATGAATTTTTAGAGAATAAAAATCAAGGCAAAGTTAAAAATAAAATGCCTTTTGAAATTAGAATTGAAGGCCCGTGTAAAATGAAAAATAAATGCGATTTAAAAGTAAGGATACGAGGGCTTGTAAAATTAAAAAATAAATGCGATTTAAATTATAAAGCTCAAGGCTTTTTAAAAGTAAAAATAAAAATGAAAATTAAAATGCAAGTAAAAATAAAAGTTAAATTGCCAATTAAAATGAAGCTTATCTTGTAGACAAAAATACAAATTAAATTGCAAAAAATAAAATCAGATTGCAAAAAGCTTTTAAGTTACTTGAAGAAAATTTTTCACAATAATCAAAATAAAAAAGCTGTATGTATTTACTGGAATTTCCACTCCAACAAATACATACAGTTTTTTAATTTAGCAAAATTTCATCCTGTCTGGGTCGATGCCGCCCTCTCTTTCCCAAAAGCCTCCGAGATCTATGCCCGCTTCTTGGGCGATTTTTTCTATATAGGCCTTGTCCTCAGGATTTTTATAAATCAAGCAGACTCCGCAACAGTAGTCCGCCTCCCTGGGAGTTGGGGCAAGGGTTACATCTATGTCTGTCAGTTTTTGCGACAGGCTGTAAGCGTCTATTGAGTTTTTAAAAAACACAAAGTATTGCTTCATAAATTTTAGCCAAGCATTTCAATGAATGCACCGATTCTGGTTTTTAATTGTTCAGCGTCTTCGTCTGTGTAGTCGGTTTCAACTCCAAGTACAGGGATGCCTTCTTCTTTGAGGGCGCGTTCAACTTTTCTGCCTTCTAGGTCGTAGAGGGTGCAGAATTTTAAGTTGAGGTCGATAACTCCGTCTGCCTTGTATTCTTTGGCCAAGCGGATGATGTCGTCAATTCTGTCGTCGTTTGGTGTGAAGCAAGCGCAGTTGATGCTGCCTAGGTATCTCTTGGCCAGGTGTTCAACTTGTTCGTCGATTGTGCCTGGAGTTTCGTCAACTAGGTTTTCACAATATCTGAGGCCTGTGCACATTTCTTCGCCAACAACAGCTGCTCCCATGGATTCGATGATGTGGTGGATCTTCCAGTTTGGAATTGAAAGTGGAGTACCTGTTAAGAGAATTCTCTTGGCTCCTTCCTTGTAAACGCTAACGCCTTCTTTTACGCGTTCATCTAGTTCGTCACAGAGTTTGTTGATCATTTCTGTAAATCTGGCTGGGTCATCAAAGAAAGCAATTTGGGTTGTAAGTAAGACGTCTTTACCTGAAATAGGTACCTTGTCGAGTTTTCTAAAGTTATTTAATCTTTGCATAGCCTTGCGCTTGTTGTTGATAAGAACGATTGCGTCGTGGAGGCTTTCCTCTGTAACTTTGTTACCGGTTAGTTCTTCGATTTTTGTGATGTACTTTTTAATTTCTTTTTCCCATTTGATGAAGTCGTCTTCAGTTTTTAGTTGTGGAATGTCCATTACATAAACTGGTGCGTCTTCGCCAAGGATTTCCCAAGCTTTTTTCTTGCCGTCGCAAGTTGTTTCGCCTACAAATAGGTCTGCAATTCTAAAGAATGGGCAAGTTCTGTCAAATCTTGCACCAAGACTTGCTTTGATAAGTGGGCAAGTTGCTGTTGGAAGAACTTTTTCTCCGCCTGGTACCCAGAATTGGCTGCCTGAGCAGAGGCCTGTTACAATTGCGTTTGCAGCAATTGGCACTTCGTCTGGTACGTGGATACAAAAAGTTCCAACGACTTTTCTGCCTTTTTCTTGTTCTGCGATTAATTCTGATGGTCTAATTCCGTGGATGTCACCAACGACCATGTTGAAATAATCCATGCCCTTTGGTCTGTTTTCTTGACTTAGGAAAACGTCACCAAAAGCTCCTGGTAAAACTTCGCACAGGACGTCGTGTTTTTCAACATCCATGCCGATATTTGACCACATTTCATGATTCTTATCCATTTTTACACCTCGTATTTAATATATTTATCACAAAAAGCACAGCCATAGGGAGCGAAGTCCGCCTGGCTTGTACTTTCTATAATACTAAAATTGTCGCAATCAATCCCGTCAATTATACCATAGGGGCAGGGGACTTTGATTGTTTTTCTAATATTATTTATATTTTTGTATTCACTTGTTAGTTCTTGTAAGATTTCTATCCGCCTATCAAGGTCGGGTTCAAAGCGCAGATAAAATTTTGCGTAGGCAAGGAGCTTTGAATCGATATCACTTGCGGCAAGAAAATTAAAGGCTTCATCTATTTTATTTAGTTTTGCTTTTATGTTTGTATATTTTTCTTGGTTAAAAATGTAAGAGCCATCTTTTAAGTAAGTTTTTAAATTTTCTTCCGCCACAAAGTCCTTGTCAGTAACTGCCGATATTTCTTTTACAAAATATGGGCACATACCATCGTGGACTATAAAGCCTGCAGAAAAGAGCAGGGGGCACTTTCCTGTTTCCAGATAAATCCGGCTGGCATTTATGGGATGGCAGGACTCCTTTACCTGTCCGTGCTCAAATATATATCCCTCGACCGATACAATTGGATAGGGGATGATATCGCATGCACGTAGCACAGCTTCATCCACATTTCCAAAGGTCCCGGCTATGGCCTTGCCTTCTATTTTTCTATTGATGGCGTGGACATAAGCCTCCCGCCGTAAATTTTTAAAAAAATCTATATTATGCAAGGAGGGCCGCCCCGATTGCACCAGCAAATCTTGCACGTGGATCTGTTTTCACTTCTGTTTTTAGCTCCTCAGAAAGTTTTTCGACCATATATGGGCTGTCACAAAAACCGCCTGTCAAAAATACATCGCCTGCCTTTAAACGCTTGGATGAAAGTGAAGCTACCTTTGTTACGATTGATGCAACTACTCCTGAGCAAATGTCTTCGCGCGGAGTACCCTTGCCCATGAGGCTTATGATTTCTGATTCAGCAAAAACTGTGCACAGGCTTGAGATGGGAACTGGTTCCCCTCTTTCAGCGTATTCGTACATTTCGCTGAGGGTAAGTCCAAGTCTGTTGGCCATAACTTCCAAAAATTTTCCTGTGCCTGCTGAACACTTGTCGTTCATCAAAAAGTCAGAGACCATTCCGTTTTCGACGACGATAACCTTTGTATCTTGGCCGCCGATGTCGATGACAGTCATATCGCCTGGGTGAAGGTACATGGCTCCTTTGGCGTGGCAGGTGATCTCTGTGATCGTCTTGTCTGCATAAGGGACGGATACGCGTCCATAACCAGTTGCAACTATATCCATGTCGCCTAGGTTCAGGCTCTTTAGCCAGCGTAGGATTTCTTCGCCAGTTTCACGGCTGTTCCATCCGCTTGGCAGCAATTTTGTGTATAAAATTTCTTTTTTATCTTGGTCCATTACTGCGACTTTTGAAGCAGTTGAACCAATATCTATTCCAACATGTACCAATTCGATTCCTCCTTATATGTCTATAAGTTAATTGTATTTAAGTTAATAGATTAAATCAAGTATTATAAAAAAACTTTATAGGAAAGCTGGCGTTATTAAAAATATCTATACTGAGCCCATGTAATCATTTATTAATAGTAATCAACATCGTTTTTGGTTATAATATTATGTAGATAAAATTTATTATTTAACAAGGGTTTATTTGTTAGGAAAACTTATTTAAAAACCTGTACATAGGACTGAAATTATAAGGAGTGAGAAAATGATTGAACTAAGAAAAGATTTACCAGAAATATTTGAAGAATTTGCAGATGCCAGGAGGGAGGCATTTTTAAAAGTCAAGGAAATCAAGGACCAAGATATTCCTGTTGTAGGAGTTTTTTGCACATTTTTCCCTCAAGAATTGGCCCTGGCAGCAGGGGCAACTTCAGTTTCCCTTTGTGCAACCAGCGATGAGACAATTGCAGATGCAGAAAGGGATTTGCCAAAAAATCTCTGTCCCCTAATTAAATCTTCATACGGCTTTGCCATTACAGACAAGTGCCCATTCTTCCACTTTTCAGATTTGATCGTGGGCGAAACCACTTGCGATGGCAAGAAAAAAATGTACGAATACTTGGGCAAGGTCAAGCCAACCCACGTAATGGAACTGCCTAACAAGCAATCCGAAAAAGGTTTGGAACTTTGGTACAACGAAGTTATCAAGATGAAAGAATACTTGGAAGATTTTTTTAAAGTAGAAATCTCTGATGAAGATATTCGCGAAGCCATTAAAGTTAAAAATGCCGAACGCTCAGCCATTAAAGATTTTTATAGCATAATGAAAGAAGACGAGCTTCCAATTATGGGTCTTGATATGTGGCATGTCCTCCATGGGGCGACTTTTAAATTTGACAAGAGGGCCATACCTGGAGAATTGGCAGGATTAAAGGAAAAAGTTTTAAGCGAACATAAGCACATCAAGGGCAAGAAGCGTATCCTAGTTACAGGCTGCCCAATTGGTGGTGCAACTGAAAAAGTTATTTCAGCTATCGAAGACAATGGTGGAATCGTAGTTGCCTTTGAAAACTGCGGAGGTGCCAAGGCCATCGACAGAAATGTTGAAGAGGGCACAGATGACCCATATATGGCAATTGCTGAAAAATATTTAAATATCGGATGCGCTTGCATGAGTCCAAACCCAAATCGTCGCGAACTATTGGGCAGGATGATTGATGAATACAAGGTAGATGGCGTTGTGGACATGCACTTGCAAACCTGCACACCCTTCCAAGTTGAAAGCCTGGAAATCAAAAACTTCTGCAACAAAGAAAAAAATATTCCATATATTGCAGTTGAAACAGACTATTCACAATCAGACATTGGCCAGTTAAATACAAGGCTAGAAGCCTTTGTTGAAATGATCTAATGAAAGTTTTACTAGCAGGTGGTGGCCACGGCCACATAAATGTTTTAAAAAATTTAATAAAAAATCCAGTGGACGCTGATTTTACTTTGGTTACAGATTTTAAACGCCAATATTATTCAGGTATGTTGCCTGGTTTTATAGAAGGGATTTACACGGAGGATGAAATTTCCTTTAACGTGCCCGACCTTTGTAAAAGGGCCGGTGTCAAATATGTAGAGGATAAAATTTTATCCATTGATCAAGAAGCTAAAAAACTTTACAGCGAAAATGCCGTTTATGATTACGATATAATTTCAATCAACTTAGGCTCTCTTTCAAATATTATTTTTCCAATTGAGAGCGACCATGTCTGCCTGGTAAAGCCCATTAGCGAAGTGGTCAAAGCCAAGGAAGAATTGGACCAGTATTTCAAAGTTCACGGACAAAGCGGACGTTTGATTTTTATTGGCGGAGGAGCATCTGGAGTTGAGCTTGCCCTGGCTTTTAGGGCGGCCTACAAGGATGTCGATATTGAAATAATAACAGCCCATGATATACTGGAAAATTTTAATGACAGGGCCAAGAGGAAATTAGAAAAAATATTGAAAGATAAAAATATTTTTATTCGCAAGAACGAAAGGGTGGAAAAGATCAAGGACCAAGTGGTCTTTACCGACAAGGGAACTTATGACTTTGCCCGCGCCTTTATAACCACAGGCTTCCGTGGACCAGATGTAAAGTTCGAGAATTTCCAGACTACAGATAAGAATTACCTCTGGGTTTCAGAATCCCTTGTAGCGGGCGATGATGCCCTTGTAATGGGAGACACGGCAACTCTCAGGGCCTATCCGGACTTAAACAAGGCAGGAGTCTTTGCCATTCGCGAGGCGCCGATTCTCTATGCAAATTTGATCAAGGCCATAGAAAACAAAACTTGCTTTGAATCCTATACTCCGCAGACTAAGTACCTGCAAATTATAAATTGCGGTGGCAAAAAGGCTGCTGCCAATTACGGTGGACTGGCTTTTTACGGGCGAATAATGTGGAAGCTCAAGGACAAGATCGATAGAAAGTATATGGAAGTTTAAAAAGAAGTAGAAATATGAGCACCTGGATAAAAGTCCAGGTGTTTTTAGTAAAGAAGATTATGTTGTTAAAAATAAAATCTTTGTTTTGCAAAAAAAGATTTTATGATACAATAAATGTATTAATAAGTTCAAAAAGGAGGAGATAGGATGGACTTAGCATTTGGAATCTTTGCCATAATGGATGCAATTGTAAGTATTGCTCTGAAGATTCGTGGAGATGACAATAAGAAATACTCTTATGCAAGCGTGTGCTTAACAGCCCTTACTATGGCGTTTTTTTATAAGGACGCGGCCAGGATGGTGGTCGAAAAAGATTTTTCAGGCCTGGAAGATGTTGTAGTGACCATAGCAAATCCGCTTATGTATTTGGTAATAGCATCGATTGTAATAAATACGCTGGCACTTGTAGATTTTAAAAAGAAATAGAAGTATGAGCACCTGGATAAAAAGTACAGGTGTTTTTGTGTTTTGAAAACAAGTTTTTCTATTGCAATAAATATTTGCTTTGGCTATAATGATAAATATATTAAAAAGTATTTACAGGAGGGACTTATGTGGTGTAAAAATTGCGGGAGTGAAATTGAGCCGGGGGCAAAATTTTGTACAGCTTGTGGGGCAAAGGTGGATGATAATCCAGAGACTCCAATGAACGAAGAACAAGATCTAAATAATCAAGCTTCAGTTAATCAGGCTCCAGTTAAAAAATCTAAGAATTCTAAAATTATTTTTGGAATTATTGCAGGAATTTTAATCTTGGCCTTGGTTGGATTTGGTGTTTATAAATTTATGAACCAAAAGTTATCTGCTGATGGAGCAGAAGAATTGATAGAGGATTTTTTTGAAAGATATTTTAATTCTGAAACAAGATTAGAGGCCTCTGATTATCTGTCAGCTACTGCTGATTTAAATTCTTTTATTTCTGCAGAAAATCTAAAAAAATCTGAAGAAATTTTTGATAAAGAGGATGGCAAAATTAAATTCGATCTGGAAGAAGTGGGCGATAGCTTTGACACAGAAGACGACTGGGCCACTATGGATTTTAATTTAAAAACATCCGCTTCTGGCACAGAATTTTCAGATAATATTAACGTAGAATACCTAAAAGATGGCAGAAAATGGAAGATAGATAAGATCTCTGGCCTAGATGATTGGGTGGCAAACAAACCTTCTGTTGATAAGCTTTTACAACTGGCAGATGATTTTTTAAATGAGTACATGTTCTCCTGGGATATCAGCGAAATGGAAACCATGGCACAAAGCAGAAAATCACAAGGCGGCTTAATTGACAACACAGAATTTCATGAACTTGGAATTTTCCAAAATACTGCTGACGATGATTTTTCCCTAAATATAAAATTAGATGCAAAGCCTTCCGACTTAAAGGTTGAAGGAGACAAGATAAATCTTAAAACAAATATAAAATCTTTTGCAGGCGGAAAGGAATATGAGGATGAACTCAATTTCGTTTTCGTTAGAGAAGGAGAGGACTACAAGGTTTATGATGTCAAAGGCTTAAATGTTTGGGTCAATGGAAAACTGACAATAGGTAATGCCTATAGGATCATAGACTTTTTCGATCTATTAACTAGGCACTATGTTTACGATGAAGATATTGACTATGATGACTACCTGGTCAAGGATGGGCCTTTTAAAAAATTCATCACGTCTGAGGAAATGGTAAAACGTTTTGAAGAAGAAGCTATGCTTACAAATATGTTTTCCCTAGATATTCCAAATGTAGAGATAGATTACCTAGATGATGGAACAGCTAATATTTATGAACCTTTAGACTATTCTGCATTTTATGGTGGATTTTCAAAATTCGTAACTCTCAATCTTAAACTTGAAGATGGCAAAGTTAAGCTAAATGATATCTTAGAGAAAGAAAAGTTCTTTAATATGGCTCCAACCGCAGCTTCAATAAAAAATATTGTAGAAACAGGATTTAGCAAACTTTATGTAGACTATGATCCAGCTGGTTTTGATTACTTTAGCCCAAGTACCAGGTCCTATATGCCTTCTATTGAAGGGATTAAGGAAAGTATAGAGGAAGAGGGTAAGGTAGTTAAGGTTGAAGCTGAAGTAGGATATTTTGAAGTGGATTATGACTCACCTAAACTGACAGCTGTAGTGACTATGAAACTTTACTATGAAGACGGCAGGGTAGATGAGGAAAATGGAAATATGGTTTTTGATGCAGATGATGATAATTGGACATGGCTGATAAGAGATTTTATACAATAATTAATAAATTCTGAAAACTAAAAAAGATGCAGGCAAAAAGCTTGCATCTTTTTTGTTAGCAACCCGTTAGCAATATGTTATCAACCCGTTAGCAGTAAAATATTATATAAATTTTTTATTGACGATTTGTATGGTATTTTTTGTACCCAGTAGGTTCACAGTTTGTACCCAGTAAATTTTACAAAGAAAAAATTAATGGGAATTTTAAGTATATATGGCAAAATTATTTGTTACTAATATAATTAAAAAATAAAAAACCGCCTTAGATAAGATCCAAAGCGGTATTATTTGGTGCTGACGAGAGGACTTGAACCTCCGGCCTGCTGGTTACGAATCAGCTGCTCTACCAACTGAGCCACGTCAGCTCAAACTAGAAATTATTTTAACAGATTTAATTCAAAAAATCAATCGTCAATATAATAGTCGTCGCTGAATTCGCTGGCCCAATTTTGAGCTTTTTTGCCGTCAATATTTCTAAAGAATTCATTGTTGGATGACAAATCCATTTGAGGAATTATCTTCATCTTCATGAGTTCTTTTAATTTTATAATCATAAGATTTTCGTCCACGCACTCCAAACTTGCCATCTCATTAATGCTTTTGCCTTCTTTTAGATAATCTAAAACATCTTGGTCGTTAAGCAAAAGGTGGGCAGCAAAAATATTGGCCTCTACCTCCTGAGCATTTCTAAAAGTAAAAATCTGCTCGGCATTTAAATCGTCATCGCTGTGATAGTATTCGTGGCCGAGCTCGTGGGCAAACATCATTCTGAGGTGGTTGTCGTTCAACTTTTTATTGTAAAAGACGTATTTGTCCCCCAGGATAATTTTAAACATGCCAAGAAGCTTGGTGTCCTCGCTAAAGGCCTTTACATAAACGCCTCGCTCTTCTAAAATGGTCTGCGGATCGCGGGTCTCGTGAAATTCAATTAGATCATTTACATCCTCATAAATTTTTCTGGCCAATTAGAGTTTGCCTTCTTTCTTTTTGCGTTCAGTTTCCCTGTGCTTGGCATCGTAATAGGCTTCTTCAATGGTGTCAAGGACGGCTTTTTTATCTTCTAAGGTCAAGTCTCCGCCTGCAAAGAGTCCGATAACTCCATTTATAAGTTCGGTTGCCTCTTGCATGCCAATCTTGCCAAAATCGTTGTGGGCTTGAAAAATAAAGGACTCTTCGTCTGTGAGCAAGTAGTTTACATTTACATCAAAAAGCTCGCTTAGCTGATTGTAAGTCTCACGCTTGCGGGGTCTGATGTTTTCGTTTTCATAGGCACATATAGTCCGCGTGCTCATGCCGATCATATCGCCCAACTCTTGCTGGGTCCAACCCTTGGCTTCTCTTAATTTTCTGATTTTAACTCCAAATCCCATTTTATCCTCCTTAATATATAATTAATATTGAAATAACGAACTCCAACTGCATTTATATTAGCATATTTGAAATTAAAATGCAAGTTACAGTAAATTTTTCAAATAAAAAAGCTCCAAGATTTTTTCTTGGAGCTCTTGTGATATTAATTAAGGGAATTTATTAATTTATAAATTATATTTGCAAATTCAGCCCTGGAGATTTCTTTTACGACCACTTGATTGCCTTCAAAAGAAAAATCCATAAGTCCGAGTTCAAGCATCTTTATAATGCCATCTCTATTCCAATCGGCTAGGAATTTGTAATTGTCCTTGTTGATTGAATTTATATTAGAGGTTTTTAATTCTAGTTTTTCAATTGCCCTTGCAAGGATCACAGCCAGTTCTTCGTTTGTAATAGATTTATTTGGCTTAAAGGTTTTATCTTTAAAACCTTCAACTAGGCCTTTTTCATTGGCCCAATTAACGGCTGTGTAAAACCAATTTGTCGGAGCGGAATCCGTAAAGTTGGATGGATTCGCATAAGTCTTATCATTTGCAAGTCTGTAGAGAACTTGGGCTACCATAGCACGAGAGATACTTGTATGTGGGTCAAAATTATTTTTGCCCGTTCCTATAAGCACAGACCTGTTGGCCAGGTCAATGATGGCCTCTTGGTAGTGGCCAGGCAAATCTCCTATGTCAGAAAAATATGAATTTAAAATGGCCTCTGGTATTGTGACTTTTTCTTCAATTATTTCGTCTTTACTTTCATCCTTTGTTTTTCCTTCAGCCTTGTCATCTTTATTTTTTGCAATATCAGAAGAATTATTTTTATTTGAATTTAAATAGTCGTAATTTGGATGCCAGTAGTAATCGTAGTAGTCATACTTGTAATCGTATGAAGGCCTGTCATTATTATTTGGCTTATCATTTACATCAGGATTTTTTTGATCGTCAGATTCTTTATTGTCGTCTGGCTTTTTGTCTTCATCTGGTTCCTCTTTGTCGCCAGGCTTTTCCTTTTCATCATCGTCAGGCTGTTCGGTTTCACCAGGTTTTTCTTTTTCGTCAGGGTTATTGCCAGGCTCTTCGCTTTCATCCGGATCTTTATCCTCGTCTGGATTTTCATCTGTGTCTTTGTCATCGCCAGGCTCTTGATCTTCACCAGGATTTTGCTCTGGGTTATTGCCAGGCTCTTCAGTTTCGTCTGGATCTTTGTTATCATCTGGGTTTGGTTTTTCTTCTTCTATTTTATTCCATCTTGCATATAAGTTCATGTCAGACTTTATAGGACTTGAAAAATTAAATTTCTTTGTAAATTTAGAATCAGTGTACCAACCGTCAAATTCAAAACCTTCTTTAGTTTCAATTGTAGGCTCTTTAGCCTGTGAATCGAATTCAACCTCTTGACTTGGAATGTTTCCTTGGTCGAGAACGAAAGATACAGTATATTTTTTCTTTTTCCATCTTGCATATAAGTTCATGTCAGACTTAACAGGGCTTGAAAAATCAAATTTATTTTTAAATTCAGAATCATTGTACCAACCGTCAAATTCAAAACCTTCTCTTGTTTCTATTTTAGGCTCGGCCGCTTGTGAATCGAATTCAACATTTTGGTTTGAAATTTCTTCTCCTTCAAGCACGAAGGATACAGTGTATTTTTTCTTTTTCCATCTTGCATATAAAGTAAGTTTGGATTTTATAGGACTTGAAAAATCAAATTTCTTTGTAAATCCAGGATCAGTGTACCAACCGTCAAATTCAAAACCTTCTCTTGTTTCTATTTTAGGCTCGGCCGCTTGTGAATCGAATTCAACATTTTGGTTTGAAATTTCTTCTCCTTCAAGCACGAAGGATACAGTGTATTTTTTCTTTTTCCATCTTGCATATAAAGTAAGGTTGGACTTAACAGGGCTTGAAAAATTAAATTTATTTTTAAAATCAGAGTCTGTGTACCAACCATCAAATTCAAAGCCTTCTTTATCTTCAATTGTAGGCTCTTTAGCCTGTGAATCGAATTCAACCTCTTGATTTGGAATGTTTTCTTGGTCAAGCACGAAGGATACAGTGTATTTTTTCTTCGACCATCTTGCATACAAAGTAAGTTTGGATTTTATAGGACTTGAAAAATCAAATTTACTTGTAAATCCAGGATCAGTGTACCAACCATCAAATTCAAAACCTTCTCTTGTTTCTACTGTTGGTTCGGTTGCATTTGTATCAAATTCAACCTCTTGACTTGGAATATCACTTCCTTCAAGCATGAAGGATACTTTATACTTATCAAAATTTTCCTTTTCCCACCTGGCGATTAAAGTCGTATCTTCGTAGATAACTTTATTAAATAAAAATTCCTCATCACCCTCATACCAACCTAGGAACTTATATCCTGTTTTAGTAGGGATATCAGAAGGTTTTATAGGAATTCTCCTGAATCGTACTGGCATTGGTGGGAATTTCTCATCGTTGTTAGCACCATCAGTATCAAAGCGAATATGGTAGGTCCTATTTGTTATATTGGCTGTTATTATGACAGAGGAAATATTAACACCCTGTATATGTTTTTCCTCTAAAGTACCTATATCGTCAATTGAATTAAATTTAAATCCATTTATTTCATAATTGACTATTTCATAAACCTCTCCCCAAGTATAAATTTTGTTAGATTTTGGATTTTTAATTTCAGATTCCCTATTATTAAATTCTTTTAAAAACAATGGTAAAAATTGCGAAAGATCAGTCTCTCCAATGATAGCATATTGATTATTGAGATTTAAAAACCTATATGGCTTATTTCTATCTTGCTTTGTATTAAAGCTAATTTTATATTTTTTAATACTAATCTTAGGATATAGGGTTATGTCTTCGTTAATAACCATTGGAGAGATAAAAGGGGTTTTAAGCTCTTTATCAATATAAATGTCACCTATGGAATAACCTATCTTATTAAGCACATCTTTAATTTGGTATTCATAAAGCTTATGGCCTTTTTTTACTTGCATGTTTTTGCCATCTGCATACTTACCTTCAAAGCTAATGGTTACCATATCATCGCTTGGGTCTGCCGCTTTTATTGTAGATGGTATAAACACACCTAAGGTCATAAGTCCACAAATTATGTAAATTAAAAATTCCCTCATAATTAATTCCTCCGTCTTATAATATTCTATGTATTTATCTTAGCAAAAGCCCACTTTTATTTCAATAGATTAAAGAGGCTTTAAATAAAATTTTAGCTTTGTCTTATATAATAGAAGGGAGTTTTAATTGCTTGAACTTTCTTTTTTAATGGTGTAAAATAAATTTGTAAGTTTATGACCTAAGCCTTGCAAGTTAAAAATAAAAATAAAAAAACGCCATGATACTTCATAGCGTTTCGAGTGGTGCGCCATCAGGGACTCGAACCCTGGGCCCATTGATTAAGAGTCAATTGCTCTACCAGCTGAGCTAATGGCACGCGTTATTTAACTCATAGGTGATATTATAGCACGATTATTTTTAAATTGCAAGTGTTTTTATAAAAAAAATTAGGAGGAATTTAAAATGGATTTACAAAAACAAGTTGTTGAACGTTTAATCAAGTATGCAAAGATTTACACAACATCAGACGAGGCTAGCGAAACTGTCCCAAGTACAAAGAGGCAATTTGATCTGGCCAATGTCTTGGTCGAAGAGCTAAAGGGTTTTGGTCTGGAGGCAAGGGTTGATGATAAATGCTATGTATATTCAAAACTTCCAAAGAATACTGATGGCCTGCCAGCTATTGGTTTGATTTCACACATGGACACAGCTCCAGATATGACTGGGGAAAATGTTAATCCGCGTATAATAGAAAATTATGACGGAGGGGACATCAAGCTTGACAAGGACGGCAAATTTATTTTGTCTCCAAAGGATTTCCCAGAACTCGCAGATAAAAAAGGCAAGACTCTCATTGTAACCGACGGGACAACCTTGCTTGGATGCGATGACAAGGGCGGCATTGCAGAAATTATGACTGCTATCGAGTACTTGCTTGCAAATCCAGATATCAAGCACGGGGATATTTTAATTGGTTTTACACCTGACGAAGAAATTGGCAGGGGAGCTGACTGTTTTGACGTGAAAAACTTCGGAGCAGATTTTGCCTTTACAATTGATGGCGGAGCTATTGGTGAGCTTGAATACGAAAACTTTAACGCAGCTACTGCAATCGTAAAAATCCAAGGCAGAAATGTTCACCCAGGTTCAGCCAAGGGCAAGATGAAAAACTCTCTTATCATTGCAATGGAATTATTTAATATGCTGCCTACTTTTGACAGGCCAGAATTTACTGAAAATAGGGAAGGCTTTATCCACTTGAACGACTTGAGCGGAAATGTGGACGAAAGTGAAATGGTCTTTATAATTCGCGACCACGACCACGAAAAATTTGAAGCAAAAAAAGCTATGATGCAAAAGGTTTGCGATTTCATCTGTGACAAGCACGGAGTCGAAATCGATCTGAATATGACAGATAGCTATTATAATATGAGAGAAAAAATCGAAGAGGATATGACTCCAGTTAACCTGGCGATAAAGGCCATGGAAGAGGCTGGTGTTGAACCAAAGATTGAACCTATCAGAGGGGGCACAGACGGAGCCAGACTTTCATACATGGGTCTGCCTTGTCCAAATATTTTTACCGGTGGTTACAACTACCACGGTAGGTTTGAATACGCTGTTGCAGAGGAAATGGCAAAGGCTGTTGAGGTGATTTTAAAAATTGTTGGCAAGTAAAAAAACACTTCTATTGATCCTCAGCCTGTGCATGTTGGTAGTTGCGTGTTCGCCAAAAGTCGAACCAGTGGCCACAAATCCTCCCCAAGCGGAGAGGGAAATAAATATTGAGGTCATGGAGACTGAAGCAATCGACAAGGACCTCTTGCAAGTCTTGACCAATGGCATAGAGGGAGTTTTCAACCCACTCTTTGCAATGACCGAAGGAGACAAGGCCATAAGTCATTTGATGTTCCTGCCCTTTATCGGCATGAAGGCAAATATGGAGGTGGATCCGCAAAATGGTCTGGTATCTTCAATGACTAGGGAGGGTTACAGCCTGAGCTTTACCATTAGCGATGATGCTAGATGGTGGGACGGTAATCCAGTAACCGCAAATGATATTTATTTTTCCCTAAGAGTCCTCCTTCACCCTGAATATTTGGGAGAAAAAAGACGGGGAGAGCTTTTGTATATTACTGGCGCCAGAGATTATAACAACGGCCTAGCGAGTGGGATTAAGGGCGTAGAAGTTATCGATGAAAAGCATTTAAAAATTAATTTTGACAATTTTCAAGATTCGTTTTACTATGCCTTGGACTTCAGACCAATTCCAATTCACTACTATCAAGGGGCGAGGATGAACGATGTTAGAAGGCTCAATTCAAAGCCCTTGGGTAATGGGCCATATATGCTCGCAGACTGGGAGAAAAATAATTTTGCAAATCTTGAACGCAATGATGATTTTAAATACCCAACCAATATTAAAGAGCTATCCTTGAGGGAGTTTTCAGAAGAAAATATAGTTGTAAATATGCTAAGAGGGCATATAGACGCGGCGAATATTTATAATGATTTGGAGGCCTTGGGCCAAAGTCAAATTAAAAAGAATTTTGAGAAAAATTCCGTTATAGAAAATGAAGTAATCCTTCTTAGGATTTCAAATTATAATGGCATGGAAGATCTGACCAGGCGTGAACAGATCATTGATATTATAAAAGATTATAGGCCAGGAGATGGGATTAAGTTTTCTCACTCGCTTATAAGTCATACTAACAAGGCTTTTTTTGACATGGACTATGAGGACAAGAACCTGGAGAAAAATTATAAATCCATTCCGCTAAACCTAGTTTACGAGGACAATCCCTACATCAGAAATATAGCCCAAGATTTAAAAGACCTACTTTCAGACTATGGTTATATTGTAACTTTAAATGGGGCTTCGCCTTATGACCTGATAAGCACAGCTAGCAAGCTTATAAATTCAGGCAGGAGTGTTTTGGTATTAAATTCCTTTAAGCATGGTTATATGCCAGATTTTTCTCGAGAGTTTTCAAGTACTGGGGATGGCAAATACCTTTTCCATGATTTGGACTTGGACGAGGAAATATTTGAACTCTTAGTTGATAAAAAGTCAGACCTAAAAGATGCTTACAAGCTCTTGTGCACGGATATTAAAAATAAAAACATTGCCATTGGTTTTGGAAATCCGATTACAGAGACATTTATCAGGAAGTCATTAAGAGGATTTTTAAACACAGAGTTTACAGACTGGTTTGACTTAGCAGTTTGGGATATGTCTTGGGAATAATTTGGACATATAAGACCAATATGTTATAATAAAAATACAAATTAAAACAGGAGGAAGAAATGATTAGAGTTTTTTCAGAAACAAAGCCTCTGGAAGAGGTAATTTTGCACAGACCTGGCAAAGAACTTTTGAATTTGATGCCAGATATGCTAGAAGAACTTTTGTTTGACGAAATTCCTTATTTGGATAAGGCCATCGAAGAGCACGATGCTTTTGCAGAAATTTTTAGGAACAATGGGGTAAAAGTCCTTTACCTTGAAGATTTAGCTGCTGAAGCTATCAAGGCTGGCGATGTCAAGGAAGATTTTATAGATGAATTTATAAAAGAAGCCCATGTCTTTAGGGATGACGAAGTAAAATATCTAAAGGATTTTTTAAAGGACTTAGATGAAAAAGAATTAGTCTTAAAGACCATGGAAGGGATTAGACGCGAAGATATGCCAAAGGTAAATGGCGGCAGGCTAACAGATTTTGTGGCCAGAGATGATTATTTTTTGACCAAGCCAATGCCAAACCTATACTTTACCCGCGACCCATTCTCTTTGATGGGAACAACAGTTTCCCTAAACAAAATGTGGAGCGATATTAGAAATCGTGAAACCATTTACGGTAAATATATCTTCAAGCACCATCCTGATTTTTTGGGTACTGAATTTGTTTATTATAGAGATGAAAAGTTTTCCATCGAAGGTGGAGACGAACTCATTATAAATGAAGATACAATCGCAATTGGCATTTCACAAAGGACAGACGCCAAGGCAGTTGAAATAATTGCTGAAAATATTTTGAAAAAAGGCGAATTTAAAAATGTACTCGCTTTTGTAATTCCGAAGAAGAGGGCCTTTATGCACTTGGACACAGTTTTTACCATGATCGACGAAGATGTATTTACAGTCCACCCAGAAATCGAAGGGCCACTTGAAGTCTACAGGATGACTTTGGATGGGTCAAAGGTTGTCGTGGATAGAATCGAAGGCAACTTGGAAGCAATTTTATCCAAGGCTCTTCACAAAGACCACATCAAAGTCATTAGATGTGCAGGCGGCAATCCAATTGACGCTTCACGCGAACAATGGTCAGACGGTTCAAACACCCTTGCCATTAAACCAGGCGAAGTAATCGTTTACGATAGAAACACCGTTACCAACGAAGTCCTCGACAAGGAGGGCATCAAACTCCACGTTATGGTCTCAGGTGAACTAAGTCGTGGACGTGGGGGCCCAAGATGTATGAGCATGCCTGTAAAGAGGAGTTTATAATTTTATAAAAATAAATTTATATCAGCTAGTTTTTACTGGCTGATTTTTTTGCAAAAGTTTGTGCAAGCAGTTACTACTTGTCTGGGTGTATATCATAGGAAGTATTTAAATGCATTCATGGCTTTTATGTTAAAAAATTTTTATAAATTCATTGCAATTGATTTACACGTTTGTTATAATAAAGTTATAAAATAAAAGGAGGTATTTATGAAAAGAGTATTATCACTAGTTCTTGCAGCTCTATTAGCTGTAAGCGCATTTTCTTTTGGCGTCCGCGCTGAAGGAGAAGAAATGGAAGTTTATGAGGGCTTTAAGATGGCAGACAGTTCACTGTCGATCAATGTTGATGGTAAGGAAGACAATTTAAAATTCTACCTACTTAAATGGATCGAAGAAGGAGAAGATGGACCTAGCGAAAAGATGATGAATGTCATCAAACTTCGCGATATCGCCAAGGCTTTTGAAGGCACAGATGGCAAATTTGCAGTCAATTGGAACAAGGAAGCCAATGCTGTTGAAATTACCAAGGGCGAAGATTATGTCGAACTAGGCACAGAATTTGCTCCTGTAGATTTTGATACAGCCGAGATTCAAAAATCAGCATGCAAATTTACTGTTGACGGTGAAGAAGCTCAAATCAACAGCTGGGTTATCAACAAAGAAAACTATGTACAAATTTCAACTTTCAAAAAAGCTATGAATAACTTCAGATATCGCCCAGACTTTAAAGATGGCAAGATCAACTACATTTCATTTGACAAGTCAGATATAGAAGCTTTTGACATGGCTAAATACAATGAAATTATTGGTCAAAAAGACTTTACTGTAGTTTATAGCTGGGGTCCATGGTGCTATTGGTCAAAACTTTCCAGACCAAGAATGTATAAACTTCAAGAAACAATCGAAAAAGAATATCCAAATGTTCAAATCTTTGGCCTTGTAAACAACTATACAGATTACACAGTTGAAAACATCAAAGCTTTAGATGAAGGTAAAGATGTTCCTTGGACAGAAGTCGGTGGCAGAAAAGAAGCTTACGAATACTTTGAAAAAGTTATCGACTACTCAATGAACTGGTTCCCAACAATCTTTATTGTTGACAAGGAAGGCAAGATGGTCGGCAAATCATTCGGTGAAACATGGGATGTTGTTGAACAAGCTTATGCCGATGAACACGGCCTAAATGTCGAAGACGATTGGGAAGACGAAGTATTCTTTGAAATGTACGATTCAATCTTTGATGCATTTATCAAACAAGTAAATGAACCACTTGAAACTGAAGAAAAGAAAGAAGAAACCAAGGAAGAAGAAAAAGCTGAAGCTGTTGAAATCCTATTTCCAGAAATCAACGAAGAATTGTTAAAGGAATTAGAAGAAGGTAAAAAACCTTATCTATTTGTAGCTGAAGACTTGGTAAAAGAATATGTTGCCAAGGAAAATCCTGAAGCTAAATTCGAAATCAAAGAACAAAAAGAAGAAGGCGACCACATTATTTTCACAGTAGCTGTAGAAGGCAAGGAAGATGTCATGGTTAAACTAATGAAAAACCCTGTCAAAATCGGCGAAGAAGAAAAAGAAATTTGGGTTGTTATAAAATAAAAAGTTTTAAATGGCTCGCGTTTAAACGCGGGTCATTTTTTATTGGCTTAAATCTTTTGCTTTTTTAAAAAATATTTAAAAAATATATTGACAGCTTATAACTGTTATGTTATAATTATAACAGTTATAACAGGTAAAAAATTAGGCGGTGGAATATGCATATTCAAATTAACAATTCAAGTGAAGATCCGATTTATTTGCAAATTAAAAATCAAATTAAGGCACAGGTCTTGTCTGGCGACTTGCACGTTGGCGATAAGTTGCCTTCGATTAGGTTTTTGGCAAAAGAGCTTAGGATAAGTATGCTTACTGCAAAGCGTGCTTTCGATGAGCTAGAAGTTGAAGGTTTTATAAATTCCATTCAAGGAAAGGGGAATTTTGTGGCCCCGCAAAACAAAGAGTTTATTAGAGAAGAGTACCTAAGGCAAATTGAACTTAAGCTCCAAGAGGCTATTGACTTATCTCAAATTGCAGATATATCAGGAGAAGAACTTGTCTTTATGTTTAAAGCTATGTTGGAGGGTAAATATGAGTGATTACGCTATTGACGTCAAAGGACTTACAAAGAAATTTGATGATTTTGTCTTGGGGCCAATTGACCTACGCATCCCGAGGGGAACTATTGTTGGCTATATTGGCCAAAATGGGGCCGGCAAAAGTACGACAATAAAATTATTGTTGGGGCTTTTAAGGGCGGATTATGGAGAAATAAATATTTTAGGGGAAAATAGCACTAGGGATGTTGAAATTAAGGACAAAATAGGCGTTGTTTTTGATGATTTATATTTGCCGCAGGAACTTAATGCGATACAAGCTGAAAAGTTTTGTTCTAAGGTTTATAAAAGTTGGGATAAAAAAAGGTTTTTTGAACTAAAAAATGAGTTCAATCTGCCAGACAAAAAAATTATAAAAAATTATTCACGCGGTATGAAAATGAAACTTGGAGTAGCTATGGCCCTATCTCACCATGCTGAGCTTTTGATTTTAGATGAGGCTACAAGTGGACTAGATCCAATTATAAGAGATGAGATTTTAGATATTCTCTTGGATTTTATGCAGGATGAAAAGCACACGATTTTAATTTCTTCTCATATTTTGTCGGACCTAGAAAAAGTTTCTGATTACATTGCCTTTATAGACAATGGAAAACTCTTATTTTTTGAGGGTAAGGATGAATTAAAAGATAAGTATGCACTTTGTTCTCTTTCAAATGAGGAGGCAAATAACCTTGATAGGTCAATAGTAGTTGGTAGGAGGGTCCATACTTTTGGTCAAGATTTGTTGATTATAAAAGATCAAGCACCAAAAGGAATTGATCTTCAAAAACCAACCATCGAAGATATAATGATTTATTTTGTAAGAGGTGATAAAAATGAAAGCTCTAATTTATAAAGACTTGGCAACCTTAAAGAAAACACTGATACCTTGTATTATAATTTCATTTGTAGCTATTAGCTATGGAATTTACTCAAATGCTTTTCTGATAACACCAATGCTATGTGTTATGCTGCCCTTGGTTTTAAATTCCAGCTCCTTCGCTTATGATGCGGCTGCAAAATTTGAAAGCCTGGCTTTTTCAATGCCAATAGCTAGGAAAGATTATGTGTTTAGTAAATTGTTTTTCCCAGCTGTTTTTGGAATATTTGGTTCTTTATTTATTTTTGTGACCCTTTATATTCAAAATAAATTTACTATTCCAAATATTATTATCATATCTTTAATAGTATTTGCTATGGCAATCTTAATACCATCAATTCAACTGCCTTTTCTCATTAAATTTGGAGCAGAAAAAGGTAGGATAATCATGGTGATAACTTATGCTTTAGTTTTTGCGGGGTCTTCTGTATTGAAGGAATATATTCCTGGGATTTCAAGATTTTTTTCAGAAATAAGTAGGGGCTCCTTATTAAAATTAACACTAATAGTCCTTGGTATTTCTGTTTTGTTAATAGGTCTTACTGTCTTTATATCAATTAAAATTATAAATAAAAAAGAATATTAAAGGCGTGCCCAAGATTTATTTAATAAGTCTTGGGTCTTTTTTTGGGTATGTAGGTATTAGAGGTGATTTGATGGATAATTATAAAGAGGCTTTAAAAAATATATTAGAAGAATACCAGGCTCAGGCCCAATTAAAGGCAGGGGAAATTTTTGTAATCGGCTGCTCAACAAGCGAGGTTGTGGGCGGCAGGATTGGCAAGAATTCTTCCATGGATGTGGCTGAGGACTTTATTCATGTGTTTTTAGATTTTGCTCATAAATATAATTTGTTCTTGGCCTTCCAAGGCTGCGAGCATATAAATAGGTCCTTGGTTGTAAGTCGGGCTTGCATGGAGAAATATAACTTAGATCAGGTCAGCGTTGTGCCAAAAATTCACGCTGGCGGGTCCATGGCAACTGTAGCCTATGAAAAAATGTCTGACCCAGTCATGGTTGAGACCATCCAGGCCCATGGCGGTATTGATATTGGAGATACTTTTATTGGCATGCACATAAAGGCGGTTGGCGTTCCGGTTAGGGTTAGTGTAAATAATATTGGCTCTGCCCATGTGACTTTGATTAGGAGAAGGCCAAAATTAATTGGCGGCCAGAGGGCCGAATATAAATAATATAGTACAAATAATTTAAGGAGAAATATTATGATTTATGATTTTGTAGTAAAAGACAATGAAGGAAATGATGTTAAGCTAGACAAGTACAAGGGCAAGGTTTTATTAATTGTAAACACCGCGACCAAGTGTGGCTTTACTCCCCAATACGAGGGCTTGCAAAAGCTTTACGAAGAATACAAAGACCAAGGCTTTGAAATCTTAGACTTCCCTTGCAATCAATTTGGCCACCAAGCCCCAGAAGATGATGCAGGCATCCAAGGTTTTTGTTCTCTGAATTATGGGACGACCTTTGATCGCTTTGCCAAGATCGATGTAAATGGCGAAAACGAAGAACCCTTATATAGGTATTTGAAAGACCAAGCCGGCGGAGTCTTGGGCGATGATATCAAATGGAATTTCACAAAATTTTTAGTAGACAGAGAAGGAAATGTCGTAAAGAGGTATGCTTCTCAAAAAACTCCAAGGAAAATTGGAGAGGAGATAGAAAAACTCTTATAAAAATATTTTATTTTCCCACATTTTATGTGGTTTTTTTATTGCAAAAAATTTTTGTAAGTGCTATAATCTATTTAAAGAAAATTTTAAATAGATGGGGGTGGGGAAAATTATTTCAGATGTACTGGCCTGTTTGGCTGATGATAATAGGAGAAAGATAATCGAGACTTTAAAGCGCGGGAAAATTTCTTCGGGCGACTTGGCTGAAGAAGTTGGCATGAGTCCCCAGGCCCTGTCTTATCATCTGGCAAAACTAAAAAAGGCGGACTTAATTTACGAGACAAAATATAAAAATTTTATTTATTATGAACTTGACCTGAGTATCTTGGACGAAGTGCTCGTATGGATTTCAAATTTGAAAGGAGACGACAATGAGAAAAAAATGGATTAAAATACTGACCTTTTTGCCACTTATTTTGGCAATCATAGCTGTGGGCTTTATGGATAAAAAAATTCCCATACACTATGATACTGCTGGCAATGTGGATAGGTGGGGGAGCCGGTATGAAATTTTTGTTCTGCCAATAGCGACCTTTCTGATGGCTGGATTTTTGCTTTGGATGCAAAAATTTGCCGCCAAGCAAGAAAGCCAAGGAAATAATAACGAAAAATATATAGACCTGACTATTATTGTTTGCTTGATAATTTTTAATGTTATAAATTTTCTTATTATATACAGCGGCCTTGTAAAATTAGAAAAGCTAGAATTTAAGGGGATAGGCCTTGCACAGATTATGTTTGGACTGACTGGTTTATTGTTTATATTTTTAGGCAACAAGATGCCAAAATTAAAAAGAAATTCCCTGGTGGGACTTAGGACCACGTGGTCAATGGCAAATGATTATGTGTGGAAAAAATCGCAAAGATCAGCAGGAATAATATCTATTGTAATGGGTATAATTTTCATGACTTTTCCTATAATCTTTAAATTAGAGAAGGCATTAATATATTTTTTAATGATCCCACTCCTGTGTGTCATCGCAATGATTCTGTCTAGCTATATTATCTATAAAAAATACGGGGACATTGAGGATAAATAGAATACAAATAAAAAAACACAGTTTCTCATGACATATCATTTGAAGCTGTGTTTTGTTTTTTATTTTATATTGTAAGTCCGGCTGACAATCTTTCTAAAAAGTTTGCGGGCTGCTGTAAAGTCCTCTTCATTTGGATGCTGCTGTCCAATATTTCTGGCCAGGGTCTGTATGGGCGTTGGATAACCGGGATGGCTGGGTGGCCGGGCATTTATTTCGTCCAGCTTTTCCTTAGAAATTTCTCCCTGGCAAATAAAAGTACCAAGTACACGGTTGGATTCATCTATAACTTCTCCTGCCCGGTAAAAAACTCGGGAGGCCTGCATGGAATAGGGGTAGGCACCAAGTGTTGCAAAGAGTCCTATATTACAAGATCTAATTGATTTTAAAAAGTCCATGGCCTCTTCGTTTGGGTAGCCCTTGTCCACCCAAAAACCTGCAAATACATAGTCATAATTCTCTAATTTGTAGTTTTTTGCCTGGTCCATGGGAATCAAGGTTGCATAATCTTTGAACTCATCATATATGGCCTCGGCGACAGCTTTTGTATTGCCAGTTTGGCTGGAATAAATTACAAGAATCTTCATAATGTCCTCCTAAAATTATTTTAGCAAATAGAATAATTATTGTCAAGGTAATATTATTTATAATTACTTGACAAATTATTATATTTTTTATAAAATATATGTAATATTATATGGAATCGGAAGATAAATTTGTTTTTATTCAATTTATTTTCAAAAAATTCAAAAGGAGAATGAAATGGCAAATATTGATTTTAACAAAAAGCATTTAAGTCCTCATCGCAGAAAAATGATCAAGACCTTTGTGGACTGCACTAGAAATATTATTAAAGAAGATGGCGTAAGAGGAGTTACTATCAAGAAAATTTCCGATACGACAGAGCTTAATACCGCAACTATTTACAATTATTTTGAAAACATTGATCATCTCATGTACTTTGCAGTTATGGATGCAATGGATGATTATCTGGCAGACTTATCAAACTATGTAAAAGAGGGAGACGATCCACTTTTTGTTTACAAACAAGTATGGGTTTGCTTTGCCAAGAATGCTTTTAAAAAGCCTTACGAATATCTGGAAATATTTTTCTCAGACATAGCTCATGAAAAGGATTATTATCTCCACCAATATTATAAGGCCTTCCCAATTGAAAATGATGGCTTCCCTGCTTATCTCGACAAGGTACTCACAGCACCTAATTTGAGAGATAGGACCATGGTCTTAAGTGAAGTTTGCTTAAATGTAGGCTACTTCAACGAAGATGGAGCAGAAAAAGCCAATTGGATGCTCTACTATATATTTGAAGGCATGCTAAGGCGTGTTCAAAAAAAAGACCTAGATGCAGACCAAGCGGCCAAAGAATTTGCAGGCTATGTTGAAATAGTAGTCGAAAGATTGAGGCTTAAATAATTTAAAAAATCTAATATAAGCTGGCTAGACCAGTAAAATAAAATGGATCCTAAGGGGGTCCATTTTTTTGCTTTAAAAATTAATTTGTATATACGTAGGTAACTTACAATTGAAATGAAACTTTCTTTTGCAGAAAGATATATCCGCAATTCATTTGCAACTTAAAATTAAAATGAATTTATATTTTGCATGAAAAGAGCTTTTTAAATTTATTTGCATTTTACAATTGAAATGAATTTTTATTTTGCAGAAAGACAGCTTTGTAAATTCACTTTGTATCTTACAATTAAAAATAAAATTATAATTGCAATTAATTTTGCTGATCACAAGCTTTAAAGAAAATAAAAGTCAAGGGAAATTAGTATTTATAAAATTTTTCTAATAACTTGATTAATTTCTATTACTTAGGGTATAATAAAAAATAGAGTTAGCACTCACCAGACTAGGTTGCTAATAAATTTGTTTATATTAGGAGGTATTTATGAATATTAAACCATTAGGAGATAGGCTCCTTATTGAAAAAGTTGAAGCAGAACAAACTACAAAATCAGGAATCGTTCTGCCACAAAGTGCTCAAGAACAACCAAGCATTGCAGTTGTCAAAGCTATTAGCGGAGAATTACTCCAAGACGACAGACGCAAAGACCTTGTTAAAGTTGGCGACAAAGTTATTTTTTCTAAGTACTCAGGCACAGAAATCAAAGACGGCGACAAAGAATACTTATTAGTTAAATGGATAGACGTTTTAGGCGTTATAGAATAAGATAGGGGGAATTATTAATGGCAAAAGATATTTTACATGGTAGCGATGCTAGAAAGGCTATGGAAGCCGGCATCAATAAACTTGCAGATACAGTTAAGGTAACACTTGGACCTAAGGGCAGAAATGTTGTCCTCGAAAGACCTTATGGGTCACCACTAATTACAAATGACGGTGTTTCAATCGCTCGTGAAATCGAACTCGAAGACAAGACAGAAAACATGGGTGCCCAACTTCTTCGTGAAGTTGCAACCAAGACCAACGATGTAGCAGGTGACGGTACAACAACAGCTACAATTTTGGCTCAAGCTATTGTCAAAGAAGGTTTGAAAAACTTGGCTGCTGGATCCAATCCAATGATCCTACAAAAGGGAATTAGAAGAGCAGTTGATCAAACAGTTGAAAGTTTAAAGAACGCTTCAGTTAAAATTGATGATAAGGCTTCAATTGCAAACGTTGCCAGCATTTCAGCAGGCGACAAGGAAATTGGTGCTCTAATTTCTGACGCTATGGAAAAAGTTGGCAAGGACGGCGTTATTACAGTTGAAGAATCAAAGAGCATGGGCACAACCTTAGATGTTGTTGAAGGTATGCAATTTGACCGCGGCTATGTATCAAGCTACATGGTTACAGATTCAGAAAAAATGATTGCCGAACTCGACAATCCATATATTTTAATTACAGATAAAAAGATTACCAGCATCCAAGATATACTACCACTTCTAGAACAAATCGTTCAAAGCTCCAGACCACTCTTAATCATTGCTGAAGACATCGAAGGCGAAGCAATGGCAACTCTTGTTGTAAATAAATTAAGAGGAACATTTAACTGCGTTGCAGTTAAGGCTCCTGGCTTTGGCGACAGAAGAAAAGACATGCTCCAAGACATTGCAATTCTAACTGGTGCAACAGTTGTTTCAACTGATTTAGGTTACGAATTAAAAGACACCACAGTTGATATGCTAGGTACCTGCCAAAAGGTAAATGTAGAAAAAGAAAATACAATTATCGTTAAAGGTGCAGGAGATGAATCAAAGGTTAACGACAGAATCAAACAACTTCGTGCTCAATACGAAGAATCTGATTCAGAATTCGACAAGGAAAAACTTCAAGAAAGACTAGCTAAACTTGCAGGCGGCGTAGCCGTTATCCAAGTTGGTGCAGCCACAGAAACTGAATTAAAGGAAAAGAAATTGAGAATCGAAGACGCCCTTGCAGCTACACGTGCAGCTGTTGAAGAAGGCATCGTCTCAGGTGGCGGTGTTGCATTACTTGACACAATCGAAGACGTTCGTCCACTCCTAAACGAAGTTGAAGGTGACGAAAAAACAGGTGTTGCAATCGTTTTAAGAGCTCTTGAAGAACCACTCCGTCAAATTGCAGAAAACGCAGGCAGAGAAGGCTCAGTAATCGTAGAAAAAGTTATGCATTCAAAACGCGGCGAAGGTTACGACGCTCTAAACAACGAATTCGTAAATATGATTGAAGCTGGCATCGTAGACCCAACCAAGGTCACTCGTTCAGCCCTACAAAACGCAGCCTCAGTTGCATCCATGATCCTAACCACAGAAGCAACAGTAGCCGACCTACCAAGCAAGGAAGATCCAATGGCAGGAATGGCTGGAAGTAATGGCATGCCGATGGGCATGATGTAAAATTTATGATCTAAATGGCGCCTTTCACTTGTTTCGAAATATTTGCTCACTGCGATGTAGGTTGACTACATCTCATTCGCAAAATTTCTGCACAGCGTGAAATCCATCCATTTATCTTCATAAATTTATCTGAATAAATTTTTTATCGGTTCATGTAGCGGCTAACTTTATGTTAGCCAAAACCGATAAAAAATTAGCCACTTCAAATCTCATCAAATTTACCAGCTAAATTCACAGCCTCGTTCTGTATAGAGGAATTAAAAAGAAAGAATTTTTAGTCGACGTATTGATTTACGTCGGCTTTTTTATTGTGTGTATTATTAAATATAGTTAATCTTGGGTAAGTAATGATTAGGTGATGAAATGGAAAAATATTTTATAATTGAAGGAATGCATTGTGCATCCTGTGTTAACAGAATAGAGAAGGTTGTTGGAAGGATGGATGGAGTTGGCGAGGTTAATGTCAACTTGTCCTTGGCCAAGATGCGGGTGGTCTATGATGAAAGCAAGACTTCGGCCCGGGCTATTTGCCAGGCTGTAAATGGGATTGGCTTCAAGGCAACCGTCGAGGAAACGAGAGATCCTGCCAGAGACCAGGAGAGAAAAATAAAAGAGTATAGGGATTATAAGAGGCGGTTTATAATTTCTGCTATTTTTTCCTTACCGCTATTTTTGGTTATGTTTTTTCACATGGCGGACGTCCATGTATTTTTTGGCGAACCCATTTGGCAATTTGCTTTAGCGACTGTAGTTCAGATTTACATTGGATGGATTTTTTACCGGGGTGCATATCTTAGCATCAAGGGCGGGGCCATGAACATGGATGTACTGGTTGCCTTGGGCACGAGTGCGGCTTATCTATATAGTATTTACAATTGGATAGTTGGCGATCCACATCTTTATTTTGAAAGTTCAGCTATGATTATAACTTTGGTTTTACTTGGCAAGACTATGGAGTCACGGGCCAAGGGCAAGACTAGTGAGGCCTTGTACAAGCTAATTGATTTGGCGCCAAAGAAGGCGACTTTAATAATTGATGGAGAGTATGTAGAAATTCCTGCAGACGATTTAAAAATCGGCGATCAAGTTTTAATTAAGGCAGGGGAAAGCGTTTCTTGCGATGGTATTATCATTAGCGGGGAAACGTCCATAGATGAATCCATGCTTACTGGTGAGCCGATTCCCGTTGACAAGGAGGCGGACGATAGGATTTATGCAGGGACTATTAATGGAGCGGGGACAATTGTAGCTCAAGTTACAAAAAATCCTGGCGAAACGGGCCTGGCCAAAATTATTTCCATGGTCGAAGAAGCCAATAATAAAAAAGCACCCGTTCAAAGGGTGGTAGATAAGGTTTCATCAATCTTCGTTCCAGCGGTTTTAATCATTGCCCTGGTGACTTTTGTAGGCCACATGATTTTTGCAGGAGATTTTAGACAGGCTTTGATTGCTGCTGTTTCGGTTTTAGTTATAGCTTGTCCATGTGCACTTGGTCTTGCAACACCGACTGCAATTATGGTTGGGACTGGCAAGGCGGCCAGCGAAGGAATTTTAATCCGAGATCCTGAGGCTTTGGAAAATGCCCACAAGATTCAAGTTGTAGCCCTGGATAAGACGGGGACAATTACCGAGGGCCGACCGATTGTAAATGAAATTATAAATGTAAGTGGCAATGAAGAGGACAATTTGGATATAATTTACTCTATGGAAAAGCAAAGTGACCATCCAATTGCCAAGGCCATAGTAGATCATTTGTCTGGTAGAAAAATAATTGAAGGAAAACTTACAAATCTAAGCGGTCGGGGCATTAAATTTGAAACTTCTGACCAAGAATATATGGCTGGATCTTTTAAACACTTGAGGGAAATCGGAATTGATTTAGATCCTGTTACAAATTTATTAGACATGGGTAAAACTTATGTGGGACTTGTAAGTGGCAATGAATTATTAATGGCCATCTCACTTGAGGATAAATTAAAGGCTGATGCAATAGAATCAATCAAAGCTCTTCACGAACTGGGTTTAGAAGTTATGATGCTAACTGGAGACAGCCAGTCATCAGCAAAATTAATTGCTGACCAAACGGGCATTGACGATTATAGGGCAGAGATTTTGCCTCAGGATAAATTAAATATCATAAACGACTTAAAGAAAATAAAAAAAGTCGGAATGGTTGGTGATGGCATTAACGACGCGCCTGCTCTTGCAGCAGCGGATATAGGTTTCGCCATGGGCACGGGCACGGACATAGCCATTGAATCAGGAGATATAACCCTGGTCGGTGGTGACTTAAAACAAGTCCACCGGGCCATTGACATTTCCAACAAGACTATAAGGACCATAAAACAAAACCTGTTTTGGGCCTTTATATATAATATAATAGGAATACCGATAGCGGCACTGGGATTTTTAAATCCAATGGTGGGGTCACTCGCCATGGCCTTCTCATCGGTAAGCGTAGTAACAAACAGTTTAAGACTAAGGAGGAAATAATGGAAAGAATTAATATCAAGGGAATGACATGTGAAAATTGTGTAAAGTCAGTTAAGGAAGCTATGGAAAAAATTCCAGGCATCAAAAACGTAATTGTAAACCTAGAAGAAGGTTTTGCAGAATACGAAGGACTTATCCCAAAGAACTTGGTAGAAAAAGCAATCGAAGCCATCGGCTTTGATGTAAAATAAGCTTTTAAAAATTTAATCTAAAGAAAACAAAAGCTAGCTTACAAATCGTAAGCTAGCTTTTGTTAAAAAAAGAAAGAAAATGATTAGTCCTCTTTTACATATTTATAAATTTTCCACAAGAGGAAAATTTGGATTAAATCCGGCAGGATCCTAAATACAAATAATGATAAGAAATTGTACAATTTCATTTGACTTAAGCCGTCCATATTAAATCCTCCTCATCTTTTTTGATTTGAGCTCTTTTAAGATCATCCACAATAGGCCAATCTTGATAAGAGCAAGTGCAAATTGAAGTAAGTTTGCCCACAATAATTTCTCCATAGAGCCTCCTTGAATGTTTGATAATACTAAAAGGATTTTAATATTAATTGCCACTACTTATCAACGTTATTATATCACAATTAATTTAAAAATGCAATTATTTATTTGTTTTTTTATAGTAAAGCAAAATTTATTTTATTTTTAAATTTGACATTTTAAAATTATATGCTATAATTTATTTGTAATTTAACAGGACTTTAAACTTTGTCGGGCGTGAAAAAGCTTGACTTTTTTTGTTGGTCGTGTTATTATTATGGGTGTGCTTGTAAAGATGAGTGCACTATAGATAAAAGGAAAAGGAGGATGAATATGCCAACAATTAATCAATTAATTAAACAAGGCAGAAAGAAAGTTGTTAAGAAATCTAAGACACCAGCTCTTGGATATAACTTCAACACTCTTCAAAAGAGAAACACACCAGTAAACTCACCACAAAAACGTGGAGTTTGTGTTGCTGTAAGAACTGTTACACCTAAAAAACCTAACTCAGCTTTGAGAAAAGTTGCTCGTGTACGTTTGACAAACGGTGCAGAAGTTCTAGCATACATTCCTGGTATCGGACACAACCTTCAAGAACACTCTGTTGTTCTATTAAGAGGAGGCCGTGTTAAGGACTTACCTGGTGTACGTTATCACGTTGTACGTGGTTCTCTAGACGCATCTGGCGTTGACAAGAGAAAACAAGGCCGTTCAAAATACGGTGCAAAAAAAGCTAAATAATAAAAAGATAGTTTAGCGAAAACTCATATCCTTTTATCATGAGGGATGTGAGCTTGGACACACGCAAAAAAATGCGAGTACCAATGAATTAATTTATGTTAAGGAGGGAAGAGAATGTCAAGAAAAGGTCACATTCCTAAAAGAGAAGTACTACCAGATCCAATTTATGATGATGTGGTGGTAACAAAATTAATTAACAACATCATGCTTGACGGTAAAAAGGGTATTGCCCAAGAAATCGTCTATGGAGCATTTGAATATGTTGGAGAAAAAACAGGTGAAGATCCTCTAGAAGTATTTCACAAGGCATTAAACAACATTATGCCAGTACTAGAGGTAAAGGCAAGAAGAATCGGTGGGGCAAACTACCTTGTACCGATGGAAGTTAGACCTGAAAGAAGACAAACACTAGGATTAAGATGGTTAACAGTTTTCTCAAGAAAGAGAAGCGAAAGAACCATGGTTGAAAGACTAGCAAAAGAAATCCTAGATGCTACAAATAACCAAGGTGGCGCTGTCAAAAAACGTGACGAAATGCACAAGATGGCAGAAGCTAACAAGGCATTTGCAAGCTATAGATACTAATTATAATAAGGAGGCAAGATGGCGGTTACACCATTAGAAAAGCTAAGAAATATCGGAATTATGGCCCACATCGACGCAGGTAAAACAACCACTACGGAAAGAATTTTGTTCTACACAGGTAAGATTCACAAGATTGGTGAAACTCACGAAGGTGCAGCTCAAATGGACTGGATGGCTCAAGAGCAAGAAAGAGGTATCACAATTACCTCAGCTGCTACAACAGCTTTCTGGCACGATTATCAACTAAACATAATCGATACCCCAGGCCACGTTGACTTCACAGTTGAAGTAGAACGTTCACTTCGTATCCTAGACGGTGCCGTTGCACTATTCTGTGCAAAGGGTGGTGTTGAACCTCAAAGTGAAACTGTATGGCGCCAAGCTGATAAATATAAAGTTCCAAGAATTGCATTCGTAAACAAAATGGACAGAACGGGTGCAGACTTCTTCCGTGCAATCAGAATGATGAAGGAAAGACTTGGAGCAAACCCAGTTCCGATTCAATTACCAATAGGTAAAGAAGATTATTTCAAGGGCATTGTAGACTTGGTTAAAATGAAAGCTGAAGTTTACTACGATGACCTTGGTAACGATATAAGAGAAGAAGAAATTCCAGAAGATCTAAGAGATCTAGCTGATGAATACAGAGAAAAATTAATAGAATCAATTTCAGACTACGATGATGAAATCATGATGATGTTCCTAGAAGGAGAAGAAGTTCCTGAAGAAAAAATCGTAGCAGCCCTCAGAAAGGCAACAGTTGCTAACTCAATCACACCAGTACTTTGCGGATCAGCATATAAGAACAAGGGAGTTCAACCTCTACTTGACGCAATCGTTGCATATATGCCAAGTCCACTAGATGTACCAGCTATTGAAGGTGTTGATGCTGAAGGAAACGAAATTACCAGACACGCAGGCGATGACGATCCACTAAGTGCTCTAGCATTTAAGATTGTTACAGACCCATTCGTAGGTAAGCTCGCTTACTTCAGAATATATTCAGGATCATTAAAATCAGGATCCTATGTCTACAACTCAACCAAGGGCAAGAGAGAAAGAATCGGTAGAATTCTACTCATGCACGCAAATAAACGTGAAGAAGTTGAAGAACTACACGCAGGTGCAATCGGTGCAGCTGTAGGTCTAAAATTTACAACAACAGGGGATACACTCTGTGCTGAAGAAGCACCAGTAATTCTAGAAAACATGGAATTCCCAGAACCAGTTATCTCAGTTGCTATCGAACCAAAGACCAAGGCTTCACAAGAAAAGATGAGTATCGCACTTGTTAAACTTGCAGAAGAAGACCCAACATTTAAGACCTACACAGACCATGAAACAGGTCAAACAATTATCGCAGGTATGGGTGAACTTCACCTTGACATCATCGTTGACAGACTATTAAGAGAATTTAAGGTTGAAGCTAATGTTGGTAACCCACAAGTTGCTTACAAAGAATCAATCACATCCTCAGCAGAAGCTGAAGCAAAATACGTTCGTCAAACAGGTGGTCACGGACAATACGGACACTGTAAACTCAGAGTTGAACCACAAGAACCAGGCAAGGGCTACGAATTTGTTAACGCAATCGTCGGTGGTGTTATTCCTAAGGAATTCATCGGCAGCGTAGACGCCGGTGTTCAAGAAGCTCTAGAAAGCGGTATTATCGCAGGATACCCAGTACTAGACGTAAAGGTAACACTCTTTGACGGATCCTACCACGATGTTGACTCCTCAGAAATGGCCTTTAAGATCGCCGGTTCAATGGCAGTAAAAGATGCTTTACAAAAAGCCAGCCCAACCCTACTTGAACCAATGATGAAGGTTGAAATTACAACTCCAGAAGAATACCTAGGAGACGTAATGGGAGACGTAAACGGCAGACGTGGCAGAATCGACGGCATGGAACTAGAAAATGGATTACAAACAATTCACGGATTCGTTCCACTAAGCGAAATGTTCGGATATGCAACAAGCTTGCGTTCAAACACACAAGGTCGTGCAAACTACTCAATGGAATTTGACCACTATGAACCAGTTCCAAAGAGCATTGCAGACGAATTAAGTAAAAAACAAGATTAATATATATTTGGAGGTAATTTAT
>NZ_JCBCEO010000009.1:0-35478 GCF_059862345.1 Ezakiella massiliensis
ATATTCACAACCATATACTATTTAATAATGTTTCTTTTGAGACTGGTAAAGCATATCAAAGTAACAAAAAAACTTATCACCAAATTAGAAATCATAGTGATAATTTATGTAGAAAGTATAAGCTATCAGTTATAGATGAAGATTATGTAAAATTTAAGGAAAAGTATAAAACCAATGGTAAATCCTATAAAGAATATATTGAATTTAAGAAAGGAAAATCTTGGAAACATAAACTTCAAATCGCTATTGATCATACAATTAATAAAGCAAATAGCTATGAGAATTTCTTAAAGCTTATGGAAGAATATGGCTATGAAATTAAACTTGGAAAATATCTTTCTTTCAGGCATAAAAAACAAGGAGAAAAAGGGCGATTCATTCGTGCGAGGGAAACTACTCTTGGAAAAGATTATACAAAAGAGAAAATAAAAGAGAGAATTGAAAATAAGGTAAATAAAAATTACAAAAATAACAAAATTTGTTATGATAAAAAATCTTATAAGAAATTTGATAATATAATAGACATAGAAAGTAATGAAAAGGTTAAATCTTCTAAAGGTTATGAAATATGGGCAAGAAAGCATAACATGAATACTATGGCGAAGACCTTAAATCAGCTTAGAAAATACGGTCTATCATCTAGTATGGATTTGGAAACTAAACTCCAAGAAGAGGCTGTTAATAGGCAAGAAATCCTAAATAAAATTAAAGATGTTGAAAAAGTTATGAGCGAAATTTACGTAGCTATTGAAAACATTAACACAATAAAAATAAATAAGGTTATCTATAAAACCTATAAAGAAAATCCAAATGATAAAGATTTTTATAGTGAATATAAGCCTCAAATTATCGCATATGAAAAAGCAATAAATGCTTTAGAAAAGTGTCAATATAAAAATCCAAGTATAAAAGAGTTGTCAAAATTATATGATGAATACAAAAATAAAAAAGATATTCTTATGGATGACTACGCCAACGAGAATATATTGATAAATGAATTGACTCAATTAAGAAAGAATACTGATAAGTATATTTATAATGAATTATATAAGTAAGGATCTGGTGTATCAGTTCTCCGGTAGTGTGAAAAGTTTTGTGTATCAGCCCTCCTGATAGGATGTGGCTGATATTTTTCAATATGACCAATCATTTTCCCTTAAAGACAACCAATAAAAAAATACAGGAGGCAGACTAAAACCTGCCCCCTATAATCTTTTACCTTTCTATGCTTTTATCATTTTTCTTCTTTTCATCCACTTTCATATCCCCTTTAGTCTTAAATTCCTTTAATTTTCCTAGTGTTGATGCTTTTGTTTCAGTATGCTCTTTAGCTTTTAATAACTTTGCAGAGTATACTTTTAGATTTGTGTATTCCTTATTATCCTTTCCCATACTTTTCTTTTCTTTGCCAAATAGGTGTACAAAATCTCCTTTTTTCAAATTTTTTACTTGATTGATTTTGTCATTATAGGCGTAGCAGCTGATGAATTTTGCATTTCCTTCCTTGTCATTTTCAGCAATAGAAAAGGAGGCTACTTTAAAGTCCCTCCCATCTTTTGATTTTAAATCTTTAATTTCTATATCAGTTGCTATATTTCCATCTATATTTAATGTATCCTTCTCTTTATTATCTATATCTTTCATTTCTTTATCTCCTTGTTCTTGATTAGCTTCTAAGTTTTCTTTTAACTCTTCTTCGTCTATATATTCAATAAACTTTTCATCAATAAGACCCATAACTGAATCGTTCATATAATTATCATAGGCATTATTAAGAACATTTTCATTTTCTACTCCTGTTTCAAGAGATATAATACCTTTTACAAATTCTTTATGATTATATTCTGCTAAAAAATCTATTGTATTTTTCATACTTTCAAAATTTGTATTTTCCATATTTGCTATTGTTTTTATATCACTTGCGTATCTAACAGAATCCCATTCATACTTTCCACTTTCTTTATCAAATTCTACTCCTGTGGCTAAAATAAATTGCTTTCCGTCAAATAAGGTAGCTTGATTATCTTTCACATCCAATACCATAGTGTCTCCAAATTCAGTTTCAATTACATTTCCCTTTTTTATATTCATTTTTATTCCTCCATTTCTATTTTTATCTTTCTTATCTGTTAAATCTTTTATTTCTTCTTCCTTTCCATCACTAATAATAAATTGTTTTATTTCTTCAACTGTTGGATCATCGATTGTAGTCTGAATAAGTTCAACTAATTTATCTTCTGAAGTGGCAAAATTTTTAATTCCATATTCAACTATATTGTTAATTATTCTCTGAGTAGCACCATCAAAAGAAAAATTTTCTCGAATAAATTCATTAAAGCTATATCTATCAAATTCCATATTCTTTTTCCTCTAATAATCTCATTTAAAGCTTTATCTGCCACATGGTTCACTATTATTTATTTCTTTTATATTATTATTTACTGCTAAATTCCCCTTATATTCCTTTAATTTATCCATAATAGATGTTTTTTCTTTCCTTTCAAAATCCCCTATTTCCTGAACTTTACTATCTCTAAAGTCAGCATCATTTCTATCTATTATTCCATCTAAATCCATATCTTTAGATAATGGGTCATAGAAGTTGCCATCATCATCTATTTCAAATCCCATTACTTCTCTCAGTTTTTCTTCATTTACTGATACAAGCTCACTAAAATTCCAAAAGCCAATAGATGTCTTTATCTGTACTAGCTCTTTTAAATCACTTGCATCTAAGGGATCATAGGTGTATTGAAAGCTGTCAATTAGGTTCTTATCTACATAGGTGTTCATCTTGTAATTTATTAAATCTAAACTTACCTGTATTTCATGTTTTTCATCTGGTGTAGTTGTATAAGCTATTCCTATATCTGTTAAGTCAGGAAATATAGTATCAAAGTCCTCTAACCTGTTTTCTTCATCATATTCTCTGTTAAGGAAGTCTATCAATTCTTCCTTTACTTCTTCTAGTAATGGATTATCTTGGCTTATATCTTCACTTTTTCCCATATCTAGTAAATTATTTACTTCTGCAAGTCTTAATGTCTTATCCTTTAAAAGTTCAGCTTGTGGAAATGTCTTTTGTATTTCAATTTTGGCTGTTTGAAATTGCTCTTCTGTATCTTTTAGTTTTGAAATTGTATTTTCTAATCTTTCTGGTAATTTATCTAATACATTATCCATTCTTGTTATATTACCTATTTCATCTGTACCAAACTCTCCTCTATATTCTCCCTTGCCTTTTAATATAAAGTTATATTTATTGAAAAAAGAATCATATTTTATGGATAAATCAAAATTTCTATATTCACCTATTTTTTCTCCATCTTTATCCATTTCCCTATATATTTTAACTCCCTTAATTTTGTTCAACAAAAACTCTCCAGCTATTTTCTTATCTATATACTTCTTTCCGTCAATAATTAGAGAGGTAAATTTATTATCTTCTTTTAAATTTTTATCTACATCTCTATAAGGCTCAACATTTTTAATATCTTCCTTTAAGTTCTCTATCCTTTCTTTTAATCTTTCTATTTCCTTTGGATAAAATTTAACTACTTTATCTTCCAGCTTGTAAAGATTTGATTTAAAATTGGACTCTAGCATTTTAAGTTTAGAAACTTCAACATCAAGGTCCATCTTCTCCTTTATTAATGGATTTCCTGTTGCAAGAGCTTTGATTTCGGCATAGTTTAATGTGGCTTCGTCTACATCTTCTGCAACTCTTACAGGAGTCTTTGACGTCATAATTTGGGAAATATATTTTTGTTTATTCTCTAAGGTTTGGAATAGGTAGGCATCAAAAGTATTTTCTGTTACATATCTAAATATATGGACTTCCTTATTCTCATTTCCCTGCCTCACAATCCTGCCTGCCCTTTGAGAAAGATCAGCAGGTCTCCATGGTATATCAAGATCGTGAATTGCAATTAGTTTGTCTTGGGCATTAGTACCTGCTCCCATTTTCTGTGTTGAACCAAGTAAGACTCTTATTTCTCCCTTTCTTACCTTATCAAAGATAGCGTCTTTTTCCATATTGTTTTTTGCCTTATGAATAAATTCTATTTCATTTTCAGGTACTCCCATATCTATAAGTTTTGTTTTAATATCATCATAGATATTAAAATCATTACTTGGTGTAGACATATCACAAAATATTAATTGAGCAGATTTTTTATCTTTATATTTATCCCAAATGCTAAATACATTTTTTATACAGGTATTCACCTTACTATTAGGATCATCAGAAAGTAAAGGATTGATTAACCTTTGGTCAAGTGCCATTTTCTTTCCGTCATTTGTAATCAAAAGCATATTATCAACGCTTGCGTCCACTTCCTTATTTCTAACCTTATCTGCTCTCTCTGAAAAAGTTTCAAGAATTTCTTTTTGTTCTTCGGTAGGCTTTGTTTTTATAGTTTCATAATGGGCAATTGGTGTAGGAAGATTTAAAACATCAGCTGTTTTAATATCCATAAATCCTTTTACAGTATTCATAAGTTCAGGAAGATTATAAAATTTTGCAAATCTGGTTTTGCTCCTATAACCATTACCCTCAGGATTTAATTCTATTGCCGTTATTGTTTCTCCAAAAGTAGACGCCCAAGAATCGAAATGTTGCAATTTCATCTTTTTTAATTCATCATACTGTAAATATCTCTGCATGGTATAAAGTTCAGCCATACTGTTGCTTACTGGTGTACCTGTGGCAAATACTAATCCTTTATTATTAGTAATTTCATCCATATAGCGGCATTTCATAAGCATATCTGATGATTTTTGTGAATCTGTAGAAGTAATTCCTGCTACATTCCTCATTTTAGAAAATAGATAGAGGTTTTTGTATGCGTGGGCTTCATCTACAAATAACTTATCTACTCCCAGTTCCTCAAAGGTTACAACGTCATCTTTCTTATAATCAGCATTTAATTTTTCTAACTTTGTCTCTAATTTTTTCTTTGTTTTTTCTAATTGCTTTACAGTAAATCTTTGATCCCTTTCTCTTTTATATTCATCTATATAGTCAATGATTTCATCAATTTGACCTTGCAATTCATATTCTTGTCTTTCTTTTGATATAGGAATTTTTTCAAATTGACTGTGCCCTATAATAACAGCATCAAAACTTCCTGTAGCAATACGACTACAAAATCTTTTTCGTCTATCTGGTGTAAAATCTTTTTCTGTAGCACATAATACATTAGCTCCTGGATAAAGTTCATTAAATTCTCTTCCAAATTGCTCTACAATGTGGTTAGGAACTACAAACATTGACTTATTACTCATACCAAGTCTTTTTGACTCCATGGCTATACCTATCATTTCAAAGGTTTTTCCTGCTCCTACTTCATGGGCAAGTAAAGTATTTCCACCAAACAACCCTCTTGCTATTGCATCTTTTTGATGTGCTCTTAATTCTATTTCAGGATTCATTCCTTCAAAAGTAAGATTAGATCCATCATATTCCCTTTGTCTTATGGAATTGAATCTTTCGTTATAATCTTCTACTAATCTATTTCTTCTTTCCACATCATCAAATATCCAGCTTTTAAATTCTTCTTTTATCATCTCTTGCTTACTTCTTGCAAGCATTGTTTCTTTTTGATTAAGCACAGATTTTTTCTTTCCATCACTGTCTTCTACTTGGTCAAATACCTTAGTATCTCTTAAATTTAAAGTATCTTCTATCAATTTGTAGGCATTTACCCTATTTGTACCATAGGTAAAAGAAGCAAGGTCATTGTCCCTATCAGAGCTTTTTCCTTCAACTCTATATTCTCCTGTAAAGTCAGAATACTTAATATCTATATTCCACCTTGATGAAACTGGTGTTTTCAACAAATCAAACATAAATTTTTTGTAATCTTGTTCCGGTATCCATGTTGCACCCATTCTAACTGTAATCTCACTTGCATCTAGTGCTTTAGGCATTACTTCCACTAGCTTTGCTTTTTGAAAATGTAACTCTTCTAATTCTTTTTTTAAGAGTTTACTATCCTCTAGATTTTCTTCCTTTCCTAACTCTTTTTCGATGTTTTTAATATAAGAGTCTACAACTTTAATTTTATCTCTTATATTTCCTGACAAGTATTCATCAGCACTTACGTAAGGTCTTGAAAAATCTCCTAACTCTTTAGCAGACTTAAATGGATTTATATCATTAGGTTCAAAGGAATCTAAATTTAAAAATATTTCTCCCTTTAATTCTTCTATTAATTTATCTCTTGTTTTTCCTGTCAATTCTTCCATATAATCAAAATTTATTTTACCTTTTTGACTAATAGAGAGTACCAGAGCATCTATTGCCCTATCTGTATGATCTATTATGACAGCTTTTTTTATAGTTCTCTTGTTAAAGATATCAGATTTTCCTATAAAGTTGCCTTCTTTATCTAATTTTTCCAAAGTTGAAATTAAAGAAAAATTGGCATCTTCTCTAAATAACTTTTTATTGGTTTTTGAATTTAGTCTTCCATGTTTGCTATTGAAATCATCGTAGAATTTATTTAGATTTTCTTGTTCTTTTTTTATCTCTTCATCTGAATAGTCTTCTTTTTGATAGGTTATAACTTTCCTTAGACTTTCATTTAATCTTAAATATTCTTTTACCTTATCTTTATCCTTTTCATTTAAGGATATTTTTTGCATAATTGAATTTTCTCTAAAATATATTTCATCATCCACTAAAGCAAAAGAATAGTTTTTAACACTATCATCAGCTGGTATTGTTTCTTCTCCTAAATCATCATTTATTTGAGCTTCTTCATACCTACCTTGAATATTTTTAATGGCTTTTTTTAGTCCTTCTTCTAAAGAAATATCTTTATTTTCAATACATGCAAGGCTTGTCCCAAATCTTGACGGTATTTCTTCCATAGTCCCTATTACCATCTGAGGATTATCTACAAAGTATTTATTATATATTAGTCCTTTTGCATCTTTATCTGGCTTTATCCAGTCTTCATCTATCTTTAATAGTCTATCTCTCTTTTTTAAAAAGATTATATCTGAAGTTACTTCTGTTCCAGCTACCCCTTTAAATGTAGTATTTGGTAGTCTTATTGCTCCTAAGAACTCTGCTCTTTCCGATATATATCTTCTAACATCTTCACTTTTTTTATCCATTGTTCCTGAAGATGTTATAAAGGCAATGATGCCTCCATCCCTAACCTTATCTAAAGTTTTAGCAAAAAAATAATCGTGAATTAGAAAGTTATTTCTTTCATACTCACGATCTGCTACTTTAAATTCTCCAAAAGGAATATTTCCTATGGCCACATCAAATAGGTTATTAGAAAAATTGGTTTCTTCAAAGCCTTTTATTTGGATATTGGCATTAGGGTAAAGTTCTTTGGCAATTTGTCCACTAATGCTATCTAATTCAACTCCATAAAAGTTTGACTCTTTCATTTCTTCAGGTAGATTTCCTATAAATCTCCCTGTCCCAGCACTTGGTTCTAATATATTTCCTTTTTCAAAGCCAAGATTAGAAAGACTTTCATAGATAGCGTCTATAACTACTTTCGGCGTATAAAAAGCTGTTAGAGTTGATCCTCTTGCCCTATTATATTCTTCCCCAGTTAGATTTTCTTTTAAAAAGTTTCTTGCATCAAGCCATTGACCTTCCTTTTCTTCATCAAATACATCGGAAAGTCCTCCCCAGCCGATATACTTTGCCAAAATTTCCTGTTCATCTTTTCTTGCACTTCTATTTCCTTTTTCTAAAGCCTTTAAGACATTTATAGCTTCAATGTTGTTTTTTAATCTCTGTGAAGGTGGTAGGTTTTCTACTTCATTAATAATTTTATAGTTTTCTAAAGAAACTTCAGAAACCCCTTCTATATTTTCTATATCAGTCCTTTTGTCTTTTTTAACTTTTTCTTCGTTATTATTGTCAATATCTTCAAAGCTGATTTGTTCTACCAGTTCCTCTTTATCAATAGATTGTTTTTCTTTTTCACTAGATTTATATACTTCTAAATCAAGATTTTTGTAGTCATTAAAAAGAATTGTTTCACTTCCGGTAATAAAACCATTCATTAGTCCTGTGCTATCTTCTAGTTCTATAGTTTTAGGACTTGTAGTATCGTTAATGGCAGTTATAGTGTATTCTTTTCCTTTGTATCTAACACTCATACCTTCTTTAAATGGATTTTCTTCTTGCCTTGCTCTATCATTTTCTATTTGCTGATTTAAATATCCATTTAAAAGCACTTCTCTATGTTTGTCATCAAGTAAATAAGGTAAGTTACTTAATATATCCTTATAACTTTTATATTTTATAGCTTGATTAGAATTTAAAATATACCCATTGTATCGTAAATTTTGTTTAAGAGATTTCCCCTTAACATCTAAGATTAGCTCTACCTTATACCCTTCTTTTCCATCTATAATATTTTCTGGTTTTTTTAATAATCCATCTTCTATTTTCTTTGACAGTAGTGAGTATTCTTCTTTTTGAGGATCAAAATAGTATTCTCTTTTTTCTTTGATATCCTTATCTATTAACTTGGAAAGAACTTCTTTTTTATCTCTTATTCCTTCAATTTTTGATTTTTCTTCTTGCGATAAATTTATATTAAAAGTAATTTTATTTTCTTCATTTATATGTGCTAAATTTTGATATGCACCACTGATTTCAAGATTTTTATTAAAAACATATATATCATTATAATAATCTGGAAATTGTTGATTAAAGCTTTGAACATCTATATCATAGCCTTCCTCAAATTTTGTAACTTTATCATCAGTAATTTCAAATAAACCTTCCCTTTCCAATTCTAATACATCATTTAAGTTTGTAAGGTTTGATTCTTTTATCTTGGCAGTAATTTCATCAAACAAACTGTCTATTTTTCTGCTATCTTCAAAAGATTTCCCTTTATATAAAGTATAGATCTTTCCTTGTGAGTTTTCCTTTCTTGGATAAACTCTAATTCCTGTTTCTTCTAGTTCTATATCCTTTGTTTTATCTTTATCTACTAAAGCGTAATAAATTCCTACTTTTACTGCTATTTTATCTTCTACAATCTCTTTTGTTAATTTTTCTTCTACTTCATTTCTTAATACTTCTAAAGCTTTTAAATCGCTTTCTTTAAAGGAATGTGAGAATAGTTTTAAGTCCTTATCAAAATAGGCATCATATGAATAATATATTATTTGATTATGGTTATTATCATATCCACTGGAAATATTTTTTATTTTTAAATATTTATTATCCTCTGTTTTAACTATATCTCCCACTTTTATAGAGAGTATCTCCTTATCATCTTCTATATTGTTTTCATGTGAATTATTTAAATATTCTCTATATCTATTTTCTATTCTAATAGCTAATTCTTTAACCTTATCTATTGACTTCATATCATCTGGAAGATTTCCTTGTTTATCGGCAACTTCTCTCATGATTTTTGCATATTCTCTTTGGAATACAGAGTTAAAACTTGCTAAGGTATTATTTCCTAAGTTTTCTCTTGCCTTTATAATTTCATTTTCTAAAACTTTATCCTTAACTAATACATCAAAAATTCTATCTTCAATTTGATTTATTGAAATTATTTTTTCATCTATCTTATTTTCTTCTATAGTTTGATTAAGTTCTATCTGACTTTTTCCTATTTGTTCATAAAGAAATTCAAAGTCTCTTTGGTTGATCTCATTTCCATCACCTATGTCTATCTTATAGTGATCAACTATTTTTCCATCTACTATATGGTTAAAATAGAATTTGGAATACCCCTCCCACTTATCAGTCATCTGCCCATATTCATCTTCTCCTAAGGTCTTATTATGAAGTCTTATCTTTTCATCTATTTCCCTTATTTCATCTAATAGTTCTTTAGTCAGCCTTTGTCCTGCATAATCTTTTTCTATTAGACTTGAACCCTCATTAAACTCAATTATCCAATAATCATCTTTTCTATGGCTATCTAAATCAAAACCTATATTCTCTTTATTTTTATTAGGATAAAATTCCTTAAATTCTTCAAAACCATTTACTATATCATCATCTATAACTTCTTTGTTAGAATTAACTACAATATTTGGAATATCATCATATCGACTTTGACTTTCTAAAAGGTAATATTCTCTTCCTTCTATTTCTTCCTTTTCTTTAATATAAAAAGTGTCATGTATTCCCTCAAGAATAATTCCATCGTCTAACTGGTCTAATGGTATATCTAATTGTTTTTCAAAGGCTATGGAATATATTTCTTCTTTTAAAAAGTTTGGCATAAATTCATCATAAATGATAAGTTTTCCATCATCACCTATACTTGCTACAGACTGTCCTTGATAATAATATATAGAACTATTATTTGTTCTTTCTATATATACATCATTATCAGTTGGAGGCAAATCATCTTGATAATTTATATACTCCTGGCTTTCTTTTTCTGTTTTATTTATTTCCTGATCTGTTTTTTTCTTCCTATTTTCTTCAAAACTTTCTTCATCTATATATCTATTCTTTTTAATAAGGTCATTAATTCTTCTTGCAACATTAGACCAAGATAGTAGTATTTCTTTTGCATTACCTTTATTATATTTTATTCCCTTCGCATCGTGCCACTCACCACTTTCTCTTGCAGCAGATAGTGCATGAGAACTTCCACCTACGCCATATTCATTTTTCAAGAAATCTGCTTGTTCTTTTAAATCATGCTTTTCAGTAAAAAATTCATATATTCTTTTCTTTCCATCAGAAAACCCGCTTCCTCTTTTTAGGCTTTCATCTATTTCATCTTGTGTTATAAAACTCTGAATAGGTGCAATATCCTTTAAATTTGACCTATATAATTTTCTTTCTATTTCTAAATCATTGATATCATTATAGATTTTAGATAATTTATAATGATGAAATCTTAAAATATCAGGATTAATCTTATATTCTTCTAAAAATACCTCGTATTCTTTTCTGAGTTTATTTATAAAATTTTTATCTTCAAGTTTTTTCCCGAGATTTTCTTTTTCATCTGGGAAGCCTCTTCCTTTTATATCATTAAGAATCGCTAAATATCTATCCTTAGTTTCATCAGTAAGATCTCTCTTTAAATACAATAATTTTTCTGCTATTTTTTCTCTTTCATATGTCGCACTTTCTACAATCTCAACATTGCTAGCAAATTCTCCTCTATCTAATAAATTATTAATATTATTAGCTAAATCTTTCCAAGAAACTATTTGCCCTTCTCTATATCTTGCCTCATCTCCATCTTTAAAAATTGCTCCTTCCTTTCCAAACCATGCAGATATCTTTCTTCCTTCAATTTCAAGACCATTGGCTCCCCTATATATTTCTTTCAAAAAGTTTGCCTGTTCTTCTAAAGATTTACCCTTAGAAAATTCTGCTATTACTGCTAATCTTCCATCTTCATGATTTCCTCCATGTATTAAAAATGTATCTATTTCTCTTTGACTTATTGGATTTGAGAAGGATATTTGCTCTCCATGATTTTTAGCAGAAAAAAAGGAAGTAGACTCTACTTCCTCATTTTTTAGATTAGGATTATCTCCCTTTCCCCTATTTCTTGTAGGGTCATATCCATGTTCTTCTTCAATCTCAGATATTTCAGATAGTCCTCTTCTTTCAGTTCTTCTGTCAGACCCCAAGTTTCCATCATTTTGACTTCTTCCCTCGTGATAAAGTCCTCTATCTCTTTTTCCTTTGATAGAAGATGATCCATCAATGCCCCTTGCAAATACATTATCTGATAATCCTCTTCTTTGTTCTCCTTGAGAAAGTTCAATCTCATCCTTCCCCATCTGTTGAGTTTCTTTAAATCTATTTTCTCGGGAATTGCCATATTGGGTATTAGGACTTCCATGCCTTCCTCCAATTCTTCCATCTTGTATGTCCCTCCCTGTCTCTCGAAGGAATTCTCCTTGACGATTGGTGTGTAAATCCCCTCCTCCATGAGGTATTCCTTGCCTGCCAATGTTACTTTCTCTTTCATCTTCCAAGCCTCCTTTTTTAAAATTTATTTTACCGTTTATATCAGAACTTAATTTATTATAACGCTCCTTAAGCTCTTTTGTCTGCTCCAAATCTCTTCTTTCTTGAATTTTCTCTAAAATTTCTAATCTTTTTATTTCCCTTCCCAAGTCAAGTAAGATATTTTTACTTATGTTAGAGCTTATACTTAATACTTTGTCTACGTCCAAACTTGATATTTTAGACAGTAAGGACAAGTTTTCTTCTTTTAGCTGATATGAAATCTCCATTCTCTCGCTTATGGAAATTTTTACGGATTCTTTTAACAAATTAAAAAGGTCTACCTTTTGAATGCTTTTTAAACTTTCATCAGATAGACTTTCTATAATTTTATTGAATTTTCCTCTAACATTACTTTCTACTAAGGCAGCAATTTTATCTTCTTGGCTTAATAGAAGCTTACTATCTTTTTCTTTAAACTTATCTATCATTTCATCTAGTAAGTTTAAATGCTTTTTGCTATCATATTTCCATAACTTTACCTCAGAAATATTATGATTAATACTTACTGTTTGCCTTATGTCGAAGATATATTTTATTCTTCCACTATCTATATCTAAAAGTGGTATTCCTTTTTCGCCTCTTTTAACGCTTCTACCTATACTTTTCCAATAATCAAATTCTGCACAGGCTGTTGCTTTTGGATCCATATTGTATATAGATATTTGATGTATATATGGATACTTATAGTTATTGCCTGATACCTTTAAATATTCCTCATATTTTTTTATATCTTTCTTAAATTCTTCTTTTGCAAGATAGATTGTTCTACTTAAATCTACTATATCATATCTTGGCATTTTATCCCTCCTCATTATAGTGATAAAAATGAACTAAATTTTTATATATTTATTTATTAAACTTTATTTCTTTCTATTTTTTAAATTTCTGTAAGCAAAAGATAACTTTAGCATGTCATTTACTCTATCTTTTTATTGCAATAAAAAAACGATTAGAATTTTTTACTTTTCAAATCGCTTTAACTGCCTTTATCCTATTGCTTCCAATCCAACATTGCTTTTTCTAACTTTGAAAAATTACAATTTGCTCTTCTTATAATTCCTGTTTTCTTTTGCTTTTGGTATATTTTTTCTACCTTTATCAAGACCTTTGTTTTTATTTTTAAACAAAAAGCGTATTCTTTTTGAAATAAGTCTTTATATCTAATATCCTCAAGTTCGTTAAAATCAATTCTTTCATAACAATCAGTCGGTACAGGAATCATTTTCTTAATATCCAATATAGATAATATGTGCATTTTTTCTCTATCAGAATAATATTTATAGATATCTCCATCTATAGTAATACTATTATCGATCACTTCATAAATCAAAAAATGCTCATCAGAAACATTCTTCCATTTTTTATGTTTTTCCTTTGCAGAAGAAATTGGAATAAAAAAATAGAAAGGTTTTAACCTCTCTGTTTGCTTTAATATTTTACCTTTGGGATGTAGGTAGTGATACACCTTCTTTAATGCTCCACCTTTAACGGTAGTGGGACACCATCTTTATCTGATAAGAGTATAACATATATTCATAGTAATATCAAATAAGTAAATTTCCTAATGCCTACTCTTTTATCACTTATATTATACCCTATTTCTTTCATAAATCACTCCTTTCTTCATTCCTATAACCGTATTCAATTTTTTATAATCAATTTACTTATAATATTTACCTATGGTATTTTTTATTTCTTCTTCAATTTCTTTTAAAAAATTCTCTTTATTTTCCTTACCCTTTGCTATATCACTTAATCTCATTTCCCATTTTGCTGTTGTCTTTGGAGATTTAAACTCATCTATAACTATAGTAACTAGGTTTAATCCTTTTCTAGTTGATATTAGGTTTTTCTTTTCTCTTTTTATATAACCTTTGTATATCAAATTTTCTATTATTCCCGCTCTTGTAGCAGGAGTACCAAGTCCTTTTCTTTCAACTTCAACATCATTAACTAATTCATCATTTCCAGCTATTTCCATAGCTTTTAATAGTGTGTCTTCAGTGAAGTGTTTAGGTGGTTTTGTATATTTCTCTTTTATATCTTTATTTTCAATATATAAAAGATCTCCTATTTTTACATCGGGAAGTTGTATATCTTCTTTCTTCTTTGATTTATATTCTTCTAAATATTTTGTAAACCCTTCTTCTGCAATTATTTTATAAGTGTTTATAAATTCAAACCCGTCAAATTCAGCCACTATCTTTGTTGTATTTTCTACAAGTGGGTATCCAAAACTTGCATAGAGTTTATTTGTTATAAGTCTATATACTTTGGCTTCACTTTCCGGGAGATTTGAAATATCCTTATTTAATGAACTTATCGTTGGAATTATTGCATGATGATCTGTAACTTTTTCAGAATTAAAAACTACCTTAATTCTTTCTGTGTCAAAATCATTTTTCCCTATAATATTATTTACAGTGCTTTCTATCATGTCTACTGTCAAATATCTTGAATCTGTTCGTGGATAGGTAATATACTTCTTTTCATACAGGCTTTGGGCATAATCTAGGGTTTGTTTTGCACTGTATCCAAAATACTTATTACATTCTCTTTGAAGTGTTGTTAGATCAAAGGGCAGATTAGGCTTTGTAATCTTTTCTTTTTTAATTACATCGGTTATTTCAATTTTTTCTCCGATTAAATTTTTAAGCTGCTCTGCCACTATCTTGTCATCAATTCTATCTGTCGACAGTGTAAATCCATTCATGGAAATCTCCACTGTATAATATTTTTCTTTTTTAAAACTATTTATCTCATCATCTCTATTCACAATCATTGATAAAGTTGGTGTTTGTACTCTGCCTACACTATAATTTTCATTATATAGACAGGAGTAAAGTCTACTTATGTTCATTCCAACAAGCCAATCAGCTATGGCACGAGCCTTAGCTGAATCAAAAAGATTATCATAATTACTTCCATCTTTTAAGTTGCTAAATCCTTCTTTTATGGAAGAGTCTTCCATTGAGGAAATCCAAAGACGTTTCATTTTCTTCTTACAATTTGCCATCATATATACAAGTCTAAAGATAGCTTCTCCTTCTCTACCAGCATCACAAGCATTAATAATGGTGTCAACTTCATTACTATTCATTAGTCTTTTAAGAATATTAAACTGTTTTTTAGTTGTCTTCGTTACCTCATACTTGTATTCTTTTGGGATAATAGGTAAATCTTCAATTCTCCACTTCTTATATCTTTCATCATACACATCAGGATTTGCCATTTGTACTAAATGCCCAACACACCATGAAACAATGTATCCATTCCCCTCATAATATCCATTATTTCTATTTTTTGCTCCTATAACTTTTGCTATTGATGCTGCAACACTTGGTTTTTCTGCGATTACTAATTTCATTTTTCCTCCTTAAGTTTTTTAATAAAAAAATGAGAGATTAAATTTTCAATCCCTCATCTTTTTATAGCTCTACTGATTTTTTATTTTTTCTATAATATTTATTCCATTATCTATTACATCTTCAAACTTTATGTCCCTAGCATAAAGATTTTTCTTCGAATAAGAATTCCATCTATCTAAAAAAGCTTGATCTGTTTTTAACATTCTCATTAAACTGATGATTTTATCTATATCAAATTCCGTTTTTCTATAATCAAAAGTTCTAATACATGCTTCTTTTAATATCTTGGTATCAATTTCTTTATCTTTTAATTTATAAATTATATAAAGATCATAGTAATCCTTACTTCTGCTATTTAAAAACCCCCTAGAGTATATTGTTTGAATTTTTTCTGCCACAATTGTTTCAATAGGATAGGCTTTAATTAAAATATCTTCTTGCCCAAAAGCACTTATATATTTATAATCTATGGGATGTGGTGTGATAACATCACCTGTTGCAATATCAAGAGGTACAATTTGTCTTATATTCTCCATCCTACAAAGTATACTTACACGAAACCCTCCATACTGGTCATCTTCCTTGATTGTACTTATTCCATGTACTTTATAGGATATATCATCTGAATGACTTGCTTCTAGTAATTCTTGTATTACTTTTAATACATTTTCTTCTGATAAATGCATATTTCTTAAAAGAAGATCTATATCTACTGTACTTCTTGAATCTATGCCTACTACATTAGATAAAAGAAAACCTCCTTTAAAAATAAATTTTTCATGATACTTACTCTGTGCTAATTTTTTTAATATGCTTTCCAAAAAATAATATAACATTACTGAATTAAATGGGAGTCCTGATTCTTTGCTTATATTATGACAAATGGCGGTTAACTTTGCTTTATTCATATACCACCTCCATAACTTCCCTTACTTTATCTTCTATTCCCATTTTTCTTGCTATTTCATATAGAGAATGTATATCCTTATCCTTATATTTAAAATAAGAACGAATGAGTTTTACATAAACTTCAGTATCCATTTTTTCTTTGTTGGAAATAAAATCACAAAGTATTCTTTCGTAGGAGTAAACATTCACAATGTTTCCAAACATTGTCTTTTTCTGTATAATTCCTAGATTATAAATAGATTTTTTTACATAATTGATATTAAGCGTATTTTGTTTCTCATTAAATTTATATCCATTGTATACTGTAACATCTATTCTCCATGGAATTTTGTCCGTTACCCCAAGTAGAAATAAAGCTGTCTCATAGGAAAATATCGCCTTTCTATACTGATATTGGAAAAAATAGTACTCATCGAAATCACCATCTTCAATAATATATATTCCTTTTTGAACTCTAAACAATTTTCCTTCTTTTGCTAGTCTACTTAAATATACTGTAGGTATGTTATTTTCTCTGCAATAAGCAGATGTTATAATGCCACCTGATTTTTTTAGATGTATTTCAATTTGCTTTCTATAATTCATTATATTCATCTCCTTGTTGTATTTACACTTATATTATATACTTTTGTGAGTGTGTATGCAACAAAGCTTTAAATTCCTATCCCAATTTATTTCAAAATTTATCAAGAAATTTCATATCATCGAATTCTTAATTATACAATCAATCATTTCTACTTAGCTTCCCTTTTATATGTTAAGTTTGGGTGTTGTTTTGTTCGTCGTTTTTTTATTAAAGTTCTAGAATTCTAATTGTACTTTTCTATCGTATGTTTATAAATTTACACGATAATTGAGTTTATTGTTGTTCTTAATCTAACGCTTAAATCATTGAGAAGATTAAAATTCATCTTCATCTGGAATAATTTCTGTATCTTCCTTATCTTCAAGATCATAATCCTCCCCTTCAGATTCATAATCATCTTCTAGTTCATTATAATCTTGCTCATCTTCAAAACTTGCTTCTTCATTTTTTTTATAGATTTTGAAGTAATATCCTGCACCCATTACACCAACAATAATTAAACCCATAAATAAATAAAGTCCTATCCCTGATTTCTTTTCTTCTTTCTCCTCTTTCTTCGGTTTTTCCTCCACCGGTTCTTCTTTTTTCACTACTTCTTCTTTTGGCTTTACTTCACTTTCTCCTTCAATCATATTTAGTAGATCTTGTTCTCCAACTTCTGTTAGTAATTGTACATTTTCTTGATTTTCCGAATGATCTACAATGAGGTGCATAGTTTTTCCACTCTTTGTTTGAAAGGTTAAAAATTGTCTAACATCTATTGGATTTTCCTTTTTTTCATCTCTTGATGTTTGATCTTCTACTTTCGGTGTAATATCCTGTCCATTTTTATCTACATTTTCTATAACTGTTCCTCTTGCCTTATTTTCTTTTGTGGCTAATGGATTAATTGCTTTAGTATTGCCACCTTTAACAAGCTTAGATGGCTTTTCTTTTTTATCTACTTGCTCATTTTTTATGTTATTTTCTTGTATTTTCGGCACTTCCTGATAAGGAATTTTTTGACTCTCATTGGATGGTTTATATACATCTTCATCAAATAAGCTTTCTAATTCTTTACTTTTTTCTGGCAAATAAATATCATTTGACTGATTTTTTATTTCATTTTCATTGCTCTTAGCTATGGATATGCTTGGCATACTGAATAGTAAAAGGAGTAGCACTAAGGCTACCCCTAATCTTTTTTTCTTCATAATTCTCTCCTTTTCTTACTTTATATTCTTGAAGACATAAACTGCCTTTCTGCTATTATCCCATTCTATACTTTGATCTTTTTCATCTCTTATATCCCCACAGCTTGCATTAAAAGCTTTAGCTATATTGGAAATAGATGCGTGAATTCTTCCATTTATAATTACAGGTTTAGTGTCAGAATGATAAATGTTTCCTTGACTATCTTTCATAACACCAGTATCTATATTTAATCTTAGAGTTTTTTTAGGTAAGGCTGTATTTTCTTTATTTGAAAAGATAGCCTCTCTCTTACTATCATCATATTCTACATTAAACCCAAGAGTATAGGCTGCATATCTAACAGGTAGCATAATGCGATTATCCTTGATATATGCTTTTACATCCATATACACAGTGGTTTTCTTTCCATCTTTTATAATGTTATAAAAGTTTTTGTCTACTTGGAAAACTGCAAATTCTTTTTCATCTTTAACTTGTTTTTTACCTTGTTGTTTATCGTTCTCTTTCATCTTGTTAAGATCAAATTGATTTAGGATATTCTTATCATCAGCTTTCAAAAGTTCGTCCCACTTCTTATCTTGAGATTTCTTATCTTCTTTCTTCTCTTTGTTTTCTTTTTGGAGTTTTAGAAGTTCATCTAATTTCTTAGATAGGTCTTGGTTTAGATTTTTATCTTTTTCATCTTTAGCTTGTTTCTCAAGTTCTTTTTTAGCTTTTTTATTTGCTTCCTCGATTAACTTCTTTGCTTCTTCAATTTTCTTATCTAATTCTTCTTTTAGCTTTTTAATTTCTTCTTCAGAAGCTTTTTGTTTTTCTTCTAGTTCTTTAATCTTCTCTTCTAATTCTTTTTTTGTATTTTCAGAAGATTCTTTTAAACTATCAATAGTCTTTTGAAGCTCTTCAATTCTCTTACAACATTCCGACTTAGAATTTTCTGTTTCTTTCTTTTTATCCTCTAAGTTTTTTATCTTAGTATCTTTTTCATCAAGAGCTTTTTCTAAGTCCTTAATTCTATTGTCTTTATCCTCAATTTCCTTAGTCTTCTTTTCAAGTTCCTCTTCTAAAGACTCAAGCTTTTCTTGCATTTCTTTGATTTTATTTTCGTTTTTATCGGTCTTTTCTTTCTCAGCTTCTAACTCCCATTTTGTAGATGAATAATCTTCTTTTAGTTTTGCATTTTCATCTTGTAATCTTTTTAGTTCATCTTTAAGCTGAGTAATTTCTGCTATTAGTTCATCATTGTTAGAATTTTTAAGATCCTCAATTTCTTTATTCAATTGAGCAATCTTATTGTCTTTATCTCTAATCTCTTCTTCTAGCTTAGCTTTTTCTTGTTTTAGTTTCTCTCCATTATCTTTGCAAGATTCTAACTTTTCCTTTAATTCATCTATCTTTGTTTGGTCTTCTTGTTTCTTATCATTTAAGTCTTTGATCTGATTTTCTAAATCCTTAATGTTTTTAGTTAAATCATCAATCTTATTGTCCTTTTCATCAATATCTTGTCCTGTCAAATCTGTTTGAGTATCAATGGAATATTTATTTGGATTGTATATAGTCATCTTCCCTTGATACATATCATTGTTATAATCAAATTCAAGTTCTACACTATCTACGTTCTTATCAAAGACAAACTCTCCATTTTCAAACCTTAATCCATTAGGAATAGATTTGAATCCTTGATTTCCGTTGAAACCAAAATGATTTTCGTAAAATGGATTTTGTTTTGGTCTATATTCAACATCTTGATTATGGAATACTCCTTTACTGTTAATGTTTGGATTGCCTAAAACTTTTATAGTGTGCAATTTATTTCTTGAAAAAGCGTATTGTTCAATTGTCTTTACAGACTTCGGTATAGTTATTTCTTGAAGGTTATTTCTTTCAAAAGCATTATGTTCAATATTTACCAAAGTATCAGGTAAAGTCACTTCTCTAAGTCCACAATTAAAAAATGCTAAACCACCAAGATAAGTTAGCCTATTTGATAGTTTTACCTCGTCTATACTTGCATCGTAAAAGGCAGCATAGCCTAAATGCTTAACAGAATCAGGAATAATTACTTTATCCCAATGTTTGCCACGTCCAAATTCTCTTTTATATCTAAGTTCATCGTTTAAATGACTTAAAGAATAATTTCCATTTATAGATTTTGTTCCTTCAGGAAATACTAGAACATTTGTCTTTTCTTTCTTTTCTAAGCCCTTATCACTAAAGGCAATTATATTTCCCTCAGAGGAATACATAAAATCATCTTCCGTCCACTCTACCTTATAATCTGTACTTGCATATACAGGACTTACAGCCACTATATTCACTAGACTTACAAGTAGCATTATCACAGCTAAAATTCCACTTGTTATTTTTTTCATAAATTTTCCTCACTTTCATTTGTATCTTTTCTTTTAAGTTCTTGTCTTTCTCTATTTTCTTCTTCCTTATTTTTTCTAACAATAAATAAAAATTCATCAAGAGATATTTTTTGACTTCGAAATTCCTTGATGACCTCTAAATTTTCTATTTCTTCTTGTTCCTCTACTAATAACTGAAGTTCTATTTCAATTTCTTCTTTTTTCTTTCTTAAATTCTTCTGTTTTTCTATGTTTCTGATTAATTTTTTATTCATAGATTTTTACTCCTTCCCCCTTATTTTGGTCTACCAAAGGAATAAAAGTGATTTTTCCAATATCTTGAGTTTATACTGGTATATTGGATAGGATCTCCTGCATGGAGCATCATTCCATTTCCGGCATATATCCCTACGTGAGAAATTGGCGTACCGGAATTATATGTGCCTTTAAAGAAAATAATATCCCCAGGTTTTGCCTCGCTTGGAGATATTGGATTACAATAGTTTTTATAAATAAGCCAAGCTGTAGTTCTTGGCATTCTCTTTACACCAGACTTTGTAAATGACCAACATACAAAACCTGAACAGTCAAAGTTAGATGGTCCACTTGCTCCAAACACATATCTTTTACCTATATGTTTTTCTGCTTCATTAAATAAGGCTTTGGCAGTTTCAGAATCAAAAGCAAGACCGGGATTTCCAAAGTTTGGATTGTCTATAATCTCTCCCAAGTTCCCATAGCTTGATCCAAAATATCCACTCATATTTCCCTGACTATCAAGTAATGCTAAATAATGAGCCATATTTGTTTCATAGTTTGCAAATTCTTCTCTTGCTATTTCATCAATACTTTTCTTTTTTATAGTTAATGTTAGAATTCTATAGGTGTATGGATTTCCTTCACTGTCATATTTTGTAATAGACTTTGAAGTATATTTTTTCTCATACATTTGATTAAATAGCTTTTTTAATTCCTTTTGTATCTCTTCAGCTGACTTAATCTCTCCATATCTTGCTGTTAAATAGCTAAAAAGCTCGTGTAGGTCATGACCAACAGAATCTCCTTTTATATGATATTCATCATAATTTGGATAATTTTCTTTAATACTATCTATTTCATCTTGTAAGGCATATTCATAACTTGTAAATTCATTGTTAATATCCATTAAAACTTCTTCTTTTGATAGATAGCTTGTAGCTATAACATTACTTGTTAATCCTGAAGTAAGACTGCCAACATTGCTAATTCCTTGAAATAGCATAAAAAAAAGTCCTAAAATACAAAGGGCAATTAAAATTTGCTTATATCCTTTGTTTTTTAAAGCTTCCAATGTTTTCTTTCCAATATTAGCGAAAGATTTCTTTACTCTATTTACTAAACCTTCCCCGTGTTTCTTCCTAAAATCTCTCTGAAACTTCTTTTTCATAAAAAATCGATTCAGTTTATTAGAGTTTTGATAAGCTTTAGTCTTCTTCAATTCTTCAAAATTTCTTTGAAATAGAAGTTTACTTTCTTTCTTATAAATTTTTCCTTCTAAAGATTTTATTTTTCTTTGAGTTTTTAAAGGTTTTTTTCTTCTAAAATGGCTAATTTCTCTACCTACAACTTCGGTAGTTCTACTAAGCTTATAAGCAGCGTTAACACCTGCATTATCATCTTTCCCACTATATAGATAGTTTGCCGTCATAGCACTCGCAAAAGTAATAGGTTTTTCTAAACCCGCTTTTTTTGACTTTTTCTTATACTTAATTAACTCTTTTTCTTTTTTATTCTTTTTCTCATATAGTTTTGATATTTTATCTTCCTTTTTATAAAACTTATCTTTTTCACTTTTGTTATCTTTTTTAGAATGGAATTTAGTTTTATTTTTTGTATCTACCTTATTTTCTTCAGATACATTTTTAGAATCCTGTACTTCTTTTTTTGTCCTGGTGTATTCTTTCTTTGGATCAAAGTTGCTTTTCTTTATAGTATTATCAAAAGCGTCTTTTATTTGTCTTTTCTTTCCCTTGTTTTTATTAGAAATTCCACTATGATTTAAATCAAGTTCATCTACTTCAAGATTCTCATTTTTTATTACGTTTTTTTCCTGTTTGAAGATTTCTTTTTTCGTGCCTATTTTTTCTTGATTCTTTTTATTTATATTATATTTATCTTTATTTTTTTCAGATTCACTTTTGAATCCTTCAGATAGGCTATCCTGTCTAAATTTCCCACTAGAAACCTTACCCATTAGCATATCTTTTTCTTCTAAATTTCTAACTTTGCCTTTGAAATATTTGCTATTTTGTTTTTTATTAGTATTCAGGTCTTGAATTATTTTTTTATCTTCTTCATTTGCCTTATATGATAGATATTTTCTTCTAAACTTCCCATTTAAAGATTTTAATTCTACTTTTTCCCCTTTATCCTTAAACTGACTTTGAGATTGATAAAGTTTTTTAAAGGTGTTTTTTTGAAAGCTTTCTTTCCCTTTCTCACCAAGAATAGAATAACCATCCCAATTTTTTCTTTGCACATCAGAAGATGGTAAATACTTATAGTCATCTCTTGTGTCCCTATATGATACATTGCTATCACTAAAGTTCATGTCATAGCGATCTATGACACCATCATTATCTGAGTCCTGCGATAAGGGATCATATGTTGAACTTACCTCTATATTAAAATCCTTATCTTCTTCTTTTCTAAATCTCCTTATTTTTTTCTCTTGCACTCCATTAAAACTTTCACTCTCAACGTTTTTCTTCCATTTTAAATTACTATTCCCCTTGTAATTTTTTTGGGGAGAAGTGCTACTTTTTAAATTAGAGCTAGTTGAATTTGGTCTATCATTAAAATCTTCTTTAAAGTTACTTAGCCTGTATTCTGTTTCTTGCCCGTAATATTCACCATATCTACTTTCCTCATTTTCTTCCATTTTTCTATGCTGCTGTTGCGAATATTCTGGCTGATATTCATTATGATAGGAGGCTTCTGCAAATTTTTCCTCATGGTTTTTTCTTTGTCTTCTTCCTCTATTTGACTTATCTTTTTCGTTGAGTAAATCCTGACTATTTTCTTGCAAATGAGATGAATAATACTTAGAGTTTTCATCATTATTGTCTATGTTATTCCTGCTTTTTACTTTATTAATTTCTTTTTTTGAAAAATCTGATTTTCTCTCTGTACTACTGAATTTTTCATTGCTTTCTTCTTTCTTTTCTGATATAAGTTTGGTCTTTGGTACATCTCTTGGGTTTACTTTCCCTTTCTTTTTCATATATACCTCCTATTTCATATTTTTCTCTATCCTTTCTTTAGCTATTTGACAGTAGTCTTTGTTTATGTCAATTCCAATATATTCTCTGTCCATCCTAATAGCTACCATTCCAACAGTTCCTGAACCCATAAAGGGATCAAGAATTAAGCCTTTTTTAGGACATCCTGCTTTTATACAAAGTTCTACCAGTTTTGGTGGAAATACCGCATAGTGTTTTCCTTTAAACGCACTGGTGTTAATAGTCCAAATATCTCTATTGTTTCTAAACTTAGGGACATTATCTCCTATATATTCTCCATACTCTCTTGCTTCATTTATGCTCTGTATTTTAGCTCCTGTACCTTCTTGTAAATACTTATTGTTTTTTCCTCTTGCCCTCATATATCTTTTCTTGCTTATTTCTTTTATTGGTTCTTTCATAGCGTCAAAGTTATAGAAATACTTTCTTGCTTTTGATAGTAGGAAGATATGTTCATAGGATCTTGATGGTCTATCTCTACAAGACTCAGGCATGGCATTTTCCTTATGCCAAATAATATCACTTCTTAAATACCAACCATCCTCTCTTAATTTTAAAGCTAGTTGCCAAGGTATCCCCATTAAGTCTTTTGCCTTGTAGCCACTGAGTTTTTCTGTAATAGACTCTTTTTGACCACTTCTTCCTTCTATGTTTTTAGGATCTTTATATTCTTTTTTGCTTCTTGTGCCTGCATAAGAATCTCCAATAACTATCCAAAGTGTTCCTTCTTTTTTTAATACTCTTTTTACTTCTCTAAAGACTTCAATTAATTTATTTAAATATTCCTCCGGACTTTCTTCTCTTCCAATTTGTCCTTCTGCTTTATAATCTCTAAGTCCATAATATGGAGGAGATGTAATACAGCAATCAAATGTTTTATCTGGAAATTCCTTTAGAGCAGAAATTGCATCTAAATTAATAATATAGTTAGTTTTTAACTTCTCTCTGTCTATCAATTTCTATCCCTTCCTTTAATTCTTCTGGTTTAGTTGTCATTAACTTATACAATTTTGTATCTTTAGGGAATCTATCTACAAAAGGTACTATTGTGTTTCCGTAGAATAGTAATCCCTCTCCCTCATTGGAATTTGTTACGTAGGATAACTGATAAAGAGATATATTTAACTTGTTCGCTAAAATTTCCCTATCACCACTAGCTTGATTAAGCATTAAGATAAAATCTGTGTTATCAAATATATTTTCTATTTCAGGACTGGCTAAAAGGTCCTTTACATTTTGTGTTAATCCTGTTGGAATCCCACCCCATTTTCTAAATCTTTTCCAGATTTCTATGGAATATGAGGCTGTTTGTTCTTCTCTTAAAAGCAAATGGAATTCGTCACAGTAATATCTGGTTTCCTTCTTATTCCTATTAATAGTTACTCTGTTCCATACTTGATCTTGAACAATTAACATACCTATTTTTCTAAGTTGCTTTCCTAATTCCTTAATGTCATAGCAAAGAATTCTATTGCCTGTATCTACATTAGTCCTATGGTTAAATACATTAAGACTACCTTTGACATAAATTTCCATTTCTACTGCTAATTTTTTCCCTACCTTTTCTTCTTGTTTTAAAAGTAAATTATATAAATCTTCTAAAATTGGCATATTTTCAGGAATAGGATTGTCGAAGTAATTCTTATATAATATTGGAAGGCATCTATCAATTACTGAAGTTTCTTCTGCACTTAACCCTTCCTTTCCTACTACAAGTTCAAACAGTGAAAGAATAAAGTCAGACTTTAAAGATAAGGGATTGTCTTCATCGGCATAGTCTACATTTATATCCAACGGGTTTATATAATCCTTACTTGTTGGCGATATTTTTATAACTTCTCCACCTAGTGCCTTAGTTAAATTTCCATACTCCCCTTCCGGATCACAGATAATGATGTCATCTTGTGTGATTAAAAAAGCATTGGTAATTTCTCTTTTAGCTGAAAAAGATTTACCGCTACCCGGTGTTCCAAGTATTAAACCGTTTGGATTCTTTAAAAGCTTTCTATCTGTCATAATGATATTACGACTTAAAGCATTTAATCCGTAATATAAGCTCTCTCCTTCTAAGCACAACTCTTCTGTTGTAAAAGGAATAAAGACTGCTGTAGAGCTAGTTGTAAGTCCTCTTTTTATTTCGATTTCATTTTTTCCAAGTGGCAGGGAAGAAATTAGTCCTTGTTCCTGTCTATAGTTAAGATTTTTCAATACACAATTATGTCTACCTGCTATTGAATTTAGTTGAAAGATTATATTACTCAATTTCTTTCTACTTTTTTCCATATTTGTAAACAAAATAGTTATGACAAACATTCTCTCATTATGATTTTGAAGTTCTACTAATAGTTTCTTAGCATCATTACCGTAGGTAATTAAATCGCTTGGAAGAATATCAATGTCATATCCTGATCTTATAGCCTTCTTATTTTCTTCAATTTTCATTTTATCCAAGTCTGTTATTTTTCTTTTAATCATCTTTATAGCTTCTGTTTGATCAATGGAATTTATATGAAATGTTACAATCATATTTTCTTCAACTCCTAAAAATTCTGATAATAATCTATCTGATAATTCAGGTGCTAGAATTTGTAGAAAGTTTACTTCTCCAAAGTATTCTCCAATTTTAAATTGATTGTGAGATGAAAAGTTAAATGATGCTGGTACTATATAATCCTTAGTAGATAGTCCACTATATTTTAGGTCTTCAAAGGAAAAAACAAAATTCTTATTCGGATTTAATATATCGTGAATAACCTTTAACCTTTCATATCCACTTAATACATAAGCTTTTACTCCCATCTGCTTAAAGTTATTTAATATATCCATTTCCATTCTTTCAAGTCTTGTAGTTGCCTCTTTTAAATCTTGTGCTTGTAAGCTAAAGGTGATATACATATATTTAGTAAGTCCATTATTTCCTTTTTGACTCTGATTTTTTAGCATTTCCCTGTACTCTTTTCGTATTTCATTATATGAATCGTTTCTATCCGGAACATTGATGTTTTTTTCTACTTCTTCATTTTTTCCTATGCGATTAATATATGAAAGTTCTATATCAACACTTGGATCAAAATAGTTTAAAAAACTTGAAAATTCATTAAATATACTTTCCTTATCTTCTTCTGTTGAAAGCTGGTAGTTAATATCTAAAAAACGTATCATTTTATTAAATTTGTTCTTCTCAACTTGGCAAATCCCATTTCTCAACATTCTTAAATAAGGGATTGTTTCCTGAACGCTCTTTTTCTTCTTCCCACCAAAAAAGGAAAGCTTCTTTTTGGGCTTTCCTTTTTCTTTAGAAATATTTGCTTTTTTCATCTTTTTTTGACTTATACTAATGCTTTTTAAATCTTCTTTTTGTTTTTTTAAATTTCTTTTTTCTTGATTTAATTTTTTCTGTTGTTTTTTCTGTATTTGATTCATTTACTCCTTTCCTTTCTTTGTTTCTTTATATCATAAATACATTCTGTCTTGTATATCCTTATACTTGTCTGTCTTTTCTTATCTATAATATACTTTAAATATTTTTCAAAATAGATCCCGTCCTTTTCATAAAGAGTTGCAAATATTATAGGAAAAGACACACCTATCATGATTAACATAGATAGGTCATTAGGCAGCACTTTTTTTACCATTAAATATACTGGAAAGCCTATTAGACCTGCAATTGTAAAGCCAATTAATTGTCTTTTTGTTAGATTTAGAGCTACCTTTGTTTTTACTTTTGTTAAGTCCTTTGGGACATTTACATAAGCCATTATTCTAAACCCTCTAAGTAAAAGCCATATATATCTTCTCTGTTCAAATCTTCTAATGATTTTCCCATATTCACTGCTATTTCTAAGACTTTTTCATTCGTTTCTTCTCTATTATCTAAAACTTCCAATGTTTTTCTTATAATCATTCTATTTTGTATTTCTCTTGTAATATATCCCCCTATTAAAAGTATTGGGAGTCCTATTGTTCCAAGTGTTTTTAAATTAATTTTTTTGTCCTTTTTTCTTCTAATTTTCATCATCTTCTCCTTTTTTATTAATGAGCATTTAAAATTGATTTTGCAATACTTCCTGATTTCATCATAGTTATCCCAAGTATTAATGTGTATCCTAGTAATTCAAAAATACTTTTGTGTATGTCTGATATATTTAAAGTCTTAACAAGTACGGCATAAATTCCTACGCATATAAGTAAGAATAAACCTTGCAAGCCAAGTGCGAAGAGCCCTCTTATATAGTTTGTTCCAATACTTCCCCATTCTTTATTACCCATTGTGGCAAAAGGTATGGCGCAAACTGAAGTATAAATATATATTTCTATCATCCTGCCGTATAGAATAACTGTAATGAGTATTGATATCCCTTGAATTATCATCTTTACAATGGCTGTCTCTAATACTATAGTCATTAATTTTCCTATTGACTCTCCTTTTAGGCTATCTACCATATTAGCTATATCACCTGGAGAAACTTTTGCACTAGCATTTGCTACACCTGCTGCCTTTCCTATTAAATTCTGTGCCACATCAAATACTGCCATAGAAAAGTCAAAAGCATGAGATACAAGCCATACTGCTATCCACATTTTTATCATATATTTAAAAAAATCAAAGGTATCTGTGTCATGCATATTATTTTTGTTCATTACCATTTGAATTAATTCAATACATAGTACAGCCGTTATGATAAGACCTGCTATGGGAAGTATAACATTTTCTGAAATAGACTTTATGAAGTGGAAAACCTCCGAGTTCCATCCACTCGGAGTCTTTCCTACCTCATTTGCTATCGTTGATACTTTGTCATTTATATCAAGGAGCATTCCGCTTAAATTTTCCTTGATCATATCAATAAGTATCTCCGAAAAAAACTCTTTGATCTTATCTACTATATTAAACATTTTATTTTAACACGTTTGCTAATAGCGGTATTAGTTTTAAACCTATGAGTACAATTCCCCCTCCAGCCATAAGCTGCTTAATGCCTTGAGATTTAGCACCAGGGTTGTCATTCCCATAACCTTCCATCAGGTTGATAACACCCCATGCTCCAAGCCCTGCACCAATTGCTGTAACTAATATTTTTAATACATTTACTGCTTGTGTAAAAAATTCCATTTATATTTCCTCCTCTTTTTCTTCTTTTTTAATTTTATTTATGTGCTTTACTATAAAATTTTTAAATATCTTGTCTTCTTTTTTTGTTTCCTTAAAATATCCAAAAATATGGATGTATTCTCCACTTTTAAATTCCTTCACACTTTTTGCCTTTTCCCCGTAGAGATTACAGTAGATATATTCTTTTTTAACCTTTCCTTCTTCTTTGTTCTTTCTAACTATTGTGAAGTTAGCTACCTCTTTTTCTCCTTCCTTTGTATCTATTGCAGTTGTTTTTATTTCTCCTACTAGATTTCCATTAATATTTAGCATTTCTCTTTCCATTTGTTCTATCTCCTTTATTCCATAAAAAAAGCGATAGTTTTCTCTATCGCTTCTACTTCTAATTCATTAATATTTCATTTTTCTCTGTATCTTATTTTTTCGGCTCATCTCGTATATATTTCATTCTTCCTCCTTTGGGCATAAAAAAACACCGAAATGTTTTTTTCGGTGTAAATTTCTCTATTTAATTTTATGGTTTTAGTAATTCTTTCCAGTTTTCTATAAAGCCAACATGTCTTAATTCAATATTTTCATATCTTGCTATTAGTGCTGTTAGATCATGATAAAAATTTTTGTAATTTTCTTCTTCAGAAACTATTTTAAGATTAACTAATGTAGCAAATATTGTATTGTTTGAAATATTATTTTTTAAATATTCTTTATATAGCTTTGGTGATTTTGTAAGCTTTGCTCCATATAGCCTGCCATAATGGGCACATATATTTCTTATATAGGCAAAATTTTCTATCCAAGATTCAAAGTAATGGTATTCTGTATGAAAGACTTTTGCAATTTTACTTTTATCTTCATTTTTCATATTCTTATACATTTTAGATAAGGTTCCAAAACTCGCTACTTCTATCACTGCATAGAGTGGAATTTCTCCACCTTCATAATTGTCTTTAAAGTTTTTTATAAAGGGTGAGCGTCTATTTCTTTTTGTTTCTCTTTCTAAATCATTTAATGCTTCTTTATATCTGTTTTTATATTTTCCCACATTTGACAAATCTTTGTAACCAAAATTCCCATATTTTAAAGAAAAATAGTTTGTGATAACTGCTCTTAAAGAAACTTCAATATGTTCTATTATTTCAAATATGAGTTGTCTAAGTTCTCTATCAAATTTATATAAACTTACAATATCTTCAAAACTTATTCCTGATATATATCTTCCATCTTTTTTTAATGTGACACTATAAGCTTTAATCAGCCTGTAATAGGATATTCTTCCAAGAATTTTCTTAGCATAAGTTTTATCTTTTACTAAAAGTCCTAAGTCTATTAAGTTTTTTACTTGATTTTCTATACTAATCGGTTCTTGGTGGATTTTTTTCATTTTTTCTCCTAAAATCAAATGACCCGACTTGGTCCGCATTGTTAAGAGGCGTGTCGGGTGCTGTTGACATTATTATATGTTATAAAATATTTTTTGTCAAGTATTTCCTTTTAATCTTTCCTAAATAGCTATCTTACTTCTAATTTTAAATTTATTCATCTAATATTTCAACTACCATACTCTCTTTTAACTTAACCTCATCTTTTCTCTGTAGGTATTTCTCTATGTCAAATATATTTCTCTTATCATAATCTTCCAACAACTTGTAATTCTTATGCTTTGTAATATCAAATTTATCAGACAAGAAAGGTCTTACTCCTCTTAGTTGGTATATACACTTACCACCATCCATTACAGTTATTTCATCTTGACTCATAAGTTCCTTACCAGTTTTTTGATAATTTAGTCCAAAACTCTTTTGATTTGACCTTGTTTCTGATGTGTTATATAGGTCTATGGTTTCTTTTCCTAAGGTTTCTGATAATTCTTTTACTGTTGTTTTTTCTTTTCCTCCTAAAAAGAGTGTAGAGTCGCAGTTACCAACTATTGTATCTGCATGGTCTTTATAGATTGCTTTTAATTGAGATTGTGCTTGCAGTATTATACTTGCTGATATTTCTCTACTTCTAATAGTTGCTATCAGCTTTTCAAATTTAGGAATTAAGCCGATATTTGCGAATTCATCAAGTAGGCATCTCACATGAACAGGAAGTCTTCCGCCATATTCATCATCTGCTTTATCACATAATAGATTAAATAATTGTGAGTACATTATTGATACTACAAAGTTAAATGTATCATCTGTATCCGATATTATTACGAATAAAGCTGTTTTCTTTTCTCCAAGTGTATCAAGCTCCAGTTCATCTTCTTTCATTAAGTCCCTAAGTTCCTGAATATCAAATGGAGCAAGCCTTGCTCCACAGGATATAAGGATTGATTTGGCAGTTTTTCCTGCTGCAAGTTTGTATTTCTTGTATTGTTTTACTGCGAAATGATTTGGCTTTTCTTTTTCTAATGCTTCAAACATATAGTCTACTGCATTTTTAAAATTTTCATCTTCTTCTCTTACCTCACTTGCATCTATCATAGCAAGTAAAGTTGTAAAGTTCTGTTCTTCTTTAGGAGCTTCATACCAGATATATCCTATAAGTGCTGTGTAATAGAGTTTTTCAGCTTTCACCCAAAAATCCTCAGTTGATTTTTCTCCTTCTCCCTTAGTATTTGCAATTATTGTTTGTACTAATTTCAAAATATCTTTTTCACTTTTCAAGTATGCAAAGGGATTATATCTCATGGATTTTTTAAAGTTTATTGTGTTTAGTATTTTTATCTCATATCCATTTCTTTCCAACATTTTCCCACATTCCAAGACTAATGTTCCTTTTGGATCGGTTACTACATATGAAGAGTGCATTTGCATGAGATTTGGCTTTACAAAAAACCTTGTTTTACCACTACCAGAACCTCCAATTACCAATACATTTTTATTTCTCGCATATTTTGGATTTTTAGGTCTATTGTTCATGGTAAGTCTTTCAGTTTGAGTTAATAGCACATTGTTTTCAAACTTCTTGTCAATGTATGGCTCAATGTCTTTTTCATTTCCCCATCTTGCCGATCCATATTCTCTGCCCTCTCTAAACTTTTTTGCTTTTTTCTTTTTCTGTATAAGGATTAACTTAATAACTACTGATAGAATTAGACTGGGTATCAGGTTTTTTATTTTTAATGATGGAATATAGTTTAAAGTATCTATTTGACTAAAAGCTACTAGAATTCTATCTATTATATCTCCTCCTACATAAGAGTTGACATGGCTTGCAAAGATATTTCCTATATAAAAAAATAAGAGGTAAGGAAGATTTTCTAATACAAATTTCTTCTTATCTCTTATCTTAAAAACATTTTTTATATCTTTTATTATTTCATTTAGTATTTTCGAATTAACCACTTCCTCTCCATAAAAAAGAGTAGATTTCTCTACCCATTAGTATTTTATTTATCTTTTTTATATCTTATTACTGGAACTTGTTTTATTTTTTTACCTATCTTTTTTCTTTCCAAGACAAAAATCATATTCTCATTTCTTTTAAAATATCCTAAATCTCTATGATAGCTTATACCACACTTGCAATGTAATAGACCTATAAACTGTTGCTTCATCTTTGAGTTACATATGGGACATATTCTTTTATTTGTCATTTTAAACCACCATTATACTTATATTTTACTTTCAAAGGTATTTTTTAGTTTTTTCCCTAATGCTTCTGCTCTCATTGTTTATCTATAGATAAGAGAAATTCTTCTACTGGATGATTCCATCTTCTTTTTCATAGTATTCAACAATAAAGCTATTCATGCCTTCTCATCATATATATTATATATCCAAGTGCTTTTATTATAAACTTTGTTCCTGATGCTTATGTTTAACCTTATCTCTGTCAATAGTATCTTTGACTTTATCCTTGAAGTTATTAAGCCTTTCTATTACAGATTTTCTCTTTCTTGACTTATCTTTAGTAAATTTCTGGACTGTCTTTTTAAAAGCTTGTTCCATTACTTTTATATCTTTTGCTTGAAAAAAGATAATGTTGTTTCCATTTTCTAAATCTTTCTTTATGGAAAATTTCACCCCATATCTTTTTAATTCTTTTTTCAATGCTTTTAAGTCTATGTCATTTAATTCTAAGGTTTCTACTTTACCTTTTTTTACAAGGTCTTTTACTTTTACTTTTTTAAATTTTTCTAAGGGTCTTGACTGTTCTGTCTGTGTTTTATGTTTATTTATTTCTAATATTTTCTTCATCAAATTTATAACTTGCTTGGCTGTAACTATCCCCGCTTTTTTTACTATGGCTATTGTTCTGCTATTTATATCATCATTTTGCATTCACTCACCTACTTTCATTCTTTTTTTAATATTTCATAGGCTAATTTTGATTTCTCCTTCATTTTTTCTATTCTTCTATTTTCTCCTGTAAATATAATGGGACTGCATATTTCAAGTATCCTTGAGTAAATTCTTTTATCTTTTATAGTTTCAGGATTAGTTAAAGCTGATATATTTAAGTTTGTTGTTATAATTAGAGGTTTCCCACTTCTATATCTACTATCTATTATGTTAAAGATATGCTCAGCTGCAAAATCTGTATCTCTTTCCATTCCAAAATCATCAATAATTAATAGTTTCTTATGATTTAGGTTATCTATATACTTACTTTTATCAATCTCAAAGTTAGTCATATCATTTAAAATTACAGAAAAATTTGTCATTTTGACTGATATTTCTTTTTCTAGTAAAGCATTTGCTATGGCACTTGCAAGATATGTTTTTCCACATCCCACATTCCCTGTGAGAATTAATCCTATATTATTTTCATATATTTCATCAAATTTTTCCACATAGTTTTTTGCTACTTTTTCATGCTCACTATCTTTGTCCATATTTTTAAAATTCCAATTTAATAGGATAGGATCAGAAAAACACTCTTTTTTTAAGCGTTCAATTTTTAAAAGCCTTTTATTTTCTTTTCTTTTTTCTTCCTCTAATTTTTGTCTTTCTTTTTTACATTGACATAAAATACCAACTTTTTTTATTTCTCCAAAGAAGTCTATTTCTTTTTCAATTGGTGTTTTACATTTTGCACAATATTTTAATCCTGTTTCTTGATCTATATAACTCCTATTTTCTTCATCTTTTGATGGACTATTTGTTTCTGCATTTTTTATTTTCTGTTCTAAGATTTCTTTTATTAATTCCATATGCGCCTCTCCTATCAAGTATTTAAAAATTCTCTCCAAATATCCTCATCGTTACTATAGTCATAGTTTTCTCTTTTCTGATCTTCTCTCTTTATGACTTCTATGTTTCTAATACTTTCATCTGCATTGTATAAGAGAGTCAGTAGATAAGCATTAATGTTTCTAATATCCTTTGGAGCATTTTCTCTTAGGTATTTCAAAACATAGTCTATGTGTTTATAGTTAAGACTTAGAAATCTTTCTTTAAAATTTTCATTGGATATATGCCTCCCTCCTATTTTAATGTTTGTAAAGCTAGTTAAGGCTTTTACAAGTACATTTATCATTACATCTACTTGTTTCTTTTCTTCTATTCTTACTTTTTCAAAGGTTTCATAAGATATATTCTTTTTTATAGTTTCTTTTAATTCTTCCTCCTCCAAAGTTTTTTTTGATTTTTCTCCTAGCTTTTCTAAGGGGGATATGGGGGTTGTATTATTAAAATCAGTATTATTAGTTTCAGTATTATTAATATTAGTATTATTAGAGTCCTCTTTTGAAACTTCTTGAGGTTTGTTTTCTAAACTTCCTGAAGTTTGTTTTTTAAACTTCTTGAGGTTTGCTTTTGAAACTTCTGTAGTTTTATTATTTTCTGTGTAAATAAAGTTCTTTACATAAAGTAAATTTGGCTTTCCAAGTCCTAACCTCTTTTTTTCTAATAATCCTATTTCTTCAATTTCTTTCATTACTTTGACCGACTTATTTCTCCCCCAGTTTAATACTTCCATAATTTCTTCTATGGTATAGATGATGTATACCTTGTTTTCTTCATCTAACCATTTATTCTTAATTGACAAGCTCATTCTATCGAGTAGAATTCCATAAAGAATTTTTGCTTCTACGGATAGTTTTTTAAAATTTAGGTCGGTGAATAAAGTTTTGGGAATCCTAAAAAATGAATATTGTTCTGCTTCATTGCCATAATAGTATTCAAATTTAACTATTTCTTTCATCATAACCCCCTTTCTTTTCATATAAAAAGAGATAGCTTTGATTTTGCTATCTCTTTTTCATCGTTTTAATCTATTTATTTTTATATTTAAATTGCTTTTATTCTTTCATTCACCTCTTCTATCACTTCTATAATAAAATATCCTAGCACTGGTAAACCATAAGGACTAAAAAGATATGCTAGTATAATTGCCTCTATAGCGAGTGCTTTTTCTCCATGATAAACAGATCCCAAAAATCCCATAATAGCGATAAATGAAATCAGTTTAAAAAATATTGTACTAAGTCCTAATACAAACGTTAAAAATAGAGTGATGATACTTAACGCTATACTAATAGGAAACAATATGATTTTGAAAAAAATTCTAAATATTATCATATTCTCTTCAATCCTTATTACTTATGTTTTCTTTTCTTTTTTGCTAATTTAATAAAAAAGATGACAGACTTAATCCTAAATCGTCTTGTTTAAAAGTTTTGTGGAAGCCTTTAAACTTTGATTTTAATGGATTTATTGTATCTGTCATCATTATATCACTGTCCCC